>CANCYO010000028.1 GCA_947382415.1 uncultured Lachnospiraceae bacterium | reverse complement strand
CTCGAACCCTGGACACCCTGATTAAGAGTCAGGTGCTCTACCAACTGAGCTAAAGACGCATTCATTATGTCTTTTTCAACGCAAGTGTTATTATAGTATATAGTTTCCCTAAATGCAAGTGTTTTTTTCAATTTATTTTAATTTTTTTAAAAAAAGGTTTTGCTTCTCTAATTCAGCACAAATTACTACGGGTTTAGACGGTTAGCGCTGCAGGCACTGCAATAACCATAAAGTTCGATTTTATGTCCGACAACCGTGAATCCGTTGAGCTCCTCTTCCTGCTCTGCGTGGCGGTGCCCAAAATGCCCCACAGACAGGGGACAACTGTGCAACGCTATCCGCCGGTGACAGTCCAGGCAGACAGCATAATGAGTATGTTCGCCCCGGTCCAGCTCATAAACTACGGTATCATCTCCTATCCATGTGGTACTGTTCACCAACCCGTTTTCCTCAAAAAACGCCAGAATCCGGTAAATGGTGGAAAGCGCATAGGCGTCCTGTCCGGCCTTCTCGCCGGACAACAGATAGATCTGCTGGGCCGAAAGCGGCTCCCTGGCCTCTGACAACACCTGATATACACATTTTCTCTGCTTTGTCCATTTGATACCCTGAGGATATTGTTGTTCCTGCTCCGTATTTTTCCCTTCCATCAATCTATTGTCCCTCAATTTATTCTAAAATATACACTGTTTTATGATAAAATAAATTCCGCCGCAACACCTGTCAAAACGCCTGCCATATACAAAATAGCCATAATTTTACAGTTCTCCCACCGCCTGTGGTTCACGCGGAACAACACCAACAGTCCCACGCCGGCGCCCACCAAAAGGCCCGACAGCAGAGAACCCACACCGATCAGGCCCTCCAGATAAAGTTCCGTGATGGCCACCGATGCCGCACAATTCGGAATAAATCCCACAAGTCCCGCTACAACCGGTCCCACAATGGGACGATTCAGTAAAAATCCCGCAAGCACATCCTCCCCGAGAATCTCCAGCACCAGATTAAGCCCAAAACTGATCAGCAAAAGGAAAATGCCCACCTGCAGCGTATGTCTCAGGGCAGACCTTAATATCCCCCTCTCACAGCCGCAATGTTCCTGTTCACAGATCTCATGAATATGCTCATGTTCCTCCCGCCGCCGTCCGCAAAACAGATCGATGAGCAGACCGACAGTCATGCCCACCAAAACCTTCACAAGAAGAATTGCGGCTATCGTACCTACAGGAGCATGGGCGGAAAGCATCACCGGAAGCATCTCGTCGGAAGTAGACAGATAGACAGCCAGCAGCGTTCCCATCGTAATCACCCTTCCGGCGTAGAGATTTGATGCCGCTGCCGAAAAACCGCATTGAGGCACTATGCCTGCCACTGCTCCCACCACAGGACCAAACCTCCCCGACTTCCGCATCAGAAGCTGAACTTTTCCTCCGGTGCTGTGCTCCAGATACTCCATGGCCAGATAGGTCAGAAACAAGATCAATATGACCAGATAACTGTCTTTGACTGTATGCGCTGCCGCATGTTCCAAAGCATGTAACATGACTTCCTCCCGGTTACGGCCTCCTCGGATCTGCCGGCCGTCCAAATACAATAGTCTAAATGCAAATGCAATTCATTCGCATTTAGACTATATCACATACCGACTCTTGTCAAGTAAAATTTTCAATACTGTTTGTACCGTTTTATATCATATATTTTACAGACATGGCCATCAAAGCGTAATCTCTGTCCGCAGCCTGCAATTGTCCGAGGAATTGCCCACATGCAGCAGGAAACTGCCCGGCTCCACGACAAAGCGCTTCTGAGCCACATCATAAAAGGCAAATGCTTGGCGGGACAGGGTCAGACAGATTTCCCGACTCTCCCCCGGCTGCAAAAATACCTTCTGAAATGCTTTCAGCTCTTTGACAGGACGCTCCACACTGCACTCACAGTCCGTGACATAACATTGCACAACCTCACTCCCCGCCATATGTCCGGTATTCGTCACCTTCAGCGTCAGCTCAACCCCCTCTGCGCTCTGAGCTTTCACCCGGAGGTCATCCATGGCAAATTCCGTGTAGGAAAGACCATATCCAAAGGGAAAAGCCGGCTTTACTCCCTCCTTCTCATAATAGCGATAACCCACAAAAATACCTTCCCGATACTCTACGCTCCCTTCCAGTCCAAACTGTCCGTTTTTGTAAGTCACCGTGTCTTCATAGACAGCCGGAAAGGTCTCAGGCAGCTTGCCGGAGGGATTGGCTCTTCCCAAAAGGATTTCCGCCAGCGCATCTCCCGTCCTCATGCCTGAATAATAGCACCATAACAGAGCCTTGGCCCGCTTACGCCAGGGCATCTCCACCGGGGAGCCCGCCACCATCACAAAAATGGTATTGGGAGCAATATCCAACAGAGCCTCCGCAAGCTCGTCCTGACCGTAGGGAAGCTTCATATCCGCTCTGTCTCTGCTCTCTGTATCATAGTCATGATTCAGACCGCCCACAAAAATCACAATATCTGACTCTTTTGCCAGAGCACAGGCCTCCTCCAGAAGCATCTGCCTGTTTCTGACAATCTCCTCCCGAAGCGTCTGCTGTTCCTCACTGTCAGGATTCTCCTGCCCCATAACCTTCTGCTCCAGACTGGCCTCCTGCCAGTTCACCTCGTTTACATCCTTTTTGCCCGGAATATAATATCCCTGCGCATAACACACTTCCACATTGCCGCCCAATGCCTTCTTCAGACCAAGCAGCGGAGAAACTTCATACAACGCCTTGATCTCGGCGCTTCCTCCTCCCGCCGCATGCAGATGCTCTCCATTATCGCCGATGACAGCAATCTTTTTCTTTTTCACTGACAGAATCCTGCCGTCACTCTCCGCTCGAACCGGCACCGGAGCCAGTCGCTCCTTCGTCAGGGGCAGAAGCCTGCTACCCTGCCCGCTGCCGGCCTTCCTGCCGCCCTGCCCACTGCCGCCCTGCTCTCCCCCGTCATCGACGGGCTCGTTTTTCAGAAGCACGATGCTCTCCCTGGCGGTCTCCAAAACCTTCTGCTGATGCTCCGGCGTGTTGTAGGCCCCCTGTTTGCGGCGGGGCGCCTCCTCGCCCAACATCTTCAGCCGAAACATCATGCGCAGCAGATTGCGTACCTTTGCATCCACAGCCGCCTCGCTGACCTCACCGTTTTGCACAGCGCGAATCAGAGGATTTGCCAGATAATAATCGTCAAAATCCGAGGTCACGCTCATCTCCAGATCCATGGAGACCTCCGCCGTCTCTTTCGTAGAGTGAACCGCGCCCCAGTCACTTATGACAGTTCCGTCATATCCCCATTCCTCTCTCAGGATATCGTCCAGCAGCTCCTTATTCTCGCTGCAAAAAACACCTCTGAATTTGTTGTAGGCATTCATGAGAGAGTATGTGCCGCCCTCCTGCACTGCCGCCTGAAAGCCGGGCAGATAAATCTCGCGCAGCGTCCTCTCGTCCACCAGCGTATCCACCGCCAGCCGGTCCGTCTCCTGATTATTCACCGCAAAATGCTTAACGCAGGCCGCCACATCGCACTCCTGAACTCCCTGTATAAACGGAACCGCCATATTCCTGATTAGGCAGGGATCCTCGCTCATATATTCAAAATTCCGGCCGCACAGCGGATCCCTCTTGATATTGATGCCCGGCGCCAGAATCACATCCTTGCCGCGCCCTCTGGCCTCCTCACCCAAAACCTTGCCGCTCTCATAGGCAAGCTCAGGATTCCAGGTCGCCGCCAGAGCGGAATTGCTGGGATTGTATGTCACATAGTCATCGGATTTCCCAACAGGAATCCAACTGTCGTCGGGGAACTCCATACGCACTCCCATGGGCCCGTCCGAGGTCACCAGCCGGGGGATTCCCAGGCGTTCTACCGCTTTGGTACGAAAGAGTCCGTTCCCATGGATCATTCCCACCTTTTCTTCCAATGTAAGCTGCGACAGCAACTCCTGAATCTGTGCTTCATAATCCATCGTTTTCTGCTTGTTTGCCTGATTTTCCACTTGCATACCCTCCTGCTTTCATATTGACAGTTATTATAATATCATATAAATTAAAAATAGAAAGGAGCTTTTTATATGAGTGATTTAGACGATATGGTGAGCATGTTTAATTCTATCCTGCTGGTTATACTTTTGGCTCTGGTAATAGGAATCCTACAACTTATCATTTACATAGCTTTGAGCATCTTCATGATTGTTATGGCCGTTATTTCTCTTATAAAATCGAAAAAAATGAATGACCCACGTATCAAAAAAATTGCAATCCTGTCGCTCATATCATCCATTGGACAGGCTGTATTTTCCCTGCTGGGGACTCCGATAATATGTTTGTACACAAATGCGGATTTAGACTTTTGGAACATCCTTTTCAGGATAATTTCGTACATTCTTATCGGGATATCTCTGGCTCTGAATATCTCTGCCTATGACCTTATCCTGAAAAAAACTAAAGCTTTGCCCCGGCAGGACTGATTCACTGCTCGCTCACCACCTGAAAAATATAGAACTTCAAATAATAAGACTGATCGGCAGCCCACAGGATCGGATGGTCGCAGGCCTGGGTGCGAAACTCCACCTGCCGCAGCCTCCTGTGCGCTCCTGCTGCCGCCTCGCGGATGGTTCTGGCAAACAGCTCCGGCTCCATAAAATGCGAACAGGAACAGGTGGCCAGATATCCGCCGTCCCGCACCAATCTCAGTCCACGCAGATTGATCTCTCGATAACCTTTCACCGCATTTTTGACGGAATTTCTGGATTTGGTGAAAGCAGGCGGATCCAAAATCACCACATCAAAGCTTCTGCCCTCCGCCTCCAGCCGGGGCAATAATTCAAACACATCTTCACACTGAAAATGCACCCGGTCTTCCAGATGGTTCAACACCGCATTCTCCACGGCCTGATTTACAGCCAGCATGGAAGCATCCACACCCAGTACGCTCTTTGCCCCGGCGATACCTGCGTTCAGCGCAAAGGATCCCGTATGGGTAAAGCAATCCAGCACATCCCTGTCCCGGCAGATTCTGTGTATGGCGGCCCGATTGTTCTTCTGATCCAGAAAGAATCCGGTTTTTTGCCCATCCTCCACATCCACAATATACTTTACTCCATTTTCTACAATTTCCACTTTTGTGTCAAAGGGCTCTCCGATAAATCCCTTGCAACGCTCCATACCCTCCTGAAGGCGTACTTTGGCATCGCTGCGCTCATAAACGCCCCGGATAAAAATACCGTCCTCCGCCAGCACCCTCTTCAACGCGTCCACAATGACAAGCTTCCATCTGTCAATACCCAGCGCCAGCGACTCCACCACCAGCACATCCGCAAACTTGTCCACCACGATACCGGGCAGAAAATCCGCCTCCCCAAAGATCACACGACAGCTTGAGGTATCGATGGTCTCCCTGCGATAATTCCATGCCGCCCGCACACGCATCTCCATAAAGTCCTCGTCTATGACAGCATCCTTCTTTCGGGAGAGCAGCCGCACGGTGATCTTAGACTCGGTATTGATATAGCCATAGCCCATGAAATAATTGTCAAAATCATGAACCGCCACAATATCTCCGTCCTCAAAGCTTCCTTTTATCGTGTCAATCTCATTATCGTAGACCCACATGCCGCCTGCCTTCAGTGTGCGCCCTTCGCCTTTTTTCAAAATTACTGTCGTTTCATTCACCTATGTCTTCCTCGTTTTCATACTTTTTAATTTAACCTTTCTTATATCTTATTCGTTTTTCTCTTGACAATCAATGTCTTTTTATTTATTATTTTACTGTTGGTATCGTCGCGTGGCTCAGTTTGGTAGAGCGCTGCGTTCGGGACGCAGAGGTCGCAAGTTCGAATCTTGTCGCGACGATTATTATGTAGATCATGGACGCTCAGGTGTCCATGATTTTTTATTGATCCGTAATCTCCTCTTCGGGCTCTTCATCTCCAATTTCCCTGCGGGTGCGCTCCGCCCGCCTGATGCTCAGATAACTTTCCCGGATCAGCACAAATCCCAGCGGTCCTTTCACGATTCCCCAGACACCAAAGAGCTGAATACCCATGTACAAAGACAGCAGCACCGCAATGGGCGGCACACCCATACGGCGGCCGATCAGCTTCGGCTCCAGCAGTTCCCGCAAAAAAATACAGGCCACATATAACAGCAGACACACTGCCGCCCTCCAGTAGCTGCCCTGTATAAACTGCGTCACCGCCAGCGGAACCAGCACGATCCCGGTCCCTATAAAGGGAAGCGCATCCAGCAGGCCTGCCAGAATCCCCCAGAGCACACCATTGTGAATCCGGGCCAGTCCCAGCGTCACCGCTCCCGTCAGTCCGATCACGGTCATGATCACCACCTGCGCCTTCACAAAAGTGGCAATATAGCGAATGACGCCGCAGATCACCTCCAGCAGCGTATGGCAGTCCTCCCTGTCCAGCAGGCGATTCATGATATCGTCATAATCCTTCGCCAAAAGCACCGTGGCAATGAGAAAAGTTACCAGAAAGCCCCCCAACACCCCCAATACCTTTGCATATTCCAGAGAATGGGACACTACCCCGGGCACGGTGTATTCCCTAAACGCGCTCATCCCGTCCTCAATTCCTTCCAGAATGGTATTCTCCAGATACAGCCCGTCCACTCCCACAAAACGCTCCACAGCCAGACAGCAGTTGTGCAGCAGAAGCCGCAGCTCCTTCTCTACCGCCTCCAGACTGTCAAGCCACTCCGGCAGACTTCCCACGATCCAGGAAAACAAGATCCAGATCAGGCCCGCCAACAGCAAAACCGCCGCCACCAACAGCAGCACCGCTCCCACCTGCCTGTGCAGATGCAGCCTGTTCTGCAGCTTTTTCAAAAACGGTCCAAAAATCGTGACAAAGAGCATGGCCACCAGCACAGGGCAGATCAGCGGAGTGATAAATTCCAGAAAAAACCAGACTGTCCCTGTCAAAAAAAGCGCAAGCAAAACACCGTTTCCCCTGATTTTTTCCCACATAGACGTCCCTCTTTCCAACTATTCTCTAATCTGATTCACAACATATAGTATGGAAAGTTCTGAACTGAATCACTCCGATATTTTTTCAAAAAATCATTCCAAATTCTGCTATCAAAAAGCCTGGTTAAAGCCCTGAAAAACAGCTCCTCCGGGCACGATCCCAAAGCACAGCCTCTTCCCGCTCACAGGATGCAGGAAAGCAAGCTCACAGGCGCAAAGCGCCACGCTGCCCACGGAGAGCTCCCGGCTCAACTGTACCGACCGCTCCGTGCCGTATTTGAGATCACCCAGAATCGGCAGGCCCGCATGGGACAACTGCGCGCGGATCTGATGAAAACGCCCCGTATCGATATGAATGTCCAGCAGAGAACATCTTTCATCCTGCACCGCCAGCAGTTGATACCGCAAAACCGCCCGTCCGGCTCCTGTGCTCCCGGCCTGTTCCTTCGGTACAATCTGTGCCCGCCTGTCCGGGCCCTTTACCATATAATCTGTCAGCTCGTCCTGCTCCTTTACAGGCACACCGCAGACAACGGCGTAATAATGCTTATGAAGCGTCCCGGCTCCAAGCTGCCTTGTCAGGGCCGCCGCAGCCTCACGGTTTTTGCCAAAGACCAGCAGTCCCTCCACCGGCTGATCCAGACGATGCACAATGCCCAGATAACCGCTTTTTATATGATTCTTCAGCTCGCTCACCATATCGGCCTGCCCTACTTTGGCCGTCTGTACGGCGAGACCCGCCGGTTTATAGGCCACTATAATATGATCGTCCTCATATTCAATACCGGTACGCATACTTTTCTCCCCTTCTATCCGTTTCTTCTAAGGCCTCTGGGATAATGATTCTTCATGACGCCGCCTGCCAGCTTTCCCCAACCGATACTGCAGCCGTCTACAGTAATCAGATACCATCCCTTCTCTCCCTCCCAGGAATAAGTCTGCCCGTTTAAGTAAGCCGTCACCCGCTCATCCTGCGCATCCAACCGGCACACATACCGCACATCTGCAGGAGAGAGAGCCAGCGCCAGAGCATGGGAAGGTTCAAACCGGTTTTTCTTAAAACAACCCAGATGCAGGCCCGGGCGAAGCACCTTCATTCCCTTTAGTCCGGGCATCCCCTCGGGAGCCAGATATAAATTGTCCCCAAAACGCAGAAAAACACCCGAAAACGGAAAACAATTCTCCTTTGGCCCACCGCCGTTTTCTCTCCAGAATTCCCACCAGGGCGCCAGATCCCTGCTGTTTTCCGATATTCCCCGTTCCAGTCCGCCTGCCGCTATCGTCTCATACCCTTCCGGCAGTCCGCCCTTCTTTTGCAGCACAGCGGCAAAATGTCCTTCCCCGCGGATCACATGGGGCCACAGCCGCAATGTCCCCCGCAGAACCTCATCGCCGTTTCCCCACTCCGGCCTGCCGTCACAACACTTCGCCGGAATCCCCATACGCTCCTTGTCAATGGACAGCAGACAAAATTCAACATGTCTGCCCAAAAACCGTCCTACGCTTCCCTCATTCTCCTGCGGCGCAAAGGTACAGGTAGAATACACCAGCCTGCCCCCCGGACGCAGCATCCGCGCGGCACAATCCAATATCTCATCCTGCCTCCCTGCACAGAGCTCCACATTCTCCGGACTCCACTCCGAACAGGCAGTTTCGTTCTTGCGGAACATCCCCTCCCCCGAACAGGGCGCATCCACCAGAATCCTGTCAAAATATTCCACAAAGATCTCCGCAAGCCGCCCGGGCGTCTCGTTGGTCACACAGGCGTTTCTCACGCCCATACGCTCTATGTTTTCCGAGAGGATTCTTGCTCTGGCCGGATGGATCTCGTTGCTCACAAGCAATCCCTCTCCCTGCAGATATCCCGCCAATTGAGTGCTCTTTCCCCCGGGCGCGGCACACAGATCCAATACCTTCTCTCCCGGCCTTACCTCCAGAAGCGGCGCAACCGCCATGGCACTGGGCTCCTGAATATAATACAGCCCCGCCTCATGACAGGGATGCCGGCCCGGCTGATCTGTCCCGGCATAATAATACCCATTCTTCTCCCATGACACACCTGTCATATCAAAATACCGGGCAGCCAGCTCCTCCGCCCGGGCCTCCTGCCCCATCCGCTTCAAAGGATTGACCCGAAGCGCCTGCTGCCTGTCCTCTCCCAGACTCCGAAAAAAAGCCTCGTACTCCCCGCCCAGCATCTCTCTCATTCGTTCAATAAATTTCTCCGGTAACATCAATGTCTCCCTGTCATCCAAAAATGTGAAGTCCCCTGATCAAACCCTGACTATGCGTACAGATGTATATAACTACGCATATCTTACCATATCGCAAAGTCGCTTGCAATTCCCGCCTGTTCCGTCTATACTGAGGATATGTGCGGTATATATGGTATGTATACCCAGACAATTACTGATATGCAAGGGGGAAAAGGAATTGAAACTGAGATACGGGAAGCGGATTGTACCCATTCTATTATGCATGTGCATGCTGGCGGCATGCGGAAGGAGCGAGACTATGAGCGAACAGGATATCGCAGTGATGGAATCCATTGCGGAGTCCGTGGCAGAATCTGTAGCAGCCTCCATGGCTGAGTCTTTCATGGCAGGAAACGAAAATCAATCGGAGAATTCTTCAGAGAATTCCCAGGAGACTTCTCCGGAATCACAGGCAGCCTCCCAGCCCTCCGGAACAGATCAGACGAAAAACCCAGACGGCAATTCTCCTGTGGGGGAAGGCTTCGCCGCGGAGCATGGCGCGCTGAAGGTGGACGGCGCCAGCCTGGTGGACCAAAACGGCAATCCCATCCAGCTCTATGGTATGTCCACACACGGCATTGCCTGGTTTCCTCAGTTTGTGAGCAAAGAATCCTTTCAGACCCTGCGGGACGACTGGAATACCAATTGTGTCCGGCTGGCAATGTATACGCATGAATATAACGGATATTGTGCCGGAGGAGATCAGGACTATCTGAAATCGCTGGTGCGAACAGGCGTGGACGCCGCCACGGAGCTGGGCATGTATGTCATCATCGACTGGCATGTGTTGCAGGAACAGGATCCCAATGTCTATAAAGAGCAGGCTCTGGACTTCTTTACGGAAATGTCCGAGACCTACGCCGGTCACACCAATGTGCTCTATGAAATCTGCAATGAACCCAATGGCTACGCCTCCTGGGACAGCGTGAAGTCCTATGCGGAGGAAGTCATTCCCGTCATCCGGGAAAGCGATCCCGACGCTGTGATCATTGTGGGCACACCAACCTGGAGTCAGGATATCGACAAGGCGCAGGCCAATCCTCTGGACGAGGACAATATTCTCTATGCGCTTCATTTCTATGCGGGTACTCATAAAGATGTTCTCTGGAACCGTCTGGACAGTTGCGTACAGAACGGGCTGCCCGTGTTCGTCAGCGAGTTTGGCATGTGCGACGCATCCGGCAACGGCGCCAACGACTTTGACTCAGCCAAAAGCTGGTTCGACGTTATCGAAAAGTACAATATCAGCTTCTGCTGTTGGAATCTGGCAAATAAGGACGAGTCCAGCAGCGTGTTTAAAGCGTCCTGCAACAAGGTTTCCGACTGGACCGAAGAAGATATGAATGAATCCGGAAAATGGATCAGGGACTATTTCCGCAGCAAATAGTCCCCGGTAAACGGTAAACTCTTATTAAACTTTTTACAGATATTATTCTCTTACAGATATTATACGTTACACTTTAAACCGATAGCCTACGCCCCAGATGGTCTCAATGTACTCGGGTTTCGCGGTATCCTTTTCGATCTTTTCACGGATTTTTTTGATATGCACAGTCACCGTCGCAATGTCGCCGATGGAGTCCATGTCCCAGATCTCACGGAACAGCTCCTCCTTCGTGTAAACATGATTGGGATTTTCCGCAAGGAAGGTGAGCAGATCAAATTCTTTCGTGGTAAAAGTACGCTCCTCGCCGTCCACATACACGCGGCGGGCCGTCTTATCAATGCGGATGCCCCGGATCTCCACGATATCGTTCTGGGGTCTGGCGTTGGTTCCCACCAGCCGCTCATAACGGGCCATGTGCGCCTTTACCCTGGCCACCAGCTCACTGGGGCTGAAGGGCTTGGTCATGTAATCATCCGCTCCCAGGCCCAGACCGCGTATCTTGTCGATGTCGTCTTTCTTGGCGGAAACCATGAGAATAGGCACATTCTTCTCTTCGCGAATACATCTGCACACCTCAAATCCGTCCATTCCGGGCAGCATCAGATCCAGAATGATCAGATCATAATTCCCTTCCAGCGCCGCCTTCAGCCCCTCGTCTCCGGTGGAGCAGATATCCACCTTGAAATCGCTGAGTTCCAGATAATCCTTCTCCAGATCCGCAATTGCCACCTCATCCTCAATGATCAATATTTTGCTCATAGTTATCCTCCTTTTGGACCTACGGCTGCAGCTCGATATATTTGCGCAGCACAAAATGCATACAGGTTCCCTCTCCCTCCCGGCTGGTAGCCCAGATATAACCGCCGTGATCCTCAACAATCTTTTTCACGATGGAGAGACCGATTCCGCTTCCGCCCTGAGCGGAGTTGCGCGACGCATCCGTGCGGTAAAACCGCTCGAAAATCTTCTGCAGATCTTTCTGGGCAATCCCTTTGCCGTTATCTTCTATCTCTACCCGTATGGAGTCCGCCTCGTCCAATATCCGAATGTCTATGCAGCCCTGAGGCTTATCCATATATTTTACACTATTGCTGATAATATTATTGATAACCTTCTTCATCTGCTCCGGATCGGCTATGACAATCGTGTCAGTATCCACCAGATTGGAGTAATTGAGCTTGATATTCTTGGACTCCAGATCCAGCCCCACTTCCTCCACACAGTCCCCGAAATAATCCGCCACATTGATGCGGTGAAAATTGTAGGGAATGCGGTTGCTGTCAATACCGGAATACGTAGTCAGCTCATTGATGAGTCTGTCCATATCATTGGCTTTGTTGTAGATGGTTTTGACATACTTGTCCACCTTTTCCGGCGTATCAGCAACGCCGTCCATAAGCCCCTCCACATATCCCTTGATGGCCGTGATCGGCGTCTTCAGATCATGGGAGATATTGCTGATCAACTCCTTATTGCGGGTCTCGTTCTCCTGCTTCTCCTCTGTGGACTCTTTCAGCCGCAGCCGCATATCTTCATAATTGCGGTACAGCTCCCCGATCTCACCTCCGCACTCGGCCTGCAGCGCATAATCAAAATTCCCGTCCTTGATCTTCTGCATGGCCACATTCAAGCGGTCGATGGGATTGAACACACTTTTACGAATCCACTGCGTCAGCATAACACTGGTAAAAATCAAAATCAACAGGATCGCAACGGACATATCTGCCAGCAAATGGCGGGAGATCAGCGAATTTACTTTGGTCACAACAAATATACTGCCGTCACTGCCGTCTGAAAACCGAAAATCAATCTGCTTTACATACTTTTCCAATTCATTAAAATAATAACCGCTCTCCTCCGCAAGCTGGCCTTCCCCATATTCGGGCAGCTTGGCAAAAATCTTCCTGGCCGCAGCCGCATTTCCGGTATAATAAATATCTTCGTCCTTTCGCACGATCAGATAAGTGGATCTTCTCGACACCTCATTGTTGATCCGCTCCAGATACTCCTTGTCCTCCAGCACACGGGGATCTCTGTTCATCTGATCCAGCAGTACAAAATATGCCTTGTCCGTAGCGTTGACAAGCTCCTGCATATTGTCCGCTAACATGCCATAATCCATCTCCTGAATCCCGATTCCCTGACGCACATTGGTCAAATAGACCACAATGGCCATAAATACCATCATCATGAGAATCAGCGGCAAAAGAATGATACTGAAAAAGGTAACCTGCAGACGTGTCTTAAACTTCATATAAGTATCTCCTCTGCTCAAGATTATAGCACACTCTTTTCCTCAGTGTATTAAAAAGCTGAAATATAATCCTAAAATATTTATAAACTTCCGAATAATTTGAATTTGGCAGTTGACTTTATCTGAAAATTTTTTATAATTAAAATAGTAATGATTACTGATTTTGTTTGAACTAAATTTGAAATGATATGAGACAGGAGGCAGCAATGGCCTTAAAACACAGCGCACAGCGCGATAAGATCATGGCTTTTCTGATGGGCCGCAAGGATCATCCTACCGCTGATATTGTCTATATGAATGTGCGGAAAGATTTTCCCAACATCAGCCTGGGAACCGTATACCGCAATCTGACGCTCCTTGCGAACATGGGCGAGATCACGAGACTGCGGGTCGGGGACGGCGTGGACCATTTTGACGCGGATACCTCTCCCCATTACCATTTTGTATGTACCGAATGCGGCAGCGTTATCGACCTGGAGATGGAAAATATTGACACCATACAGGATATTGCCGGAGCCGGTTTTGACGGTAAAATTGCCGGACATGTAACCTACTTTTACGGAATCTGCGGAGACTGTACCAAGACATCCGCACCCGGACAAAAGTCGGAGACTGCCCTGCAATAACATAAAATCAAAGGAAAAGGAGATCAAAGTTATGAAATTTGTATGTCAGGTATGCGGTTATGTTTACGAGGGAGAAACTGCTCCCGAAAAATGTCCTGTCTGCGGCGTAGGTCCCGAGAAGTTTACTGTTCAGTCCGGTGAAAAGACCTGGGCTGCAGAGCATGTGGTAGGTGTTGCACAGGGTGTCCGCGAGGATATCATCAAAGATCTGCGCGCCAACTTTGAGGGCGAGTGCTCTGAGGTCGGCATGTATCTTGCAATGGCAAGAGTTGCCCACAGAGAAGGTTATCCCGAGGTAGGCATGTACTATGAGAAGGCCGCTTTCGAGGAGGCTGAACACGCCGCCAAGTTCGCAGAGCTTCTGGGCGAAGTTGTCACCGATTCCACCAAGAAGAATCTGGAGATGAGAGTGGATGCCGAGAACGGCGCTACCGCAGGCAAGACCGATCTCGCCAAGAGAGCTAAGGAGCTGGGTCTGGATGCAATCCATGACACCGTACATGAAATGGCCAGAGATGAGGCAAGACACGGAAAAGCGTTTGAAGGGTTATTAAAGAGGTACTTCGGTTAATCAGAAATACTGTACAAGTAACATGTTTGAGGATTTAAGGGTATGTTGGAGTAATCTGACATACCCTTATTTTTGTGCATGCGCTTGTATCTCTTAGGTAGCGGGGGCAAAAATCGAAAAGACGATTGCCTGTTGTTCAAATCATATGTTATAATAAAACCAACCTCTAATCTGCAAATTCAAGGAGATTGAAATGGACGAGAATAAAAGAACAAATTCCAATGCGGGCTTTTCACTAATCGAGCTGATCATTGCCATCGCCATTATGGCCGTCCTGACCGGGATTGTAACACTTTCTTATTTTGGTTATCTGGAAAGAGCCAGAAAGACCAGAGCTCTCACCAATGCCAAGGCAATTTATACCGCGGCCCAGGTGGCCATTATTGATACCTCGGCCTTTGAGAACGAAGCCTTTCATTATGCGCTGAAATTCGAGGAAACCATCGACGGAGAAACCAGACGGATGGGGCGCTTCAGCAATCAGTCGCTCTATAAATATCTGCAGGAGAGCGGAGGAAGCGGTTCTCTCAGCAATGCGCTCTCCAAAAATGCAGATTACCGGATTGCGTCTCTGCTGGCAGGCAGCATTCCCGGCGCAGACAGTGAAATTGCCTCCGACACGCTGAAAGACAAATCTCCCATAGGAGACAGCAGCTCTACAAAGTACATATCCGAGCATCCCGAAACATACGGCGAAGTGGTATTTGCAATGGCATATGACGAATATGGCCAGATCATATACTTTCAATGCGTATATGACAAATATTTCATGTCATGGGATCAGAGCGGACTTACGGCAGAGAGAGTCAGCGACAATACAAAATTTAACGACTGGCCCCGGACCAGAGCATCCGGAACAGACGGCTGGTAATCCCTCAATATAATTCTATCCCGGAACGATACAAGACCAGAAGGCTCTCTCCCAGCATCAGCCCTGTTACCGCAAACACCAGCACCCACAGTCCCAACAGCTTTCTGCTGTAGGTTCCGTATATATACTGCATATACAGAATTTCCGACTGCGAGTCGGCCACATGACGGACATCCGCATCCCGGATGTCCGCATTTTGATTCTCTCCGGCAATACCGCCCCTTTGAAAAAAGATATGTTCTCCCGGCCCGATGCCCTCCGGCCCAAAAGTTAATTTCACAGGGTTTTCATTGTGCTCCGGCACAAGTATCTCCAATTGATAAGTTCTGCCCGTATCCAGCCGTTTTCTGAAATCAAACGCATACTCCACATTGCGCAGCCGAAAGGAATCCTGAGCGATCAGTTTTCCTGACTCATCATAAAGTCTTCCCACGATCTCGTCATCCGTGCTCTCCCGCTTGACATGCAGGCCGATGGCTCTGACAAAGGGCTGCTCCGGAGAAAATACTTCCGTAAAAACAGTTCCGGGCAAGACTTCTCTCACTTCCTGCTCATACAGATCGCTCTCATGCACATCATAAGTAAGCTGATACAAAAACTGCGGAAAGCAAAAATACAAAATCCCTGTAGCCACTACGGTAAATATTGCCGCAAATAAAAGCAGCGCCGCCAGATTCTTCCATCCGATTCTCTCTCTCATCCGTTCCCCCGTATATCGCAACATCAACTCGATTTACCTGTCCTGAATACTCTGCAATCTGAAAATCTCAATATCCTTGGCCTGTATCGTAAAACGGCCCTCCGACTGCATACTCAGACCATACCGCGCACACACATCTTCCATCACAGACACTCCCTCTGCCTGCATGACATAATTTACCGCATACCAGACCGGACGCTGCGCGGCATCTGCAAAAAGCTGCGCAGCATCCGAATCGCTCATTTCCGTTATGTTACGCAGCAGCACTACAGGATTGTCCGGCAGATATGCCTGATACACCAGAATATGCTCCCTGTCGTCATCCGCTATGACCAAATCTCCCGCCTCCACATGTGCTTCCAGAAATTCCGTCCACTCCCGGGCGGTATCCGTGTTCAGACCGCCATGATACATGGTGTCAAAAGAAAAAACTCCCACCAGGACTAACAACAGCGCAGCCGCTCCCTGTGCATAAGGGGAAAAGGCACTGCTGCGGCTCCCCAGAGTAAGCGCCATCGCAAGTGCCAGTACCCCCCAGGCCACATACAGATAGCGTTCCTCCCAGATGGGCGCCACACACACCGATAACAAGGCGCCGATCAGCATGGTACCTGCAAACACCAGTCCGGCAATAATCGCATCCCGGTTTCTGCGCAGACACGCCATTAGCAAAATCGCAAACACCAGAACATACAATGCATAACCGCAGCCTGCCAGCGAAGATTCCATCAAAAGCGCCGGAGCCTTAAACCAATTACTCCAGTTAAAGCTGGGAATCCAATACCCTTCCGTCACCTTTCTGGTCTGAGACAGCACCACTCCCATCCATGGGAGATACCCCAGCGCGATCAAAGCTCCTCCTCCCAGAACCTGCCACACGCGCTGCCGCTTCTTCAGACAGACCGCCGCAAACAAAACCAGCCATGCCGCAAATACAGCCATCACTGCAAAATAATGTGTATACATAGCAGCTATGGTAAAAAGGATACTCAGTATATAATCTTTTTTCTGCCAGTTTTCATAAAGGGAAAACAGATAGATCACCACCGCCGTCACCAGAAGACAGCCCAACGGATACATTCGGATGATCATGGACTTCTCAAACGTACAGTATGTCAGCCCAAACCACAGAATATAAAAGACAGCCACACCGTTTCCCCACTTTCTGCGAATCAGAGTGGCGCCCAGCCAGAGCAAATTAAGATAAGATGCAAGAGCCGTGACGATCCGGTATTTTACGATGGATTCACCAAACAGCACTCTCACAAACCAGAGCAGAAAATAGTACAGCGGAGGATGGACGTCCGCCGCTGTAGCGCGCACAATACCGGCCAGACTGCCTCTGGCGAACACGATGGAATAGGACTCGTCCAGCATGATACTGTGGGAAAAAAGGGGAACGGATAATGCCAGACATACCGCTCCGGCCAGAATATAGATTCCGAATACGCTCCATTTAGCCTTTCCGCCCTTTAACATAAACCGCACCTGCCTCAGAATAATCAATAGTGTATTTATTATATATTATTCCGATGCATTGCGCAAATATAATATACCGCCAGTCATACATAAGACCATGCCAAACAGCATTGCCCGCTCAAGACTGTGCTCTGTCAGCACACCAAATACAAGATTCGTGCCAATGCCCACACTGTCGAGAATGACAGCGTTTACGCTCAAAGCAGTGGCGCGGTTGGATGCGGTGATGCGCCGGTTTTGCAGCTCTGTCTGCCGGGGCTGCAGAAGGCTGTAAGAAATCCGCAGGATCAGGATTCCCAGAACAGAGAGCAGAGGATCTGCCGTAAACGCCAGCACGGTACAGGATAGGGCGGCCGCGGCAAAAAGGATCGCCGCCATTTTGAATCCTCCGGTCTTAGCTGTCAATTTAGCGGAAAAAACGCCGCTAAGACCCGCCACAGTGACAAGTACATAAATGAATCCGATGGCAGTGTCGGACAGTCCGCATTTGACATATTGGAGCTGATTTAAAAACACAGTGATCATCTGATGCGTTTCATTCATGAGAGCTACGCCCACCAAAAAAAGAAGCAGTGATCTGTCTGATAAAGTGTGTCTGAGAAATGCGAGTATTTCATGAATATCTGCACTGCCTTTCTGTCCGCCTCTGACCTCTGTAATGCCAAAGGTACACAGCGCCGCCAGACCATAACTGACTACAGTCAGGAAGGCGGCCTGCTTATAGTTGTCCCTCACGACCACGGAAAATACGAAAGCCGCAATCAGGAGACCGGCCTCCTGAAGACTGTTGTAAACTCCAAAAACCTGCTGGCTCTCTCCAACGCTCCTTTTTCTGCGTCTTTTATTCCCCATGCACCTACTCTCATCCCTTTCCTCTCCGCCACATGAAAGATAGAGCAGCGCGGTATCCACGCCGGAGAGGCCGGCGATCACGATGCTGATCATAATGCGCTCCAGCAAAAACGCAGTAAATCCTTCCGCCTTCCAAAACACTATTTTAGAGACAAAATACAAGAGATTGCAGATGACCATAGTCCTTCGATATCCGATTTTATCTGCAAGAATACCCCATGGAAATTCCAACAAAAGACACAGTGCCAAAGATATGCTTTCTATAATGGTGATCTGCAGCACAGAGACGCCCTGTGCCTGTCTGTAAAGGGTGGCAACGGGCCCATAGAATACCATGCCCTGCAAAAGGGCAATAGCGTACATGATATAAATATTTCTTTTATATTTTTTCACAAATATCAGTCCTTTCCGATTGCAGCTTGTGCCCGCCTGCACCCGGGCGGCAATACCGTCAGCTAAAACATCAGGACACAACAATAACACTGCCTTCAAGCAGTGTCATTGCATGTGCCCTGATCAGTTGCCTAAATCGGAAAATACATAGACTGATACCTCTTACAAATTACTTCTGTATATGTTCTGTATATAAATTTTGCACTTTTTTACTGTTCTTCGTCGGATTGCTGTGTGTCGGAACCCAGCTCCTGTCCTACGCTGGCTTCCATGTCCTCCATCTCATTCTTCATGGACTGAATCTTGGTGTCCTGAGCAATGGCCCTGAGGATGAGATTTACATCCTCGGGAGAGAACATGCCGATGGCCTTGGATAAATCTCCCAGATTAGCCCGATTTACCTTCAGACATCCGCCCCCGGACAGTCCGATCGTCAACACTTTACTCTTGTCTGTCATATCTCCGAGACAGATACTGTTTGTCCTCTCATCGCACACAAAGCATACTCCATTATACTCGATGACGCCGTCCTTTGCAAGATGGCCATAGGGCACTTTCGCAGCCTGCCGCAGACCCTCCAACGGATCCTTACCTGCGGTTACAGCCTCGTAGATCCTTGCCGCCTCAGCCCTCTCGCCTTCTGCCCGGTCTTCCTTCTCCTGACCGGTCAAAACAGTGTAGTCCCCCTGCTTTTTCCCATCATTATTTTCTTCCGAGAGTCCCCATAATCTGCTGTCTGCCCGGGACAGTGCGCTGCTGCCTGCCACCGCCATGGCCTCCGCATACTCGTTAGCTCCGAGACGCCGCCCTCTGATTCCGGAAAAATCCTGTCTCGCTCTTGTGTGATTGATTCCTGCCGTATTTGCTCCCACTCGCATAACGCTGCTCCTTCTCTATCTTCGATAATTGATCCTGCTCAAATAAGAACTGTCTAAATCCCCTCTGGAATTGTATCTGCTGGAAAGGCTCTCCGCATTGGTTCTTGCATTATCAGCCACCCTGGAAGCCACATAATCCATGCGCTTCATAAAAGAGCCCTCCGAACCGAGCAGCTTCTTTACCTTCTCCCAGTCTGCGCTCTCCAGCTTCCCGCGGTCCAGAGTGAGACTTCCGCCGGAAGTCACCGTAATCCCGATGTCTTCCAATGCGGCTTTATTGTCCAGAGAGACATTCCTTAAGGTCTGGTAGTAATATTCATTCAATACACCGGAAGACTGTTTGAGATCATTCAGTGTGTCATTAAAGCTGTCTACCATCTTTTCGACCTGATCCGTGATCTTCTTATCCTTGTCCTCCGCATGATCATTGCCGTCTTTGCCATCCACTTTCTCACCCAGGAGCCTGATCTGATCTTTCAGATTCAGCGACGACTTCTCCAGGCTCTCATAGCCCTTGGCCATAAGTCTGTTTGCCCTTACGCTCCCGGTATTCATGGATTTGAGTCTGGAGCTTCCGCCCGTTCCCTTATTGTTTACATATTTCAGAAGCGAACTGCCCCCTGACGATCTGCCCGATCTCCTTCTGTTATTCTCCAACATCTGTGAAGTAACTCTAAGTCTCATCGCAATCACCAAACCCTTCCTGTAATATTAATTTCTCTGAGTATTATTTTTGAGATAACTCATGTACGCTTTTGCAAAATCAGGATGCTTTTCCCTGGCCAGATAAACTCTCTCTCCGTTTTTCAACCGGATACCGCCCATGTCGTAATCCGCCACATAGGCCATATTTACCAGATAACCTCTGTGACACCTGAAAAAGGATTCTCCCAGACACTGTTCCATTCCTTTCATGGTAGCGTAGACAGAAAAGCAGATATCTGCCGTGTGGATCTCGACCTTGCGCTTCCTGCTCTCCACATATAGAATTTCGTCCCTCTGTACGGTATAATTCCTGCTTTTTGTCTCGAAAATCAGCCGCCCGGCACTGTCACTCACTTCAACCGTATTTCCCGAAGAGTCCGAGCGATAAGCTCTCACATCCCGGATCAGACCGTCCAAATACTGTTCTGCCTCCCCAAGCTGTTCTCTTCTGCAGAAACACGCCACCTCACATTGGGGCTGCTGCCTTTGGATCAAACTGCGCAATCGCACACAGCTCTCTTTATCCTCATCACAAATTGCGACTTTCATGCCCACCTCTTACCTGTTGTCATCCTTCTCACGCTTTTTATTTCGGCAGAATCAAAAAATATATTTGCAAAATGTAACGAAATACCGCTGCAATGTCACCAACCGAAAAAATAAAAAGGACGGCAAACCTATGATTTTTCATCTGTCCGCTGTCCATAGCACTATATCTTTCCCTATATTAATATATCGGCCATAATTCTAAATTCGATAGCCCGTAAGTCATAAATTTTCATGCTGTTTTTTATATCTATTTTCCCGCTCATTATTTTCAATATGTCTGATATGTTGTATACTATTAAATAATACTTATTCCTGAGAATATTTGACCGGAGAAAGAGGTGTCTATGGAAAAAATAGCAAGCTTTACGATCGATCACATCAAACTGCAGCCGGGCGTCTATGTATCCCGAAAAGACAAGGTGGGCGCCGAAACCGTCACGACCTTTGACCTGCGCATGACCAGCCCCAACGAGGAGCCGGTGATGAATACCGCGGAAGTTCATACCATGGAACATCTGGGAGCTACCTTCCTGCGCAATCATCCCACATACAAAGACAAGACGATCTACTTTGGCCCCATGGGCTGCCGCACGGGATTTTATCTCCTGTTGGCCGGAGACTATCGTTCTGCGGACATTGTGCCCCTGATCGTGGAGATGTATGAGTTTATGCGGGACTTTCAGGGCGAAGTGCCCGGCGCTTCCCCCAAAGACTGCGGAAATTATCTGGATATGAACCTGAACATGGCAAAGCTTCTGGCTGCACGATATCTTGATCAGGTATTGTACCATATCAGCGAGAATCGCCTGATCTATCCCGTATAGAGAAATCAAAAACAGCCCTACCAATTGGTACGGCCCGGACAGAAAGGAAGAAACAATGAACAAAATCGGAATTATCGGAGCCATGGAACTGGAAGTAGAAACCCTCAAAGCCCAACTGACAGACGCCAGGATTACCAAAAAGGCGGGAATGGAATTTCATGAGGGCGTTTTGAACGGCTGCCCCGCCGTTGTAGTGCGCTGCGGCATCGGGAAAGTAAATGCGGCCCTGTGTGTGCAGATCCTCATCGATCTCTTTGAGATAACTCATGTCGTGAACACCGGCATTGCCGGTTCTCTGAATGCAGAATTAAATATCGGAGATATCCTGATCTCCAGAGACGCTCTCCATCACGATATGGATGTGACCATATTCGGCTACCAAGAGGGCGAGGTTCCTCAGATGGGCCGTCTGGAATTTCCGGCGGACACTCATATGATGGAGCTTGCAAAAGCCTCCTGCGAGAGAGTCTGCAGCGATATTCACTGCTCTTATGGAAGAGTGGTCAGCGGCGACCAGTTTATTTCCGACAGCACCGTGAAAGACAGACTCATTAATGTATTTCATGGAGACTGCACTGAGATGGAAGGCGCTTCCATCGCCCATGGCGCTTATGTCAACGGAATTCCCTTTGTGATCATCCGCGCTATCTCCGACAAGGCTGACGGCAGCGCCGAGATGGATTATCCCCTCTTTGAAAAAGCCGCGGCAGAACACTCTGCCAGACTGGTGGCTGATATGGCGGCGTATCTGTAAAGCAACAGGCGGTGTAACGGAACAAGTTATATAATGGAACAGGCTGCATAATGGAACATACTGTCAAATTTGTACCCTGATAGAAATTTAAAAGACCATGCGCGGTTTGATTATACCCTGCATGGTCTTAATCTGTATTCTGCTCAAAAAACGCATTATAATCACACTGGAAAATATCTGTCAAAGCCATCAGCAGTGCAACGGGCGGATTGCTGCGGCCCCGCTCAATCTTACTGAGCGTACTGCTGCTGCAAGCCATACCTGTCAACTGCAGTTGTATTATGACATCTATGTTCCTCATATGTTTCTTCTTACGAAGACGTCTTATGTTGGCTCCCACAATGGGGACATCGCCTTGCATAATTTTCTCTGTTCGTTCCATGCTTATAGTTTATTTCAACTTTTCATTTTAAAGTTTCTAAAATGGACGCAAATATGATTTAGTTTGTGTTATTATTAATGTTATATTGTATTGCCACGGAGGTAGGATGCTATGAATAAGCTATCGAAGGAAAAGTTTAAAGAAGAAGATCTCTTACGCGATCAGGAAATAGCAGAGACTACAGCGCTTTTTGTGGAATATCTCAGAAGTCAGCTTGCGGACAACCCTTCCAGGTGCCTCAAGGGATATCTGCTTCTGGAAGACCCCATCCGCTTGATACACAAAAAAGACATCTACCCTCTCTGCGTACTGGAAGGAGACACTCCTCCCCCGGCCCGACAGGGCAGCATCATATGTACCGGTACTCACAATCCGATACACCGCGGCCTGACCGCCTGTTTCATCGGCTATCAGGTTCAATTAAACCTGGAAAAAGAAGCGCAGGAATATCCCTACAAGAAATTTGAGATTGATTTTGAATACTTTTGGGAATGGAGATATTACAAGAATAGATTAATACGTTTTAAACGCGAAGAATACAAAATTCCTTTTTTGAAAGTAGATATAATATGGTAAATCTGCATAGAATGGGATTAGTTGGACCGTAACCGGACCTTGAATTGAGTCAGAGAAGCAGCCCGCTTTGGGGCTGCTTTTTTGATCTTTATGATTCCTTTGATTCCTTCTTGTTAAATACAAAAAGCTTGCTGAACACATAGTTTGCAATAATGACCAGCACGGCCGAGATTACTGTAGCAATGATCAGATGAATGCCCAGCATTACATTCAGAACCTGCATTACCACCATGTCCAGAATCAGGGTGGATACGCGGGATAATACAAACTTGGGAGCCTCCTTCAACATAGGATCCTTGCTCTTAAAAACAAATTTACGATTCGTAAAATAAGCAAAAATCACACCCGCAGTCCAGTTGATCATGCTCAGCACAGCATTTTCAAAAGAAGAGGGATGCATCGTGTTTCCAAAAAGCAGATAATTGGCCAGAAACTTTGCCGCCCAAGACACCAGCGTGGTCAATCCGCCTACGATCAGATACGCGATGATCTCCTCATACTTTCGTAAGAGTTCTTTCAGTTTTTCTATCATTGCAAATCCCCTTTACTTGTCCGCAACGGAAGTACTACTACCTTACAATGAATCAGCCGTTTTGTCAAGGATTCACAATATTTTGGCCTATACCCTGCTGAAATGTCCGAATGTTCTCGTATACGCCTCTGACACAGCGGGTACGCGCTTCCACGCTGGCCCATGCCAGATGCGGCGTGATGATCAGCCGGCTGCTGTCCATAAAACCGCTGAGAGGATTGTCCGAGGTGATGGGCTCCCGCTCCACCACATCCAATCCCGCCGCCTGAATCTCCTCCGCCATCAGGGCCTCATACAGATCCGGATTGTTCACCACAGGTCCTCTTGCCACATTGATCAGAATTGCAGTCTTTTTCATTGTTTTCAGTGCCGGCCTGTCAATGAAGTTTCGGGAAAGTTCACTCAGCGGACAGTGCAGAGAAAGAAAATCGCTCTCGGTAAGCAGCGTATCTTTATCCACGCAGGGATAGTCCGTGCAGGAGCTTTTCCCCGTAATCGAATAAAAGATTACTTTACAGCCAAAAGCCTCTGCAATCCTGGCCACACGTCTCCCGATATTGCCCATCCCCACGATTCCCCAGGTCTTGCCCGCCAGTTCGTAAAAGGGAATGTCAAAATTGGAAAAGCGGTCCTGCGCCGCATATGCGCCGGACTTGACATAATTGTCATAATAGGCAAGCTTCTGGGAGAGCGCCAGTGCCAGTGTGAAGGTATGCTGTGCCACCATATCAGTGGAGTAATCCACCACATTGCGCACCTGAATCCCTCTGGATCTACAGTACGCCAGATCACAGTTGTCATAGCCGGTAGCCAGCTCACAGATCAGTTTGACATTGGGAGCATCCTTCAGAGATTCCTCCCGCATGGGCGCCTTGTTGCAGACAATAACGTCCGCGTCCTTTACGCGCCCGGCCACCTCCGCCACAGTGACGGTGTTGGGATAAACGACAACTTCTCCCAGCTCACAAAAACAGTCCACCGGCACATCCGTGCCGGCGCTGTTTCTCTCAAGTAATACAATTTTCATATGATCTCCTCATTTAAACCCGCAGACTGCTTCGACGGATCTGTACTGTCTCTGATGAA
Organism: uncultured Lachnospiraceae bacterium; assembly: GCA_947382415.1. GTDB lineage: Bacteria > Bacillota > Clostridia > Lachnospirales > Lachnospiraceae > Acetatifactor. The sequence goes on along the minus strand of CANCYO010000028.1, from coordinate 11,554 downwards.
TCTGTTACAGTCTCTTGAGAAGCTCTTCCCGTTGAGCCTCATAACCGGGCTTTCCAAGGAGTGCGAACATATTCTTCTTATAACTTTCCACACCGGGCTGATTAAAAGGATTCACACCCAGAAGATATCCGCTGACACCGCAGGCAAACTCAAAGAAGTAGAACAGCTCGCCCAGATAAAACTCATTTACCTCAGGAATATTCACCACAAAATTGGGAACCTGTCCGTCCGTGTGTGCCAGAATGGTGCCGTTCATGGCGCTCTTATTCACAAAATCAACGGTCTTGCCTGCCAGATAATTCAATCCGTCCAGATCCACAGGCTCCTCGCCGATGACGATCTCCTCCCGAGAAGTCTCCACATTCAGCACCGTCTCAAACATAATTCTCGCGCCGTCCTGGATAAACTGGCCCATGGAATGCAGATCCGTGGTCAGATCCACGCTGGCGGGAAGCAGACCCTTCTGGTCCTTGCCCTCGCTCTCGCCGTAGAGCTGTTTCCACCACTCGCTGACATAATGCAGCGCAGGCTCATAGTTGGCCAGAATCTCCACGCTCCTGCCCTTGCGAAGCAGAATATTGCGCAGAGCCGCATACTGCAGAGCGTCATTGCTCTTAAAATCATTTTCCAGAGCGCGTTTTCTTCCGCTGGCAGCGCCCTCCATCAGCTTATCAATATCAGCGCCGCTGACTGCGATGGGAAGCAGTCCCACTGCGGTCAACACAGAGAAACGTCCGCCCACATCATCGGGTACCACAAAGGTCTCATAGCCCTCTTCATCCGCCAGATTCTTCAGACTTCCTCTCGCCTTGTCGGTGGTGGCGTAGATTCTCTTCGCAGCGCCTTCCTTGCCATACTTCTCTTCCAGTTTCGCCTTGAATACCCGGAAAGCGATGGCCGGCTCCGTTGTAGTGCCGGACTTGGAGATCATATTGATGGAGAAATCTCTGTCACCCACCACATCCATCAGATGCTTTAAGTAGGTAGAACTGATGGAATTGCCGCAGAAATAGATCTCGGGAGACTTGCGCACACTTTTGTCCACCACATTATAAAAGCTATGGCTCAAAAATTCGATCGCCGCCCTTGCGCCCAGATAGGAACCGCCGATTCCGATAACCAGCAAAACCTCGGAATCGTTCTGAATCTTCTTCGCAGCCTCCTTGATACGCGCAAACTCTTCCTTATCGTAATCTACAGGAAGATCAATCCATCCCAGAAAATCATTGCCGGCCCCGTTTCGGGACAACAATACATCCTTTGCATCCAAGGTCAGCTTTTCCATGTAGCCGATCTCTTCCGCGGAGATAAAAGAACCTGTCTTGGAATAATCAAATGTAACCTGTTTGCTCATAGCCCTGCTCCTTTTCGTTTTTTCTTCCCTTAAGTTTAGCAAAACTGCACGATAAATTCAAGCCGTTGTATCTATTTTATCAGCAAAATTCCTTAATCAATGCTTCCAGCTCCTCATCGGTAATGTGAAAAGCCTCCAGAGCCTCAGAGGGCTGTATTTTGGCCTCCGTCTTGTCCGGATCCGCCCCTCCCTCCCGGGATGCCGTCACATCCGCCGTCAAGGCTTTTCGCTCCGTATCTACCGTATCGCGGCTGCCGATGGGCATCAGCTCCACCGTGCGCCTGCCCCTCCTGCTTCCCCTGTCCACCGCGGCAAGACGCATATTTCTCTCTCTGGCGGGCATGGTTTCTCCAAAGAGCATTTCCATATCATTCTCCGTCACTTCCATGCGCGCAGAGAGATGGTTTTCCAGATAATCCACCAGATTTACTTTCAGCACCCTCCGCTTGTCCTTCACATCCACGATGGTCGATACCGAAAAGTACAGATACAGGCCCAGAAAACTCACTATGTAATAGGGAAGAATCTCTCCCAGGGACCGTCCGTCCATGATTGCCTTACAGATCCCGGCTCCGGCAATGATCACGGCCAGCAGCATACTCTGCCCGGACAGATGATACATGGTTCCGAAAGACAGCGGCCCCAGAGCCAGCTTATTCAGGAACTTGTCCACAAATATAGGCGTATTCGCCACTCCATTATTGAGCTGATAGCAGTTTGCAAATTTCAGCTTACACTGCCTGAGCAGCCGGTTTTCCGTAGTAGCCATATTGTCAGTTTCCCAGATCATTTTCTGATACAAAAATCCCAGCAGCACTCTCACAAAAAGACTTATCGCCATAAAGCCCAGGATGGCGGCGGTTATCACAGGTTCTTCCCGAAAAATTTGAAACATATGCATTCCCCTCTTTCCAGTTTTTAAAACTATTTTCAGGCATCAAAGAAATTATATCGTATATTGCCCGATTTATGAATGAAAACACATCGTTTTATTTCCATTTTTTCCGACAAAAGTCCCTTTTTCTTCCCATGCGCTTTTCATCCTTCACATATTCATTACGTATTTATAAAAGCTTTCAGAATCTTCCGGAGAAAAGACGATACAGATAAACTGTCCTGTTTCCTGATAAATTGCAAAAAACTGTTCAAACGTACCGCTCCCCCGCCCGTTAATTTCAATGGGAAGCGCCATAGGTTCAAGATTGACATCCGTAAGATCAGTTACAACATCCTGATCGCCAAAGACAATTTCCTGTTGAAGCTGCCTGATTACACCCTCCGAAACTGTCTCCCTGACCTCGGGATACATCGCACCGCTGTCCCCGCAAAGATAAAGATTGTTTCCGCCTCCCTCATACAGAGCCGCTTTCTGTTCCTCTAAATATGCAAGAGTCGCGGCCATATATGCGTCCTCGCCGGGGGCATTCTTCCAATAAATGCATACGCCGGTTCCGGCGGAGAAAAAAATTATCAGAAGCGTCAGCGCCAATATTCTTATTTTCATGAGTTCGCTTCCTTTATATTTAGTTACTTACATACTTTATCAAAAAACAAAATTCCGGAGTATCTTCCACTGTTTGCTCCGATCTTCCCGCACCATTATCCAGCCAGCCGTCACAGTATCTGTATCGTAGCGCATAATCCAATCGCAATCCATTATCAACAGCATCCAATCCTGCGCTTCTATAGATTGTTGTTCCATTGTTTTTATTACCTGATAATAAGCTGTATTGTCTGGCTCATAGCGTAAATCGCGTACAAGATATCGCGTCCATTCCAGATTATATTCCATTGAAATCTTAAGTTCTCCACCCGCCACAATACATCTTTCCGCACCAACTCTGTCACCTTGTTCCAAACAGGATATATATGTCTGTATCACATTCTCAGCCTGCTCAATCTCTATCCTGGAATGACCATATGAATCCGGCATCCGGTAATACATATTTATACCTATTATTATTCCCACAAGAAGCAACACCCCTGAGACTGCAACAACAATCAAATACTTTCTATTTGGGGAAATATGTAATATATAAGCTTTATGGTTCTCCATATTATTCCTTTCCTGACTCGTTCATCCTGAATTTCACTACTATTATATTTGTTGCAATCTGCAAACGCGTTGTAATTATTATAAGTTTATAGCCTATTATGTTTGTTGTCAAATTTTTGTTGTATGAAATATACCGAGAAAGCATTTCAATCAGCCTGGCAATTACTGTATATTTTGTGTTATAATGTTTTATATGATTTTTTCCCTCATTTTTTCCTTAAAAATTATCAAATTACAATCATAATTTACGGAGGAATTATTATGCTTGAAAATATACCCACTCAATCAGCTATGACTGAATTGCTCGGACAATCCTTGTTTGAAATTTGGCAGGCATTATGTTCGGCTATTGAAGAAAAATATGATATGGACCGATTATGGGATACCGGCGGCAAAAATTGGACTTACGAGTATAAATACAGGAGAGGCGGCAAAACACTTTGCTGCCTATGTGCAAAAAGTAATTGTTTGGGTTTCATGATTATTTTGGGGAAAGATGAAAGAGCAAAATTTGAAGATTTAAGAGATACTTTTTCTAATGCTGTTTGCAGGCGATATGATGAAGCAAAAACATATCATGACGGAAAATGGATAATGTTTGAGCCGACTGATATGACTGAATTTGATGACTATATGAGACTGTTGGCTATCAAAAGAAAACCGAATCGGAAGCAAAAAAAGAGTTGAAAAACAAGATTTCAGGGTATCTTCCACTGTTTGCTCCCGTCTTCCCGCGCCGCTTATTTATATCCGTGTGACATTGCGGAATCAGGAAAATTCTGCTATAATAATTTTTAATGATTTGTATTAATTGGAGGATACTATGAGATATCAGACGAAGGGAACCTGTTCCACCTCTATCGACATAGAGCTGGCAAACGGGGTGATCGAATCCGTGAAATTTACCAATGGCTGCAACGGCAATCTGCAGGGCATCAGCGCTCTGGTGAAAGGAATGACTCCACAGGAAGCCATCAGCCGCTTAAAAGGCATCCGCTGCGGAACAAAAAGCACTTCCTGCCCCGATCAGCTTGCACAGGCACTGGAAAGTATGCTGTAGCATATACTATATCTGGAACAGGAAGGAAAAACATTATGAAAAAAATCGTGCTGACCGGCGGCGGCACTGCCGGGCATGTGACACCCAACATCGCCCTTCTTCCCGCATTGCGGGAGGCAGGCTATGAAGTTTCCTATATGGGCTCCTATGATGGAATCGAAAAAAAACTGATCAGTGACTTTGACGTGCCCTATACCGGTATTTCCACCGGAAAATTCCGCCGTTATCTGGATCCCAAAAATCTCACAGACCCTTTCCGTGTGATCAAGGGCTTCGGAGAGGCAAGAAAATATCTGAAAAAGCTGAAACCCGATGTGGTCTTCTCCAAAGGGGGCTTTGTCAGTGTACCTGTGGTGCGGGCCGCGGCCTCTCTGGGAATCCCCTGCATCATTCACGAATCCGACATGACGCCGGGACTGGCTAACAGACTCTGCATTCCGGTAGCTGCCAGAGTGTGCTGCAACTTTCCCGAAACAATGGAGAAAATGCCCGAAGGCAAAGCTGTCCTCACCGGATCGCCCATTCGGAGCGAGCTGACTCAGGGAAACAAACTGGCCGGTCTGAATCTATGCGGCTTTACCGCCAACAAACCTGTTATTATGGTCATCGGAGGGAGTCTCGGAGCCTCCAATGTGAACAAGGCTGTGCGGGACGCTCTTCCCGAGCTGCTCAAAGATTTTCAGGTAGTACATCTGTGCGGAAAAGGAAAGATTGACAATCTCTTCCTGAGCACTCCCGGCTATAAACAGTTTGAATACATCAAGGCGGAACTCAAAGATCTGTTCGCCATGGCGGACCTTGTCATCTCCCGGGCGGGCGCCAATGCCATCTGTGAGCTTCTGGCGCTGAAAAAGCCCAATATCCTGATTCCGCTGCCGGCTGCCAGCAGCCGGGGCGACCAGCTCTTAAACGCCGCATCCTTTGAGGCGCAGGGTTTTTCCATCGTCATCAACGAAGATGATCTGACCACCCGGCTGCTGGTCCAGAAGGTACATGAATTATATGCCGACAGGCAAAACTATACCAGGACCATGAGCGGGAGCAGCCAGATGGATTCCGTGCCCAGGATCATGCAGTTGATCCGGGAAGCCACAGCGGTGTAAACGGCTGCCGCAATAAGCACGAACCGGATCTGTCCCCGGCCCTATTCCATACTGTCGTCATAAACTGCCCTGCCGCCGCCGATATATTTTGCTCTGGTGCGGGCGCAGACCACATGGGCGTCCCCGATCTGACGGGTGCGGATGCGTACCGGCACCGCCACATCCCGCAGATGCATACCGATCAGGGTATCTCCGATATCCATTCCCACATGCGCCCTGATGTGTTCCACAGCCACCGGATGTTCAAAGGCCTTGTAGGCTGCCGTGGCAAAGGAGCCGCCGGCTTTGGGCTGGGGCATGACATTTACAATCTCGAGGCCGTACAACCGTGCGGCCTCTTTTTCTATGATCAGAGCGCGGTTGAGATGCTCGCAGCACTGTGCTGCCAGATAGACTCCGGCCTCCTGTGTGGCCTGATAAACGCCGCCGAATACCACCTCCGCCACCTCCGGCCTGGAAAAGGTTCCGATACCTGCGCCGCCCACCTCGCTGGTAGAACAGCCAACCACCATCAACTGGCCCTCTTCCGGATGCGCAAGCTCCAGAATCTCCTTCGCGGCTCTATATGCCTCATCGCCAATCATTGTCATTTCTTCTGTCATAATCAATACACCTCCTGCTCTCTGACTTATCATAGCACGCACCCTCCAAAAAAGGAATAGAGTTTCTCATTTCGGAAAAACTAAACGTGATTTCAGACCTGCTTATTCATCAGATTGGAAACGGAGGGTATCTCTTTGACATTATCTACAGATTTATCCGAAAATATCAGCGTCCTGCACAGGCTGCTGCCTGTCGGTACCAGCTTTGACCTTGTTACGCGCGATCTGTTTCTGGGGGAAACGCCTGCCTATTGGATAGGTGTGAACGGCTTCTGCAAAACGGATGTACTGCAACAGATTTTTTCGGACCTGCAAAATCCTGTTTATAACAAAGATGGACAGATTGAAAATCTGATCTGCTATATGAACGCCAAGATTGGCTTTGCCCAGGTAGAGCCGGAGAGGGATTGGGATAAGCTGGTAAAAAGTCTTTTGAGCGGTCCTTCTCTGCTGTTTGTCGAAGGATTCGATCAGGCTCTTATCATCGATGCCCGCACTTATCCCACAAGAGGAGTGGCAGAACCTGACGCCGAACGCATCACCAAGGGCGCAAGGGACGGTTTTGTAGAGACATTGCTGTTTAATGCCAATCTGATACGGCGGCGTGTGCGCTCGCCCGAGCTTACCTTCGCCATGCACTCACTGGGCAGCGCCAGCCGCACCGATGTGGCCGTCGCCTATCTGGGCGGCAGTGTGAATAATGAGCTGTTAAATGCCCTGAATCACAAGCTGGACAGTCTGCAGATCACCTCGCTGACTATGGGAAGTAAAAGTCTGGAAGAGCTGTTGATACCTCACAGATGCTGGAACCCTCTGCCCGCCGTGCAGTACACGGAACGTCCTGACGTGGCCTGCAGTTATCTGATGGAAGGACATATCCTGCTGTTAGTGGACAACTCTCCGCTGGTGATGATACTGCCCTGTACCATTTTTCAATTCACTCAGAGCGCGGAAGATTATTATAAATCCCCTCTGGTGGGCAGTTATTTCCGGCTGGTGCGTCTGGCCTGCATACCTGTGAGTCTTTTTCTGATGCCGCTTTTTCTCCTGATCACCACCCGTTTTCCATCTCTTGCGGCACAGTGGCAGCTTCTGTCCACAGATTCCCCAGGACCTGTGCGGATGACCTTTTATGTACTGGCGGTGGAGTTTATTTTAGATTTGTTTAAATATGCCGCTTCCTTGAGCTCCGGGCGCTTTTCCGGTTCTTTGGCCATTGTGGGCGGCCTGTTGATCGGAGACATCGCCGTGAGTCTGAACTGGGCTTCCACAGAGGTTCTGTTTTACGGCGCCGTGACGCTTCTGGCTTCTCTATCCATCTCAAGCCTGGAATTTGCGGATGCGCTGCGGGTGTACCGCATCTTTCTGCTGGCAGCCACTGCCACCGGCGGTGTGTGGGGATTTGGAATCAGCGTGTTTCTATTAATCATTTCTGTTCTCACCACACCTACCTTCGGCGGCATGAGTTATTTTTGGCCATTGTACCCCTGGAATGGCAAGGCCCTCAGAACACTTTTATTCCGCCGTCCCACCTACAGCGCACAGCCAAGCAAAATCTGGGACCGGGGGCCGGTGCATCCCACAGAATAAGCAAATAAATACTGATTTTATATTGTTTTTTTGCTTTGTATTGTGATATAATCAATATTATTTTTCAAAACACTAATGAGGAGGATTGTTATGGACTGGTATCGTTCTGAATTAAAGCGCAGGGCAAAGGATTCCCTGAAACGAAATTATTGGAGATGTATTCTGGTGGCTCTGATCGTCTTTCTGATTACTCCTTCCACCGGAAACGCCAACATCAGCGTACAGAGTTCCACATTTTATGAGGCCTCAGGCACAAACCCTCAGATTGCGGCGCCTTTCACCGAATCAAACGGTATGGAATATCTGAACGCGCTTCCCCAAAACGTAAAATCAACCCTTGGTGCGGTGATACTGCTGATCTGGCTGTCGTTTCTGTTCATCATTCCTGTCCTGCAGGTGGGCGGCTGCAGCTTCTTTCTCGAGAATGCCTGGATCAGCAACGCCGGAATCCGGCAGTTGTTTCACGCCTTTAAACACAACTATCTGACCACCGTGCTCACTATGTTTTTGCGAAACCTGTTTCTCTTCCTGTGGGCCTGTGTCTCTCTTGTCCCCTTCCTGTTCTGTGTGTTCACGCAAAACATACTGGCATTTCCATGCGTTTTGCTCTTTGTGCTGCCCGTCATGAAGGCCTATGAGTATCGGATGATTCCCTATCTTCTGGCAGACAGACCCGAACTAAGCTGCCGGGAAATCTTACGCCAAAACAAAAGGCTCATGAAAAAACAGAAATGGAATGTCTTTGTCCTGGATCTGTCCTTCTGGGGTTGGAGTATCCTCTCTGCCTTTACTTTTAACATACTGGGAATCCTTTATGTAAATCCCTATCGCTACGCCACCAATGCTGAACTGTACCTGGCCCTGAAACGGGCAGAGGAGGCCCGGCTTTCTTATTGACAATATTTGACACTCCTGTCAGCGCTTTTTGGCGTATCTGATGATACATTCCACTGCCGCCTCCGCATGCACGGGAAGAGACCGGACAGTCTGGGCAGATGCCCCGGCTTCCGGCTCTCCCGGCTTCTCATGGAATCTATGCAGCGCATATCTGGCCAGCAGTCCCGACACACGGCCCCTCTCTATGGAATTCTCAGCGCCCAGAACCACCACGATCAGATCATGCTCCATCACCCCGTCGTCCGCAGTCAGAGATGTGACCAGACAGGCTCCCGCCTTATTGGTGGTTCCTGTTTTCAGACCTGTCACTTCCGGCAGATTATATAAAAGCGGATTGCTGTTGCGCACCTCAAGTCCCAGAGACTTCAGTTCGGCTTCTTTTTGGGACGTGATATCCGTGATCTGGGGATAAACCTTTAAAATGTAGGAGGACAGCCGGAACATTTCCTCCGCGCTCATACTGTTCTGACGCTTTGCGGGAACAGGTGTCTGCGAGTATGAGGGCAGGCCGTGACTGTTGTAAAAGACCGCCTGGGAAAGCCCCAGTTCCATTGCCTTTTCATTCATCCTCTCAACAAAAGCTTCCTCAGAACCGCTGACAGCCTCAGCCAGACACAGGGCGCATTCATTACTGGAGGGCAGGAGGAGGCCAATCAACAGATCCTCCACGGCAATCTCATCTCCGGCTTTCAGGGGCAGCACCCCGTCATCAGAGGCAGCCAGCATTTCAACTGTCTCAGAGACAGGCACGGACTCCTCAAGGGTAATCTCTCCAGCCATGACGGCATCCATTGTCAACAGATAAGTCATAAGCTTGGACGTACTGGCTATCGGATAGGCCGTATCCGCCTGATAGCGGTAATAAATCTCACCGCTTATGGCATCCCCCGCCAACACACTGTTGACTCCTCCAAAATATCCGCCCTCTTCCAGCGCAGCCATAGAAACCCCAAAAGGCTCCTGTGTATGAATACACATAGATCCCGCATCGGAGACAGTGATATCCACATCCAAAAGCATACCTAAATCTGCCGCCATCATATAACAATCATAATCTCCGGAAGGCAGTCTCAGGATCATGGTATGGTACAGCACCTCCTGCTCATTTACCGTAAACGCATTTCTCCGCAGGGAAACAGCCGGATTCCCGTCATCCTCCCAAGGGGTATTTTCCACTCCCACAGGCGTATAGGTATCTCCTGTCATCATGGAGACGGAATTCCTGGTAATTGCCAGAGAAAAACATTTGTCAGTATCCTCCAGGATCATGGCTATATCCCTTAGAGACAGGTAGGTATTATGCGCATAATCATAATCCAGGGTTTTGACAGTGCCTGCGGGACCATCATCCGCCTGTACCTGACAGGTTCCGGTAATCTCAAAGTCAGCGGACGCCTCTGCCGGCCAAAGGAAACAAACCAGAAATGCAGATAATAAAAAGGATGCTATACGGGTACTCTTTTTCTGTAAACCGATCTTCATTTTATCTCCTGTTCCAAATATCTGAAAGTATTTGAATCATATCAATAAAGTTACTTCAGCATGTAAATTACGGGGTACCGGCCCCCAAAGTCCCCGGAGGACACCGTATCAGCTTCCCCGGACAGAATCAGCACGGAATCCTTCCTGATATAATCTTCCGTTCTTACTGCAACGGTTCCACCCGAATCAAACCGTCTCACCAAAATACCCTCATCCGCTTCATAAGTGCCGCTGCCGTCATATCGCGCCTGCAAATCCTCCAGCGTAGGCAAAAGCTCTGAACCACAGGACATCAGATAAGAGACAGTGGACATTCCAAAAGCTTCTTCTATAAGGGCTTCAACACTCTCCTGATCTGTGTCGCCCTCATAACCCGCCATGCGAAGCCTCTCTCCCAACAGATCCCGGAAAGCCACGGCAAATGCCTCATAGGCAGCCTGCCTGCAGGTATCATAACTGTCAGCTTGAACATTACAGCGGAAAGTACCTCCGAAACGAGCCGTCTGCTCCATAGTCAGATTGATTTGAACAGCTAAATACGGCATATAGGACTCCATTTCCTCCATAGAGACAGAGACGCCTTCTATGTCCTGCAGCCAGTCAAGAGCCGCCACCGCAGCCCGCTGCGTCATATCCAGATCCGCTGTCCACTCCCCGGAAAGATCACGGTCGCCGGATGCAAAAAAATGCAGATACACTAACAGAGCCGTGGAAATTCCCAATATCACAAACAAACAGATCAACACTGCATTTATTATATTCCTTTTCATAGAAGCGCTTCCCTGATCCTTTCGTCCATATTATGCCGCATATATAATATCTTATCAAAAAAACGGAGGTACAACCCTCCGCAAAAAACAGGTGTAATCCCCCGCAAAAGAGCGGGTACGATCACCCATAAAAAAGAGCGGGTGATGGGAATCGAACCCACGTATCCAGCTTGGAAGGCTGGTGTTCTACCATTGAACTACACCCGCATGTTGTGTAACAGGCATTACGCCTGCACACGAAGGTATGAAATTAACAATTCGATATCACCGCAATCTATGATATCGAGAGCGCGAGACGGGAATCGAACCCGCGACCCCCTCCTTGGCAAGGAGGTGCTCCACCGCTGAGCCACTCGCGCATATATAACTATCTAAAAATGCAATCTACATATGATCTAATCAAAATCATACGAATCACAACATTGGTTATTTTACACGCTTACAACAAAAATGTCAAGGGCTTTACAAAAATTTGAGAAATTTAGTAGAGAAAATTAACAGGACATCTGAATCGCTGCCATAATATTGCAGCAACAGCCTTACCACATGACTGTAGCTCACGGTTCCCTCCGACACCCCATTGGCCGGGTCTTTGACACTTCTTTTTAACATCATATCGCAAAAATCCTTTACTTAAGCC
>CANCYO010000027.1 GCA_947382415.1 uncultured Lachnospiraceae bacterium | reverse complement strand
TATAATCTTTATCAACCAGCTCCGTGAGAAGATCGGCGTTATGTTCGGCAATCCGGAGACCACCACAGGTGGCCGTGCGCTGAAATTCTACTCCTCTGTGCGGCTGGACGTGCGTAAGATCGAATCGTTAAAGCAGGGCGGAGAAGTCATCGGCAACCGCACCAGAGTGAAGGTGGTAAAAAATAAGATTGCGCCTCCCTTTAAAGAGGCAGAGTTTGATATTATGTTCGGCGAGGGTATCTCCATGGTAGGCGATATTCTGGATCTGGCGGCAGGTATCGACGTGATCGTGAAATCCGGTGCGTGGTATGCCTACGGCGGCAATAAGATCGGCCAGGGACGCGAGAATGCGAAGCAGTATCTGAAGGATAATCCCGCAGTCTGCGAGGAGGTTGCAGCAAAAGTGCGGGCCCATTACGGTCTCGACGGAGCATCGGATTCTGGAGATGCAAAAGGTGCAGACTCCGCAAAGGATTCGTCAGATACGTCAGGTGCAAAGAGCGCAGCTTCCGCAAAGGAGCCAGCTGGCTCACGCGCGGCCAAAAAGGGGCAGGATGAGGCATAATGCAGATCACACAGATTGAAGAGCTGACAAAGGCGAGGAGCAGGGTCTGGATCGACAATGCTCCGGCCTTTGTCCTATACAGGGGTGAGCTTCGCCGCTGTCACATAGAGGAGAACTGTGAACTGCCGGAGGAAACCTATCACGTTATCATGGAGGAGATATTGCCTAAGCGCGCAAAACTGCGGGCGCTGAATCTCCTGAAGGACCGGGAATATACGACGGCGCAGCTTCGCGCCAAGCTCAGGCAGGGCTCTTATCCCGAACAGATCATAGAGGAGGCGCTGGAGTATGTTGCCTCCTTCCATTATACCGACGATCTGCGCTATGCCGTCCAGTACATTTTCTGCCATGAGGAGAATCGCAGCCGCAGACGTATCGAGCAGGATCTGCAGGGAAAAGGAATCTCGGCCGAGACTATTCAGGAGGCGTGGGGCGCATGGGAGGAACAGGGCGGTTCGCAGGACGAGATGGGCATGATGCGCAGGCTTCTGCAAAAGCGCCATTACGATCCCGATACGGCAGATTACGCAGAGCGTCAGCGACAGGCGGCGTTTCTTGTGCGACGGGGGTTTCCCATAGACAGCGTCCTCCGCTGCCTCAATACCAATTGAACATAACAATCATATTGCCGTAGACTGGCATAGTTACGTTTTGCAGATTAATTGACTTAAAACATTATGAACTGCCGGATTTGGCCGGCGTCAGGGCGGAAGGGATCGGGACAGGTTTGCGGCATTGGTAAAGGTTGGAGCGTTTTCTTATAGTGCGGTTCGGACACGAGGGTGAAATGCGCACGGATGCGCATTTCAGGCTATACGGCGCATGGATGCGCCTTATAGCCGACCCGTAGCTTGCGGGAGTTTATATCCGCACTATTAGAAAACACCCAACCGCACCCCAGTCGCAAACCTGTCCCGATCCCTTCCGCCCGGCCCTGATCAAACGGCAATAATCATGTTTTAAGACTGAATCATTTCATTTTATTTGGATTGAGATGCACTTCTACTTGACATTGCAGTTAAATGAGTTTAAAATTTAACTGTTGTGAATTGCTTGTTTGATTGTTTATCGAACCTGTTTTACAGGCAAATCGTACAATGAAAATTAAATAAAGGAGGTGCTCCTGTAATGACGCTGCAATGGATACTTATCATGATTGCAGTTGCATTGGTTTGCATCCTCGTCTCCGCTTTCGTTACCTATTTGGCTACGATCTCTTACATGAAGAAATCTGCAGCCAACACGATTGGAAACGCAGAAGAGAAGGCGAGAGAGATTATCGATGATGCACTCAAGACCGCTGAGACCAAAAAGCGCGAGTCACTGCTTGAGATCAAAGAAGAGACCATTCGGACCAAGAATGAACTCGACAAAGAGATCAAGGAACGCAGGTCTGAGGTACAGCGGGATGAGCGCAGAGTACAGCAGAAAGAGTCGAACATCGATAAAAAGGCTGATGCACTGGAAAGGCGTGAGCAGAGTTTGGCAGCCAGAGAAGATTCCCTCAACAAGATGAAGGATGAAGTCTCCAAGCTGAACGAGCAACGGTTACAGGAACTGGAACGAATTTCAGGATTAACCTCTGAACAGGCAAAAGACTACTTATTGAAAATTGTTGAAGATGAAGTGAAACATGAAACGGCCGTGATGATCAAGGAAATGGAGAGTCGGGCCAAGGAGGAAGCTGACAAGAAGGCGAAGGAATATGTTGTCTCCGCAATTCAGAGATGTGCTGCAGACCATGTCTCTGAGACTACCATTTCTGTGGTGCAGCTTCCCAGCGATGAGATGAAGGGAAGGATCATCGGTCGTGAGGGACGAAATATTCGTACCCTGGAGACCATGACAGGCGTGGATCTGATTATTGACGATACGCCTGAAGCAGTGATTCTCTCCGGATTTGATCCGATCCGCCGCGAGGTGGCGAGAATTGCTCTTGAGAAATTAATTATTGACGGCCGAATCCATCCGGCAAGAATTGAAGAGATGGTGGAAAAGGCTCAAAGAGAAGTTGAAGTAATGATTAAGGAGGAAGGTGAGGCTGCCACTCTGGAAGTCGGAGTGCATGGCATTCACCCCGAGCTTGTAAGATTACTTGGAAAGATGAAGTTCCGTACCAGCTACGGTCAGAACGCATTAAAGCATTCTATTGAGGTGGCGCAGCTCTCAGGACTGCTTGCCGCTGAGATGGGCCTTGATGTGAGACTGGCCAAGAGAGCCGGACTTCTTCATGATATCGGTAAGTCCGTGGATCATGAGATGGAGGGTTCGCATGTGCAGCTCGGTGCTGAGCTTTGTAAAAAGTACAAGGAGAACGCTGTGGTTATTAACGCAGTTGAGTCTCATCATGGCGACGTAGAAGCCACATCCCTGATTGCATGTATTGTACAAGCTGCTGATACAATCTCTGCTGCAAGACCGGGAGCTAGAAGGGAAACACTGGAAACCTATACTAGCAGATTAAGACAGTTAGAAGAAATAACAAACAATTTCAAAGGTGTAGAAAAGTCTTTTGCTATTCAGGCAGGTCGTGAAGTTCGTGTTATGGTTGTGCCCGAGCAGGTTACAGACGCCGATATGGTGCTGATGGCTCGCGATATCTCCAAGCAGATCGAGGCTGAGATGGAATATCCGGGACAGATCAAGATCAATGTGATCCGCGAGAGCAGAGTGATCGATTACGCAAAGTAAGCTCACGAAATCATAGACAGTTCAGGACAGAAATGTTAGTCAAAATTTCATAATTATTGATGTAGTCAGTTCGGGAAGAGTGAAGATTGTGAGTCTTCACTCTTCTTTTCTTTAAATCTTATTTGGAGGGTATAACAGTGAAGATAAATCATCATTTATTCAATGGCAATAGCGTGACAGAGGAAACTCTGGGTTTATATTCCGCAATGCAAAATTTAAACAGAGCAACTATAAAATATATTGCCGGGATAATCAAAGCCGGGATGAACTTACAGGATATCAAAGTATTATGTGAAGATTATCTGTTAAAGAATGGCGCAGATTCATTTTGGTATTGGGATGTTGGCGCTTTTGTTTTTGCCGGAGAGGAAACGGTTATTTCCATATCGGGCAGGGATTATAAGGTAGCTGATAGAACTATACAGGAAGATGATATTATCACGATTGATTTGAGTCCTCAAAGGGATAAAATCTGGGGGGATCATGCAAGGACGCTTGTCTTGGAAAATGGCGTAGTATGCGACGAAATAGACGGAATAAAGAAAGAAGAGTGGAGAAACGGACTTTGGATGGAAGCATATCTGCATAAAATTCTAATTGATGTGGCGACACCGGATATGACGTTTGAAGAATTATATTATTATATGAATGAACTGATTGTGAAGAAAGGGTTTGTTAATCTGGATTTTCTTGGAAACCTTGGACACTCCATTGTAAAAAATAAGAATGACAGAGTATATATTGAAAAAGGAAATTGCAAAAGATTATCGGATGTCCAAATGTTTACTTTTGAACCACATATCAGCATTGCTGATTCAAAATATGGATACAAGAGAGAAGATATCTATTATTTTGACAAAGGAAAGTTAACAAATTTATAGTCGGCTTCTTAAAATTAAAAAAATGAAAAAAACTCTTGTATAATGCGGCCTGTTATAGTATGATTAACCAGATGTATGATTGTATACGATAATGCAAGCTCGAGGAATGAGAGAGGAGTACGGTTATGAACAGGAAAGCATATCAGGACTTAAGCAGGGAGGAGCTGTTAGAATTGCAGTCCCGGCTCAGTGAGGAGTATGAGGAGGCCAAGGCGAAGGGCCTCAGTCTGAATATGTCCAGAGGCAAACCGGCTGCTGACCAGTTGGATATGGGCATGGATTTTCTGGAGGTATTGAACAGGGATTCGGATATGATGACAGAATCGGGCGTTGATACCCGCAATTACGGGGAACTCACAGGAATTCCCGAGGCCAGACGGCTGATGGCGGAGATGATGGGTGTTCCCGCCGGGCAGGTGATCGTCTGCGGCAATGCGAGTCTGAGCATTATGTATGATACGGTGAGCCGTGCCATGACCCATGGCCTTCTGGGAAGCACTCCCTGGTGCAAATTGGATAAGGTGAAATTTCTGTGTCCTGTTCCCGGTTATGACAGGCATTTTGCCATCACAGAGCATTTTGGCATCGAAATGATCAATGTTCCCATGACGCCGGATGGGCCGGACATGGATCTGGTGGAGGAGCTGGTATCGAAGGATCCGGCCATAAAGGGAATATGGTGTGTGCCCAAGTATTCCAATCCCCAGGGATATGTGTATTCAGATGAAACGGTGAGACGTTTTGCCAATTTGAAACCTGCCGCCGGGGACTTCAGGATTTTCTGGGACAATGCATATGCGATTCACGATCTGTATGAGGATCGGGACAATACTCTGGCTGATATCCTGAGCGCCTGTGAGAAGGCCGGTAATCCTGATATGGTGTTTGAGTTTGGATCGACCTCCAAGGTGATTTTTGCGGGAGGCGGCATTGCGGCTGTCGCGGCCTCAGCAGCGAACCTGAGGGATATACAGGAGACTATGACGCTCCAGACTATTGGATATGACAAAATCAATCAATTACGTCACGCGCGTTATTTTAAGAACCTGAATGGACTGAAAGCGCATATGAAAAAGCATGCGGATCTGATGCGGCCCAAGTTTGAGGCGGTTCTGGAGGTGCTTGACAGGGAGCTTGACGGCGCGGGTATCGGTACATGGACCAGGCCGGAGGGCGGGTATTTCATTTCCTTCGACGCTATGGAGGGCTGTGCAAAGCGGATCGTGGCAAAGTGCAAGGAGGCGGGCGTGGTGCTCACCGGTGCGGGAGCGACTTTCCCCTACGGCATGGATCTGGCAGACAGCAATATCCGCATTGCACCTTCCTTCCCCACGTCAAAAGAGCTGGCCATGGCGACAGATCTGTTTGTGCTCTGTGTAAAGCTGGTCAGCATAGAGAAGCTTCTGGAAGCATAATGAAAGGAATGCGGAGGGAACATGGAAGGATATAAGCGGCTTGCGAGAACTCTGATCGCAAAGGGAGCGATCATCGATTATTATCAGGATACGATGCAGATACCCAATGGCAATGTGGCAAAGTGGGATCTCATCGATCACAAGGGAGCCGCCGCGGTGGTGGCTGTGCGGGGCGACGGCCGGATTCTGATGGTGCGTCAGTACCGCAATGCTCTGGAGCGGGAGACGCTGGAGCTTCCTGCGGGAGGATTAAACGGCAGAGAGGAGCCCACGGTTCGGGCGGCAGCCAGGGAACTGGAGGAGGAGACCGGTTATGTCAGCGCGAATCTGGAGCTTTTGAATTCCATTTACACTACAGTGGCTTTTTGCAATGAGAAGATCGACATTTATCTGGCAAGGGATCTGCAGCCCGGTACACAGCATCTGGATGAAGATGAGTATCTGAATGTGGAGGCCTGGCCGGTGGAGGAACTGATGCAGATGATATTTGAAGGGAAGATTCAGGACTCGAAAACAATCTGCGGCATCCTGACTTATGCGGCAAAGTACGGTCAGGAGGATTAGAAGAGATCAGAATGAACAGACATGGGGATTAAAAGAGATCGTTGTACACAGACATGAGGCTGAGCCTGCCTGCATATATTGAAAGAGTTAAGGCAGGTGGGATGGATGCGGGGACGATTTCCTTTCGGTTACATTTTTCTGGTGGGACTTTTGGCCGGAATTCTGGTCATGAATTTTGGAAAGAACATTTTGCTGGACGGCACAGGACTGTTGGAGGAGGAGACATTGAGACAGATGTCCTCCACAGTCTCGGACAGCAGTGTTCTTTTTGTGTTTGTACTGCGGGAACGCATGATTGAATTTGCGGTACTGGCGCTTGCGGCCACCACTTATCTGGGGCTGGCTGCCTGTGTGGGCGCTGCGGGATGGTATGGTTTTTCGGTGGGCGCCTTTTTGGCGGCAGGGGTGCTGCGCTATGGCTTGAGAGGAATCCTCCTGGCATTGGCGGGAACGCTGCCCCAGTATCTGCTCTATGGGCCTGCGCTCTACGGATTGCTTTTGTGGTGTGAGAAAACCTTTCGGATGATTTATGGAAAAGGGCATTATGGGAAAGGGTATTATCAGGAGAGCGACAGCAAAATACCCGCCTTTTCCGGGCGGGTATTGTCACTTCTGATTCTGTTTGCGCTCATGCTCGCGGGCTGCGCTCTGGAAAGCTTTGTGAATCCCGCGATCCTCAGGGGCTTTCTGAGGACGCTTTGATTAAATCTCATGGGGATTAAATCATGATTAAACAGCAGTGAAACTGCAATTTATTCATATTCTTTATTCATACTCAGCCAGATCATATATGAGTTTTTCGGTGGCCTCCCAGCCCAGACAGGGGTCGGTGATGGACTTTCCATAGATTCCTCCGCCCACTTTCTGACAGCCTTCTTCTATATAGCTCTCGATCATCAGTCCCTTCACCAGACGGTGAATGTCAGGATTCAGTTTGCGATTGTGCATAATTTCCTTGGCGATACGCACCTGCTGTTCATATTGCTTGTTGGAGTTTGAATGGTTGGTGTCGATGACGCAGGCGGGATTTTTCAGATCCATCGCATTATACATTTCCAGCAGGCGGTTCAAGTCCTCGTAGTGATAGTTGGGGGTGTTCTGACCATGCTTGTTGGTTGCGCCCCGAAGAACCGTGTGAGCCATATCGTTGCCGGTGGTGTTTACCTCCCAGCCCCTGTAGATAAAGGAGTGGGGGTGCTGTGCCGCAAAGACGGCGTTGAGCATCACGGAGAAATCGCCGCTTGTAGGATTTTTCATGCCCGCGGGAACGTCAAAACCGCTGACTGTGAGACGATGCTGCTGATCCTCAACGGAGCGGGCCCCGATGGCTACATAGGAGAGAATGTCGGACAGATATCTCCAGTTTTCGGGGTAGAGCATTTCGTCTGCGGCGGAGAGCCCGGTCTCCTGAAAGGCTCGTATGTGCATTTTGCGGATGGCGATGAGTCCGGCCAGAAAGTCAGGCTTCTGCTCGGGATCGGGCTGGTGGACCATGCCCTTGTAGCCCTCCCCTGTGGTGCGCGGTTTGTTGGTGTAGATTCTGGGAACCAGAACCAGTTTGTCGCTCACTTTGTCATTGATTGCGGCGAGACGGTTGACATAGTCGCACACGGAGTCCTCATTGTCCGCGGAACAGGGGCCTATGATCACCAGAAACTTATTGCTCTTTCCGGTGATGACGTCGCGGATCTGCGCGTCGCGTTGTTCCTTGATTTTTACGAGCTCGGGCGGAAGGGCATATTCCTCGCGTATTTCATTAGGTGTGGGAAGTTTTTTGATAAATTCAAAACTCATTGTATTCACCGTGGGGAGGCGGACTGCCTCTCGATCCTTTCGTAATTAGATTAGAATGATTAGAATCTGTATAAATTATCCCTGAGCTATTATATTATAAGTTACATAAATATGCAATTTTAACTTTTTTATCATTTTTCTTATTTTTTTTACTTTCCCCCAAAAGGAGAATATGCTATACTGTTACAGAAGTGTCAAATCGGGGGAACGTATGAGAAAGTAACGGAGGAGCGTACCAACATGTCGGAGGACAGGAAAAAGGATGCTTCTGCCAGGCAAAAACGTGTCCGGCGATTGAAGTATTTAATTATCTTTACATTGCTTGGCCTTATCTGTGTGCCCATCGTGTGCTGTGTGGTGCTGATGTTTCAGGTGCAGAGCCTGAACCGCAGGATAGACGGACTCTCGCAGCGGCTGGCGGCGATGGAGGAGTCGGACAGACTGCAGGCGCTGCTTGACGATGACATGGAAGGCTTTTTCGGACTGACAGCAGGCAGCGGTCAGGGCGACGCCCCGGAGGCGGCAGCGCAGCCGCCCGGTCTGACGGACGGGGGAGAAAGGAAGGATTCTGACGGGGAAGATGTGGAAAGTCAGGATAAAGTTACCCGTAAGGTGTATCTGACATTTGATGACGGTCCCAGTATCTATACGGATGAAATTCTGGAAATATTGGAAGAATACGATGTCAGGGGCACTTTTTTTGTGGTAGGCAAAGAGGATGAGCGCTCAAAGGAGGCTGTCCTGAAGATTGTTGAGGCTGGACATACGCTGGGTATGCATTCCTACAGCCACAGGTATTCTGAATTATATGCTTCCACAGAGAATTTTGCGGCGGATTTTGAAAAACAGCGCAGTTTTCTGGAGGATCTGACGGGGCAGACCTGCCGGTTCTACAGATTCCCGGGCGGCAGCTCCAATACCGTGAGCAAAGTAGATATGAGGCTGCTTGCGGATTATATCGAGGAGCAGGATATGGTGTTTTATGACTGGAACATTTCATCCGGAGACGGGAGCAGCGAGCTTTTGAGTGTGGATACGCTGGTGAGAAACAGCACGTCCGAACTGGGAGAGTGGGAAACCGCGGTGATATTGATGCATGATTCGGGGGATAAGCCAACCACGGTAAAGGCCCTGCCGCAGATCATAGAGAAAATTCAGGCGATGGAGGATACGGAGATATTGCCCATTACCGACGATACTGAGCCGGTACAACATATACATTAGAGCATATAATGGAGGTACGTAAAATGGGATTTTTTTCAGAATTAAAGGAGGATTTATCTCAGGCCGTCAATGAACTGATGCCAACGGAAGAGGATCTTGAGAACGCGGGGAAGCCGGAAAATGCCGAGTCGCCGTCGGAGGATGTCTCTCTGGAGGAGATGTTGAAAAATATCGATGAGATGCAGGCTTCGGAGACAGCCGGTTCCGCAGACGCCGCGGAGGTATCCGGTACGGCCTTGGAGGCGGAAGCGGCAGAGACTGTTATTGATACCGTAGAGCAGTTCCGGACAGAGTCTCAGGAACCTGAGCCATCACTGGAGGATATGCTGGCAGCGGCGCTGGAGGCGATTCCCGAGCGCGGGGAGACGGGCGCGGATGAGAAGCCCGAAGAAGCAAAACAGGAATTGGCACAGCATTCGGCGGCAGAGAGTGATCTGAATGAACAGGCGGAGCCGGAGACATCTTATGAATCCGATGCCGGAGCGGGACCGGCGGAGACGGCCGGACAGGAAGCTGAACAGGAAACGGCAGAAACGGCCTGGATAGCGGAAGAACAGGAAGCGTCAGAAGAAATAAGAGAAGAGAGCAAAGGAGCAGAGAAAAAAATGGACAATTTTGAAAACAGAGAGGTAGTAGACGAGACGGCTGTTATCACACAGGGAATGTATATTCGCGGCGACATCATGTCGGAGGGCTCCGCAGATATCGTTGGCACGGTGGAAGGCAATATCGATGTTCTGGGCAAGCTGAATATCACCGGTCATATCGACGGTAATTCCAAGGCTGCAGAGATTTATGCCGAGGGCGCCAAGATCAACGGCGATATCATCAGCGAGGGCGCTGTGAAGATCGGTGACAGCTCCGTGATCATTGGAAATATCACCGCAAAGAGCGCGGCCATCGCGGGAGCCGTGAAGGGCGATATCGATGTACAGGGACCTGTGATTCTGGATTCTTCTGCTATTGTTATGGGAAATATCAAGTCCAAGTCCGTGCAGATCAACAATGGCGCGGTGATCGAAGGTATGTGTTCGCAGTGCTATGCGGATGTGAGCCCTACCAGCTTCTTTGACGATTACAAGCCCGAGACCAAGAGCAGTAAAAAGGCAGGCAAGGCAGCGGAGAAGAATCATGCGTAGAATTTTATTGAAGCTTTCCGGTGAGGCGCTTGCGGGCGACAGGAAAACCGGATTTGACGAGGAAACCGTGAGAAAGGTAGCCGCACAGGTCAGGGAACTTGTGGATGACGGTATTCAGATGGGTGTTGTCATCGGCGGAGGGAACTTCTGGCGGGGCAGATCCAGCGAGGCTATCGACCGCACCAAGGCGGATCAGATCGGCATGCTGGCTACGGTGATGAACTGTATCTATGTGTCGGAGATATTCCGCTGCGCGGGAATGGAGACAGATATTCTGACTCCCTTTGTCTGTGGATCCTTCACCAGCCTCTTCTCCAAGGACAGGGCAAACGAGGATTTTGCAAGGGGCAGGGTCGTGTTTTTTGCAGGCGGAACGGGACATCCCTATTTCTCTACGGACACGGGGGTGGTGCTTCGGGCCGTGGAGGTGGATGCGGATGTGATTTTACTGGCAAAGTCCATTGACGGCGTCTATGACGCGGATCCGGCCAGGGATCCCGGCGCAAGGAAATATGACGAGGTGAGTATCGACGAGGTCATAGCCAAAAACCTTCAGGTGGTGGATATGACAGCCTCAATCATGGCCAGAGACAACAAAATGCCCATGTGGGTGTTCGGACTAAATGAGGAAAACAGCATTATCAATACGGTGAAAGGGAAATTCAGCGGGACGAAAGTGACTGTATAAAGGAGGAGCTATGGACGCAAGATTGCAGCAGTATGACGACAAGATGAAAAAGACGATCGATTTTCTGGAGCAGGATTATGCGGGCATCCGGGCGGGACGCGCCAATCCCCATGTGCTGGATAAGATACGCGTAGACTATTACGGTACGCCCACTCCCATTCAGCAGGTGGGCAATGTGACGGTTCCCGAGGCACGCATCATTCAGATCGCCCCCTGGGAGAAGACGATGATCAAGCAGATTGAGAAGGCGATCCAGACCTCCGATCTGGGAATTAATCCCTCCAATGACGGCAGTGTGATCCGGCTGGTATTTCCTGAGCTTACGGAGGAGCGCAGAAAGGAATTGGCAAAGGATGTGAAAAAGAAGGCAGAGGATGCAAAAGTGGCGGTGCGCAACATCCGGCGCGACGGTAACGATGCGTTTAAAAAGCTGGCCAAGACTGAGGTTTCCGAGGACGAGATCAAAGAACTGGAAGAGAAGCTTCAGAAGCTTACCGACAAGTATGTGAAGGATATCGACGGGCTGATGGAGACAAAGTCCAAAGAGATTATGACCGTATAGAAAGTATGACTATATAAAGAGTATGGCAGTTTAGAATAAAGTCGGACAGGGCGGAGGGGATTGCTCCTCCGCTCTGTATTGATTTTAAGGGATGAGAGGTATACTATGGAGGAACATATGGTGATGCCGCAGCATGTGGCAATCATATTGGATGGCAATGGGCGCTGGGCCAAAGCCAGGAAGATGCCCCGCAATTACGGACACGCAGAGGGAGCAAAGACTGTGGAGGTCATCTGTGAGGAGGCCTATAAGATGGGGATTCAGTATCTGACCGTGTATGCCTTTTCCACAGAGAACTGGAACAGGCCCAAAGATGAGGTGGATGCGCTGATGAAGCTGTTGCGCAACTACATGAAGACCTGCCTGAAGACGGCGGAAAAAAACCGTATGTGTGTGCGGGTCATCGGGGATGTCTCACGACTTGACGAGGATCTGAGAGTCAGGATAGCTGAGCTGGAGGAGGCCACGAAGGACAATGACGGGCTGCATTTTCAGGTGGCTATCAACTATGGCGGCAGAGATGAGGTGACAAGGGCTGTCCGGGAGCTGGCGAAACAGGCGGCTGCCGGAGCGCTGAAGCCGGAGGATATAACTCCGGAACGGATCAGCGCCAGTCTGGACACGGCGGGCATCCCGGACCCGGACCTTTTGATCCGCACCTGCAATGAACAGCGTATTTCCAATTTTTTGTTATGGCAGCTTGCCTACACGGAATTTTATGTCACGCCTGTGGCATGGCCCGATTTTACAAAAGAAGAATTGCTCAAAGCCGTGGAGGCATATAATCATAGAAACAGAAAGTATGGCGGCCTGAAGGAGGAGTAGAGGATGTTTTGGACCAGATTAGCCAGCGGGGCGGTTCTGCTTGTGACAGCAGTGTTGGCCATGAGCATTGGAGAGTGGCCCCTGCTTTTGATTTTATATCTGTGCGCCATGGCAGCTTACAGGGAGTTGACAAAGGCGCTGGCCTGTGCCACGGATAAAAAGAAGCCCAATGCCCTGGAGATCATTGGTTTTCTGGGAGTGACGGCCTATTATATCACGGTTTATTTTTCCGAGGATAAGGTGCTGCTGCTCATGTGCATCGTGGCGGTGTTTATGGCGGAGATGTTTGTGTATGTGGTGACATTTCCCAGATATCACGCTGCCCAGGTGGAAGCGGCCGTCTTTTCCTTCGTGTATGCTCCGCTTATGCTTTCGTTTGTATATCTCACCCGTATGTGTCCGCAGGGAATCTATCTGGTGTGGCTGATCCTCATCAGTTCCTGGGGGTGCGATACCTGTGCCTATGTGGTGGGGAAGCTCATCGGCAGAAAAAAGATTTTTCCCGTGCTCAGCCCTAAGAAATCGCTGGAGGGCTGCATCGGGGGTGTGCTGGGAACGGCGCTCATCGGCGGAATTTACGGACAGTTGATGGTGGAGCGGGTTTTGCCCGGACAGCATGTGGCCCTGGCCATCGCCTTCGTCTGTGCGGTGGGAGCGGTGATGAGCATGGTGGGAGACCTGGCGGCCTCGGCCATCAAGCGCAATCATGATATCAAGGATTATGGGAAACTGATCCCCGGTCACGGCGGCATCATGGATCGCTTTGACAGCATGACGGTGACGGCTCCCATGGTTTATTTTCTGGCGCTTTTGATGATACTCAAGTGATGATTATGTACTTTTGCGAGGAATAAGAGATGTTGGATGGGATAAAAAAAATTGCGATTCTGGGCTCCACAGGGTCTATCGGTGTCCAGACGCTGGAGATCGTGCGGGCCAATGAAGATCTGCAGGTGCTTGCGCTGGCGGCAGGCGGAAATGTGGAGCGCATGGAGGCTCAGATCAGAGAATTCAAGCCATGTGTGGCGGGCATGTGGAGCCGGGAGGCAGCGGAAGAACTGCGTGTGCGTGTGGCGGATCTGCCGGTGAGAATTGTATCGGGAATGGAAGGCCTTCTGGAAATCGCAGTTTTACAGGACGTAGAGGTATTGGTGACCGCGATTGTGGGAATGATTGGTATCAGACCGACCATTGCCGCCATCGAGGCCGGTAAAGATATCGCTCTTGCCAACAAGGAGACGCTGGTGTGCGCGGGGCACATCATCATGCCGCTTGCGAAGCGCTGCGGCGTGTCCATCCTTCCGGTGGACAGTGAACACAGCGCCATTTTTCAATCTCTGCACGGCGAGCCTGCAAACCGGGTGGAGAAGATACTGCTCACCGCCTCGGGCGGACCTTTTCGGGGCCGCACCAGAGAGGAACTGGCGGGAGTGCGGCTTGAGGATGCCCTGAAGCATCCCAACTGGTCCATGGGGCGCAAGATCACCATCGACTCCTCAACGCTTGTCAACAAGGGGCTGGAAGTGATGGAGGCTAAGTGGCTGTTCGGCGTGGGCCTGGACCGTATTCAGGTGGTGGTACACCCACAGAGCATCATTCACTCGGCGGTGCAGTATGAGGACGGGGCGATCATGGCACAACTTGGTATGCCGGACATGAAGCTGCCCATTCAGTATGCGCTGTATTATCCCGACAGGCGGCCCATGCAGGGAGAACGGGTGGATTTTTATAAGCTGGGTCAGATGACTTTTGAGAGACCGGACACGGATGTGTTTGTGGGACTGAAGCTGGCCTATGATGCGGCCAAAGCCGGGGGCAGTATGCCCACGGTATATAATGCGGCCAATGAGAAGGCGGTGGGACTGTTCCTGGCAAGGAAACTCTCGTATCTTGAAATCACAGACTGTATCGCCGAGTGCATGGGCAGACACTGCGTCATCGACAATCCCGGAGTGGAGGAGATTCTGTGCGCGGAGCAGGAGGCCTGCGACTATATCGCGGCAAACTATCAGTGAGGACTGACATATGAGGATAGAGACAATCATTTTGTTTATTGTTATATTTGGAATTGTGGTGATCTCACATGAGCTGGGGCATTTTCTTCTGGCCAAGGCGGGGGGGATCCATGTGGTGGAATTTTCCATTGGCATGGGTCCGACGCTGCTGTCTTTCCAAAAGGGAAGTACCAAATATTCGTTGAAATTACTGCCCATTGGCGGCGCCTGTATGTTTGAGGGTGAGGACGGGTTGGATATCAAGGAAGGCGAGGCGAGTCCCGGAGCCTTTCCGAATGCCAATGTTTGGAAGCGGATATCCACGGTGGCGGCAGGGCCGGTTTTTAATTTTATTCTGGGCTTTATCATCGCGCTGGCCATGGTGAATATGATCGTGATCCGGGATCCGGTGGCTACGGAGGTATTACCTGACGGCGCGGCCATGGAGGCCGGACTTGAGAATGGAGACCGTATCATTTCGTTGAACGGTGAGAGGGTCTATCTCTATGAGGAGATTTTGCTGTTTAACACACTGTACCGGGGCGGAGATGTGGAACTGGTCTACGAGAGGGACGGAGAGCGGGGAAGTACGGTTATCACCCCCAAATACAGTGAGGAGAGCGGCCGGTATCTGATGGGATTCTCCAACGCGGATTTTGTGGAGCTCAAGGGGCTGGATGCCCTGAAATACGCATGGTATGAGATGCGTTATAATGTAAAAAACACATACAAAAGTCTGAAAATGCTGGTCACGGGCCAGGTCAGCCGCAAGGATGTGGCGGGGCCGGTGGGCATTGCCAATGTGGTGGGAAAAACCTATGAGCAGGCCAGAGCCTATGGCTGGAGGGATGTGCTGGTAAATATGATGAACATTACTCTGATGCTCACGGTGAACCTGGGGATTTTGAATCTCCTGCCCATACCCGCCCTGGACGGCGGCAGGCTGGTATTCTTGCTGGTGGAGGTTGTCCGCGGCAAGCCTGTTCCCCCGGAGAAGGAGGGAATGGTGCATTTTATCGGATTTATGTTTTTCATGCTTCTGATGGTACTGATCTTCTTTAACGATCTGGCGAATCTGTTCGGTATCTGAGCCGGAGGAATGCATATGGCAAATATGATTTTGGAGACGGGGTGCTTTCGGACGGAATGTGGGCAGGAATCTGTGCCCTCCGGCCCGGGCGCCCTTTTGATCTCGGAAAAGACAACCCGAAAAAGGGGGAAACTGCCCATTGTCTTTTTCTGTGTGCTGCAGCATGCGCCGCAGGACGCCGGGAAGCTGTGGCGGGACTGGTTTCGGGAGCGGGCATTGGCCTGTTGTGAGAGAGGCGGCGCGGAAAGCTGCGTGGATCGGGTTCAGGCTGATTTTGCGGCATATTTTGCGGAACATATTACAGAGCATATTGCAAAGCATTCGGAGAGGCTTAGTACAGATTTGGAACAATGCGGCGCAGTCTCTCTGGCGGCTCTGTTTGTCATGGGGGAGGAGTGCTTTTTTGCATGGCAGGGATCGGTGGACATACGGCTGTTCAATGAGCTTTTTGGAAAAGTCCATATGAAGCGGCTTGCTCCGCGGTCTGAGACGCTGTGCTGCAGAAGGGCGAGGCTGGAGCCCGGAGTGGGAGTGCTTCTGGGCGGAGAGGCGTTTTTTGACTGCCTGCCTGAACCGCTTTTGAAGGAATGTCTGGCAGTGGGCGGAGGCGGCGGAGAGAACCGGACCGCGCGCCGTCTGACGGAGGCAGCCCGGGAGGCGCAGCGCCGGGGCGCGGCTTGCTTTGCGGCGGCTATGGTGGCGACAAGGCCGGAACAGCATGAGGAATTTCGGGAGCTTTTGGAGCGGGAAGGCTTCCGGAACGCCGCGCTTGTGGGCAGCGGGGCCTTCGGACGTGTATATCGCGTTAGAAAGAGGCTGGGCGGGCAATTTTTTGCCTGCAAACTTGCGGAGGGCCCCCGGGCCCGGGCGCTTCTTCGGAGGGAGGCCGGGCTGCAGGAGTCTCTGGAACATCCTTTGTTTGCCCGCTATGCCGGGGTGGCCGAGGGGGAGAATAACACTGCGCTGTTTATGGAATATGTGCGGGGGCGGGATTTGGACGGGATTCTGAGACGGGGGCCGCTTCCCCGGAAACGGGCGGCGGATATTGCGGGACAGCTTGCGGAAGGCCTGCTGTATCTGCACGAGCGGGAAGATCCTGTCGTCTATCGGGATCTGAAGCCCGGCAATATCCGGGTGGATGGCAGAGGGAGAGTAAAGCTTCTGGATCTGGGATGCGCCTGCAGCCTGACCGAAGCAGAGTACACGAAAGCCGGCAGCAGGGGATATGCTGCGCCGGAGCAGCTTGACGGCGAAACCGGGCCTGGGGAGGGCGCGGAAGCGGCGTACAGAACACCGTGCGGGATATCCAGAGTCCAATGCGGTACATACAGTGATATCTATGCCTGGGGCAGAGTTCTTGAGGCCATGCTTGGCGGCAGACACAATGCTCCTTCTCTGGCGCCCCTGATCGAAAAATGTACCAGAGAGGATCCCGGACAGCGCCTCTGGAGTATGAGGGAGGTGTTGAGGGAACTGAATGCGGTAAGACCCTGATAAACTTTTGGACAACAAATATTAAATTTGCTTGCCAACACAAGGTTATCCTGCTATACTTTTTCTAAAGCATATATTCTTTTGATTCATCCATGGCTGCGCCATGTTCTTGGGAATTTCTCCCGTCTGACTTCAAATGAGATCTGTGCTTTTACCCACTGACAAAAAAATGCACGGGGGTCATGGGAGGCCGGGACGGAACGGCCTGCGCTTTCACTTGTCCCCTAAAAGGAGGTATTTATGGAGAAAAAACAGGGACAGTGCTGTTGCACAACAAAGGTCGTGAAAACAAATCCGCAATATAAGGACACGGTGTTTCGGATGCTTTTCCGGGATCGGGTAAAGCTGCTCGAGCTGTATAATGCCATTACCGGAAATAATTATCATGATCCTGCTGATCTGGAAATTGTTACTTTGGACAGTGCAGTGTATATGGGGGTGAAAAATGATCTGGCACTGTTGATAGACTTAAAACTTTATCTTTTTGAGCACCAGTCCACAGTCAATCCCAATATGCCGCTGCGTTTTCTGCAATATGTAACTGCAGAATACAGCAGGCTTACAGCTTCGGACAATCTTTACGGGGGCAGATTGATACCGATTCCGGCACCTCACTTTATGGTGTTTTACAATGGGACGGCATCATGCCCGGAACAGCTTTTTCTACGGCTTTCAGACGCTTTCTACAGACAGGAGAAAGAGAATGGGCGGCTGCAGGATTGGCCTTTTGAGTCGGGGAAGGAGTCAATGCCGGAACTGGAGCTTACGGTTCAGGTGCTCAATATCAATGCAGGATGTAATGAGACTTTGAAAACACAATGTCAGGCCTTGGGAGAGTATATGCAATATGTGGATAAGGTTAGAGAATATGCCGGATGCCTCCCCATTGACGAAGCGGTAAACAGGGCGGTGGACGAGTGTATCTGTCAGGGAATTCTCAAAGAGTTTCTATTGGCCAATAAGGCGGAGGTGAGGCTTATGAGTATTTTTGAATATAATGAGGAAGAGACCCGACGAGCTATCGGTGAGACGGAATATGAGCGCGGTGTTGAGGCGGGGATCATTCGCGGTAAGGCGGAAGGAAAAGCAGAGGGAAAAGCAGAGGGAAAAGCAGAGGGAAAAGCAGAGGGAAAAGCAGAAGGAAAAGCAGAGTCCGTACTGGCTTTTCTCGAAGAGCTTGAATCCGTTCCCATGGAACTACGGGAGAAAATTCTGGCTCAGCAGGATTTTGGCGTCCTGCAGCAGTGGTTGAAGCTGGCTGTTTGGGCGGAGAATCTGGATGCTTTTCGCAAACAGGCAGATTTGTGAGAAAATAGCAGATAAAGGGTTAATCATTTATGGATGTAATCCGATAAATAATATGAGAGTATACATAGAGGAGGATTTATGGGAGAGGTAACACCCAGTGAAAACGAATGGCTGGTTATGGATATTATCTGGAAAGCGGGCAGGAGCATGACTGCCGCGGAGGTGATAGAAGAGCTGAAGGGCAGCGTACTCATCAGCGGCAAGACGATCCGTGTCATGATCAACCGGCTGGTGTCGAAAGGCGTTCTGGAGTATAGCGTGGATGAGAGGGATGCCAGAGTTTATCATTACAGGGCAGCCAGAAGCAGGGAAGAGTGTCTGGAATTAAAGAGCCAGCGTTTTATAAACAACTTTTTTGAAGGTAATGCCTCTCTCGCGATTGCCAGTTTCCTGCGTTCAGCCAGAATTTCCGGAGAGCAGTTGGAAGAATTGCAGAATCTGGTAGAAGAGATGAAAGAGAAGGAACAGAAGAACTGATGCAATCTGTGTTCCTGATGAGAGGAGGGTGGGATTGTGCAGACCAGTCTGGCGTTTTTAGATTTTGCCGCTGTCTACAGTATGATAAAGTGTCTCAAGACCATGCTGGTGGGAACAGTGATCATGTCTGTGGTCCTGCCGTTATGTAGAAGAGGAGGCATCAGACAGAGACGGGAGCACGAAAATTTCCAACAGCCTGAAGCTCCGGGGAGGGCAAACAGGAATCTTTATCTGTTGATACTTCCGGTTTTTGCGGCATTCATGGGAATGAGCAGACTGTTTTTCCTGCACGGTGCCGTGTTGGTCACAGTATGGCTGCAGGTTCTGGTGAAACCTTTGTATGGAAAATTATATTTTGCAGTTTGTATCGTACTGCTCATAAGGCTCTGGTGGAGACATTTCCGCATACGCAGATATCTGGGATGCCTTCCGGTGATTGGCAGGAAAGCGCCTGTAAAGGATCGGAGGGTTTTGGAGGATGGAATTGCCTGCGTCACTGAGGGAGACCGGAATCCATTGTGGAGCCGGTATCTGGGCCGGGTGCGTGTCTATATCACGGAGGATGGGATCAGTCCTTTTTCAGGCGGGGTGCTGCGGCCTTATGTAGTGATGCCGGAGCAGGTATGGCAGGATTGGGATCAGGATCGGCGCAGACTTGTGTTATGCCATGAACTCATTCATTTGCGGTCCGGACATGTGTTCTGGCTGACCGTATTTCAATTGTTAAAGATTTATTGGTGGATCAATCCTCTTATCTATCGCTGTGACGGGCTTTTTCGGGAAGAGATGGAGCTTGTGTGCGACGAGCGGTGCATGGCGTACGGTAAGGTTTCCGCGGCAGGCTATGGCAGCACATTACTTGCCATGCTGGACGTTGTGCGTGGGGATGTAAGATTGAGGAGCCTTCCGGCTTTTGTGCAGCCGGATGATTTTGGCAGTTTGAAAAGGCGTATGAAACATATGGCGCGGACGGGGCGGGCAGAGGATATGCTGTTACGGTACAGGAGACAGAGCCTTCGTTTTGCTGTTGTGGGAGTGCTGACAGCGGCGGTTATCGTCCTCACATCCTATCCGCTCTACACTAAAATGAAAGAATTGGTGCTCTATGATGAGCAGCTCCGGATGGTGGATTTTGATTCAGATGCGCTGCAGGCGGCAGTGCAGGTTCGGGATGGACGGCTTGTCATTGACGGGGAGCGGTTTGGAAAGCTGCTTGAGGACGAGGGAATCGAAGGAGAATACGTCTATCTGTCCTTTGACACGATTATGAAGCTTCCCGGATGTGGTGGTGGAGGCAACACAGGCATGATATCTCTGACAGATTACGGGGATATCTGGTATCTGGCGGCGGACTGCTGGGAAAACAGGGCCAGGATATTTTGCCTGAAGTACCTGTTATAAGAGATAACATGTTATAGGCAATAACACATTATAAGCAATCACAATATAATAAACAATCATACAGGCCGCGTACGCGGGGAAAGGAAGGAAAACATGAGTGTAAACGCAGTAAACAACACACAGACAGGGAGCGTCTATGACAATTATGAAAAGAGCGGCGCTTCCAGATCCGAGGAGAAGAGCAGTGTCAAAAAAGAGGAGCAGGGAGTGCTCTATGAAAAGAGTAATACTGCCGGCAAAAAGGCTACTTATTCCGTGAACAAGATGAGTTCTGAGGAGAGGGCCGCGCTGGTGAAGCAGCTGAAAGCGGATCAGGCCTCCAGACAACAGCAGCTTGTCAGTCTTGTTCACAGCATGTTGAACAAGCAGACGCAGACCTATGCCAATGCGGGCAATGATTCAATCTGGCGCACTCTGGCCAGCGGGAATTTTACGGTGGATGCTGCCACCAAGGCTCAGGCGCAGAGCGATATCGCTGAGGACGGTTACTGGGGCGTAAAGCAGACTTCCCAGAGACTCTTTGATTTTGCCAGCGCTCTGGCCGGGGATGATGTGGATAAGATGAAGGAGATGCAGGCGGCTATGGAGAAGGGATTTAAAATGGCTACCAAGACATGGGGCGGGAGCCTGCCCGGCATATGTCAGGACACCATTGCCGCAGCCAACAAGATGTTCGACGATTATTATGCGTCCAAAGGTGTTGTAGAATAAATCTGTTTTTGTCTGAATCAGGGAGGATGACGACATGAGTATGAGTATAGGGATGGGAAGCCGGAGCGGGGGAACGACCAGGGTTACCCTGACGAGAACGGATGGAACCGTGGTGGGTACGCTGACCTACAGAAGATCTGCATCCAAACCCCAGAAGAAGGAAGAGAAAAAGAAACCCAAGAAGGTGGAGTACAATTTCAAGCAGATCTCCAATAAGATATTGAAGGCCAAGACCTCGGGCAGTGCCGGCAGGGTGCTGACACAGGCCAGGGGCAAGGTGGCCATTCTGCGTCAGAAACTGGTGAGCGGACAGTATGACATGAACGAGATGAACAGCGCCATTCTGCACGCGGAGGCCATGGTCCGGGCAGCCAGGAAGCGGATGAAGAATCTGCGGGCGGAGGAAAATGCGGAGCGTGGGCTTAAAACTCCTTTAGAGGAGGTGCAGGAGAGGGAGGGGGAACTCGATCTCACAGCAGTCTCCGACCTCTATGACCAGACCCGTGAGGAGCTGAGCCGGTTACAGCAGGAAATGCAGGAGGAGCTCGCAAGGCAGATGCAGCGGATGATGGAGGAAGCCATGGAAGAGCTGCAGTACGAGACGTCGAGGGTGATGGAAGAAGCCCTCGATCTGGAGGAATTCTCCGGCGAATTGGCGGGAGCCATGGACGAATTAAAGCCCGAGGATCTGGAGGAACTCAAGAAGAAGCACCGCTCTGAAGAACTGCGGGACATTATGGAAGCGGATATGAAATATCTGAAGGCATTGTTCGACAGACTGGCCAAAGAAAAGCAGGATGGGCCCGGCGGACTTTCTTCGGGAGGAGAAAATGCTGCGTTCCGGTCAGCCGATCCGGGAATCGGCGCCGTGACATTGGAGCTTGCGGGGGTGGAACAGCCTGTTCCGGCGGAGGCCATTGTGGCCGAGACGGTGGGCGGAAATGTGGACATGGCAATTTAATGACTTAGTATAATTTCCACCGGGGGGGCCTAAAAGGCCTCCCCAGTGGCAGGTTCTGGAAAACTTAATAGGCAAAAGAGCGAAAAATTTGTCGGGTAAATAAATAAATGTAGCAATGTGCCCAAAATGGATTTTTTCTAAAATTATTATTGAATATTAAAAAAAAATAGAATATAATTAGCTAGGATTTAAGTACATCACCAATAAAGCAAAAAGTAGGAGGAGAAAAAGATGAAAAAGGTTATGAAAACATTAGCGCTTTTAATGGCTTTTGTTTTGGTAGTCGATGCACCTGTGTCCGCTGCCGGCATCACAGCCGCCGGTGTGACGGGTCAGGCAGAGCAGGTAATCGCTGCACAGACTGACGGTGCGGAGATCGACAGCGTTATCACAGGAACTGATGACGGCACCGACGATGGAACTGATGACGGCACCGATGACGGTACAGATGACGGTACTGACCGCATTCCCCAGGTGGTTGCCGTTACTGTTGTAGGAGACGCGGCTGAGATTGAGGTCGGTGAGCTGATCGGCTTCGAGGCTACCGTTATCACAAACACCGAGGATGTTAAATATGATGTGGACTGGAGCACTGCCGGCGGTGCGTTGGAGCTTGTTTCGGCAAAAGGCAATGCTGCAACTTTCAAAGCAGTTCATGGCGGTAAGGCTGTTGTTACGGCAACTGCTACTTCCGGCAGAAAGAGCGTGAGCGGCGATGCTTCCGTAAATGTAAGGGAGTATATCACCGAGATGCATTTTACACAGAATTCTTATGTTTCTTTCCTGAAACATAAGGTAAATATGGCTGACGAGCTGGAGAAGAATCCTTCTACTGCCACCGATACCATTTACTGGTCTGTGGACAACAAGAAGGTAGCTACCGTAGATGCCAAGGGCGTTGTGACCATGAAGAAGGTCGGAACGGTAAAGGTTACCGCAGCCAGCGAGAGAGGTGTGATTGCGACTGCCAGCATTGAGGTGAAAGAAGGCAATCCTATCACCAAGATTACACTGAATAAGAAGACGACTGAGCTGAGCGATTATCTGGCAACTGAAGTAATCACTGCTACAATCACTACCAAGTATCCTGATCAGCCTACCACTGATAAGCTGAACTGGACTTCTGCAAAGAAGGAGTTCGTCACTGTGTCCGATAACGGTGATGAGAAGACTGCAACTATCATGGCAGTGGGCGTAGGTAAGTCTAAGGTTACTGTGAAGGCTTCCAGCGGTAAGAGCGCTTCCATCACGGTTACTGCAAAGGCTGTACTGAAGGATCTGGATGTGTATGATGAGGACGGCTTTACTGAGGGCGATGCATATTCCCTGAAGAAGCTTACTCTGCATGCAGAGAGAGATCCCGAGGTAAACAAGGATAAGATCAAATGGGAATCCAGCGATAAGAAAGTGGCTACGGTATCTGCCAAGAAGAACGATACCGCATTGGTTACCGTAAAGATCAAGAACAAAGATATCCCTGTAGAGGGCAAAGAGGTTACGATTAAAGCAACTGCCGCTGGCAAGACTGCCGAGTATAAGCTTACGATTCACAAATCCGAAATCACAGGAATTGGCGCTATCGAAGGTATGACTACTCTGAATGTTGGTGAGAAAGCCAATTATGCTGCAGCAATACAGGGTACAGGAAGTTCTGAGGAGATTACTTGGACTTCTTCCAGCGAGAAGGTTCTGAAGATCGACAAGGAAGGCCATGCTGTGGCTGTCAAGGCAGGCAAGGCAACCATTAAGGCAACTGTTACGCTTTCAAACGGCAAGACCAAGAGTTCTTCCCTGAAAGTAACTGTGACACAGCCTACCACAAGTCTTTCCATGAAGAAGAGCGTGGTTACGGTTGTGAAGGGTAAGAAGACGAATGTATCCTTTACTGCAACAAAGGCACCTAAGGGAGCAGCAGGAACCATTAATTATGAGATTGTAGGCGACGATACTAAGGGCGCTACAATCAAGAAGAATAAGGTGACTGTTCCCGCAACCTCCAAAGCAGGCGATGTGATTGCCGTGAAGGCAAGTGTGGGTAATGTTTCCACTATGGGTGTGATTCTGGTACTGGATGCCAAGTCCAAGGTTAGCTTCGGCAACAGCGCTATCTCCAAGAATAAGATCAGTGTTGAGCAGGGCAAGACCATTGATCTGAAGACTACCATCACTCCTGCTGCTAATATGGATATCGAGTCCATCACTTACAGCATGAACAAGAAGGGTATCGCAGCAGTAGATGCAGACGGTGTGGTATACGGCATGCTTCCCGGTACTGTTAAGATTACTGCTAAGACCACAAGCGGCGCAAAGGCAACCGTGACTGTAACTGTTACAGCAGCTCAGGGCGGCAGCACCGGTGGCACTCAGGATGGTACCAATGACGGCACCAATGACGGTAAATAATTAAGTAGTAATGATTAAATGAATTTGGCATCCAGGTTAATGTCGGGACTGTCGAAATAAAGAAAGAAGTCGGAATTATCCGGCTTCTTTCTTAAATTTGAATGGACAACTTGGTTGCAATGTGATAAAATCGGTGTGTATAGTGTCGAAAGGTGAGGAGTAAATGAAAGCTGTAGTACAGAGAGTTTCTAGCTTATGCAGAAAGACCGTGGAAATTGCACAGAGCAGTAGGTGGATGTTGCCATGTGCTTTATCGGTGATACTATTTATACTGGCAGTTAGAGGAATCGAAAACTTTAATCAGTTGCTTTTGTTTGATGATGAATTCGGCTACTGGACGGCAAGTGCATATTTGACTGGGACGGATTGGAAGTCGGTGGCCAGTGGGATACCCTATTATTCTTATGGCTATGGTTTTTTTGTTTTAACTCCGATCAGATTGATTTTTTCTTCAACGGAAGCGATGTATCAGGCTGCTATCGTGGCTAATGCACTGCTTCTTGTGGGAAGCTTTTGGATTGCGCGCACTGTGGCCGGACAGATTTTCGAGGATATGAATCGTTCGGTGCTGGATATTGTTTGTTTTGTAATCATGCTGTATCCCAGCAATGTTGTATTTTCACACATTGCGTGGGCGGAGTGCTTGTTGGTATTTGTTTTCTGGGTTTTTGTGTGGGTGAGCCTGAGAGTCATAAAGAAGCCCAGTGTCTGGAATCACATTGGGATTGCTGGGAGTGTGATGGTTTTATATGTGGTTCACCAGAGGACGATCGCAGTGGCAATTGCTACGGTGATGGTGATGATTTGGTGTTTTCTTATTGATAAAAACAGGAGAAAAGAAATTATAATGTTTGCAATTGCAATAGCTGTTTTGATAGTATTGCATTGTGTAATAAAAGACGATTTAATAAATGATTACTACTATAATAATACAAAAGTGGCAATGAATAATCTGGAGGGGCAGACAGAAAAGATTAAAGGGATTTTTACTGGAGAGGGCTTTATAATTTTTATTAAAAGCATGATTGGAAAGTGGTTCTATTTATTTGTGGGCACGTTTATGATGGCCTGGTGGGGGGCTGAGTTTTTATTTAAATTGGCAGGAGCCTACGTTAAGAGTGGTTGGAACGGTATCAGAGGTCACAATACTGTTGGTTTGTCAGACCAAAGTTCTCTTTGGTTTGTATGGTTATTGCTGGCTTTTGGTGGAAATTTTTTAGTTGCTGCTATCTATATGGGTATCGGTGGACGAAACGATATGCTCTTGTATGGGCGATATACAGAGTATATGATCGGTATTTATTTTATCATAGGGATTATTACATTTCTAAAGGATGAAAAATGGCTTACAAAGACTATGTTGTATGTATTTCTTACTATTGTTTGTGGATGGTTTTGTCAGGGAATACTAGATAAAAACAATATGACAACGTATCAGGCCTATCACAGTATATGTACTTCGTTGTTTTTGGAAAAAGGAAAATCGGCGCAGGGAGCTGTTTTAGAGTATGCTGTGGGGGGATTTGCAGTTAGTGTCTTTTTAATATTAATACTTAAGTCAAAACCTTGGAAAAAACTGAAATGGATAAAATCAGGTATTGTGGTATTGACGGTGGCTGGTGTGTACAGTTGTATTGCGTATAATATGGTTTACGGGGTGATGACGGATAAGCAATGCCTGCGTATTGCAAATATTAGAAATATTGTTAGTTGGATAGAATGGATTGATGAAGATGGAAATTATCCGGTCTATTATTGCAGAGATACTGAGTCCCGGTACTGGTCAGAGAGTTTTCAGTTTATTTTAAATGATACACCGCTGACAGTTATCACTTCTGATACCATTATTCCTGAGGAGGATGCTTTTTATATTGTAGGAACAGATTTTCTCTGGTCAGATGGATTTGAACAACAGTACTATTGTATTAAAAAAAGCAGTCAGTTTGCAGTGATTGTTCCTACAGATCAGGAATTAGCAAATAGAGCCAGGAAGTTAACGGGAGGGCAGAAATGAAATTAATTATTCAGATACCCTGTTACAATGAAGCAGAGACTTTGGAGATCACATTGAATGATCTCCCGAAGCATATAGATGGAATTGATACGATTGAATATTTGATTATTAATGATGGTAGTCAGGATAATACTGTGGAGGTTGCAAAGAATTGGGGTATTCATCATGTGGTGAGTTTTAATTGCAATAAGGGATTGGCCAAGGGCTTTATAGCCGGTTTGGATGCCTGTTGTAAGTTAGGAGCAGATATTATTGTAAATACTGATGCTGATAATCAATACTCAGGAGCGGATATTGAGACAATTGTGCGTCCAATTCTGGAGGGAAGAGCAGATATAGTTATTGGAGAGCGTCCTATTGATGAGATAGAGCATTTTTCTCCGCTGAAGAAAAAGCTTCAGCATTTAGGAAGCTGGGTAGTGCAAAAAGCGTCTCATACTAAGATTCCTGATGCACCCAGCGGATTCCGTGCATACAGCAGGGAAGCAGCTATGCGCATGAATGTTATTAACGAATATACTTATACACTGGAGACTATTGTGCAGGCGGGAAGAAACAGGATGGCTATTATGTCTGTTCCCATCCATACTAATCCAGAGCTTAGAAAATCCAGATTGTTCAGCAGTATGTTTGGTTATGTAAAGAAATCAATGGTAACGATTATTCGCGCTTTTATGATGTATCGGCCTATGAAATTTTTTATGACTATAGGTGTACTGTTTATGCTTGCAGGCACAACAGTTGGAATCAGGTTTTTGTATTTTTATTTTAACGGTGCCAGTGCCGGGCATATTCAGTCATTAATATTGGCGAGCATGATGATTATTATTGGAGTACAGACGGCTATTGTGGGGTTGCAGGGGGATATTATTGCTGCCAACCGAAAAATTTTGGAAGATATTCAATATCGCGTAAAGGGCCTTGAACAGGGACAGGCATTTCAGGAGGATTACTCACAAAACGATTAATTAAAGCAGGAAGACCAGACGGTGGAATAGATGATAGCAGAGAATTTATTTGACCAATATGCAGATAAAGAAATAGCGTTTATAACAACAAAAAACCTAAGCTATATACGAAATTGCCAGGAGATTGACCTAATCAGTCAAAAGTGTAGTAAGATTGTAGTTTTTGGTTCAAACAATAAAAATTATTTTTTGCGTATAGCACAAGTTTGGTTTAAAATTTTTTTCTCTTCTTTTCGACAGTATGATGTCGTGTTTGTAGGATTTGCACCGCAATTAGTGTGTCCGTTTTTTTTCTGGAAGTTTTACAAAGCAGTGCATATTGATTTTTTTATTTCGCTTTATGATACTTTTGTAAATGACAGGAAAGTTTATAGAGCGGGCAGTATTCCTGCCAGAGTGATGAGATATTTAGATCGCAGAACTATAAATATTGCAGATTATGTTATTTGTGATACAAAGGCGCATGGAGACTATTTTTCTGAAGAGTTTGGGGCAGATCAGACAAAGGAAGTTATTTTATATCTTCGCGCAAATTCGCTTATCTACTATCCCAGAGAAGTTTCCAGAAAAGAAAAACTGAAGGATAAGTATGTAGTTTTATATTTTGGCAGCATTCTACCACTTCAGGGAGTAGAAATTATTTTAGAGTGTATTAGGCTGTTGAAAGAGGAGGACAAGGTTTATTTTCAGATAATTGGACCAGTGAAAGAGGTCGATACAGTGGATTTGAGTAATGCTGAATTTATTCCCTGGTTAGAAGAAGAGAAATTGGCAGAATACATTGCTGCGGCGGATTTATGCCTTGCAGGTCATTTTAATCCGGAAATTGATAAAGCGAAGCGTACAATTCCTGGTAAGGCATATATTTATGAAGCAATGGGGAAAACTATGATTTTGGGAGAAAATTCTGCAAATAGAGAATTGTTCAGGGAAGATCAGAGACATTTGTTTGTTGAAATGGGAAATGCGTCTGCATTGGCCCAAAAGATTATGCAGTGTTATGAAAGTGAGACGTGAATGATGAGTTCATCGATTTATATCAGCTTTATTGTATCTATTTATAATGTTTCAGAGTTTTTGGAAGATTGTGTGCAAAGTCTATGTAGGATACAGAATACTCAAATTGAAATACTGCTGATAGACGATGGTTCAACAGACAATTGCCCTGACATTTGTCAAGGATTTGCGAAGCAGGATGAACGAGTGCGGGTTATAACTCAGGAAAACCAAGGTCTTCCGATGTCCCGCAATACAGGACTTAAGCATGCCAGAGGAAAGCTGGTGTGTTTTGTGGATGGGGATGATTGCCTGAGTGAAGATTTTGACAGCCGGATTATACAGAAGATTGATGATACGGTGGATATAAATTATTTTGGATACCAGCGAATGATAGAAGGACAGATACCAAAATGTATTGATCGAGAAGGATATCTGCTGACAGAGAAGGATTTGAGGGAAGCTCAGTTTCGGGTCTTAAACAGGGATATTTATCAGGACTCTCAGAAATTTCCCACTACAGTTTTGCTTGAAGCTTCTTGGGGAAAATTTATCAATAGAGAAAGACTTTTGGAATGGAAACTCAGCTTTGATAAAGATGTTTCCTGGGGAGAGGATCTGTTGTTCAATTTTAAATTGCTTCATTATATAAAAAAAGCAAAAGTTATAGATTGTACAGGATACTATTATCGGATTAATGCATTGTCCATGACACGAAAGTATGCGGCACAGGCAAGTAAAAGTTTTTCTCTCTTGGTTAATGCTATGGGAGTCGAGGTAGAAAAAGCAGGCAATGAAGAAATGCGGAGACAATATCAGGTATTTGTTATTAAACAATTGTTGCAGAGTGTACAGAGAGATATTCTAAATCCACAGAACAGTAAGCCATATTGCGAATGCAGGGAGGACTATCGCAGATTGAGATATACGGAGACAGTTCAAAACGCGCTGCGCAGGTTTCCCTATAAATCTGTTCGGATATTATATAAAGTGGCGATATTTATAACTGCCAGTGGAAGCTATAGACTGTTGTGGTTGTTCTATCAGTTGAAGAAGTGGAAGGAAAGATTTGCATAGTATAGCAAACAAAAAATATGAGAGAGAAGGCAATATATGCAAAATGATTTAATTAGTGTAATAGTGCCTGTATACAATGTAGAAAAATATATAGCACGTTGTCTCCGAAGCATTTTGAAGCAGACGTACGAAAACTTTGAAGTAATTGTGGTGGATGATGGAGCTACGGATGAATCTGGAAGTATTTGTGAGGAATTTGCTGCCAGAGATAATAGAATCAAGGTTATCCACAAGCCAAATGGGGGGTTGTCGGATGCGAGGAATATGGGTATCAAATATGCTGAGGGGAATTATATTACATTTGTAGACAGCGATGATTATATTGATAATAAATTTTTGGCCCGTTTGTATAATATATGTATAGAGAATCATACAGAAATTGCTATATGCAGATATAAGAGAACTACTCAAGATTCTTCAGGTGGGGATCAAAACAGCGCAACGGAGATTTTTACTAATATTCAGGCGTTGGAACAGATGTTGTATCAAAAGAAATATAATATGAGCGCCTGCGCAAAATTATATAAGAGAGAATTGTTTGATGGAATTTATTTTCCCAGAGGAGAACTGTACGAGGATGTAAATACTACCTATAAAGTTATAGATCGTGCCGGGAGAGTAGGGTATTGTGGGGATCAACTATACTATTATTACGTGAATCCGGACAGCATAACCTGCAATTCTTTTCATGCAGGGAAAATGGCTTATGTTACCCATATGGAGGAAGTCCTCTGTTTTATAAATAAGAAGTATCCGGCTCTACGAAGAGCCGCAGAATTCAGGTATATATGGGCTAATATCCATATATGGGTGCATATGCCCTCGGGGGGGATGTATAGAAATCAGGAAAAGAAGATCAGGAGTAACATAAAAGCATATCGTTGGAACGTGATACGGGATCGAAATATAGGCGTTAAAGATAAGATTATTGTTTTAATGAGTTTTGGCGGACATCATTTTATGAGAGCGGTATTTCAATTACAAAACAGAGCAAAAGGATAATTTAGTATGGAAAAGCATGCATATTTGGTGATGGTGCATAATAATTATAAGGTTCTTGAGAAAATGCTGCTGTTGTTAGATGCGCCATATAATGAGTTTTATATTCATGTGGACAGGAAGGTAAAAGATTTTCCGAAATCATATTTTGAAACATTGCTAAAGCACAGCGTAGTTCATATCTTTAGTGAGGTTAGTGTAAATTGGGCAGGATTCAGTCAGATTCAATGTGAGCTGTTCCTGCTGATTAAAGCAGTTGAGGGAAAATACAGTTTTTATCACCTTCTGTCGGGAGCAGATATGCCTCTGCAGAACCATGAATGTATTTATCGTTTTTTTGAGCAGCATGCAGGCATGCTGTTTATAAATTTCCGTGATCCTAAAATTCGTAAAAATTATAAGCGTTTCAGAGATAGAGTGTCAAAATATCATTTGGTTGAGGAGTTTAGGCAGAGAAGTCCGAAAAAGAGCATACGACGTATTCTGACAATTGTTACGGAAACTTTGTTGGGACTGCAGCGAATATGTGGAATTGACCGTATTAAAAACGAGGAGTTTTACTGGGGTTCACAGTGGTATAGCATACCGCATGGTTTTGCAATATATCTTGTAGGACAACAGGATAATATTGTGCGAAAATTTCGTTATACGCAGTGTCCCGACGAACATGTTATGCAGATGATGGCTATGTCCTCCCCATTTCGGGATAAGCTGTATCGTGACGAAAAGAGTCAATATAGCAATATGAGATATATTGAATGGGAGAGCGATGAGGTGTCTCATCCCGTAGCCTTTCAAAAAAATGATCTAGACAGATTGCTGTCCAGCGGAAAGTGTTTTGCCAGGAAGTTTAATGAGACAACTGATTATGATGCGGTCGAGGAGTTGTATTCAAGACTGAAAGGAACAGAGGAAAGATGAATAATATCTGTGCGGTTGTAGTGACTTATAACAGGAAAGAATTGTTGCAGGGGTGTATTAGAGCGCTTATGGCGCAGAGCATTCCAGTAGATATTATGGTCGTGGATAATGCCAGTACAGATGGCACAAAAGATGTGTTGACTGAATGGATCAGAGATAAAAAAATCATATATTATAATACTGGAGATAATCTGGGAGGTGCGGGTGGATTTTACTGTGGTATTAAGAAGGCTATGCGTCAATCTTATGAATATCTCTGGCTCATGGATGACGATACTTTTGCCCGTCATGATGCGGCAAAACAGTTATATGATGCTGCCCTTATCCTGAAAAACGAATTTGGCTATCTGGCAAGCACGGTTTTTTTTAATGAAAAAGAATTGTGTGAGATGAATCGTCCCGGTGTTTCAAGTAAGTGGTACAGTATGGAAAAGTATCAATTTATGAAAAAGGGATTGATCAATATTTATTATGCTTCTTTTGTCTCATTGTTTTTACGTACCGAAGTAGTGGAACAGGTTGGTCTGCCGCTGAAAGAGTTTTTTATATGGAATGATGATTATGAATATACCACTCGTATCAGCAAGTTGTATGAGAATTATTTAGTATGTGACAGTGTGGTGGAACATAAAATGAAACTCAATCAGACTACTGATATTTTGACAGATCATTCAGAACGAATTGAAAGATATTTTTATAATTATCGGAATGGTTTTTATATCGCTAAGCGAGATGGCCATAAGGCTGTGATAAGATATATTTTGACTGCGTTACTGGTGTTAAGCAGAATTTTATTTGGTAAAAGCAGGCTGAAAGGAAAAAAGTGCCGGATTGTTAT
Organism: uncultured Lachnospiraceae bacterium; assembly: GCA_947382415.1. Classification (GTDB taxonomy): domain Bacteria; phylum Bacillota; class Clostridia; order Lachnospirales; family Lachnospiraceae; genus Acetatifactor. Next base: position 4,537 of record CANCYO010000027.1, on the reverse strand, counting down.
AAAAGGTATGATGACTGGAATATGGTTCCATCCTGAGGTTGAATATATAAAAAGAGGGGTTTAGGTGCGGCAAGATGAAGAAGTTTGAACAAAACAAGGCAATATTAGGGCTTTATTTGATTTTTATGGCAATAATATGTTATTTGGTCTTAAGGAATATTGGCTCCCTAAATTCTATTACAATTATTTCAGATGAGTTTGGGTATTGGTATGCAGGATCTGTATTTGCCGGACTGGACTGGAGAGAGGTTGCATACTTAAATCCTTATTATGGCTTTGGGTATGGTCTTTTGCTGTGCCCTTTATTCTGGCTTTTTGATGATGCGATTCTGATGTACCGGATTGCAATAGGATATAATGCAATTTTCATGATGACAAGTTTTGTTCTTGGGATTAAAATAATGGACAAGCTTGAATTAGATATAAAAAGAGAATGGAAGCTTTTTATTTCTTTTGCAGTTACGGTGTATTCCAACTTGGTGTATCAATCCCAGACAACGCAGGTAGAATGCTTGTTAAATTGTCTGTTTTGGCTAATGTTATACTGTTTCATTAATATTGTACAAAGACACAGATACTTGGATTATATCTGTATGGCGTTGGTTTGTGGTTATATGTATGCCGTTCATATGCGTTCTATAGGTGGAGTACTGTCGGGGGTGTTAATCATCATGCTTTTTGCATGCACTCATAAAGGGTTATGGAAAAGAACGCTGGTGTATTTGGGAATTGTTTCAGTGCTGTTGCTTGCAGTGGAGGGAGTAAAAGCAGAAATAAAGGATAATACATATGCTCCGTTGCCGGAGTATCATGTGCAGTCGGAAAAAACGAGTGAGGAGGTTGTAGCAGCGGTCGAGAATCAAAATAATGCGCAGGAAGAGTCAAGCGATATGCAGAATATCAATGATTATACGTCAGTTATGGGGAATGTAGGGGCAATTTTCAGCGTGAACGGTCTTCAGAAGTTGTTTGTTCATATCGTTGGAAAGTTCTATTATTTATTCGCAGCCTCATTATTAATAATTTTTTATTCAGTAATAACTTTGTATCATTATATATGCAAGGGAGTGCAGGCCATATATAAAAAGCGGGAGAGTGATGATCTGTTTTGGATAAGCTTGTTTCTGGGTATGACGCTTTTGTTTGCAATTGGGATTGCAAGTGTCTTTTTGCTGGATTATAGCCGACAGGATATGATTGTGTATGGAAGATATTCGGAGTATGTAATTGGTCCATTACTTATGCTGGGATTGTATCTGCTTTTGAAGAGAAATATATCTATAGAGAGTTTTTATATCGCCGGTATAGTTGAAGTAATCTTGGCTTTTATCGTACAGAATGCGATTAGGACAGCAGGTTTAAAAGAGTATTTAGATAATAATGCGGTTGGACTCGTGAGTAAAATTATATATGTGTTTGGTGACTTAGGAAATAAAGAATTTGCGGTCCCGATACTGGCTTTTATTTTGTTACAGTCATTTGCTGTCTGGGGATTTTTTAGGATTAGAAAGGGTGCGGGGAGTGTAATTGCCATTGTTTTATGTGCTGCAGTCTGGATTGCAGACGGCACTGCGGTCTATGAGCACAATACATTGAAACAGCAGGCAAGGCTGGTAGATACAGTGTCTATGGCAGACTATTTAAAAACAAATGCATATGGTGATACGATTTATTATGTAGATGAGCCCGTTCCGTATACTACGGTAGATTACATACAATTTCAATTGCTGCAGCAGCCGATTCGGGTAGTGGAGCCAAATCAACTGAATTCAGGAATCAACCCCGGGTATTATATAGTGAACAGCGAGTCTCAAATTTTCCGTGAAAGAAAAAGTGCATGTATTAGAGAATGCAAGCATTTTAGATTATACTATTTTGCAGAGTGATAGAAATGCGAGAATGCTTTGGAGAGAGTATTGAAAACGTCAAATAACAATCTTGTAAAAAACTATACATACAATTTAATTTATCAGGTTTTGAACATATTTACTCCATTTATTACAGCTCCTTATACTTCTCGCGTATTAGGTTCTGAAGGTATAGGTAAATATAGTTTTACGGCGGCGACCGTATCGTATTTTGCATTGGTTGCAGCACTAGGGATTAATATGTATGGTCAGAGGGAGATTGCGTATACCAACGGGGACAGTCTCAAACAATTGCAAAGATTTTGGGAAATATTTATATTTAAACTTTTTACAGTGCTGTTGGCACTGAGTATTTTTATAACTTATGTATTACATCAACAAGAGAATCAAACGATTCTGTTTATCCAGTCGCTTACAATAATTAATGTTTTTTTTGATATTACATGGTTTTATCAGGGGTTGGGTGATTTTAAGAGCATAGCATTTCGAAATATGCTGGTAAAGTTTATTGGAGTAGCTGCAATTTTTGTATTTGTCAGAGATGCAGGGGATTTGGCTGCATATGTATTAATTCAGACAGGCTCAGTGTTCATTGGGAATCTGGTTTTATGGTTTCCTCTGAAGAAGATATTTGCTCAGGTGTCGATCAGGAAATCTGTTATACATCCGTTTAGGAATATAAAAGTTATCATAGAATTATTTATTCCCATGCTTGCCATTCAGGTATATACTGTTTTGGATAAAACAATGCTTGGTGTGATTACCGGAAGTGATTTGGAAAATGGTTATTATGAGCAGACAACAAAAATTATTAATCTTTGTATGGCTATAGTGACATCTTTGGGGACTGTTCTTACACCATATATGTCAGGGGCCTTTGCTCGAGGAGAAAAAGAAACTATCGCCAGGATGGCGGAAAAGGCATATGGTTTTGTTTTGATGGTAGCGTCACCGGTTTGCGTGGGCCTGATTGCCATTGCAAATTATTTTGTACCATGGTTTTTTGGAGCAGGTTATGATAAAGTTATTCCATTGCTTAGAATTTACGGACTGACGCTGGTGATCATTCCACTCAGTAATATAGCGAGCTTTGCTATTTTGACTCCTACTAAACAGCAAAACAAGGGAACGCTTGCTGTGGTGGGGGGGGCAATAGTAAATATGATCATGAATATGTATTTGATTACGAGACTGCAGTCTTTAGGTGCAGCAATAGCGACAGTTGTTGCCGAGACTGTTGTGACGTCATTATATTTTATATTCATTCGGGACTATGTTAATATAGCAAGTATCATAAGACAATTTTTGCGATACTTTTTGACAGCATGTGTGATGGGAATTGTGGTAATTTTTTCGGGAGCCGAATTAGAGCGGTTAGGTTTATCCGGTTTGATGATTAATATTATCCAAGTGGCTATAGGCGGTGGTGTCTATATTGGAATTCTTTATGGGATTATGCATGATTCCATGCTTGTCCAGGGAATGCAGATGGTTAAAGAAAAGTTAAAATTTGGAAAAAGCAAATAGTATAGCTTTGATGGGGATAGTATTATGGGAACGAAAAGGATTGAGTATTTTGATATTGCTAAGGGGATAGGAATCTTGGCAATGCTCGTGGGACATTTAGGCTTGGCAAGGGGAGAAATATTTATTTACTCGTTTCATATGCCGCTGTTTTTTTTGATAAGCGGGTATTTCCTTTCAGATAAATTATCTGTTGGAGAATTGGCAGCAAGAAAGGCCAAACAACTGTTGGTGCCATATTTGTTTACTTGTATTTGCACAATATGCCTACAGAAGATGATGGATATATATCACGGAGAGGGGGGGGTATCGCATAAAATTGGGGAATGGGTATATGCATCATTATACTGTTCTGGTATGGAGTATAGAGACCCCTTTTGGATTAAGCCAATCGGGGCAATCTGGTTTTTGCCAGCTATGTTTTTAGCGATTTTGATTGTGCGTTATGCAATTCAAACAAAATATGCTGCATTAATGATTTTGTGTTTGGCATATGTAGGATATTCGACGGCTCAAATAGTCTGGCTGCCTTTTAGTATTCAGGCGGGAGCAACGGCGTCACTTTTTGTTTATATTGGATATTGTGCTAAGAAGGAAAAGATTCTGGATAATCCGCCTTCAGTCATTGTGCTTTTCACAGCATTGCTCATATGGGCTTTCTGCATTGTTTATGGGGGATTATATATGGTCAATAATACCTATAAAAACGGAATGCTTGATGTGATAGGAGCAGTGTGCGCAGTGTATGTTATTTTGCTTATATGTAAACAGCTTGTTGCTGTAAAATGGCTTGCTGCCATATTAGCATTTTATGGGAGGAACACTTTGATATTTTTGTGTTTTCATTTAATAGAATTAAATATGTTTCCTTGGTACCGAGTTGTGGAGTATCTGGATAATCGCGGAATTGATGGTGGTATGTCTACTATAATTGTATGTTTGGCAAAAGTGGCGTGGGTAACTTTTTGGATACTGTTTGTAAAGCGCATTCCTATTATGCGAAAAGTATTTAGTGTTTCCAAGCCGGCCTGATCATGCAAGCTTAATTTATTACCAAAAAGTGAGGAGATATAACTAATGGAATCAGCCAAGAAAGGATCTTTATGTAAAAGCGGTATTTTTTATCTAATGCTATTTTTGATGTG
>CANCYO010000026.1 GCA_947382415.1 uncultured Lachnospiraceae bacterium | reverse complement strand
AGATGTCCGTGCGTGACTGGAGTTCAGACGTGTGCTCTTCCGATCTCAGATTAAAGGCAAAAGTCAAAGATAAAAAGGGGTGAGGAATCGCAATGTTTAATATGAACAACAAGAAAACAAAACAGCGTGTGGCCGGTGTAATTGTCATTCTCTTAGTGCTTGCTATGGTAATTCCCACTTTATCATACTTTGTATATTAATTCAAATTTTATTTGTCTCCAAATTCAGTTTAGATTCATATGAATTTGAATTGTGACAGGTAGTGTGGGTGGGCCGATCAGAGGTGTAAAGGAAATGAATGTAAGTAAGAAGATTATGTGGAAAAAAGGAAGTCTTGTTCTGTGCCTTTTGGCGCTTGTGCTGGGATTCGGAATCCGAGCGGAGGCGGCCGGGAAGGAGACCATCAAACCGGGAGTTTACGCGGGAGAGATCGATCTGTCCGGCAAGACTGTCGCGGAGGCGAAGGCGGCGGTGGAATTCTATGTGGAGAAATTACAGTCCACGGAGATTTCGCTGGTGGCGGCGGGCGGTCATACGGTGACGGTCACTGCAGGCGATCTGGGCGTATCCTGGGTCAATACCGATCTGCCGGAGAAGGCATTCGGGCTGGGCAGAACAGGTAATGTCATAGAGCGCTACAAACAATTGAAGGATTTGGAGCATGAAAATTATGTTTTCCCGATAGAGCTGGATTTTGATGTGGAGGCCATCGATTCCGTGTTGGCCGGCAAATGTGTAAAGTATGATCAAAAGGCCGTGAATGTTTCTCTGAAGAGAACCGAGGACGGACAGTTTGAGGTAGTGGAAGGGCAGATCGGCTCGATTTTGGATGTGGAGCGCTCCATTGACAAGATATATGATTATCTGACGGGCGACTGGGATCAAAAGTCCTGTGAGATTGTGCTGGATGTTGTGGCGTCGCAGCCCCGGGGCAATGCGGAGGAACTGGCGGCAGTGACGGATCTGCTGGCGAGCTTCACTACCTCCTACAGCACTTCCGGGCCTTCCCGGTCTGCAAATGTGGAAAATGGCTGTAATCTGATCAACGGTACGACGCTGTACCCCGGAGAAGAGTTTTCCACCTACGATGTGGTGGCTCCCTTTACAGAGAAAAACGGTTATTATATGGCGGGTTCCTATGTAAACGGCAGGGTCGTAGACAGTTTGGGCGGAGGTATCTGCCAGGTGTCCACCACTTTGTACAATGCGGTGTTGAAGGCGGAGCTTGAGGTGACGGAGCGCCATAATCACTCCATGATCGTGGCCTATGTGAGTCCCTCCGCGGATGCGGCTATCGCCGAGAGCGCGGGCAAGGATTTCCGGTTTAAAAATAATCTGGATCACCCTGTTTATATAGAGGGCTATACTAAAAATAAAAAAATTACCTTTAATATTTACGGAAAAGAGACCAGGGCGGAAGGCCGTGAAGTGAAATATGAGAGCGAAGTCCTGGAGGTTATCAACCCCACCACGGATTCCATCTACGCGGACAGCTCCAGACCCATCGGTTATATCGTTACAGAGAGCGCTCACACCGGCTATAAGGCCCGTCTCTGGAAGATTGTCACAGAGGACGGCGTGGAGGTGAGCCGCGAACAGATTAACAGCAGCAGTTATAAGATGTCGCCAAGAAGCGCAACGGTGGGAACCTCTACCGGAGATGCGAATGCGTATAATGAAATTATGGCGGCCATCGGAACCGGCAGTATCGACCATGTAAAAAATGTGATCGGTATGCTCACCGCGCCCCCGCCGGTGGAGGAGGATGAGGAGTAGATAAACTTATGAAAGTTGGCAGAGTGACGGAAAACGCTGAGAAGCGTTCCATACTGCGACAGATAAAGACAAGACGGGACGAGGTGATCGTCGGCGCAGGTCTGGGGGAAGACTGCGCCATTTTTTCGTTTGAGAATGAAGGTTGCGTCCCTGCCTGTCAGGAACAAAATGGCAGAAGCGTTGTTTTGTCCTGTGTGCAGGAGGGTGTATTTCCCGTGGCTTATCTATTGCAGAGATGTGCCAACATTCTGGCTTCCCGGGGAGGAAAGCCAATTGCGGCTGCCATGAGTATTCTGCTTCCGCCTGAGGCGCAGGAGGCCGTATTGCAGAGTATCATGGCCGAGGCGGAGGAGACCTGCGGCAGACTGGGAATGGAGATTGCCCGGGCTCAGGGCACAGTCACCGGGGCGGTGAACGAGCCATTTGTGACGGTGACGGCTTACGGAGCGGCTGCGGTCGTGACGGAACAAAATAAATCTGCAGCCATCCGAACGGAACACGATCCGGCCGGAGCGGCGTATCACACGGTGAAGGCTGCCCGGCCGGGACAGGATATTGTTTTGAGCAAGTGGATCGGACTGGAGGGCACGGCGATTCTGGCGAAACGCTGGGGCGGGAGTCTTCGTGAGCGTTATCCCGCATGGCTGCCCGAGACTGCGGCGGGGTTTGACAGATATCTGTCCACTGTCCCGGAGGCCGCAGTTGCGGTGCAGTCCAACGCCTGCGTCCTGCACAATGTCTCGGAGGGAGGGATCATGGCCGCCCTCTGGGAGCTGGCGGAAGGCGCAGACGTTGGACTGACCATAGATTTAAAGAAGCTGCCTGTCAGGCAGGAGACGGTAGAAATATGCAATCATTGCAATATCAGTCCCTATGAGCTGTTTTCGGGGGGATGCCTTCTGATGACCGGCGCTGACGGCCCGGGTCTGGTGCGGGCCATGGAAGCGGCGGATATCCCTGCCGTGATCGTGGGTAAAGTGACAGACAGCAGGGACAGACTGATCCTCAATGAGGACGAAGTGCGTTATCTGGATCGTCCCCATGCGGACAGTATTTATCAGACAATCAATCAGGAAGCGCCCGCAGCGGCGGGTGATAAGGAGGTTTGACATGAGAGAAGAATTATTGGCGGTTATTGAGAAAAACAGCCGTATTGATCTGAAGGAGCTGGCGGTGATCCTGGGTGTGCAGGAGATAGATGTGGTGAATGAGCTTCAGGCTCTGGAGGACGAGGGCGTGATCTGTGGTTATCACACTCTGGTCAATTGGGAGAAGACTTCTCTGGACAAAGTGACCGCGCTGATCGAAGTGCGTGTGACGCCCCAGAGAGGACAGGGATTTGACAATGTTGCGGAGCGCATCTACAGATATCCTGAAGTGCGCAGCGTCTATCTGATCTCCGGCGGATTTGACCTGATGGTGATTCTGGAGGGCAAGACGCTCAGGGAGGTGTCTTCCTTTGTGTCGGATAAGCTGGCGCCTCTGGAGCAGGTGCTTTCCACGGCAACGCATTTTATTCTCAAAAAATACAAAGACCACGGCACGATTTTTCTACAGAAGCCGGAAGATGAAAGAGAGATGATTACGCCATGAGAAATCCTTTAGCAGATAAAGTAGTAGAGATCAAGCCCTCGGGCATCAGAAAATTTTTTGACATCGTCAGCGAGATGAAGGACGCTATCTCGCTGGGCGTGGGCGAGCCTGACTTTGATACGCCCTGGCATATCCGGGATGAGGGTATTTATTCATTGGAGAGGGGCCGCACCTTTTATACTTCCAACGCAGGTCTGAAAGAACTGCGTCAGGAAATATGCAATTACATGAAGCGCAAGAACAATATTGAGTATGATTGGGCCAAAGAGGTGTTGATCACCGTGGGCGGTTCCGAGGCTATTGACATGGGGCTTCGCGCCATGATCAATCCCGGGGAAGAGGTTCTGATCCCCCAGCCCAGCTATGTGTCCTATGAACCCTGCGCCATTCTCGCAGGAGCGAAGCCCGTGATCATCGACCTCAAGGAAGAGAACGAGTTCCGGCTCACGGCACAGGAGCTGGAGGACGCCATTACGGACAAGACCAAGGTGCTGATCCTGCCGTTTCCCAACAATCCCACCGGAGCCATCATGGAGCGGGAGGATCTGGAGGCAATCGCTGAGGTTATCATAAAACATGACATATTTGTCATGTCGGATGAGATATATGCCGAGCTCTCCTATAAGGAAAAGCATGTGTCCATTGCCAGTCTTCCGGGTATGCAGGAGAGGACTGTTCTGATCAACGGATTTTCCAAGGCCTATGCCATGACGGGCTGGAGGCTGGGCTATGCCTGTGGCCCTGCCGCCATAATCGGACAGATGACCAAGATTCATCAGTTTGCCATCATGTGCGCTCCCACCACCAGCCAGTACGCGGCGGTGGAGGCTTTAAAAAACGGCGACCCGGACATCGAGGAAATGCGTGTGGCTTACAATCAGCGCAGGCGTTATCTCATGAACGCTTTTCGGGAGATGGGGCTGCAGTGTTTTGAGCCTTATGGAGCATTTTATGTATTTCCTTATATCGGGGAATTTGGCATGACCAGCGAAGAGTTTGCACAGCGGTTTCTGGAAGAGGAGCGCGTGGCTGTGGTTCCCGGCACTGCTTTCGGCGACAGCGGCGAGGGGTTTGTGAGAATTTCTTATGCGTATTCTCTGGAGAATCTGAAGGTGGCTATCGGCAGACTGGAGCGCTTCGTAACGAAGCTGCGGTCACAAAAGGGTTAAGCGTTTATGCATATCGTGTTACATCAGCCGGAGATTCCGGCAAATACAGGAAATATCGGGCGGACTTGTGTCGCGACTGGCACAAGTCTGCATTTGATTGAGCCGCTGGGTTTTCGCCTGAACGAAAAGGAGATCCGGCGGGCGGGCATGGACTATTGGGAAAAGCTTTCTGTGAACCGCTATGTGAATTATGCGGAATTTCTGCAGGAATATGAGAGACATCTGGGAGCCAGGCTGTGGATGGCCACCACAAAGGCGAAGCGCGCTTACACAGAGGCGGCTTTCGGGCCGGACGATTTTATTATGTTTGGCAGGGAGAGCGCCGGGATTCCCGAGGAGATTCTGGTAGAGCATGAGGATACCTGTATCCGTATTCCCATGCTGCCGCAGATCCGTTCTCTGAATCTGTCCAATTCCGTGGCTATCATACTTTATGAGGCTCTGCGCCAGAATCAGTTTGACAGTATGCAGCGGGAAGGCGAACTTCACAGGCTGCAGTGGAGGGAATGACCCCGGAGGATGGTCATAGATTGGGAATGGTGGCAAAATGTCTTTGTATATATCAGACTTATTGCATATTATGATATGGTTTCTGCCGCTGTACATCGTAGGGAGAATTCTCTGGGTATGGATGCGCAGGACAGATAGAAATCCGGTCAGAGAGCTTGTGCTGGCTGTCTTTGTGTTGTTTATGTTCGGGCTTTTGAATCTGACTTTTCGGAATGGTCTGGAGGCATGGCGGGCCGGGAGCTTTGCGCATGCGTGGCTTCGCTGGAAACAGAGGCTGGGCGTCAATCTGGTTCCCTTTCACACCATCAGGAACTATCTGAAATATAGCGCCAGCAAAGATTCCATCTGGGTGAACATAGCTGGTAATATCGTGATGTTTGTTCCCTGGGGATTTGGCCTGCCGCTTCTGTGGAGACGGTATCAGTCTTTTTTCAAAGTAGCTTTGATGTCCCTGGCGCTTCCTTTTTTCATCGAGTTTTGCCAGCTTTTTATCGGACGGTCCGTTGACGTGGATGATATTATTCTGAATTTTACCGGAGGTATGCTGGGCGGATTGTTGTACCTGCTGACGGTCAGACTGATTCCCGGTCTGAAGCGTCTGGCCATTGTAAAACAAAAGCAGATTAAATAAGATCAGACCAAATACATCAGATCAAATTACATCAGATAAAATCACATAAAATCAGGCCAAATCATACATAAATAAATCATAAAACAGAACAGGAAGAGGAATCAGCGAATATGGCGGAAAGACAGATTCATGAGACAGCATATATAGCGCCCGGAGCAGTAGTGCTGGGCGATGTGACTCTGGGTGCGGATGTGGGTATCTGGTACAATGCTACTGTGCGCGGCGACAGAGGATCCGTGGTCATTGGAAGAGGCAGCAATATTCAGGACAATGCGGTGGTGCATTTGGATAGCGGTCATCCTGTGGTCATAGGAGAGAATGTCACGGTGGGACATGGAGCCATCGTTCACGGCTGTATCATTGGGGACAATTCTCTGGTGGGCATGGGAGCCATTATCATGAACGGTGCACATATCGGCAAAAACTGTATCGTGGGGGCCGGGGCGCTGGTGACGCAGGACATGCAGGTACCGGACAATTCGCTGATTCTGGGGAGTCCCGCCAAAATCAGGCGTAGCGTTACCGGGGAGGAACTTGCAGGGAATCTGCACAATGCGCAGTTGTACGTGGAGGAGGCAAGAGAGCAGCGCTCAAAGGAGTGTCAGGATATTCCTCCAAAAACTGTGATATGATATCCGGTCTGTCCCAGTAATGCATGGGATAGACCTTTTTAACGGAAATCTTTTTCAGAAAATAGAGAAGCCCGTTGGTGTAGTTTGTCCCAAGCCTCGGATCCAGAGGCAGAAATGCCGCGTCTACGGATGCGCCGCCCAGCCACCCGCTCAGAAGATCGATCTCATGACGATAACTGCCCGCCATCTGCCTGTTGTGCCGTTCCTCATACTGCGGTGAAGCCGGGTCAAAGCTCCAGTCGTTTAAGTCCCCCGCATGATATATGACAAATCCGTCATGTTTTAACAGATACGCAACTCCCCGGTCTGTGGAATGCAGGGTTTGAAGAAAAATATCACAGGGAAGCTCATAATTTTCATGAAAAGTTGCGATGTAAACAGGAACGTCCCCCGGTCTGCGCCGCTGGGGGATATCTTTGGAAAGTACGGCTGTGATATCTGTCATACCCTGCCCGCGCAGCAAGTTAAAAATCTCAGGATTATAATGATCTGCATGAGCGTGACTCACAAAGACAAACACCGGTTTTTCGGCGTTCAAAGGGGGAAGTTCTCCTGTATAATAATCAAAAATGCAATAACAGCGGTGAAACTCTATCAGGAAACCGCTGTGTCCCAGATATGTGATAAACAAATTGAGTCCCCCTCTAAATTGTCAGATTAATATTTCTGGTATGTTCTGTGTATTCTTAAGCAGGACCGTGGTAAGAAATTTCAATCATCTCACAGGTTTCATCGTTACAGAGGACACATTGGTACGAATATAGTTCCTGATCTTCATATAGACAGTCCACCAGATAATAGTACTGTCCATCATCCTGTTCCTCCGGTAACAATCTGTCAAAAAAATCTATTCTTCGTTGTATCATTAATTTTCGGTCTAAATATACTTTAGGCCCCCCGTCATAACAATACTTTGGATAGGCTGTGTAATAAGACACTCGATATCCGTTTTTATCAGTCCAAAAGCCCTCGTAATAATAATACTTTATATTATGAGCCGATTCCGGTAATTCTTTGGGATAGACAGTAAAATCTGTCCATATGTTAAACGTCTTAAAACTCCAAAAGTGTGTTCTGGTCACCGGTATGATATCCTGCAGCATTAGATAAAAAAAGGTAAACAAGCTCCAAGCGACCAACAAGATTAACAGAGAGTTTTTTATAAACCTAAGTAATTTCTTCTTTTTCAATTTATTTTCCATAGGTTATCACCCTTTTCTAACCACTAAAGCCCTTTTTCCTTTTTCCCATGTGCAGGTTCCCGGACATTTTCCAAAAAGCTCATATGTTTTGGCAAGACCCAACGCATCCTCTTCACATAACAGCTCATAAAAAAGAAAAATATATTTCTGTGTCGTACTCATTCAATACGGATTCTGCACATAATATTACCTGCTCTCAGTGAGCTTTTCATATCCCAGATCAGCCCGCATCGCCGTCCACCAGACGTTTCTGTCTACTACCATCCACTTGGAAAAATGTGGTCTGGCACGTGAGCGTATGCTGCTCTTTATCCAGCACCGTCTCATCGTCCAGGATCACATATCTGTCCTCTTCCTTATCATACCACATAATGCGGAGATTTTCCGCTCTGTTTCTCCCAATGCCTGCTCATCATAAGTAAAGGTGATGTCAGCCGTTTCAAACTTCGTCTCTGTCTCAATCTCAATCCATGGAGACAGAGACCTGTGTGATTCCCGCCTTCCGATCCGGGTCCAGCTCCTGCGTGCAGGTCGTCTGGCGGATTATTCATCCCCGTCCAATATACCATTTTCATTCGTGTCGGGATTCAGCGGGTCAAACCCACCACTGCCGACACCGGTTGAACCACGATTACAATACCCAAAACAATACCCAACCCCAAACGGTTACAGAATTTGTTTACAAGACCTGTCAAAAAGCTTATAATACATTTATTGACGTGGTACAGCCTATGGTCTGTAGCCCATGGCTTACAGCATACAGAAAGGTACAAGCATGAATTTAAGAGTAGTAATTTTTCAGGGGGACCAAGCCTATATCAAAAAGTTTGTAGATTTCCCCGACCAATTATATACAAAAAGAGAACGCATGAGGAATAAGCAGACCGAGACCGCACTGCTTAGCGGTAAACATTGTCTGAACGGGACGGCTGAGGTGTGGGGCATCTTGGTGCTCGACCGGGAGGAGAAGGCGGTAGGCCGCTGTATGGCCAGCTTTTACGAGGGCGATGATTACGGTTTTTTCGGCTTCTTTGAGTGTATTGAGAATCAGGGGGTCTGTCACCGTCTGATCGGAGCCGTGAAAAATCTGGCAGGGCAGCGGAACAGAACGCGCCTTATCGGCCCGGTAGACGTATCTTTCTGGCTGAATTATCGTTTGAAGATCGATCATTTCGGTAAGCCTCACACTGGGGAGCCCTATAATAAAGAATATTATTTCAGACTCCTGCAGGCGGAAGGATTTTCTGTTGTTGAAGAATATATTTCCGATATCTATTCCGTCGTAGCTGTGAGCGATAAATACAGCGAGCGGCTGGAGAAACAGATGTCGGAAGGGTATGACCTGCGCAGTCCCGCCAGGAGGGAGTATAAAAGCAGCCTGAAGGATATCTACCATCTGATGACCGAGATCTGTAAGGATGTTCCTGTCTATAAAGAAATTACCGAAAAACAGTTTTTAGCGTTATTTTCTGGATGGAAATCCTTGCTGGATCAGAGACTGGTGAAGTTGGCCTATCATGAGAGCCGTCTGGTGGGATTTTGCGCGGCAATTCCCAATTACGGCAATCTGAAAACCGGCGCTCACTCACTGCCTGAGAGATTACGCATTTCATACATCCGGCGAAAACCTAAGGAGTATATCCTGCTGTATCTCGGCTCAGATAAGAAGCATTCAAGAGTAGCGTTCATGCTTTCCACCAGTATTCAGAAGGAGTTGAAGGAACGGCAGGGCAGCTTAACGGGAGCTGTGGTGCCCAAAGACGAGGGCATGGAAAGTCCCTTTTCCGGTCTGGCCGAGAATACGTACCGATATGTACTGTTGACAGCACAGCTTTAAAAATTGCATAAAAACCGTCTCTTTTGGAAAACGTATGGGTAAATCCAGGTGCGTAAGCACGGAAAAGAGGCGGACATGGAAGAGAACAAAAAGGACAGTACACAGGTACGTCCCTTTGGCATAAAAGATAAGATCGGTTATATGTTTGGCGATTTCGGAAACGATTTCAGCTTTATTTTTGCAAGCACCTATTTAATGGTATTTTATACGAAGGTCTTGGGTATCAGCGGTGCCGTGGTGGGAATGCTGTTTCTGGCGGCCCGGGTGGTGGACGCTTTCACGGATGTGACCATGGGCCGGATTGTAGACAATCTGAAGCCTGCCAGTGACGGGCGTTTCCGTCCGTGGATCCGGCGTATGTGTGTGCCGGTGGCCATTGCCAGCACACTGATGTACGGATTTTTTGTGAGGGACTGGCCTTATGCGGCCAAAATGACTTATGTGGTAATTACCTATCTGTTTTGGGGCAGTTTTTGTTATACTGCCATCAATATTCCCTATGGTTCCATGGCTTCGGTCATCAGCCCGGAGGCAGGGGACCGTGCCTCTTTATCCACCTTTCGGAGCGTGGGCGCCAGTCTGGCCGGGCTGGTCATCGGTTCATTGGGGCCCCTGCTGGTGTTCGGGGAGGATGAAGCGGGCAATCAGATCGTGAATCCTCTGCGTCTTACCACCATGGCGGCAGTCTGCGGTGTCTTTGCCATCATCTGTTATCTCCTGTGTTATAAGCTTTGCGTGGAGCGTGTGCATTTTGAACCGAAGGACAAAGGCCAGCGGGAATCAGCCGGAGAACTGTTTAAAAGCCTGCTGCGCAACAGGCCTTTGTTTGCACTGGTGGGAGCTGCGCTGGTACTGCTTCTGGCCACTCTGATCGGACAGGCTATGAACAATTATCTGTTTCTGGATTATTTCCGAAATGCCAAGGCCATCGCCGCATTGAACTTTGTCAGTATAGGCGGTATGCTTGCCCTGGCGCCTTTTGTGTCGAAGATTGCGGTAAAATTCGGTAAAAAGGAGGCAGGTGCGGCGGGAATGCTGCTGGCGGGTATTGTGTATCTGATCACTTTTTTTCTGCGCGTCCGCCATATCGTGGTATATATGGTCCTGTATTTTCTGGCCACTCTGGGTGTAGGACTGTTCAATATGATCATCTGGGCCTACATCACGGATATCATCGACCATCAGGAAGTGCAGACCGGAAAGCGGGAAGACGGAACCGTGTACGCCATCTATTCTTTTGCCAGAAAGCTGGGGCAGGCGCTGGCGGGCGGCGTGGGCGGCTTTACCCTGACCGCCATCGGTTATGCCTCCGAGGCAGCCTCTCAGACTGTGGAAGTCACGGAACGTATTTATACGGTGGCCACTCTGGTGCCGGGTATCTGCTATCTGATCGTATTTTTTATCATGCAGAAGTTCTATCCGCTGACGAAACGAGTAGTGGAGGAAAATGCGGCTGTCCTGCGTGAGCGGCACAGATAAACCGGGGGTGGAAATTCGGATGCAGATACAAAACTGTTACTTTCAGGGATTTAAGATCAGTATAGAAACGGAAATTAAAAATGGCAGGGCGACTGTGGAGTTGTTCCTGCCACCTTTGTCTGATATAAATGCGGACGGCTATCAGATTTATCTCTGGGATGCCGGGGGAGAACCGGTCTTTTATGCACACCACCCTGCCGGGGAGGAGGATCCCTGCATCCTGCAGTTACAGCATCCCCATCTGTGGGAGACAGGGAGCGATCCCTATTTGTATCGGCTGGAAATATACGGCGCAGACAGGCAGCCGTCTGTTTGTGTGCCCTTTCCCGTGCGAGAACTGACATTCATGTCAGGCAAGGGCAGCCTGTTAAATGGCCGTCCGTTTACGCCAAAGGCAGTGTATTACGAAAATATGCGTGATCTTATATATATGGAAGGAGTGCCTTTTGATGAGCAGATCAGGAGCAGATTGACGAAACTAACCGGAATGGGCGCAAACACACTGCTTATAGGGGATAGTGCGGGGATAAGCCGGGAGGAATATCAGACACTGCAAACCTGCTGCGACAGTTTGGGACTGCTGCTCCAGGCAGATAACGGTTGTCCGGATGACGATGTTTTGGCCAATCGGGTTTTGGGGAAGGCGCTCTTTTTGTCGAACGGATGTCCTTCTGCCGCTTATTATCTCCAGAGGGCCCGCTGGTGTACCCGTTCCTTTGTGTATATTCATGCCGGGAGCCTGCAGAGACAGTCTGACGGTTTATACCGGATCACTGTTTACAGCAATCAGCAGCGAGTGGCGCTCTTTGTCAACGGCGTCGTGTTTGGATTCCAAAACGACGGACCGGAGTTCGTATTTCAGGATATCCCGGCGAAACGCTTTCCGTTGCTGCTATCGGCGGAAGCGGGCGGATGTAATATGTCTGTGACCTGTTATCGGTAGAAATCTTTTTCATCACTGCGCCAAGAGAGAAGATGCGGAAGATATCATGCAGTTTCGGATGTTCCGGCGAAGCAGGAGAGCAGAGCGCAAAATAATTCAAAATATTGACACAATTCCACTAGCTTGTTAGAATACAATTATCAGGCGAACAGTAGCAAGATTAGGGGGAAAAAGGTATGTACCATTGCCATACTCATTTTTATCTGGTGGGCTGTCAATGCAGAGAGTTTGAGATTATCAGG
The DNA here is from genome assembly GCA_947382415.1 of uncultured Lachnospiraceae bacterium. Classification (GTDB taxonomy): domain Bacteria; phylum Bacillota; class Clostridia; order Lachnospirales; family Lachnospiraceae; genus Acetatifactor. Next base: position 24,889 of record CANCYO010000026.1, on the reverse strand, counting down.
GGGATAAACCCGCTTGAACATTTTAGCCATGAGTTCTCTGAGAGCGAGAGCCCGGAGGAGACATTAGCGGCTGCCGCAGACGTGATACTGGCTGATGTCCGAAACAAAGACATCAGCCGGATTGTGCAGATTGTGGCATCGGGTAAGCGGGAGGAAGCCCAGCTTATTCTGTTTGCGGAGAAAGAGCAGACGGCGTCTCTTGGAGAAGATGAACTTGCGCATATCCAGGATATTTGGATTATGCCTTTATCGGATATCCAAGTGCGTTTTCATTTTCTCAGGTGGCAGCAGACTTATAAAATGAGTAAGGACTTCTGGGAGACCAGTCATTTTCTGGAAGCCACCATTGACAATATTCCCAATCTTATCTGGTATAAGGATAAAAACGGTATACACGAGAAAGTAAACGAAAGCTTCTGCAGGACAGTCAACAAGACGAAGGAGCAGGTACAGGGGCGCGGTCATGCCTACATATGGGATGTGGAACAGGATGATCCTGCCTGCATCAAATCCGAGCAGGAGGTCATGAGTAAAAAGCAGACCTTTGTGTCCGAGGAGATCATTAAGACCGGAGAGGGTATGAGAACGCTCACCACCTATAAATCTCCGCTTTATAATCTGGACAACAGCGTGATGGGAACCGTGGGTGTGGCCATCGACGTGACCCAGGAGAGAGCCTATGAGCAGGAGATTGTCAGGAAAAACCAGACGCTGGAGACGATTTTCAGCACCATAGACTGCGGCGTAATGCGGCATACTGTGGATGGGGAGAGGCTTATCAGCGCAAATCCTGCGGCATTGAAGATATTAGGATATGAGTCTCTGGAAAAAATGATGGCAGATGGCTTTAATCTGATTGCCAACACGGTTATGAGTGAGGATCGGGAAAAGCTTGAAAATGCCATGAAAATGCTGAACAGGGAAGGCGACAGCGTCAGTGTGGAATACCGCGTACAGCACAAGAACGGGGACATATTGCATGTCATAGGCAATATCAAACTCCTGCGGGAAAACGGAGAGCTGATTTATCAGCGTTTTCTGCTGGATTGTACCGCTCAGAAGCTGCAAGAGAAGAAAAACGAGCGGCGTCAGATGGAACTGCTTCAGGCGTTGGCAATCGATTATAACCGGATATGTTTCTTTGATCTGAATACAGGACTGGGCTTTCCACTCCGCAATGAGGAAGGCGGCGCCCACAGGCGGGACGAACTTTTCTATGAGGAAATATCTTTGGAGGAGAGTATGAATGTGTACATAGACAGCTATGTACATGAGGACGACAGGGAAGCTCTGCGCGAGGCCTGCTCTCTGAAATTTTTAAAGAAGGAACTGGCGGAAAGAAATCAGTATTATATCAATTATCGTATCGCTTATGAGGGTGAGACCACTTATTTTCAGATGAAGGCTGTACGTGCCGGGGCATGGGACGAAAGGCTTGGCGTGGTTCTCGGTTTCCGCAATGTGGATAAGGAGACCCGCAAGGAAATGGAGCAGAAAAGCCTGCTGGAGGCAGCGCTTTCACAGGCGAACAGGGCAAGTAAGGCCAAGAGTGTGTTCCTCTCCAATATGTCCCATGATATCCGTACTCCCATGAATGCCATTGTGGGATTCACAAATCTTGCCATCGCTCATATTGACCGTAGGGAGCAGGTGGAGGAATATCTGAAAAAGATCATGACATCCGGCAACCATCTGCTGAGTCTGATCAATGATATTCTGGATATGAGCCATATCGAGAGCGGCAAGATACATCTGGATGAAAAGCCCTGCAGCCTGCCGGATATCCTGCACGGCCTGCGCAATATCTTACAGGCGGACATTAATAAGAAACAGCTTGAACTCCACATTGATACGGTGGATGTCTTGGACGAGAATATATATTGTGACAAGCTGAGGCTGAATCAGGTACTCTTGAATCTGCTCAGCAATTCCGTAAAGTATACGTCTGCCGGAGGCATTGTAGGCATGCGGATTACTGAGAAGTCCGGGGCGCCAAACGGATATGCATCCTATGAATTTGCTATCAGAGATACAGGGATCGGTATGAGCAGTGAATTTCTGGATCATATTTTTGAGCCTTTTGAGAGAGAACAGACTGCTACCACAAGCGGAATTCAGGGAACGGGTCTGGGAATGGCGATTACCAAAAATATCGTAGATATGATGAACGGGGATATTTCGGTAAAAAGCCAGCCGGGCGTGGGAACGGAGTTTACGGTTTCCTTTACCTTCCGTCTGCATGCTGAGGCAAAGGAGTTGCAGGAGATACCGGAGTTAAAGAATTCCAGGGTACTGGTCGTGGATGACGATTTTAATACCTGTGACAGCGTATCCTATATGCTGGGTCAGCTTGGAATGCGTGCCGAGTGGACATTGTCCGGAAAGGAGGCTGTGCTGCGTACCCATCAGGCGGTGATGCGCAGCGACGACTATGCTGTCTATATTGTGGATTGGCTGCTGCCTGACTTAAACGGTGTGGAGGTCGCACGCAGAATCCGCAAAGAGACGGGACAGAATGTGCCGATTATTGTGCTGACCGCGTATGATTGGTCGGATATCGAGGAGGAGGCCAGAGAAGCAGGTGTGACGGCTTTCTGCAGCAAACCCCTGTTTTTGTCGGAATTGAGGAGTTGTCTGAATTCAGTGATAAAACCCGAGGATGCGGACGGGGAAAATGGGAACGGCCGGACCGGGAAATCCCGCACAGGGCGCATTTTGCTGGCGGAGGATATCGATCTGAATCAGGAGATTGCCACGGCTATTTTGGGCGATGCGGGATTTACCACAGAGGTTGCGGCCAATGGTCAGATTGCCGTAGACATGGTAAAAAATTCTGAGCCGGGATATTATGAGGTTATCCTCATGGATGTTCAGATGCCGGTGATGAACGGTTATGAGGCGACTAAGGCAATCCGCAGTCTGGAGGATCAGAAACTGGCATCCATACCCATCATTGCCATGACGGCTAACGCCTTTGAGGAAGATAAGCAGGAAGCGTTAAAATGCGGGATGAACGGCCATATCGCAAAACCCATCGACATCCCTAAACTGCTGGAAACATTGGATAAAATCATATAAAAACAGGACGCGGAAGGTTTTGAACTTTCCGCGTCTTTTTAAAATCGGTCAGATATTCCCGCCCTCGCTTCGGTATCTCGATTTTATCGCTGAGTATATTTTACCGCATCCGATTGTTTTTTACAATCCTTACAAAACTTTCACCGGATGCCGAATGACTGTCCGCAATTTGTCCTCCGCCGTTCTTCGGGGGTCGCTGAGATAGATTTCATGATGGAGGCGCGTCTCGGAAAAATCGGAAGCATATCCGTTTTCAGACAAAAAGGCATCCATTTTCCGGATGGTTTCGGGTTCTCTGTCATAGCTTCCAATATGCATGCACTGAACGCACAGTCCCTCATGACAGGTCATAAATTCAGCCTTGGAAAAATCCGTTTTCTTTTTTTCGGAGGCTTCTTTTACAGCCCATTCAAATACATCCCGGGTCACAAACTCGGGCAGGCGTATCATTGAGATCCACTGAAAATCTTCCTTGTGTCCATAGTCGATTCCTGCCACACCCTGCTGCCACAGGCCTTCCAGGGGAGGAACCACATATTCAAAATAACCGTCTATTTTATGACTTCCTTTGTAACTCATTTTGATGGTGAAAGCAATCCCGTACAAGAGGCTCATTGCTCTGGCATAATCGCCGTCCGGTTCATTGGGATCGCCTGATCCGCGAACCGCCACATAATGCATCTCGGGAATGTCAACGATTCCCGGCTTCTTCGGAGGCAGATAGAACTCTTTATACTCTTTTTTGTAGTCGAAGGCCATGTCAGTCACTCCTTATTACCTGTCTTTTTGGCTGATTTTTTTGTTTTTGGCTTGGGTGCGGGCAATTCTTTGCAGGTTGCTGTTACGAATTTGGTTAGGAATGCCCCATCGTCGATGTTTTCGATCAGGAAGTAGGGTTTTGCGCCCTGATAGGGCGAAGCGGTCTCCAGATCCGGCGCTAATTTTTTCCCGGCCTCTGTGACCTTGATAAAAAGCTGATTGTCGCAGACGAGGGCAAAGATTTTACCGTCGCAGTAGAATCCGTACTCTCCGAACATTTTGCGGTAAGTGATAGTCCCCGCGCCGGCAAGCTGGTCGGCGACATACTGGACAAATTCTGGATTGGATGCCATGATGATTCCTCCTGTGCTTTGATTAATAGCTTTCATTGATATCAATGATTTTGATATCAGTAATTTTCGGTCATGCGTTTGAGGATATGTCTAATCTCTTCGCGCAGTTCCTCCGGTTCCAGCAGCTTGACCTTTTCCCGAAAGGTCATAAGCCAGGAAAGGAGGTTTTCCTGATCTGTGTAATCAGCGGTAAACAACAGTTTTCCGTCCGGCTGTTCCTCAAAACAGCCTGTCCCAAAATCCTCTATAAGCCGCCATTTGCAGTCGGCATCAAAAAGGGCCTTCACCCGGATGCCGCCCGGAAAGATCCGCTCTCTGCTCAGATCGGGGAGAGGGACGTTCCTTGGCGAAAAATGAGTTTCTGTCAGCTCCAGCCTGTCCATGCGGTTTAATTTGAACAGCCGAAAGTCCTCCCGGCTGCCGCACCATCCCCACACATACCAGTCAGACCAGCGGAAGATCAGATAATAAGGCTCTATCTCCCGTCGGCTGTCTCCTTTCGGTGCAAAATAGAGAAACGTAAGCTTTGTCCGCGTGTCAATGGCGTTTCGGATCAGTTGAATTTTCGGGGACAGAGAATCCTTGTACCAGGAGGACAGATCGATCAGGATGGTCTGATTGCCTGTCATAAAATCCGAGGAACCCGCGGAGAGCTTTTCCATCAACTGCCCATAGCGGTTGGTTCCGTTGACGCTGTCGAGGCTTCGAAGTCCTGCCAGAATATCCTGCATCTCCGTATTGGTAAGCATTGTCCGGTCGATGCGGTAATTGTCCATAATGGAGATGCCGCCGCCCGCGCCCTGCCTGGTCACGATGGGAATGCCGGCCCTGCACAGAGTCTCTATGTCGCGGTTGATGGTTTTTCTGGAAACTTCAAACTGTTCTGCCAGACAGGGAGCTGTGACGATATCCTGCTGCAGCAGGATCGATAAAATTCCGATCAGTCGGTCAAGCTTCATATACGCTCCTTCTTGAACTACAGTCAAAGTATAGCACACAAAACAGGACATATATCTGTCCTGTTCATCTTAAACAAAAAATTCTTTAAAATATTTTTGTCCGTAAAATGCATTTACACAGGAATTTAACGGTATTATAATGAAAACAAATTTAAGAATCAAACCTATTTACAAGGAGGCCTGACAATGGGATTATTTGGTTTGTTTGGAGGTTCTAAATCCGATCCGGCTGATTCGTTACCCCAGAATGACGCCGAGAGATGGATGGTGGGAATTTATGCTCTGTGGTCGGAATATTGCGGGGGCAGCTACAAATATTTGGGTGGGTTTGAGAAGAACCGCTCCAATGCCAGCATGGCCCGCGGTCTGCTGAGCCGTGACTGGGCTGTTATTAATAAACAGGGCGTCATCGAGACGGTGGATTATCTCATCGCGGACAAAAATAATGCCGGAGATGAGGAGAAAAAGGCCGCCTTTAACTATGGCTGCGCCGCCAATATCGCTGCCCGGGGATATCTGGGCGGACATCTGACCAGAGAAGAAATGATGGCCGAGTCGGCAAAAGTCGCCAAAGCCATCCGTCAGCGTTATCACTCCTGGAAGGAATTTGTGGAGCAGTATATCGAGGGTGTGGGCATGGAGAGCGGCGTTGCCGGTAAAAAGGATGAATTTGTAAAGAGCTATGAGAGCCTTTGTGCGCTGCCGGACGGGCCGTATACCGTTGACTGGGAGACCCCTGTCGGTTAAAGCTCTTTTTCCAGCAGCATTCCTTTTTCTTTTAACTCTTTTTTGATGAGCTCCAGCGCTTTTTCGGACGGGGCTTTGATCGTGTGATAATGGCAGCCTTCCGTCAGTTCTTTTAGAGGGCGGGAGGCGCTTTCCTTCATTTTGTTGCAGAATTCTTCGGCATCTTTCAGATTATTGATGACCAGATCCACACGGATCTGACCGTAGAGATCGTGGTCGATGGAGACGTCTAACATGGAGCCGCCATAGTCCACGATGGAACGCATCTCTTCCAGGGTCTGTCCCGCGCTGTGGCGTACCATGACTACCGCCGTATGACCCGTCCGTCCCTCCTGAGGGTGAAACAGTACATAGCCCTTGTTGGTGGAGAGAATGTTTCGGTTTTCGGCCCGCAGCAGAGCGATATCCTGAACAATGACCTGACGGCTGACTCCGAAACATTTTGCCAGCTCGGTTCCGTTTACGGGGGCGGTTTTATTTTCCAAATATTCTACGATCGCTTTTCTACGCATATTGCCGTCGAGATTTGTATTCATGTTAATCGAAACCTCCAAATAGTTATAGCATATTTTACCATAGTATAAACATACAGGGCAAGAGGCAAGAGCATAAACAAACGGAGCAAGCCCGATTCCCGAAACATAATTTAATTAGTGAAGTTTGGAAAAAAATGTGTTAGTATTAATATACTGAAGGAAGGATGGGATGTATGGATTTAAGAATCGCCGGACAGATCATACGGAATGTAAGACTGGAAGTGTTATATAAAATTCACAGTTCTACCGCAAATGAGTCAGAGGTTGAGAGCAAATTTGAAGAGTATCTGAAGGATATGGGATACGGGAGCGTGGGCGGGTATTTTACAAAAAGATCCGCTAAGAATGCCGCTGACAAATTTCCGTCCAAAACGGGTGATAACGATGGTTACCCGGATTATATCTTTTATGAAAATGAAACTGACAGTACGATCGTGGCAATCGGGGACTTAAAGGCGCCGGATCCCAGGGGCAGGGATAACAGCCTGGACGGTCTGGCAGATTGTACTGATATTTATTTGAAGGATTATAACCTTAAACATCCTGCCAACAAAATACGGATTTGTTTTGGTTACGACGGATTTAATTTTGTGATCAAGTATTTGGATGCTACAGATAAATGGGTGGATATCACAATAGACGGGGAGAGATTGGGAAGCTTTCCCACAAAAGAGATGCTGGGGTTAATAGGACGCTATGGAAATGCCTTTACCACTCAGATACAAAAGAATGTGTCAAGGGAATCCTTAGAGCCTTATTTTGCGCAATGTGATGCGATTTTCAGAACCGGAAAATCCAGTTTGTCTGCAATTGATAAAGCGGCGGAGATTTCTATTTTTATTTTTTTAAGGACTTTTTCAAACGATGGATTGGATAAAGAATTTGTCAAAGAAAATGACACCACTGTCTGGGAAAACATCCAAAAGGGCAGGGTTGATACTGTCAATAAGATTTTTAAAGACTTCTTGAACAAGCAATATGAAAATGTATTTCCGAACGAATTGATAAAAGTTGACCCCCGTATGACGCGGGAATTGGCCAAAATCATTGATCTGATGTTTGAGAAATGCAATATTGACAGAATGACGGATGTCAAGGGCAACGCGCTTGAATATTATCAGAAGGACTCCAAGGATAAGAAAATAGGAGAGTTTTTTACACCGCGCCATTTGATAGAATTTATGATCGCTCTGGTCAGACCGCAAATAATATTCAAAAAAAATGACACCGGGCAGTATATTCAGGATTCTAATGGAAACCGTGTGATTGAATCCATTGAGAGAATCTATGACCCTGCCTGCGGCAGCGGCGGATTTTTGATAACCGCTTTTCAGACCTATCTTGATAAATACGGGAAATATGGCGTCACCAATGAGGATTTGCGAAAAGACGTCATTTTTGGAAATGAATTAAAAGATACGACGGTGATGCTCACAAAACTGAACATGATCTTACTTGGTGACGGGCACAATCATATTTCAAACGAGAATGCGTTAGGATATGAGAAGATAACGAAGTTGGAATATGTTAAAGATGCAGATGGAAAATTTATAGATATTGACAGTTCGGATATAGAGTGGAAGAATGTACATATCGGAACGACTGCTCAGAATATGCCTTTTGAAAAAGAAACCGGATTGCCGGTGATCGTAAAGGGGAAGAAAAAACAAAAATATTACAGGGCGCGGGTGAAACTTCAGCCGGACGGAATCCGGGAAGTTTCAGATTTTATTAATGTAAAGCCGGTTAATGACAAGGTGCGGGAATATCACAAGAAGTTTTTCGGAAAGTTTGACATTGTGATGGCAAATCATCCATATGCGTTGGAGGAACCTCAGAAACCGGATGAATTATTTGTCAGGCATATGATAGAGAGTGCGCGCGATGGCGGCAGAATCGCCTGTATTGTAGGAGAGACACTGTTGTTTCATAAAACATATACCGATTTCAGAGGCTGGCTGCTGGAACATGTAACTGTAGAAGCTATCATATCGTTGCCCCAGGGCGTGTTCAATCCATACACCGATGTTAAAACAAGTATTTTGCTGCTTCAAAAAAGCAAAGCGCCTGCAAATCATGAGACGTGGCTTGTCGATCTGCAAAACGATGGGTTTGACCTGAACCTGCGCAGAATGCCTGTCGCGCAGAACGACATACCGCGGGTGAAGCGGTTATGGGAACAGTGGGGCGGATATGAGGTTGAAGATGAAAACGGTAATGTCATCGTCAAATCATATCACAAAGAAGAAACAGGTTTTGCTGAGTTTCACAAACTGGTTAAATCAAACTGGTGTGTAAAAAGGTATAATACGCCTCTGATGAGTGTAGGAACGAAATATGAATTATGTCCCATCGCTGAGTTACTTGAACGTGTGAAGGATGTAGTTGATATTAAAAACGATGAATTATACAAACAGGTAACCATACAAATGCACAATCAGGGAATCGTATTAAGAACAGAACAAGATGGAAGCGAGATTGGAACGAAAAAACAGTTTGTCATTAAAGCGGGACAGTTTTTAATATCCAAGATAGACGCACGAAACGGCGCTTATGGGATTGTCCCGAAGGAGTTGGACGGGGCAGTGATCACCGGAAACTTTTGGACTTATACGATCAATAAAAAGAAAGTGCTGCCGGATTATCTGACTTATTTGATGCGACATAGGTTTTTTCTGAAAATGTGCAGTGCCTGCAGCTATGGGGCCACGAATCGATGGTATCTGGATGAGGATACATTTTTGAATTTTAAAGTACCGATTCCGACTATTACCGAACAAAGGGATATATTAAAGAGAATCAATAAACATTCTCGGGTCATAGAGGCGGCAAAACAGAAGATTCAGGATCAGGAAAGCTGTATCATGTCCGTTATCAGTGAGATTGTGGGAGAAGAGTGATGGAAAGGACCAGATTTTATTCGGATGAGCTGGAGAAAGGGATTGAGCTGCTGTTTTTCCAGCCGGACACGGGCCGATATGAAGAAGCTGCGGCGCTGATTCAGACGGCCTGCGACAGAGGTGAGCCGGACGCCTTTTATATGATGCTGTGCTATTATACATGGGGGGATATGTCGCTGCAAAAGTTCCGCAGCCGCTATCTCGACTATGCGAAGAAGGGAATTCAGGCAGGGAGTGAGCTCTGCGTACTGGGTGCGGCGGAAAACGGTCTGGCGCTGGATGTGCGGGACGTGCTTTTGCACAGTCCACAGATATCGGTGAGAAAGACAAAGGAGATGGCTTTTGCGGGAAATGTCATAGCGCAGTATGCCTTGGGCGGCTTTTATCTGGGGAATGGCGTGGAGCGCTGCATCAACAATGCATATTATTTTACTTATGATTATCCTGAAAAGGATAATCCTGATTTTCGGATACATCTTCGGGTCAACAATGGCTATGAGGGACTCAAGTGGGTGATGCGCTCCGCAAAATGGGGATGTCTGCCCGCCTTTGAAAAGGCTTATGAGGTGTTTTTAAGCGGTGCGGCATTGTATGAGAAGGTTGTGATGGATCCGGATTTAAAGAGAGCAGCAGCTTATGCGGAGGAATTTCACAGGACATATGAGCTGCGGGGTGATTACTGTGCCCGTGTGGGATATGGCTATGAAAAGGACGAAAATATCGCGAAAATGCAGGAATGGCTGCAACGGGGTGCGGACGCGGGAAGTCTGAACTGTATCGACAGGCTGGCCGATCTGTATTATGACGGGCAGGGATGTGTGGAGGCAGACAGGCAAAAGGCGTTTGAGCTGTATCTGCGCAGCGCCGGGCAGGGGTCTGCAGCAGGGCAGTTCAAGGTGGGAGAGTATTATTTTCACGGAATCCTGGGCGAGACGGATCAGGATAAAGCCTTTGAATGGTATCTCAAGGCTGCCGATGGAGAACACAGTACCGCACAGTATTATGTGGCGTCTTATTACCGTTATGGCTGGGGCAATGTGGAGCAGGACTGCAAGGCCTGCCTGCGCTATGCCCAGCGCGCGGCCAAAAACGGCTGCAGCGCGGCCAAAGCGTTTGTTGGTGAGGGATATCTTTATGCCGACAGGCTTCAGAACGGCTTTGTGAAGAATCTTCAGGTGGGGATTCGCACTTTGCAGGAATGTGTGGAACAGGACAAAACAGATCTGGGAGGCAGGGCGCTTGCGCTGAAACTGTTGGAGGAAGCCGGTCAGAAGGCGTAAACTCAGGCTTTAGATATGGTACGCGTGTGAAGCACGCAGGAGGTATATATGAAAATAGAACGGGTGGATGACAAGACTGTAAAATGTTTTCTCTCCAACGAGGAGATGGAGGAGTATGAGATCGATTATAAGGATTTCATATTGCGGAGCGAGAAGGCAAAGCAGGTGGTTCACGATATCATAGAGCAGGCTGCCGAGCAGGTTGGCTACAAACCGCCGCGGTTTGCCTTTGATATGCAGATCATGATGCTGCCGGACCAGGGGCTTTTGCTGACATTCTCTGAGAGCGATGTGTCCGGTATTCCCGATGCAAGGCAGATTTTGGAATATCTGAAGGACATGAAGCAGACCCTTCAGAGGACCAAGGAGCAATTGGGTATTGCGGAGGACCCGGCCCAGGCACAGGAGCCCCAGAGCGCAGAGACAGCTGCCCCGCCCAAACCGGAAAAGGCGGTGTTTGCTTTTGACAGTATTCCGCGGGTGATGGATTACGCCGGGGCTCTGCCGGCTAATCTGCGGGTGAAGAGTACCTTGTATGAGATAGACGGTAAATATTATCTGCTGCTTCAAAAGGGCAGCGCTTCTTACCAGAGATATTCCCGGGCATGTATTCAGGGGCTGGAGTTCGGCGGCCTCTACAGCGCGGAGGAGACGGCGCTCCTCTCTGTGCAGGAACACGGGACCTGCCTGATCGCAGAGAAAGCGCTGCAGAAACTGCGCGGATAAAGGAGGAGACGGGGGATGAGGAACCGAGTGTGTGCGTTGGCCGTGTTGACGCTGGGGCTTTGCCTGATTGCAGGCTGCGGTAGCAGAGAGCCGGATGATTTTGCTACCAACAAAGGGTTTGCCAAAGAGGCGGAGACTGTGGAAGAGAGGATGGGCGGCAATGCAAAGGAGCCGGGCAATACAGGCGGCACAGACAACAGCGAAACTGATGGCAGTCATGGTATTGCCAAGGAGGATATTAAGGTAGGTGTTCTCTATATCACAGATCCGGGCGAGGGCAGCGGTTACTCCTTTACGCATGATCTGGGTATTATCGGAATGCAGAATAATCTGGGTCTGACGGACGATCAGATCATTCGTGACGTCGTCAGCGACGGGGACGACGAGGGGACAGAGGCGTCCATCAAAAGGCTGGTGGAGGACGGCTGTAATGTGATCTTTACCACAAGCTGGGGTTATATGCAGACCACCGCCGACATGGCAGAGAAATATCCCGAGGTGTATTTTTCCCATGGGACGGGCTATCTCTCCAACGGCAGGAATTTTAACAATTATTTCGGACGCATTTATCAGCCCAGATATCTCAGCGGTATTGTGGCGGGTATGAACACTTCTTCCAATATGATCGGTTATGTGGCGGCTCAGGACGCTTCCAACTCTGAGGTGACCGGAGGTGTGGACGCCTTTGCTCTGGGTGTTGCCGCTGTGAATCCCGATGCCAAGGTTTATGTGGCGGTGACCAACAGCTGGTATGCTCCTGATCAGGAGGAGGCCGCCTCCAGAAAGCTTTTGGATATGGGATGCGACGTGATGGCGCAGCATTGTGACACGCCCTACCCGCAGACTCTGGCACAGGAGTACGGCGTGTATGGCATAGGCTATAATTCGGATATGAGCAAGGAGACGCCGGACTCGTGCCTGTGCAGTGTGGTCTGGAATTGGAGTGCTTATTACACGGCGGCGGTAAACAGCGTTATCAACGGTACATGGGACGGGTCCAACTATTATGGCGGTATGGCCGAAGGCGTTGTAAATATCACGGATATAGCGGCCTTTGCGGCGGAAGGGACTGCGGAGCGGGTGGCGGAGGCCACCGCGGATATTTTGGGCGGAGAGTTCAACATATTTGACGGCGAGATGAAGACAAATACCGGAGAGACGGTGGGTGTGGCCGGCGGTACGCTGGATGATGCCACCATCACCGGCGGTATCGACTGGTATTATGAGAATGTGGTTTTGGTAGATTAGGAGGTTTCGCCCATGACTTTGAGAAAGAAACTGATATTAAGTGCTCTGCTGCCGGTATTTTTGCTGGGCGCCATCGTTATTTTGATCGCATCCACCTTTGTGCGCAGATCCCTGATCGGACAGGTGGAGAACTCCCTGAGAGGAACGGCGGTGGCCACGCTGGCCGCCTATGATCAGAACAGCGGTTCCTATATGAAGACGACAAACGGAGATATCTGGAAGGGCAATTATAATATTTCCCAGTCTCAGCATCTGGTAGATACCATCAAAGAGAGCTCAGGTATGGAAGTGACTTTTTTCTACGGCGCGGAACGGATTATGACATCCGCGGTAGATGCGGAGGGCAATCGCATTCTGGGGTCTCCCGCCGGAGACCGAGTTGTGGAAGAGGTATTGGTGGGAGGAAACGCTTATTTCAGCGACAATGTATCCATAGACGGAACGCTTTATTACGGCTATTATCTGCCTGTTTATCAGAATGACGACAGCGGAGCGCCCATCGGTATGATCTTTGCGGGTGTGAACAGGACAGAGGCGCTTACGGATACCATGCGTATCATTGTGGTGCTGATTGCCGTAGTGGTGGTGGTCATGCTTGTGTGTATGGCGGCGTCAGTCCTGGTCAGCGCGTCTATCTCCCGTGGACTCAGGCGCAGCATTGCCAATGTGCAGGCGGTTTCCGACGGGAAGCTCAATATGCCGCTGGACGATGCAATGTGCCGGCGGAAGGATGAAATCGGCGATCTGACCCGCTCTATTGAAAATCTCAAATCTGCGCTTAAGAATATTATCGGAGGGATCGGAGAGAGCACAGAGCTTCTGGTAAATTCCTCGGACGGCCTCAACCGGATTGCAGGCGAGACCTTTGAACATGTGGGAAATGTTCAGAAGGCTGTGGAGGAGATTACGGAGAGTGCCGGGACTCAGGCCAGAGACGCGGAGAGCGCCTCGGAAAATGTGAATCATATGGGAGAACTGATTCTTGAGACGGAGAAGGAGGCCCGGGAACTGAGCAATCATGCGGACAGTATGCGAAATTCCGGCCATGAGGCCGGTGAGAGCATTCGGGAACTGAAGGATATCAGCGAGGAGGTAGGCAGAGTGGTGGACGCCATCGCAGAGCTGACCAGACAGACCAATGAGTCCGCAGGCAGTATCAGAGAGGCTTCCGGTTTTATATCCGAGATTGCGGAGCAGACCAATCTGCTGGCGTTAAATGCCAGTATCGAGGCTGCCAGAGCGGGGGAGGCAGGACGCGGTTTTGCCGTGGTAGCCATGGAGATCCAGAAGCTTGCGGAGCAGTCTAACAATGCCAGCGGCAAGATTGACGAGACAGTGGAGACTCTGGTGGAGAACTTTGGGCGCGTGGTGGGCGCCATGGAGCGTATGCAGGAGGTTATCTCCAGACAGAAGAAGCATATCGGCAGTACCGAGGGTACGGTGGATCATGTGATGAAGGAGATCGATGAATCCGTCCGCAGTATCCGCACCATTGAGAAACAGGCCGGAGAGCTGGAGGGAGCCCGCAAAGAAATCGTACAGGTTATCCGGGGACTTGCGGAGATTGCCCAGAACAATCTGGCAGGGATGGAGGAAACCAACGCCGCCATCGCGGAAGTCTATGAGAAGTTTCACGATGTGGAGGACGCTGCCGGAGGACTTCGCACAACTTCAGATAAACTTGCGGAAAATATCGGTAATTTCAAGCTCCGGTAAAGCTTGACAAAACGGCTTCTATGCACTACAATCATCCTAATATCGACGTTGATGAGGAACAGTACGGATTGAAGGCATTGCAGAGAGAGGACGGCGGGTGTGAAGTCCTTATGCGGAAGGTTCGGAACCTCCCTCGGAGTCCTGCGCGAGATTGTTTCGTGTGTTGCGGTGCGGCGGACATACGGGAGAGTGAAAGCGCGGCGCATACCGGCGTTATCGGAAAAAGAGTTGGGTGCATACGCATCAATAAGGGTGGTACCGCCGAGTTTTCGGTCCCTGGTCGGGAGCGAAAACCCGGCGTTTTGTATAATTTTCGCTATATTTTGGCACAGTGCCGCGGATGCGGCCTGTAGTATGAGGAGGCAGGAAGAAAATGGCAGACAACAAAAAAATGGTGGAAGCGATCACATCCATGGAGGAGGATTTTGCCCAGTGGTATACGGATGTGGTGAAGAAGGCGGAACTGATCGACTACACGTCCGTAAAGGGATGTATGGTGCTCAAGCCTGCGGGTTATGCAATCTGGGAACTGATTCAGAAGCAGTTGGATGAAAAATTCAAGGAGACGGGAGTGGAGAACGTATATCTCCCCATGTTTATCCCGGAGTCTCTGCTCCAGAAGGAGAAGGATCATGTGGAAGGCTTTGCCCCTGAGGTGGCCTGGGTGACCCATGGCGGGCTGCAGCCGCTGCAGGAAAGACTCTGTGTGCGTCCTACCTCTGAGACGCTGTTTTGTGATTTTTACAAAAACGATATCCATTCATACAGGGATCTGCCCAAAGTATACAATCAGTGGTGTTCGGTGGTCCGCTGGGAGAAGGAGACCAGACCGTTTCTGCGCTCCAGAGAGTTCCTCTGGCAGGAGGGCCACACCGCCCATGCCACGGCTGAGGACGCGGAGGAGAGAACCATACAGATGCTGAACGTGTATGCGGATTTCTGTGAGCAGGTGCTGGCGATTCCTGTCATCAAGGGCCAGAAGACCGAGAAGGAGAAGTTTGCGGGTGCGCTGGCAACCTATGCCATCGAGGCGCTGATGCATGACGGCAAGGCCCTGCAGTCCGGCACCAGCCATAATTTCGGGGACGGCTTTGCCAGAGCTTTCGGCATTCAGTATGCAGGAAAAGACAATACGCTTCAGTATGTGCATCAGACTTCCTGGGGTATGAGTACCCGTTTGATCGGCGGAATCATCATGGTGCATGGAGACAACGAAGGATTGGTACTGCCGCCCAGAGTAGCGCCCATACAGGTCTGCATCATACCTGTTCAACAGAAGAAGGAGGGCGTTCTGGATAAGGCATACGAGCTTCGGGACAGCCTGAAGGTGCGTTTCCGCGTGAAGGTGGATGACACGGATAAGACCCCCGGCTATAAATTCGCTGAGGCCGAGATGCGCGGCTATCCCGTCCGTGTGGAGATCGGTCCCAAGGATATCGAGGCGGGCAAATGCATTATCTGCCGTCGTGACACCAGAGAAAAGACGGAAGTTGCATTAGAGGAGCTGGAAGAGAAGCTTGCAGAGATTCTGGAGACCATGCAGACCGAGATGCTGGAGCGCGCCAGAGCCCATCGTGACGCTCATACCTATGTGGCTCATAATATGGAAGAGTTCAGACAGCTTTTTAACGAAAAGTCAGGATTTGTGAAAGCCATGTGGTGCGGATGCAGGGAGTGCGAGGAGCAGATCAAGGAGGAGCTGGCCGTGACCAGCCGCTGCATGCCTTTTGAGCAGGAAGAGGTGGCCGAGGAGTGCGTCTGCTGTGGAAAGCCTGCCAAAAAGATGGTTTACTGGGGCAGGGCATATTAAAAACTGACGGAGGAGGATGCGTAGATGATACACAAGGTTTATCCCATACAGGTGGAGGGCTCTTTGCCCGATGCCCGTCTGATCACTTATATTCAGGATGACTCGGACAGCATGGCCATTGATAAGAGACCGCTTGTGCTGCTTTGTCCCGGCGGCGGTTACGGCTACACCTCGGACAGAGAGTCCGAGCCCATTGCGCTCACCTTTCTGGCCATGGGATATCATGCTGCGATTTTGCGCTATTCCTGTGCTCCCGCAAGATATCCCACATCGCTTTTGGAACTGGCCACATCCATGCTGCTGATTCGTCGCAATGCAGAGGAGTGGCGTGTGGATACGGATAAGATCATCGTGCAGGGATGTTCTGCAGGAGGTCATCTGGCGGCCTGCCTGGGGATGTTCTGGGACGAGGATTTTCTTGCACAGAGTCTGGGCCTTGGAGCCGGTGAGCACAGCCTCCTTCAACCGAGAGCCATGCTTCTGTGTTATCCGGTTATTACC
Source organism: uncultured Lachnospiraceae bacterium (assembly GCA_947382415.1). Lineage (GTDB taxonomy): Bacteria > Bacillota > Clostridia > Lachnospirales > Lachnospiraceae > Acetatifactor. Next base: position 8,276 of record CANCYO010000026.1, on the reverse strand, counting down.
TCCGGGGAGTATGCCCACAGAGGATCCTTTCAGAATCTGTTGGGAGAGCGGGAGGCTGAACTGAGCGGACAGTTATCTCTGGAACACCGGGTCAGCGAGAAGACTCCGGAGGCTTTTATCTGGGGAACTTATGAGGACGGTTCGGTACCCATGGAAAATTCGTTGTTGTTGGTCAGCGCTATGCGCAGGGCGCATATACCTGTAGAGTATCATCTATACCCCAAAGGAGGGCATGGGCTTGCTCTGGCCACCCGTCTGACGAAGACTTCCGACGGCAGACATGTACAGGAAGCCTGTGCCACATGGACGGAATTGGCTAAAAACTGGATAGAACAATTATAAGGAGGTACAATATGAACAGTACAAATAGCAGTACAGACAGAATTATTGAGATTCCCAGATTTTATGGTTCCCTCTCGCTGATGTTGAAAAAATTTGATAAATATGCCCGTCAGGATGCTTTTGCCGGCAGCACTGTGGAGGAGTTTGAGAGCTGGAAGAAGGAGTCCCGTGAGACGCTGAAGGAGCTTTTGGGATTGAAGTATATGGAGGACTGCCCGCTGGAGCCCCGGCTGGAGGAGCGTATCACGCTGGAGGGCGGTATTGTGCGGGAAAAGGTCTTGATCCAGGTGGAGCCCGACACATGGATGCCTATGTATATTCTGATCCCTCCCAAAAAGAATGAGGAGAAACCTCTCTGCTTTCTGGCATTGCCCGGGCATCAGGGTGCGGGAAAATATTCTGTGGCTGGCTGCTATGAAATTCCTGCAGTCATGGATAAAATAAAGTTCTTTAATTATGACTATGGTATGCAGCTTGTACGGCGGGGATATGTGGCATTATGTCCCGACTGCCGCGGGTTTGGAGAGCGCCGGGACGAAAAGAAGCAGACTCCCGGAAGTGAGACGGATTTTATGACCAGCAGCTGCTTTCATCTGGCTCATATGGCAGAGCCTATTGGGGAGACCGTGGCGGGTATGTGTACCTGGGACGCCATGCGCCTGATCGATTATGTCTACGAGCGGGGAGAGTGGGATACGGACAATCTCGGCGCCGTGGGTTTTTCGGGCGGCGGTATGCAGGTACTGTGGCTGGCCGCGCTGGATGAGCGCATTAAACGGTGTATTATCAGCGGTTATCTCTATGGCTATAAGGATTCTCTGATGATCTTAAACGGAAATTGCAACTGCAATTATGTTCCTCATCTGTGGGAGCATTTTGACATGGGAGATATCGCGTCCCTGATCGCTCCCAGACCTGTGGCATTTCAGTCCTGCCGGGACGATCATCTGAATGGTCCCCGGGGACTTGACAATGTATATGAACAGTTGGAAGTTGTGCAAAAGGCATACAGGCTTTACGATGACGGATCCTATCCTCTCCACGATATCCGGGAGGGAGGGCATTGCTGGCATGAGGAGGTTCTGGATCGGTTTCTTGCGGATGGAGAGGAGCAGGCTTGAAGTATATCGTATTAGATCTGGAGTGGAACCAGAGCAGCACCGGTACGGAGGCGGAAGTGGAGGTTCTTCCCTTTGAGATCATTGAGATCGGAGCCATTAAACTGAATGAGGATTGCGTGATGATAGGAGAGTTCAGCGAGCTTGTCAAACCTGCGGTCTATCATGAGATGCATCAATTTACCAGCAAACTGATCCACATGCAGATACAGGAGCTGGAGCGGGGCAAACCCTTTGCCCAGGTCGCACAGAGCTTTCTGGACTGGTGCGGTGAGGAGGAATATCTGTTCTGTACCTGGGGGGGATCGGATCTGACGGAGCTTCAGCGCAATATGAAGTTTTACGATATGACGCCACTGTCAGATAAACCCATCCGTTACCTGGACGTCCAGAAGCTGTTCAGTATTGCCTACGAGGACAGGAAGTCCCGCAGGGCTTTGGAATATGCCGTGGATTTTCTGCAGGTGGAGAAGGATATCCCTTTTCACCGCGCGTTCAGCGACGCGTATTATACGGCCGGAGTATTTGCCCATATGATTCAGGAGAAACCGGAACTTCTGCACAGTGAGTCCTATGATGTATTTCATGTGCCAAAGTGCCGGGCGGATGAAGTTAAAGTACAGTTCGACACCTATGCCAAGTTTATTTCCCGTGTGTTTCCGGACAAGACGGCGGCGTTTGCGGACAGAGAGGTGAGCTCCAGCAAATGCTATCTCTGTCACAGGAATCTTCGCAAGAAGATCAAATGGTTTACGGCTAACGGCAGGCATTATTATTGTCTGGCTTACTGTGAAAAGCACGGATATCTGAAGGGTAAGATCAGGATCAGAAAGACGGACGGGGGCGGCATCTATGTGGTGAAAACCACCAAGCTGATCAGCCAGGAGGCGGCAGATGAGCTGAAAGACCGCAGGCTTCGGGCCAAAGAGAGACATACAAAACACGGACAGGAATCCGACTAAAAGGTCAGATTCCTGTCCGTATTTGAAATTCGGGTTTTAGTCGACTTAAACATACGCCGGGATTTTCTCTGACGGCGTTTGGCCTGCCGGATATCTTCGCGCCGTTTCGCAGACAGTGTCTGTCCGCTTTTATGGATGTAGCTGTGTTGTCTGCGCCGGTCTTTTTTCCAGTTACGGCGGCTGTTGGGATGTCTGGCGGCATAGCTTTTGCAGGATTTAATGAGAAACAGAGCAAACGCGGCAGTCCCTGCGATCCCTGCTGCCCACATCAATACTTTCAATACATTGATAAAGATAACGGATGGAAGATGAGACTTTTCTTCCGCCTCCTCCGGTTCGGTCACAGGATCAAAGGAATAGGTGCCCTGACCGCCGGTGGCCAGATCCACAGAGGCTGAACCGATGGGAACTCCGTGGTAGCTGTAGTGAATCAGGGCCACCTGATTGGTATTTTCCGTGGAATAAGAAATCTCTGAATCCAGATCCTTAAAATTCACAGTTTTAGGAAGTATGACACAGTCATTCTGATTCAGGGTCAGAATCGGTTTGGAGTTGCCGAATATATCATTGTCACTGTAAAAGCCGGAGCCTTCAATATTATACTTAACCTCGGACCGGGAAATATTTGCTTTTTCAAAATTGCCGAATCCGTAGTTGAACAGAGCCAGAGTATCTTCATAATGATTGGGGGACTCGTCCTTCAGCACCACGCAGATCAGCTTCATGCCGTCCTTTTCCGCGCAGGACACAAGACAGCTTCGGGCGTCGTCAGTGTAACCGGTCTTGCAGCCCACCAGATAATCATAGGCGTATTTTTTGCCGGGCAGAAGCTCCATCTGATTGGCGTCCACCAGTTCACCATTCTTTTTGGTGAGATAGAGCAGAGGCATCTGCGTCATCTGACAGAGCATTTCGTTGGAGAAAAAGGCACGTCCGATCATAGCCAGATCATAGGCGCTGGTGTAGTGATTGTCGTCGGGCAGTCCATTGGGGTTTACAAAGTGAGAATCCACACAGCCAAGCTCCGCTGCCCGGTCGTTCATCATCTTGGCAAAATCGTCCCAGCTTCCGCCGATATGTTCCGCAACCGCATAGGAAACCTCATTGGCGGAGCGGATGAGTATGGCCTGCAGGCATTGTTCCATGGTAAGGGTATCGCCTTCATTCATGGCCACATGGTTGCTGCCCACGGGAATGCTGAACACTGCCTCATGGGAGAAGGAGACAGTCTCGTCGAGAGAACATTCCTCCGATGCGATCAGAGAGGTGAGGATCTTGGTGGTGCTGGCAGGATATTCCCTGGCGTGAATATTCTTTTCATAGAGAATGACGCCGGTCTCCAGTTCCATCAGGATAGCTGATTCGGCGCTGACGATGGGCCCGGTGGGCCAGTTTGCAATTTCGTTGGATTCTACGGGAATGGCCTGATTGGCGGCTATATTCTGTTCCCTGACCGAAGGGGCGGGAGCGGCAGATGCCGGCAGACCCGTACAGGACAAAGAAAGACAGGCCGCACAGAGAGCGGCCACGGCGCGAATCCGTATAATTAAAAGGATCTTTTTATCCATAAAAACCGTCCTGTCGTTTTATTTTATCAATATCAGTACGTTTACAGTATGCTCAGTTTATAAAGAAGGTATTATTTTTATCATACAACATAACTTGTTGATTGACAAGTTTCAACAGATAAAGTAAGCTTAAGTAGGTAAAGTTTCGGAGGGAATCTTTTATATGAGATTGAGAAATATCACCGGATCCAGGCAGGTTATTGCCGAAAGTCCGTTTGTAGTGCCTGAGGCGGAGCTTTTTGACTGTCCCGGAACCTGGCATGAAATTTTTGGAAACCGCCAGCCCATCCACATTGAGATAGGAATGGGAAAAGGTCGATTTATCCATACTATGGCTAAGGAGCACCCGGAGGTAAATTATATCGGGATTGAAAAGTATTCCAGCGTACTGCTGCGCGCCATTCAGAAAATGGAGGAAGAAGAGCTGCCGAACCTGAAGTTCATCCGCATGGACGCCGAAGATATCGCGAAGGTGTTTGCGCCGGGAGAGGTTGATCGTATTTATCTGAATTTTTCCGATCCATGGCCCAAGGACAGACATGCGAAAAGAAGGCTTCCATCCCGGGAATTTCTGGCCCGCTATGACCTGATCCTGCAGCCGCAGGGACTTTTGGAGTTCAAGACTGACAATCGCGAGCTGTTTGATTTTGCGGTGGAGGAGCTTGTGCCCGCCGGATGGCATGCCCGGGAGTTAAGCTATGATCTGCACGGGGATCCGCGTCTGATGGAGGGCAATGTGATGACGGAGTATGAAGAGAAATTTTCCGCCATGGGTAATCCCATCTGTAAATATATTATTTGCAGATAGTTTCATGAAAATGAGAATAGAAGAAAACAACGATTATTATGGGAGGACGAAAAATGGAGTATAAGTTTACTACGGCAAATTTTGAAGAAGAGGTACTGAAATCTGAACTTCCGGTATTGGTGGATTTTTATGCCGACTGGTGCGGCCCCTGCAAGATGATGGCCCCCATTGTGGAAAAACTTGCTGAGGAGTATGACGGCAGGATTAAAATAGGCAAGTGCAATACGGATGACAATATGCCTCTGACCCAGAAATACCGGGTGGCCAGTATTCCCACCTTTATTGTTTTTAAAGGCGGAGAGCCGGTGGCTACCTATATGGGTGCCATGCCTGCGGACGATCTGCGGGACAAGCTGGACGCACAGCTTTAAGACTTTATAATATCTACAGAGAGCGGGAAGAAAGATGGTTGAGGAGACAAAAGGACATTTGGATGAGGGTGCGGCCCGGCAGGCATTGGAAGAGGCCAGAGCGGCGGAGAGTAAAGCATATGATCAAATGAAAGCGGGACGTGACACTGTCTTTACTAAGCGCCAGAAGGGAATTCTGAAGCTTGCGCAATTGGAGGAGCTGGATTCCTCCGATAAGGACCTGCTGGATCAAAAATGCAGACTGATTCTGGAGAGCTATTATCTGCCCCATATTTTGAAGGACGGCTGTACAGTGGAGCTGGAACCGGAGTTCACACGCTTTGACGATCCGGACAGGGATTATATCGAAGCGGTTTTTACCATGCCTTCGGGCAGGAAGAGAAGCGTGGGGTATAATTACAAGCCGGGTGAAGACGGAAAGCACCTGATTCTATTTGAAAAGACTTTTGAAAACGTGATTCTGGAGCCCGGTAAGCCCGAAAAATATGTGCTTTACGGCTCGGACGGCGTCACGGAACGGGAGTCAGTCTCTACTGAAGAATTGGAGGAGCGGATTGCCAGAGGCGAGGTCGTCAAAGTAGAAGACGAATATTTTCAAAAAGCCCGGGACGCAGGCGGGACAGTCCTTGACGGCGATACTACCATGATCATAGAGGACGAGGGCAACAGCAAAATTCTTCTGGGCAGCAATGAGGAGAGAAAGTATTCTTTTAATAAGGCCGGACAGTTAGTCTGCGCCCTTACCAACGATGTGACTACCGTCACTGTGGAGACGAGAAAATTTGCCAGCCCGGAGCCGATTTACGACAGTGCCGAGGCGGCCAGAGCGGCTGCGGAAAAGGAGATTCAGGAGGGCGAGATCAATCTGCGGGTGGATACGGTCATGGAGGGAACTACTGTGGCCGAGTTCAATTTTGTTCCGGTATACACTACGAATATCGATCTGACAGGCGTAGTGCGAAAGCTGGGCAAGGGCGTGGAAGGATATAATGCTGCCGACAGTGATGAGGAGAACCTGCGCAGGCAGTTTGCAAAACCCATCAGTGAATATCTGGACGAAAAAGGATTTCACGTCATCGATATTTCCTGTGTGAATCTGCAAGCGGATGTGACGGAAAACGTGGGCTGGATGAATACTATCAAGACCTTTCAGATGACCGGCGGCGAGGTATCGGTTTCTTATACCAAGAGACTGACCTCCACAGTGAGTTTAAAACAGGGATTTTTGGGCAGAAGCCAAAGTAACGATTTGTCCGCTGTATTGGCACAACTTCCCGAGGGAAGCGAGCTGTTGAATCCGCAGGATATCGACTGGAAGAGCTCCAAGCCTACGGTGGCTTATGTGATGCGTGGAAACGTCACGGCGGAGGCCTCCGCCAGGACGATCGCCGAGGCTGATTCCATGGCGGCGGACAATGCGGTTCTGGCAGCACAGAAAATTGCCGTGCGCGGATTAAACGGAGGTATTTCCGCCGGCATCAAAGAGGCTATCTCAGCAAACGGCGCGGCTTCCACCTCGGCCAATGTGCGGGCCAGGATGGATGTAGCTGCCGTGAGCAAGGAAGATATGCAGCTTACGCATAAAGATGCCAGATATTCTTACACGGGAAGCTGTGACAGAATGATCACTTCCGTGGAGAATAAGCTGGTGTCCGTGACGACCTGGAACGGCAGCAAACTTACGTATGTGGAACCTACAGATCCTGTCGTTGACAAAGGTATTCCCACCGATGAAAATTATGACAAGTATGTCAAAGATGGGGACGATCTGGGAATCCTTCTCTTTGAGAAGACAGATCAGGGACTTCACAGATACATGGATGACGTTAAGAAAGCACAGGCTCAGGCAGAGAGACTTCGCGCTGTTTATGAGGAAGCCCGCGCAGCCTTGAGGGAAGCGCAGGAAGCTTTCGACCGGGCTTATGACGAGGAAGCGGAGAAGGTGCAATCAATGGATGAGGCGGAAGAAGCGGAACCTGCGAAATACGCGGTGGGAGCGGAGAAAACGGAATCTGCGGAAGTCATGGATGAAACGGATAAGACAGAAGATATGAAGGGTGAGACGGCGGATGAAGTTGGTTATGATAGCGGGACAGATGAAGAAGAGGGCTTGAAGGAGCAAATTGAGAGCGAGCCGGAGCAGGCTGAGGAGTCTGAACAGACAGATGAAAAACAGTTGACGGCACATGAGGCTCTGCTGGCTATCTTTGGAGATGACAGTATGGAATAATGTATAGATGCAGCGACAGCGGTGCTTACTTACCGATGCCGCTGTTTTTTTTTGTACACAAAATCGGGTTAGCTTTATTAAAGGTTTTGAAGTGATACCGTGGTAAATAATAGTACATAGTGTCAAATGCGCATTGACAAAAACTGGAAACAGGTTGTAATATGATGCTGTAATAACAACAATAAGATGTTAGTAGCTGTAATGACTACAGGTTCCGAAAATAAATATTATATAGAGGTTTACAAAAGAAGCTATGGAAGAGAACAAAAAAGACAATCAGAGAATTAAAACGGAAAATAGCAGAAAAACCGACAGAAGTATGAGAAAAACTTTCAAAAAGATTCTCTGCTACACTCTTATCCTGTCCCTGCTCCTACAGAACAACGTGCTGACAGCAGAGGCGCAGACAGACGGAGGAGCCGCTACGGAGCGGACGCTGGAGAAAGCGGCTGAGATAACAGCAGAGGTAGCAGCGGAGACAACAGCGCAAACAGTAGCAGAAATAGCGGCAGGGGAAACAGATATTACAGCCTTCCAAGACAGTATGCCTGACATGGAAGGGGCAGATATACAACCGGAAGTCGTAAGCGAGATAGAGGAAAAAAGAGACACCTTTTCCAAGGAATATTTCCTCAGTGACAACAGCAGAGTCCTGGTTGTATATCCGGAGCCCATCCACTATGAGGCGGAATCCGGGGATCTGGCAGAGATCGACAACTCCCTGACCCGGACAGAAGAAGGCTACGCCAACGGCAGCAACAGCTACGAAGTCGTGATCACAGACAATCCGGACGGCACTCCCCCAAAGATCAGGAGATGCGACATCCGTCACCACAAACTACCAATACGACACCGACGACCGCATCACCGGAGTCAC
>CANCYO010000025.1 GCA_947382415.1 uncultured Lachnospiraceae bacterium | reverse complement strand
TTCGCCCTTCATTATCATAGAAGATCTGTATTTACAGACTTTTCTTCATAGTCTCCGATAACAGGAATAAGCCGCCGTAACTATGATTTAATACCAGATGATCCCAGTCCATTTGGAGGATGCTTTTTTATCAATCCGCCTGATTATTAGGCGTTTACGTTAGAAACGTGCGCCGTCGGGCACACCTTAAAAAATCGCAGGGGAACCTATCTCTCGCTCCCTTGCGATTTTCTATTACTATACACCCTTTTCTATCATTTTCTGTTATTTATGGCGATCCACAATAATTATACTGTTATTTGGAAGGTGAATTCACTGATCATTTTTCAAATAGCCTTTCTCCTAACCACTGATAGATTAAGACACCCAACATAAAAAACTGATATGCGTTATAATGTGCTAAAGCGCTGGGGTCTGTGGAAAAATTACTTAATTGTAAAACTATTATCAGCATCGAGATAAATATTATACTGCCTATCGTCAAATACAATATCATGAATATTCTCATAGCCGCACTTTTTGGTTTAATCGCTATATAATACAAAAATATATATCGTATTAAAATGCATATTATGCTGCCCCCAAAGCCGACTATAAATATAAACAAACTTTTACCGTTAAGGTTGACATCATTACTCTGTGCCACTGATAAAATAAAACTGACTACACACGTCATAATAAACACAAACAAAGCAGTAATATTATTAATCAGCTTATTTATATTTTTCACCCTGTATACCTCATCATTTACCAACATAGGAATACCCTGACGGTTTTTGAGTTGCTTCGGATAAATCTTGTCCTTTTTTCCATTGTATATTCACATGATATACCCCACAATTTTCAAAGTTTTCAGCAGCCCCAAACAATTTTAAAAATGCCATTTCATCATTATTTACTAAACCTATGCTGTTTAATCCCCCCTTAGGATCTTCATAATAAAAATCATAATAATCCTGAACACAATAGATTAAATTCAAATTATAAACTAATCCATTATATGAACATTCACCAGCCATACCAATATGTCCACCTTTAATCGCTAACCAATAATTTAGAGTCGTTAAATCTCCTGATACACAATAATTAATTGGTGTATCTCCACAAGCAGAATCTATTTGAGTAAATGTAATGACTTTACCTTCTTTGGTTCCACTTTCACACACTTTTAAAAGTTTATTTACATAACTATTATACTTTTCCAATCCGTTACTATCCCCTACTGCTGGAAAAGTCCCATCGTATTCAACATAACCACCCAAACAAGATAAATAATAAGCCAGAAAGTAACATCCATCATTAATATCTATCTTTTTACCACTCAGACCACCAGCCAGCAGCAAAACACCATCACTCATATATGCAACTCCTAATAACATATACGCTCTTGTTTGAATATTTAAAATATAGAGTGCCTCCAAATATTCATTATTAATTGTATCTGCGGCTCTTTCCCTCCATATCTTGTTATAATCCTGCGTCGTTATCTGCTTAGCTGCTTCAATAGCGGAATTGTATGGAACTTTAACAGTATCGGTCAGTTTAAAATCAATATTATTATCAAACAATCCAAAGTGTTTATATGGTTCTGGATCATCAAAATCCAAAAGTCCATCATCATCTCTATCTTCTTTTAACGGATTAGATATTATCTTACCCGTCACAATAACCTTTTTTCTATCCTCGCTGTATTTATACTATAATTCTACAATCTCCTCGCCATCCTGCAAACCATCATGATCACTATCTGGATTATTTTTATCTAACTTAATGGTGACACCGTTAAACATAACCATATTATCTTCATAATAATCCGCTATGCCATCTCCGTCACTATCAGTTTCAATATCTATCTTTTTACTTATGTCTTTATATATTTCCTTCAACTGACCTGAATTTGAAGCCAAATAAAATGCTGCCCCCGTATTATTTGCTAAAGGTTCTAAATAGCTATTAAAATAGCTTGTGCTCCTTCCCAAACCTACCGTGTATAATTTTACGCCTGCTCTATTTGCAGTCGTTACAATTGACGAATGCAACCCAGTGTCAGAAGTTGCCCCATCACTCAACACTATCATCATTTTTAATGTTGTATCGTCTGTAGATTCATAAAGTGTAAAAGAACTGTTAATAGCATTATACATATATGTACCGCCATATGACCTGAAATAATTGGTAGAAAGATATGATTTAGCTTTTTCCTTATCTTCAGTCAATGTTGATGTTAACAAATACGTAGTATTTTCAAATTTAACAATTCCAATTTTACTTTTTTCAGGAAGACTATCAACTAAATCTTTTGCAACCATTAACCTTTCATTGGTATGATCATTTGAATACATACTCCCTGAATCGTCAATCACAAGAATAACTTCTACATCTGAATAACCAGCATCGCTCCAAACATCCTGCCATTTAAAAGCATCTTCATAAACAGTTCTATCTAATAAAAGATATTTTGAAAAGTGCTTAACTGTAGCAGTCGCAACATTATCCGTTACTGTAGTTGGAAGCGCTTCCAAGAGCTGCTCCTTCTCGTCATAATAATAAATCACCGGATCAAACCTTTCTTCCAGTAATAAGCTCTCATCAAATTCAAACTTAAGAATAGCACTAGAAAACATCCCGTCTACATTAAAATCATATACTCCGCCAATATAACCAGGCATCGTTGTTGGAAATAAAAAACTATTATCGAATTTATGTACTGTCAAGCTTTCTACCTGATTTCCAGACAATGAAGTACTAACCGATACTTTTACAGTATCTTCCTCTTTGGCAAATGCTGTAACATCAAATGTTTTCTCAGCAACTAATGGATTTGTTGCAAACTGAATTTCTTTTCCATCTTCTACTCCATCTCCATCTGTATCTTTATCATTAGGCTTAGTGTAGTACTGATAAACCTCATCACCATCCAATAAGCCATCTTTATCACAATCATCATCAAATGGATTAGTTTTCCACTTAATTTCGTCTATTGCCGTTAAGCCATCTTTATCTGTATCTTCAAATGTATCTAATATACCGTTACCATCTGTATCATTTAATGTCGGATCTGTCCCCAATATATATAGTTCATTATAATCAGATAATTGGTCTCCATCTGTATCTTGATTGTTACAATCTGTCCCAAAATATTGTTCTACAAAATTAGGGATATTATCACCGTCCGGATCCTCAAAATCCAACTCATGTGATAATCTGTCGATTCTATCATTGACAATAATAATTGTTTCTTCTATTGTTTTTCCAGATTTCAACTCTGCTCTTACAGTGATAATATTAGCCCCAAGTGTAAATCCCATGCCAGTCGCACTCCACGAATCTGATACAGAAATATCACTGGTTTCAACCGTATTACCATTACAGTCATTGACTTCATAAAGCATGCTTTTAACTTTATCAGAACTAGATATTGACCCTTTTATGCCATATGTTTTATCTGTAACATAGTAAAAACCAAACCTTTCATCCCGTCTTAAGTCATCTGTATTTATTGTGATTTTTATACTTTCATCTATGGTTTGATATGAATATAATACAAAGTTTACCGGTTCAATACCAGATTCACCCTCTCCCCCTTTAATACCAATAGAGACACATTCCCCAGATGTTATGATACTATTATACCCAGCATTCCTTATAACATAATGATTACCATTATGCTCTTCAATAATACCATTCCAAATCTCTGTAATTTCTCTGTCAAAATCAAACTCTAATACCCAGTCTTCTATTGGCGTAGCTATATTATTTCTTACCGAAATTGAGCCATAAAATCCACTATTCCAGTCTCCATCAACATTATACCAAATTGTATAATTATTTTCCTCAACTTCCGTATTCGTACTTATTAAGTCATACTTCTCGGGAAATCCGCTAAAAGCATGATCTCCGGAAATTCCAAATTCAACACTTCCACCTATAGCTATATCCTGATTCCAACCTGCATTCTTAACTACGTACTCATTTCTCTCTTTAGAAGATATTTCTGCATTCCATATATTTGTTATATAATTATTTAATGAAAAACCTAAATACCAATTTTGAATAATGCTTTCTCCAGTATTTTCCATTTTAATATTTGCATTAAAGCCTGCATCCCAACAAGATACCAATGTAAATATAACTCTATAATTCTTACCCTCAAAAATCTTTTCAGTTGTTAACTGATCCCAATTATTATCATCAAATCCGTCCGTTGTTTCTGTCTCAATATCAACTGCTCTGACAAAATTTTCCTGTGCATAAACATGTATATTAATAGTATTAAAATACATTATCACTGCCAGCATATATGCAATTATTTTTCTCCAAATTCTTTTCATCACTTTCCCCTTTTCCAAAATATTTTTAAATAAAAAAGCTGCAATGAATTTCATTGCAACCGAACCATCAATATAATAAAATGAATTCATTTTATTACGTAGACTTCATGCTTTGCGTCCTTATGTTTCCATAAGTTTGCTCATATTAATTACTCAAATAAATATATTCTGCCCCTTTCTATTATTTTTGTTTATTATACTATGTTCGTTATGTTTTGGCAATATGTTTCTTTACATCGTTTTCTTTTTGTGTGCGAGGTTTTGCCGGAATTCCCCGTTTTGTTATGGAAGTCTTATCCGACTCCACAGAAGAATATGACCGGAACGAAAAAATGCAGCCATATTGTAAAGTCGGCATATCCGAATATTGGATTGTTGACTGGCGTAAAAAACAAGTCGAAATTTATCTGTTTGACTGGAAAGATGACGATACGTCCTATCCTTATCTTTACAAAACCGTCACAGAACAAAAATGATTTATATATTCCTCGTTAAAAATGGCTATGCATTTCCACATAGCCATTTTTGTACCCAAACCACACGAAAGGTTCAAAGAATATTCTCGCTCACATAGAGACTGACGCGGTTTTGTATCACCTCCGCCACATCCGCCGCCTTTTTCTGCCCTTGATAATAAGCCTGCGCCTCTTCACTGATGATTTTGATGATCTCGTCATCCTCGGTATCATAAAAAGGAGACGCATCTCGAAGCAGCGCCTGAACCTCGTTGCTGTCGTCCCATGTCACGGCGCGATAGGAGAAAGTCCAGCCGTCCTCCCTGAATGTGCGCTTCCCCAGCCCCCGGCCCTTCGCCGCCCGCTCCTCGTCCTCCCTGAACTCATCCTCCACAATCCTGTTCATATCCTCCTTCAGAACAGGATAATGACCCCATGCAATGCTGGAAAATTGATTTTTCTCCCGGGTCAGAATACCCTCGATAAACTCCCAGGCCCCGCTTTTGTTTTCCGAACGGGCTGCAATTCCGAAAACATTGTCTGGAAAGCACAATGTCCCGCCATCCCCCTCTTTGGTGGGAAATCCCACACAGGCCATATGTTCACCCCACACCGCCTCATAAACCTGAAAGCTTCTGAAGCCCCAGACATCCACTATGGCATACTGTACGTCACCCTTTAGCAGCTTGTTTGGCAGAGAAATTTCCTCCTCCCGATTCTCCACGGAATCCGGAAACCGGTTCACCAGTTTCAGCAATTCAATAAAGGTCTCCGAATCAAAACGGCATTCCCCCGTATTCCAGTCGATAAAGACATCCTCATTAAACATCATGAGATACCGCATCATCTCTTCCTTTGTGATTCCGTCAAAGGGCAGTGCCCCGGGATTTTCTCCTGCGTCTGCAAGCAGCTCCTCCAGAGACAGTCCGGCGTTGTTTTCAAGCTGCGTCCTGTCCCCCACAACGGTCTTCATGGAGAAGCTCTCAGGAATCCCTGTCAGTATGCCGTCGAATTCGTATACATCCAGAATCCCGTCCAGAAAATCCGAACGGTCAAACGCATCGCTTCCATCCACCCAGGCCCCGATATCTTCCAGAACACCCTGTGCGGCAAGCTTGCGCGCATTGGCTCCGGACAGATCGATGATATCCATGGTCTCTCCGGCTAATATGGCATTATACAGCTCATTCAGGGAAGCATAATTTTTCACGGTGATATGCCACTCAATGCTGTCCCTGTTAAAAGCCACCGCCATTCCTGTCAGATCGCTTCCTCCGTTTATGGTGGCAAGCGTCAGGTCTTTTCGCACCGGAGCCTCTTCCGCTCTGGTTTTGATAAGCAGCACAATACTCCGGTCTTCACCCGCCCAGTCATCTATCATGGCAAAATATCTGCCATCCTCCAGCGCGCCCAAAGCTTCTGTAAAATACCCGTTAATATCACTGTCCGCCCAGACAAACAATTCCTCTGATGCCTTTCCTCCCCTTTTCTGCGAAGAAAAATCATATCCGTAAACAGCGTCGTGATCGTACCAGACCAGATCATACCGCCCGGATGCGCCCGTACACAATCCGTCTGCATTCGGGAACTCTTCCACCACCTCAACAAGCTGCTTTTTCTCAAAATCCGCCTCCATCAGCACGCAGTGCTCCGGCTGTTCCCCCCGGCCGACACAGACATAAAAACGGCCGTCCGCCCCTTCTGCGCTGCCTCTTACCCAAACATTCTCCGAGTCATACGGTATGGAGCCATACCAGCTTCCGTCCTCCTGATACAAACATACGCCTGCTTCAATGGTAAAGACATATAAACGCCCCTGACTGTCCAGAGCCATGTGATCGATGGAAATACCGCTGCCCAGTTGTTCTGTCACATCCTGACAAAAGGTATTACTGCCATCCTGATCAAATCTGCACAGGTAACGGATGAGACGGCCGTAATCCTCCGGATACGCATTGATCAGCATCCATACGCTGTGATCCGGATTAAAAACACAGGCGCAGATATCATGAATCCTTTCCTCTATGGGCCACTGAATGGGAGCGACAATGAGTTCCTGCTTCGCCAGCGAATACCTGCCGATATTCTGCACCTCCTCTGCCGCTTCCCCGTTCATCGTGACATAGCAGACCTCATCGCCTGCCAGATACATCTTGCCATAGTCGGCTTTTTCGTCCCTGAGCACAATTCTCTCCGGCACATAGACATATTCACGCTGACTTGCTGCGCCGGAGCGCTTATCTTCTTTCACAACATGATCCGGATCCCTGTTCTCCCCCGACGTGCCGGTGCCGCATGACATGAGCAAAGCGGATAAACACATTGCCACACTGCATATAAACAGCTTTTTAATTACGACTTTTTTAATCATTTTTATCTTTTTTCCCCCAACTCTCAACTTTCAGAATACTCCCGTCCATGGCATCTATCTCACAGCCGTACCACCCTCCCTCGTCCGGATTCCAATAATACGCCTCATATACGATAGCCTTCCTGTTCCCGTCATACGATACCTCCGTTAAGGAAATTCTCTGTAATTCCAGTTTCTCCACAGACACGCCGGGTTCGCTTGCCGCCCTCTCCAGAGCTATCTCCTCCGCTCTCGCCCGGCTGATTCCGCCGCTCTCCCACACCTTTTGCCCAAGCTGTGCCTGTTTTGCCTGATACTCCTGTCTCACCTCCTGCCCCGCCGGACTCTGCTCGACGGCATAGCGTATTTTATTTTCCAAATCCAATATCTCTAAAATCTCCTCGTCCGTCAGTTCCCGCTCCGGCAGATAAAATGTACCGGTATTTATGACATAACAGAGCGTCCCCTCCGGCATCCCGTCTGCGGTGTCCACCCGAAGAATTTCTTTTTCCGGAAAAGTTCCGCTGCGATAGGCCTGCCGGAGCTCCTTCACGCGCGCTTGTTCCTGGTCGGTATACTCTCTTGAGACGCTTGCCGCCTCTTCACTCTGCTGTACCCGAAGCATCTCCGCAATAGCCTGTATCTCTTCCTTCGGAATCTGTTCCATCCGCTCATTCACAATATCTTTGACGGTTGACCGAGCCGGAACGCTGACAATTCCTGCCACCGCTACCAAAACTGCTGCGGCTGCCACCAGCCTTTTGCGGATTTCTGCCTCTGTCTTTCCCTTTCTCTTTCCCTTTCTCTTTCCGTTTCCGTTTTCCATCCGATGCCGGACATTCCGGATGATTTCTTCCTGCATCTCTTCCGATATATGAATCTGTTCCATCGTCTGCTTTAGATTCCGCTCGCTCATCAGTTATATGCCTCCCTTCTCAACTGCTGCATCTGTTCCCTGCCGCGCTGCAGCCGCATCTTTACCGCTCCCTCTGTGATGTGCAGGATCTCCGCCACTTCCCTGATGCGATATCCCTCCACATAGTGCAGATACATGACCGTCCTCTGCCTCACCGGAAGCTCCAGCAGCTCCCTTAAGATTTCTTTCTGTTCCGGCGCCGCAAGAGAATTTTCCAGTTCATCAATGGATATCTTCGGATGCCGGAGCCTGAACCGCAGCATATCGCGGCATCTATTGGTAGCTACCCGGATCAACCAAGCTTTTTCATGCCCCTCATCCCGAAAATCCGGCCGCTTTTCCAGATACCTGCAAAAAGTGTCCTGAATGGCATCCTGAACATCCTGTTCGTTGCACAGCATGACAATACAGATCTTATAAAGCATATCGCTGTATTTCATCACAATTTCCCTTACGTCTTTTTCCATGCTCATCCGTCATTTACCTCCCCATACTTTAAAAACGTATTATATTCCAAAAAAGTAACGGGTCAACTATATTTTTTTATCAATTAAAAAAGGCCTCCCCGAACGGGAAGGCCAAAACATCTCTGCAATATCTACGGAATCATATCCGGCGTCACATAATCGGTGTAAAATCCCCGCACACCCCAGGCCTGCATCTCTTCCACCTTATCCGCATTATTCACCGTGTGCACATAGATATTGATTCCGTAAGTGTCCGCTATCTCTTTAAACTCCGGCCGGAACCAGTCCTGCCACATGGTAATGGAATTGATATCCCTGTTGCGCAGGAACCTGCAGTGCTCCCGGAAACTGTCCTCATCCACACCGCCCAGAAGATAGAGCGTCAGCACATAGGAGGGAAACGAATAAATCTCCTCCACCACATCATACATCTCATAATCATAGAGCTGCACCACAAACCGATCCAGAAGCTCAGGAGCGCCCACCTGTTCTGCAGTCTCCACCATAATCTGAAATTCCTTGCGCACCAATTCCGCATCCATGTCCTTGGTGTCCGTCACGATCCATACATCGTCGTATTCCAGCATCAGCTCCATCAGCGTCTTCAGAGACATGGGTGTATAACGGTCATAGATCCGTATATTCAGAAACTCCTCCTCCGAATAGACATAGTCCGCCTCATAATCACTGCACATCTGCTCTCCCCAGTCATGACAGCACACCAGCTTATCGTCCGAGGTGAGCACAAAGTCCATCTCAATGGTTCGAAGACCGGACTCATAGCTGTTCAGGAAAGCCTCTTTACTGTTGGTATAATTCTGCTCCTCTATTCCGCCGCCGGCATGGGCAATCAGAGAATCCCCATCCCATTCCGCCCACGCAGCCCTCACAGTCGGATGTGTAAACCTCACACTCAAAACGGCAAACGAGACTGCCATCACAATCAGGCACAGATTCAATCCCCAGCGAAAACACGGCGACTGCGGACACAGAACCGCTTCCCATTTACCAAACTTCAGCTTCCACTTAAAATCCTGTGTAAGTAACGCAATAAGGATCGACACCAGAAACACCACAGCCAACACGATCAGTTTATTTTTAAAAGCCTGGGGAAACAGAACATTATCCTGAAAGCCTGTCCGCATATCCACCAAAAACATGGAAAAGCTTTCGCCGTTTCTCAAACACACAGCCACCAGCACAAACCCCATGGCAAGCAGTCCTGTCAGTGCAATCTTTGCGATCAGCAATCCCTTCCCGCTTCTCTTCTCCCCGTTCCATGTATTCTCCGGATATTCTGCATTATCTGCATTTTCAACACTTTCAACATTATCAATATCCTCTGCATTATCTACTTTATCTGCATTATCTACTTTATCTGCATTCACTATATTTTCTATATTCTCTTCGCTCCTCGCAATTTCCACTCTGTATCTCTCTCCTATCCCTCTTTTATATCCAATATCTCTCTGATCTTCTCCACATATCTGCTGTTCTTACGTTCACCGGAGAGAACCAGAGTCAGATACTGCTTCTTAATCCCCAGCCGCTCTGCCAGCTCCGTATGTGTCATCCCCCTATCAATAAGCTTTTTCTTGACATCTACCTCAAACGCCGTCATGGGCCTCTTCCTTCTCAAAGTGCCTCCTCCTGTTTCATCTCTTGTTTTTCCATATTTTTCAAGGAATGTTTGACTTCACGCACTCATAATGCTAAGATTTGATTAATTGATAAATCATTTTAATCATAATGCGTAATTTTCGCAATGTCAACAGTAATTTGCGTGATTTTCGCATTTTATGTCAAAAAATAAGCATAAAAAAAGAAGCTTTTTCCATACAGGCTTCTTTACAGGCGGAAAGGCATGGTATTTTTATGGACGATATATACGCAAGAATCAGCACCGAATGCGCAAAACTCGGCATGACGGGCAAACAATTCGGCGAACTGCTGAATTTAAAGAAAAGCCCCCTGACTGACTGGAAAAACAAAAAAAGCCGCCCCACTTTGGAACAGCTCATGAAGATGTGCGAAATTTTCGGAATCTCCGCAGATTACCTGCTGTTTGGAATTGCAGGCAATATTCTCAACGCCACGGAATTGCTGCTATTGTCCGGCTACAGAAAATTGACGAAAAACGACCGTGAGGAAATTATGGCCATTATAAATCTAAAGCTCCAGCGAACCCAAAAGGCCTCTGGAGCTAAAGAAAAGTCATCCCTTTCTGCCGATGCAGAAAATGACGGTATTGTAGCGGTATAATTTTTTTTAGGGATATTGATTTACAGATAAATCAATATCCCCACTCAACGATATGCTGGTCAAACAGATAGTTGTACTGTAGTAGACGGTATTCCGGAAACTCCTCGCCACTGCCCGACCAGTTGCTGTAGTTCCCCTCTCTGTCCACATAGCCGTTTACCGTGATCACAGGGTAGTCCTCCATCTGCTTTGCAAGGAACCGGAAGTAAGGTGTCATCTCCACGCCTGCCGTCTGCTGCAGGAGCACACCCAGATAGCTCATGCCGATGTCCAACCCCTCCGCCTCGTCGATATCATAATTGGCCCAGATGACAAAAGGCGTCTTATAGAGATTCCGCTTTTTATCGATCTCTGTGAGTCCTTCGGTCTGACGGTAGATATCCTCATAAAAATCCGCGGACTCAAACTTGGGCTGATGATCTCCAAACATACAGATCACCACCGGCTCCTCCTCTTTCTCAAAATACCGCACCAGCTCCCCAAAGGCTCTGTCCGACTCATAAACCAGAGACAGATACAGATCCGCCTCGTCGCAGTCCACATTCACGGCCTCCACGGTCCGCTCTACATTGGACTTGCGGTAATACCCGTGATTCTGCATGGTCAGATCGAAGATAAAGAGCTTCTCACCCTCCGCCCGGTTCTCATAAAGCTCCTCCACCTTACGGAAAGTAGCCGCATCCGACACGCCGGAGTGAATGATCTCCTCCCCTGCAAAATCCTCCTTCCAGAGCCGCCTGTCAAAGCTCAGATAATCATACACCACATTCCTGCGCCAGTTCAGCGCCCGCTCAGGATGCATGGACACCGTGGAATACCCCAGATCCCGAAGATGGGACACCATGGAGCTCATGGGATGTGTCACCGCCTGCTGATAAGCATAATAAGAATCCGGCAAAAATCCCATGGTACAGCCGGTAAACACCTCAAACTCCGAGTTGGCGGTGCCGCCGCCCAACACCGAAGCATTCACATATCCCTTGACAGTATTCTCCCGCAGCGAATTCGTAAATGAAAAATTCTCACTGCTGAGCTCCAGATTGCCGTTCACTCTCAGGTCTGACCAGCTCTCGTTCATGATCAGAATAATATGGGGCATATCCTGCCCGTCAGCTCCGGTTAAGCCCTCCTGAACGCTTCCGGGATTTTCATTTTTCTGACCATCCGCCCGATACTCGCCTAAAAGCTCCTCCGCCCGCTTCACGGAATAACCCGCGGGCTCCTTGATGCGGGAATACCGGATATTGAGCATGCTCCCCACCAGATAACCGTCAAAATAATAGGTGTACTCCGAATTGATACCGCTGTAATAGCTAAAGCCATGTTCCAGCAAAAGCTCCGTGTCCAGAAGCACATGCCCCACGCCGGATAACAGCGCAATTCCAAGAATCAATCCCAGACCATGGGCGAAAATCCCTCTCCACGAAAACCCGGACCTGCGCCTGCCTGTACACATGCCCCAGACTACAAACAACGCCGCGATACACCAGCACATGGCCATATGACGATCCGGCTCAAACCGGTACTTCCCCGCCACATCCGCCGCCGTGCCGATGGCCGTGAGCTCATTGGCCTTCAGATAAGTTCCCCTGAAAGCATAGACAAAATAATTGGCGCAATACAGAATCGTCAATACAATATTGCAGAATACAATGGTAAATCGCTTCGAGAGCGTACACAACAGCACAATCAGTTCCAACAGATACATTAACCCCACATTCCATTTCATGGCGTGGGGAAGCAATACATTTGTGGGTAAAAGCAGCTCCAGCCGCCGCCCCAGCACAATTGGCCCTGCCGCCAATAAAATCATCGCTGCCGCCGCTCTGACATATCTGTTTGAAGGCAGCCCCACCGCGATTCCAAGAGCCGCCAAAAACACCAGCAGCAAAGCCCGGGCCGCCGTACCCGCAGGCAGTACCTCCGCATACCGGTATCTGGTCAGAAGCTGCGTCCCCGCAAGCTCCTCCCGTCCCGCAGACTCTTCATTTCCCGCAGATTCCTCCCGTCCCGCAAGACTCCTGTTTTCCCACATCTCATAATCCGTGCTGCACACCACAAGCTCCGGCGAGAGCTCCTCCGGCAGCAAACTCTCTACCGCCAGATAATAAGACTTGCCCGCAGAGAGCTCCAGATTCACATCCACATCCGTGTAAACTCCCGCAGAGAGATCCTTCGCAGAAATTTCCTTTGCCCAGAGCTCAACCCCCGCGCCGTCCGTAATTCCAAGCCTCACGCCGCCTGACGCCTTCTCTGATACCTTTTCGGCCGCCTTCTGCAGATCCACCACGATCCCCACACTCTTAAGCTTCCCGTACCGGGGCCCAAACTCCTGCACATACCGCTCCCCTGCGCCAAAGGCCAGCCCATAAGAGCCCTCCCCCGCCAGATAGTGCTCCGCGTCCTCCCGCAGCGGACTCCGTTCACTCAAAAGCCAGACAGCCGCCAACACAAATACCAGCACAGCCGCCAAAATCCAATATTTATTTCTTCTGGAACGCCAATCCTCCCTGCACTTTCCGGCGAGCTCAAACAAACGCATCCGTCAATACCCCCATTCCACTCTGTGCTTATCAAACAGATAATTATATTGCAGCATCCGATACTCCGGGAATTCATCCCCTGCGCTGCCCCAGTTCTTATAATTTCCGTCCTTATCCACATAGCCGTTTACCGTGATAACAGGATATTCCTGCCGCAGATTTCTGAGATAAGCAAAATACGGGGAAAGCTCCATCCCGGCAGTCTCCATCAGGAGCCCACCCAGATAATTCATGCTGATATCGTACCCCTCGGCCTCCTCGATATCATAGTTTGCCCAGATAACAAAGGGAGTTTTATAAAGCAGCATCCGCTCCAGGGGTCCGGGATTTTTTCCGGCCTCCTCCAGATAAGTAGTGACTCCTCTGATACTGGGCTGGTGATCACCGAACATCAATATAATTACCTTCTCTTCTTCCTCCTCAAAGTATGCGATCAGCTCGGAAAAAGCCTCATCCGACACCTTCACCAGCGAGAGATACACGTCCAGCTCCGAATTTTGCAGCCCCTCTGCACGCACCTCATACTCCTGATCTTTCTTTGCGATATATCCGCCATGATTCTGCATGGTCAAATCGAAAATAAACAGCTTTTCATCCGGCTGTCTGTTCTCGTACAGTTCGATCACTCTGCGATAGGTCTCGGCATCCGACACACCGCTGTGTATCTCCTCCGCGCCTGCAAAATCCGGCTTCCACAGAGAGCGGTCAAAACCGTAATACTGGTATACCTTGTCCCGCTTCCAGTTAGTGGCATATTCGGGATGCATGGAAATTGTGGTGTAGCCGTTTTGCTTCAGCCTGCTGACAGCAGACGGAATGTCATGCCGTATCGCCTGCTGATAGGGATAATACCCTGTCTGGAGAAACGCCATACTGCATCCGGTAAACAGCTCGAATTCCGTGTTGGCGGTGCCGCCGCCAAGCACCGATGCATTCGCATACCCGCTGATGGTATTCTCCTTCAGCGACCGCATGAAAGGCAGATTGTCCTGATTGAGCTCCACATCCTCCAGGATGCTGAGATCGGCAAGGCTCTCATTCATCACCACGATGATATGAGGCAGTTCCTCCCCGGGTGCAGGAGCGTTCTCTGCCGCTTCCGCAAGCAGCTCCTCCACCAGCTCCGTAGTGTAATCCTCCGGCGGAACAATCTTCGCATCCCGCGCCTCAAGCAGCGTCGCCACCAGATAACCGTCCATATAAAAGATCAGATCCTGATGAAATCCCTTGAATTCCTCATAGGCAAATCCAGCCTCCGTCAGCGTATCCAGATCGCACAGATAATATTTTCCCGCAAACGCCAACAGAACCGCAGCGCCAACAGACACACCGTATTTGATACAGGCTTTTACGGCCCTCTTTTTCCTGCTCTCTTCACCGCGCTCCCTGCGTCTGACACCGGTCTGCAGGGCAAAGGCCACGATCAAAAGCAGCAGCCCCCATGCCACCGCCATATGATCGTTTGGCACAAAGCGGTACTCTCCCGCCACATTCACCGCAGTACCGATAGCGGTAAAATCATTCATGCGAAGCGGCGTATTCCGATACAGGATCATAAAATAATTGGCCGAATACAAAAGAGTAAGCGCCACATTTGTAAACACCACTGTAAAAACGGGAGACCAGGTACACAGCAGAACGATAAACTCCAGACCATACATTATCGCCACATTCCACTTCATGGCAAAGGGCAGATACAACAGTTCTTTATAGGTCAGAAGCTCCAGCCGCTGACCCAGCACATAAGGACCCGCCAACAGCAGAAGCACACCGACGATTCTGCGCAGCACTGCATTTTCCGGCAGTCCAAACATGATCGCAAACGCCGTCAGGACACAGATCAGAATCACTTTCCCCGCCTTGTCGGAGGGCAGGACGTCGGTATAATGATAACGGGCCACCAGTTGCACCCCCGGCAGTTCATCCCCCTGTATCAGGTTCCGGTTCTCCGGCAGGACATACTCCATGCCGCACACGCCCACGGTAGGATATTCCCCCAGAGAGGACGGTGAAGTCACCAGCGTCAGATAATAGGTCTTCCTGGTGGAAAGCTGCAGATCCATCTCCACATCCGTGAAAAAGCCATTGGATATCTCCGCAAAGCTTCTGCTCTCCTCAAAGAGAACTGCATTCTCCTCATCCGATATTATCACCCTGACCTGCCCATCCTGCACAGTCACCCCATCCTTGCCCATGAGGAAACTGATCATGCGCAGACGGCGCTCCTCCGGTACAAAAACCTGACAAAATCCCGATGTCTCCGAGTTCTGCTCCTGCTCCCAGGAACCCTCGCCCGTGAGATAATTGGTTTTATCCTCCAGCAAAACGTCTGTCCCCAGAAACAAAAACAGCTCCACAGCCATAATCACCACACCCGCCGCCATGCGCAGCTTGTGATGCCGTATACAATCGCCAAACCATTCCCGGATTCCCGTCAGCACATCCGAAGCGAACTTACCCAAACGCTCCATCCATCAATACCCCCATTTCACGGTATTTTCATCAAACAGATAATTGTATTGCAGCATCCGATACTCCGGAAACTCATCCCCCGCGCTTCCCCAGTTCTCATAATTGCCATCCCTGTCCACATAGCCGTTGATGGTGATCACAGGATATTCCTCTCTCAGCTCCTCCAGATAAGCAAAATAGGGAGACAGCGGAATCCCCGCCGTTCTCAGCAGCAGCCCGCCCAGATAATTCATGCTGATATCATACCCTTCGGCCTCCTCGATCTCATAATTGGCCCAGATGACAAAAGGAGTCTTATACTTGTCCATCATCTGTCCGGGCGGAATATCCGCCCCCTTATAATAATAATTCATGATCAGATCGGACACCCAGGGCTGATGGTCGCCAAACATGCAGATCACGACTTTCTCATCCTGCTCCTCAAAATAATGCACCAGCCCGGCAAAGGCTTCATCGGAAACCTTCACAAGATCCAGATACTCGTCCAGAATCGGATTCTCCATGCGCGTCTCCCGCACCTCATAGGGTGCTCCGTGATCGGAATACCCGCCGTGATTCTGCATGGTCAGATCAAAGACAAACAGCTTCTCACCCTGTTTTCTGTTCTCGTACAGCTCAATGACCCGATTGTAAGTCTCCGCGTCCGACACCCCCGCATGAACCACCTCAGCCCCCGCAAAATCCGCCTTCCACAGACTCTCGTCAAAACCGTAATACCGGTAGACATTCGTCCTGTTCCAGTTGCCCGCAGACTCCGGGTGCATGGAGACCGTGCGGTAACCGTAATTTTCCATGCGGCTCACCAACGTGTCGATGGGCCTCTTGACCGCCTGCTGATAGGGATAATAATTCACCGGGAAAAAAGACACCGTACAACCGGTGAACACTTCAAACTCCGTGTTGGCAGTGCCCCCGCCAAGCACCGAGGCATTCACATAGCCCCGAACCGTATTCTCCTTCAACGAGTTAAAAAAGGACAGATTCTCCTGACTCAGCTCCAGATCCGCAAGCACCCGCAGATCCGCGAAGCTCTCGTTCATTACCGGGATCACATGAGGCAGCTCTGCCCGCTCCTCATCCGTAAGCTCCTGTTCCTCCCTGTTTTCCTCCAAGATCTTCTCCACCAGCGCCCCGGAATACTCCTCCGGAACCAGAATGCGGGAATTTCTGACCTCGATACAGGTTCCCACCAGATAACCGTTCCGGTAATAGATCATATCCTGATAAAACCCTTTGAATTCGTCATTGGAAAAACCGGCCCGGTCCAGCAGATCCGTATACAGAAGCTGATATCCGCCAAAGAAGACCAGCACTGCTGCCGCGGCAATGGTAACGCCATAGGACACAAACCGCCGAAAAATCCTTCCCTCAGACTGCATATCCCTGTCTGACGCTTTCCCAACAGACCAAAGGCCTCTCACTCCCGTCTGCACACCCCACACCACAAACAGAACCGTCCAACACCACACAAGGGCCAGCGCGCTGTCCGGCTCAAAACTGTAATCTCCCGCCACCTTGGCCGCAGTGCCTATGGCCGTAAAATCATTCACGCGAAGAGGCGTCCCACGATAGGCGATGACAAAATAATTCACGGAATACAATAATGTCAGCGCCACATTCGTCAGCGCGATCGTCACCCTGGCAGAGTGGGTACACAGAAAGACCGCAAGCTCCACCCCATAGATGATGCCCAGATTCCACAACAACGCAAAGGGCAAATGCTCCATAGTTCGAAAACGCATGGTGATGGGCAGCGCATAGACCTGATCGAAGGTCAGACTCTCCAGCCTGCTCCCCAACACATAGGGCGCAGCGATCATGATCAGAATCCCCGCCGCCATACGCAGCTTATGATTCTTCGGCAGTCCAAACCCGACTCCCAGAGCCGTCAGCAGGCTTAAAAATACAAGCATGGCCAGTCTGGCGTCCGTCAAAGCCTCCTCATACGCATAGCGAGTCACGAGCTGCTGTTTCCCCAGCCTCTGTTTTTCAAGCTGCTTGTCCTCCCAAAACAGCGCTCTGCTCTCGGGCAGCTCCCATGACGTGTCACAGATACTCACCGTGGGGTATTCCCCCGCAGAGGAGGGACCGGCTGTCAGCGTCAGGTCATAGCTTTTCCATGGAGAAAGGTTCAGGTTCACCTCCACATCCGTGAACCGCCCGTCCGCGAGCTCATCAAAGCCCAGATTCTTCTCAAAGAGCACCGCTCCCTTCTCGTCCGTGATGACGACAGCCATCTCTCCGTCCCGCTTCGTCACATCCGTCAGACTCACCAGAAAGCTCAGGGAACGCAGATGCCTGTGCTCCGGCCGAAACCTCTGGCAAAAGCCCGGGCGCTCCGCTGATAGACTCTCCTCCCAGGAGCCTTCCCCCGAGAGGAAATTGGTCTCGTCCTCCAGCAGCACCCCCGATCCCAGAACCAGGACAAGCTCCGCGATAAATACTGCCAAACCCGCTGCCAGTCTCCCTCTGTGATGACACACACAACTTTTCAGCCAGTCTCTGGCCTTAATCCAAATGTTCATTCGTCAATACCCCCATTGTATGGTTCGCTCATCGAACAGATAATTGTACTGCAGCATCCGGTAGTCCTGAAATTCTTCTCCCGTGCCGCTCCATCCCGAACAATTGCCGTCCTCATCCATATACCCGTTGATGGTGATGACAGGATATTCCTCCCGGAGACTCTCCAGATAAGCAAAATACGGCGAAAGCGGAATCCCCGCCGTGCGCTCCAGAAGTCCCCCCAGATAATTCATGCTGATATCATACCCTTCGGCCTCCTCAATATCATAATTGGCCCAGATCACAAAGGGAGTCTTGTACTTGTCCATCAGGCTCTCCTGACTGACCGCCGCGCCCGTCTCATATGCCTCCACGATCAGATCCGACACCCAGGGCTGATGATCCCCGAACATGCAGATCACCACCCGCTCCTCCTGCTCCTCAAAATAATGCACCAGCTCCTCAAAGGCCTCATCGGATATCTTCATCAGAGTCAGATACTCGTCAAGCGCAGGATTTTTCACCCGCAGCTCCTCCACCTCATAGGGCGCGCCTTTTCCGGGATAACCGCCGTGATTCTGCATGGTCAGATCAAAGATGAACAGCTTCTCACCCTGTTTTCTGTTCTCATACAGCTCTATGACCTTCCGGTAGGTCTCCGCGTCCGACACCCCGTTGTGAACAACCTCCGATCCCGCAAAATCCGCCTTCCACAGGCTGTCGTCAAATCCGTAATATCGGTACACACTGGTGCGGTTCCAGTTGCCCGCGGGCTCCGGGTGCATGGAATACGTGGTATAGCCATAACGCTTCATATGGCTGATCACCGACTCCACAGGCTTTTTCAGCGCCTGCTGGTACGGATAATAGTTCACCGGAAAAAACGCCACACTGCACCCGGTAAACACCTCAAACTCCGAATTGGCGGTGCCCCCGCCAAGCACCGAGGCATTCACGTAACCCCGCACCGTATTCTCCTTCAGCGAGTTAAAAAAGGGCAGATTCTCCTGACTCAGCTCCAGATCCGCCAGCACCCTTAGATCCGCAAAGCTCTCGTTCATGATCAGGATCACATGAGGCAGCTCCTCCCGCTCCTGCTCTGATAACTCCTGTCCAAAAGGCTCCTGTTCAGAATGCTCTTTTTCAGAAGCCTCCTGCGCCTCCCTCAGAATCTCCTCCACCGCGCTTACCGAATACCCCTCCGGCGGCAGAATGCGGGAATTTTTCACCTCGATACAGGTTCCCACCAGATAACCGTTCACATAATAGATCATATCCTGCCCGATGCCCCGCAGCTCCTCATCCGCAAAGCCCGCCCGCTGCAGCAGATCCGTATACAGAAGCTGATACCCGCCAAAACAGATCAGCCCTGCCGCCGCAACGATCGAGATTCCATAGCTCAAAAGCTTCCTCAGATAATACCGCCCGTCCCGAGCCTTTTTTCTGACCCTTTTTTCTGACCCTTTTTCCGCGCCCACACCCGTCTGCACACCGAACACCACAAATAAAAGCAGCAGTCCCCAGATTATGGCCAGACGGTCATTAAATTCAAAATCATACTCCCCCAAAACCTGAGCCGCCGTGCCGGCCGCTGTGAAATCATTCATGCGAAGGGGTGTGCCGCGGTATAAGATAACAAAATAATTCACGGAATACAAAAGGGTCAGCGCAAGATTTGTAAACGCCACCGTAACGCGGGGAGAGTGCGTCGCAAGCAGCACCGCAAGTTCCAGCCCAAACATGATCCCCAGATTCCAACGCATGGCAATGGGCAGATACATCACCTCTTTATAAGACAGCAGCTCCAACTGCCGCCCCAGCACCAGAGGCCCTGCAAGCAATAATATAATCCCCGCCGCCCTGCGTATCGACGTTTGCTCCGGCAGCCCGAACATCACCCCGAAAGCTGTGACGAGACAAAGCAGTAACGCCTTCAGCGCTTTTCCAACAGGCACCGCATCCTCATAATGATAACGCATCACAAGCTGGGCGTCCGCTTCGCGATCCTCCCCGCCGCTCCAAAACGCCCGGTTCTCCGCCAGCTTATATTCCCTGCCGCAGACCCCCACCGTGACATACTCTCCCGCAGAGGAAGGCTCCGTGATCAATACCAGCCGGTAAGCAGAGCGCGCGGACAACGCAAGCCCCGTCTTCACATCCGTAAAACGTCCATCCTGAATCTCAGAGAAGGACTTGGTCTCCTCAAAAAACACCTGATCCCGGGCGTCCAGAATCCGCACCACCACGGCGCCGTCCTGCTGTGTGACGCCCTCCTTGCCCATGAGAAAGCTCAGGGATTGCAGATGCCCGTATTGCGGCACAAACTCCTGACAGAAAACCGAAGCTTCCGCCGACTGCTGCGCCTCCCAGGAACCCTCCCCGGTGTGATAATGGACCACATCCTCCCCCAGCACCCCGGTTCCCAGAAAAGCAAAGGCTTCCAGACAAAACACCAAAATTCCCAAAAATATCCTGAGCCTGTGCCGGTAAACACAGGTTTTCAGCCAGTGATAAGCCCCTGAAGTCAGACGGTTTTCCGCCAGAAAACTCCGAACCGGCGCAAGGGAAAGCAGCATGGCCCGCCGGTATCTGCGAAGCTCCTCCGGGGACATATACTCCTGAGTGATCTGCCTGTGCTCCTCCCTGTCCCGCCTGCGGTTCTCCGGGCTCTCGGAATATCCGCCGCCCTCATAGGAAGCCACCACGCCCTCCAGATACACCATTTTAGCTCCCGCCCGGTAATAGCACCACAAAAAATGGTCATAATCCGCCCGAATGCGGTATTCGGCGCGGTAGGGCCTGTCTTTGCAGAGTCTGGCGTCATAAAAACAGGACTGATGGCAGGGAATATTGCGATAGCAGGCAAAGCCGTCTATCCTGTCCGGAGCGGTGATCAGCACATCGTTTTTGGCTCCATAGGTATCTCCGTAGAGTACCAGCGGAGCCTCCCCCTGCTCCTTCAAAGCCCGCAGCCGCGCCCGCTCCAGCACTCCCGCATCATAAAACACATCGCCGCAGTTTAAGAAGAGCAGATACTCTCCCTGCGCCATTTTCACCGCCTGATTCATGGCGTCATAGATACCGCTGTCAGCCTCCGCACAGACCCGGATGCGCCCATCCTCCGGCAGACTCTCCAATGAGCCGTCGGTGCTTCCGCCGTCCTTCACCACGATCTCATAATCCCCACAGCTTTGCTCCAGCACACTCTCAACCGTCTGCCTCAGTTTTTCTCCCGGATTCAGGGCTGCCACGATAATCGAAAACTTCATAATCAGTACCCCCAATCCACTTTCTCGTCGTCAAACAGATAGTTATACTGCAGCATCTTATACTCGGAAAATTCATCCTCTCTGCTGCCCCAGCCAGAATAGACCCCTTCGCTGTCCACATAACCCTTTACCGTTATGATAGGGTAATCCGCTCTCTCCCGCTCCAGAAACCGGAAATAGGGCGAAAGCGGAATTCCCGCCGTCCGCATCAGAAGACCGCCCAGATAGTTCATACTGATATCCAGCCCCTCGGCCTCCTCGATATCATAATTGGCCCAGATGACAAAGGGCGTCTTATATTTGTTCATGGTCTCCACGGAACCTGCGCCCTCCGCAGATCCCCCCTCCATGGCCAGATCGAATATCCAGGGCTGATGATCCCCGAACATACAGATCAGCACCTTCTCATCCTGTTCCTCAAAATAATGCACCAGTTCCCCAAAGGCATCGTCGGATATCTTCACCAGAGACAGATACTGATCGATCTGCTCCTCCCGAAGCTCCGGGGCAGTCACCGCGTAAGGCGCCTCATCCTCCGTATATCCGCCGTGATTCTGCATGGTCACGTCAAAGACAAACAGCTTCTCCCCCGGCTCCCTGTTCTCATACAGCTTTATGATCCGGCGATACGTGGCCTCATCCGACACCCCGCTGTGAACGATCTCCTCCCCCTCAAAATCCGGTTTCCACAGCATGGTGTCAAATCCGTAATATTGATAGACATTTCTCCTGTTCCAGTTGGCGGCGCTCTCAGGGTGCATGGAGACCGCGGTATAACCCTCCTCCTTCATCCGGCTGACCAGGGAATCCACCGGCTTGTTCAGCGCCTGCTGATAGGGATAATAATTCACCGACAAAAAGGCCATGCTGCACCCGGTCAACACCTCGAACTCCGTATTGGCAGTGCCCCCTCCAAAGGTGGAGGCATTCACCCAGCCGCTTACCGTATTCTCCCGCAGGGATTTCATAAATCCCAGATTCTCCTGACTCAGCTCCACATCCCGGACCACACGGATATCCGCAAGACTCTCGTTCATCACCACGATCACATGAGGCAGCTCTGCCCCTCCCTCCTCCGGCACATCCGCCTCCCCAAGGATCTGTTCCACCAGCTCCACCGAATACCCATCCGGCTTCACGATCCGAGAGTTTTGAATCTCGATGCAGGTTCCCACCAGATACCCGTCAAAGGCGTAGATCAGCTCATAGTCAAACCCCACGATATCCCTTCCCTCGAAACCGGCCCGTGAAAGCATGTCCGTGTAGAGCAGCCGGTGTCCTCCCCACAGAACGATCAAGACAGCCAGCACGGAAGTGACAGCATACGATATAACATACGGAACTACGCCCGATCTGACATGCGAAGCCGCAGACTTCTCACGGTTTCTGCGCCAGCCGGCCTTCGTGGATTTTGTCTGCAGGCCAAACACCACAAACACGATCAGGATTCCCCAGATAAACGCCAGTTCGCTGTCAGGACTCAGGTCATAAGCCCCCATCACCTTTGTGGCCGTGCCGATGGCGGTAAAATCATTCATGCGCAGGGAAGTGCCCCGATACAGCCGCATAAAATAATTGGCAGAATACAGCGCAGTCACCGCAGTATTCGACAACACAATGCTGATTCGGGGCGAATGCGTCGCCAAAAGCACCAAAAGCTCCAGCGCCACCATCAACCCGATATTCCATTTCATGGCAAAGGGAAGATAAAAATTCAGATCACAGACCAGAGTCTCCAGCCGCCAGCCCAGCGTGACAGGCGCGGCGAGAAGCAGAAACGCCGCCGCGGCCCGGCGCACATAGGGGTGCCTGGGCAGCCCGAATATCACGCCTGCCGCCGCAAGCAGACACAGGAACACAGCCATGGCCGCCCGGGGAAAGGTCAGCGCATCCACATAACTGTAACGGCTCACCAGATGCTGCCCGGGCTGTTCTTCGCCGCAGATCAGTCTCCGGCTCTCCGGCAGTTCGTATTCCGTGCCGCACACACTGATCTTCGGGTATTCCCCTGCGGAAGACGGCGTGCAGTAAACAGTCAGATAATAATGTCTGCGGGGCGACAGCTTCAGATCCACCTCCACATCCGTGTAGGCACAGTCCGTAATCTCAAAATAGGCCCTGCTCTCCTCAAACAGCGCCTGATAGTCCGCATCCTGCACCGATATGACCACCGTCCCGTCCCATTTTGATACCTCGGACAGATCCATGCGGAAGCTCACTGATTTCAAAGAGCTGTGCGAGGGCACAAACTCCTGACTGACGGAAGGCATCTCCTCCGTAAACGCCACATCCCAGGAACCCTCGCCGGTGAGAAAATGTACTTCATCCTCCAACAGCGCGTCCGTGCCAAAGAAAAAAAACAGTTCAGCGGCCAGAAATAGAATTCCCGCCGCAATCCTGATCTTTCGTCCTTTTATAAAATTTACAATAAAATTTTTTATCTCCTGCAGAACCTTCATCAAATTTATGCCTCTTTCTCCGACCCCTTCCCCCCAAAAAGAGTCTATAATACATTCTTCTTTTTACCCAGAGTCCACAGGCAGACCGCCGCCAGCGCGGCGAAAATCAGACATACCGGCCAGCTCACAAAACCCGTGGTGACAATAGACGTATAGGTCAGACAATACACCAGAATATTGGCGGCCGCATGGACAGCCAGCGCTACCCTGAAGTCCCCGAAATACTCATAGGCATACGCGATGAGACAGCCCATGAAAAAGCCATACATTCCCTGCACATAATTCATGTGATAAATGCCAAACAGCGCGGATGAGATAACAAGCGCCAGCTTCGGCTTCATAAACCTGCGCAGATAGTTATGAATGATGCCCCGAAACAGAAGCTCCTCCGCCACGGGAGAGATCACGCCAAAAGTAATCAGTCCCAACAAAAAGGCCGCGGAATACTGATCTTTCTGCACTGCCTGATATGCCCCGGATTTGTTGATCAGGCCAAGCAGCTCCAGCAGAAGGTTTAACCCAAGCACCGCTCCCACCACAGCTCCGGCAAGCAGCAGATAACTCCCTCTGCTCTCCCTGCGCAGATGGCTGAGCTTCGTCTCCTCTCTGGTCTTCCCGATCAGAAGCTTTGCGTTGGACCAGACGGCCAGTCCGCCTCCCACAAATCCCAACGCAGACTTCAGCACACCCTGATTGCCGGTGAAAGCAAACTGAGCATCCTCCAGCACGGAGGGATCGCGCACAAACAAAAAGGCGTCCAGCGCCGCAGGCAGCGCGGCATCCCACAACTGCACACACAGCAGATCCACCGCGTACATCACGATATTGCGCACTATCATAAACAGCAAAAAAGAGTAGAGCATCACCCAGATTCTCCGAAAGGTTAAGCCCTCCGGTCTGTTTTCCCCCTTCTCTTCCTCCACGCCCCGCAGCAGAAACTTCTCCAATTCCTCCACGCTGCGCACGATATAGTCCGCTTTTGCCTCCTTCAGCTCCTCCATGCTGCCATAGCCATAGGTCACGCCCACCGACTCAACCCCCATGGCTCTCGCGCCCTCCACGTCAAAGCTGCGGTCTCCGATCATATAGACCTGATTTCGCTGTATGGGCTTGTAGGCAAACAGCCGGTTCAACGCCTCCTGCACGATCTCGTCCTTATTTTCTCTGGTGCCGTCCAGTTCGCTTCCCACCACCACCGAGAAATATTTCTTCAGATCAAAATGCTCCAGAATCCGCTCCACAAACACCTGAGGCTTGGAGGAAGCCACCGCCAGAAACAGACCCCTGGACTGCAGATTCTTAAGCATCTGAGGAATCCCCTCATACACCTCATTCTCGAAAATCCCCGTGTCACGAAACCGCTCCCGGTATTTCTCCACAGCTTCCTCCGCCTGCTTGGGAGTAAATCCATAAAACTCCATAAAACTGTCCCGCAGAGGCGGCCCGATAAAACGCTCAAGCTTCCCCAAATCCGGCTCCTCGATGCCAAAAGCCTTCAGCGCATACTGCACACAGGTTGTGATCCCCACCCCGGGGTCCGTCAGGGTGCCGTCCAAATCAAACAACAGATATTTTTTCATCAAAAACTCCTTATCCTGTCTCCGTCATCCACGGTATTTTCAAATTTAACGATGCGCACATCATAGCCAACGGTGTCGCTCACCTGCACATGAGCCGTCTCCCCCGCTTTTTTACCGAGCAATGCCTTGCCCAGAGGGGACTCGTTGCTGATCAGGCCCTCCAGCGAATTTCCCCGAACCGTCGTCACAATCTTATAAGTCTCTTCGCTTCCGTCGTCCAGAAAAGCCACTGTCACCGTATTGTTGATGCCCACCTCGTCCGCCGCGGAATCCTCGGAAATCACTTTTGCCGTGCGGATCATCCTCTCCAGATAACGAATACGGCTCTCATTCTGGTTCTTCACCTTCTTGGCCGCATGATACTCAAAATTCTCGCTCAGATCCCCGTGGGCTCTGGCTTCCTTCACATCCTCCAGCGCTTTGGGCCGCACCACGAGCTTCCTGTATTCTATCTCTTCCTCCATCTTTTTGATATCGCTGGGTGTCAACTGATCATACATGTCCTCTTCATCCTCTTCTTTTATCCTTTATCCTGTCCTTATCCTTTGTCCTGTCCTTATCCTTCATTCCGCGTCCTGCCGCACGTTTTTATCACATTTTCACTGCCTGCTACACCTGGATTCCGAACACCACCGCCGCGGACACGATGATCTGAATGATCGCAAAGCGGTATACGGTCTGCGTATTGGACCACTCCCACACCTTGCGCACATGATCGTGCAGGGGCGTCCTCACATGGGTCAGAATTCGAATCTTGAAAAACCGCAGCAGGGCCACCTTCACAAGTCCCAGCCCCCCGTCCAGAATCAGCACACACGCCACCGGGAGATAGAGCACCGGACAGCCCGTCTTCAGGATGGCGATACTGATAAACAGCCCCATGGCCCGGCTTCCCGCGTCGCCCATCATCAGCTTGCTGGGGGTGGCATTGTACCAGAGATACCCCAGAATACACACCGAAAAGAGCAGTATCCCAAACGAGAAATTCTCAGGCCTGTCCTTGATCCGGTCGATGAGATAGATCGTCATGAGCGTGATGATACCCAGCGTCCCCGAAAGCCCGTCCACTCCGTCGGCACAGTTTGTCACATTCACCGAGCCCCACACCAGCATCACCGCAAGCAGTGCAAACAGCACAGGATGCACCACCACCTTCACATGAAACAGCGCAAACTCCACCACACTGGAATTATATTTCAAAAAAGTCATGGCCACCAGAGCCGCCACACACAGATCCAAAAATCCCTTTTTATACTCACCCCAGGGCTTCTCCGAAGCGTCGTCCAAAAAACCCGTCAGCATACAGATGGATAACAGAATCAGATAAATCGTCATCTCCGCCTTCGGAGGAATAAAGAGCAGCGCGGCCGCCACAAACACCAGCACAAAAATAATGCCCGCCCCTCGCGGTTTCCCTGCGGAGAGCTTCCCGTCATGAGCGAATTCCCTTCCGCCGTCCTTGGGCAGATAGGAGCTGAGTTTTCCCGTTGCAAAAACCGTGGCGATAAACCCAAACAGGATTCCGGCAAAGACATAAAGGCTGCTGCCGCCCTCGGGCAAAAATTGATAAATCATGGCTATACTCCTCCCAGTGTGTATCTTATCACAAAAAAGGCCTGAACGCAATCCTGCTGTCCCGCTCCGTATACTCCTCCCGCATGGCTCCCAGAGCCTCCTCAACCGCAGCATACAGTCCTGCGGCGGACATGCGCAGTGCTCCCGCTCCCCAGATGATCATCTGCTCCAGGGCATCGGAGGTGGCAACGGTCACCTGAAACCGGTCCGTCATCCCGTGAACCGTCTTCTCGATATACTGATCCGCCGTCTCCGCCTCCTTCGTGTAGACCACATGGATATTATGATACTGCAATACGCTGCCCGGATTCCCCTTCACTTTATAGGCGTCAAAGACCAGAATCAGCGTCCCGCCCCAAATCCCCTGATAATTGCTCATGATATCCATGAGGCGGTCTCTGGCACTGTCGATATTGACCTGCGCCAGACTGCGAAGCTCCTCCCATGCAAAAATAATATTATAGCCGTCCACCAGAAGACACACTTCCTTCGGCTCTGCCGTTCCCCTGCCTCCGCTTCTGTTGCGTCCGGTTCTGTTCCCTTCGCTTCCATTATACCCGCTTCCGCCTCCCGGCTTTCCATCGTTCGCGTAAACGTCCCGGCGTGTCACATGATAGCGGCGTCTCCTGCGCCGGTCATGCTCCCGGCCGCCATAGGTCTGCCGAAAGATCGCCTCGATCTCCTCCTGGGTGATATAACGCTCCGCCTCTCCCCCGCCAGAGGAAGACACCGCACCTGCGGCATTCCCCTGCGCATATCTTCCCATATTTTTCTCTCTGTATTCCTCTCTGTATTTCTCTCCGCATTCCTCTCCATAGTTCCCGCCGTATTCCGCTTTGCAGTCCGCTCCGTCTTCCTCCACAAGACGCCACACACCTTCCGGCAACTCCACATGTGCGTACTCGGCCACATGATCCCAGTCCACCACAAAACCTGCCCCATGGGCACAAAATACGGAACCCGTGGGATTCTCCAGATCCCCCTCCGGGTCATACCCTCTCTCCGAGATCACTTCCTCCGCATTGTGGCATGGCTCATAGCCGTCCGGAATACAGGACAGATGTCCCTCCCCGTGAGTGTAAGCATAGACCTCCTTCTGATAATCCCTCATAGCCGCCACCGGAGCTCTTCCGGTCAGAACGCTGCGCCCGCCTTCCGTCTCCGGCGCATCAAAGCTTCCATGCATCCGCTGCATATCCGACATGGCCCGCCCCAGATACTCCGTGGGAAGCTCCAGCACAAAAGCAAATACAGGCTCCAGCAGCACATTTTTGCTGCTTCGCAGCCCCTGCCGCAGCGCCCTGTAAGTGGCCTGCCTGAAGTCGCCGCCCTCCGTATGCTTGAGATGCGCCCTGCCCCCCACCAGAAGGATTCTCATATCCGTGATGGGCGAACCCGTGAGAACCCCCACATGAACCTTTTCCTCCAGATGTGTGAGCACCAGCCTCTGCCAGTTTCTGTCCAGCATGTCCTCGCTGCACAGGCTGGCAAACTGCAGACCGCTTCCCCGCTCCCCCGGCTCCAGCAAAAGCTCCACCTCCGCATAATGCCTCAGCGGTTCAAAATGACCGATGCCGATGGCGCGCTCAGCGATACTTTCCTTATACACAATGCTCCCCGCGCCAAACTCCACTTCCAGACCAAAACGCTGGGCGATCAGCTTTTTTAAGACCTCGATCTGCACCTCGCCCATGACCTGAGCGTGAATCTCACGGCTTTCTTCCTGCCATACAAGATGCAGAAGCGGCTCTTCCTCCTCCAACCCGCGAAGCTTGATAAGAGCCTGCACCGCATCCTCTCCCTCCGGCAGTTCCACCCGGTAAGTCAACACCGGTTCCAGCACCGGAAGCCCGCTCTCGGGCTCCGCTCCAAGCCCCTGTCCCGCAAATGTCCGGGTCAGGCCTGTCACCGCACAGATCTCCCCCGCATGTACCTCCTCCACCGCCTCAAAAGCAGCCCCGTTGTACAGGCGGATCTGATTGACCTTCTCCGAAAGAATGGGCGTTTTCACCCGAAGACTTCCTCCCGTGACCCTCAGATGCGTCAGGCGGGCGCCGCCGGGATCTCTGGAAATCTTAAACACCCTGGCTCCAAATTCTTCCGGATTTGCAGTTTCCGAATATGCCATCTCCGAACATACCGCCCTCAAACCGTAGGCGGCAATACCGTCCAAAAGC
Organism: uncultured Lachnospiraceae bacterium; assembly: GCA_947382415.1. Lineage (GTDB taxonomy): Bacteria > Bacillota > Clostridia > Lachnospirales > Lachnospiraceae > Acetatifactor. The sequence continues at coordinate 7,585 of CANCYO010000025.1, read as the reverse complement.
GCCTCCACACCCTCCACATGAAGGGCTGCTCCAAAAAAGCATGGAAAAACACTGCGCTGTGCCACCGCCCCGGCAATCTCCTCCCGGGTCAGCGTTCCCCGCTCCAGATAGGCGTTCATCAACCCTTCCTCACAGGTTGCAAGTTCCTCCACAAGCTCCTCCGCAAGTTCCTCCGCATAAGCGTCCGTAAGCCCAGCCGCAGCGCTCTGCCGGGATTCCTCCGCACACCCGCTGTCAGCAGGAAAAGCCACGCAGTTTGCATCCAGCTGCCGTTTCAGCTCCTCCATCAGCTTATCCCTGTCCGTTCCCGGCTGATCCATTTTATTTATGAATAAAAACACCGGTATCTCATACCGCTCCAGAAGCCTCCACAAAGTACGGGTATGTCCCTGCACACCGTCCGCCCCGTTTACCACCAGCACCGCGCAGTCCAGCACCTGCAGCGTCCGCTCCATCTCCGCCGAGAAATCCACATGCCCCGGCGTATCCAAAAGCGTAAACTCCCTGTCACGCCACTTCAACCGCGCCTGCTTGGAGAAAATCGTGATTCCCCGCTCTCTCTCCAGCGCAAAATTATCCAGCACCGTGTCCTTGTGATCCACCCTTCCAAGCCGCCTGATCTGCCCGCCCAGATAGAGCATACTCTCCGCCAGCGTGGTTTTGCCGGCGTCCACATGTGCCACAATCCCGAACACCAGACCATTGTCACTCAACTGTCCACCGTCCTCCCTCAAGCTTTACAATCCAAAACCCGCCGTTCTCCCAGAGCACCTCATAATCCGTATCGATCTCTTCCAGATCCTGTTCCTGCACAAGATACAGCGCCTCCCTGTCACAGCCCGTCCAGTCAAAGTTTTTTGCATTTATATAATGATATCTATCAGAGTAGGGAAGCAACGTCCTGCCTCCGGTGACCATGCTTTTCTCCTGATAGTACCGAGCGTCGATACGACAGGCATACTGCGTCAGAATCTCCGCCATGGACAGATTGAACTGCCATCCCATATTGCCCGTGATATACAGCCGGTCGCATTCCGTCTCATCCGCAGTCTGCACAGCCTCCAGAAACGCCCCATTATAATATTGCGCAGATTCCTCCGGATAAACCGTAAAATAAGCGCCCACAAACAAAATCGCGCACAGCCCGTAAGCCGCCCCTGTCAAAACCAGCCATCTTCCGCTTCTCTCCGCCAGCCTGCAGATACAATACGCGCTGACCATAATTAACGGAAAGAAAATAATATTGATGCGATTGACATTCACCTCGCTGGTGATCAGACCCACCCAGATTCCCGTGAGCAGAAAACCCCAGAGCGCCAGCTTTCCGGCCTGCCGCTTTACATCCCTCTCCCGAAACAGATCCCGGGACAAAAGCGCCGTGCCTCCCGCCATGAACGGAATACTGATATGATACATGGGGCCAAAGGCGGGAATCGCGTTAAACCAGTAATCCGGCAACTGCAGAAAACTGCAGCTTGCCATGGCCCGAATATTTTTCCAAAGCTGCGCAAACGAAAAATTCAAAAACAATATATCGTTTCCCCGCACGGTCTCAGGGAAACGGCTCATGGTGATCAGCCCCGTCTCGATGGTCTCCAGATGAAAGAGATTGATGGCCATCACCAGAATCTCAGGCAGCGCCGTCAACCCGAAAATAAGAACAGACAGAAGCACCTGAGGGAAAGAAAACAGTTTTTTTCTCATGCCCCACAGCGCAAAGACAGCCAAAAACGGCGTCACGGAATAAACCGCGATGCCGTAGCAGTAAAAAGTCAGCCCAAAGAAAAACATGGACAGATACAAAAAACGCCTCTTTTTCAGACCCAGCAGCAACAGATAAAATGCCAGCAAAAACACATGGGGAAACAGATTGCAGTCGATGGACCATCTGCTCTGCATGAAATGCCATGGATTAACCGCCGTGAGCGCCATGGCGATCAATCCAAAACGCTGTCCAAAAAGTTCTTTGCCAATGAGATACATCAGCGCCACCGAACCCAGACTCACAAGCAGCATGGGCAGACGGATCACCCAGGTATGGAATCCGAATACCCATATAAAAGGAATCATCAGATAAGACAAAAGCACACTCATCTGACTCACCTGCCATGCGCTGAAATGCACGGGAAGCCGGACGCCAAAGCGGTCCGTCCCATACAGAGACAACGCCCACGCGTCCACCGCCCCCATGGCCTCGTCCTGATTGACCCCGCAGGGCAGACTGCCAAAACCGATCACCCGGATGAGAACCGCTAACGCAAGGATTCCCCAGAAAATAAATCTGCACCTCGCCTGATTCCCTTCTACACTTCCCCTATTGCTCTCTATCTTCATCGGGACTCCGCCTTTCCGGTCACACACCGCCTTTTCTCACTGACAAAATATACCATGCTATTTTATCATTTTTTATGCGGAATGACAAGACGGCGGTCAGACAGCCTCATTCAAGTGCGCGGAGCCGGGCGCTGACCGGGCTTTTGCTCCCCTATGCCCGGCGCGCTCCCCTCAGGCAGAGCAGGCGGTTCTCCTTCCGGAAATGAAAACCCATTCCCATCAAAATCTTCCGGCTTCCCAAAGCCGCCTTTAAAACCGCCTCCGGGTCCAAATCCCATACCGCTCCCATAGATGGTATCAGTCATCTCTACCTCCACGGTCTCCCCGCCAAGGGCTGCCGTATAGGTTTCTCCCACCCGGATCTCCTCACAGCTAAACACTGCGGAGTTATAACCTTTCTCCGATACACAGCTTAACAACACCTTACCGGAGCTGTCGCGCAGCTCCGCCGTAGTACCTGCAGCCTGCATATCGGACACACTTACTAACATTGAACACTGCCCGGAATCCGCGCCGAAATTCTCCGCCATCTGACTGGCACCCAGCGCTATAACCGTTCCGCCCTGTATGACGGCCTCGCCGCTGGAATCCAGCGCGCCGTTTCCTCCATTTTCAGGCCCAAAGACCAGTATCTCACCCGCATTCACATACAGAGCGCCATTGGAATCAATGCCGTCTCCATCCGCATTAACTGTGATCTTCCCGCCTGAAATAATAATGGCATTGTTCGCGTTTGCCTCAAAGGGATTCCCGCCAAAACCACCGCGCCCGCCGCCATTTTTGCGTCCCCTGCCGTCAGTCTCTCCGCCAGTCTTGCCATCAGTCTCCCCATCCGTTTCGCCGCCAATCCCGCCAATCCCGCCGTCAGTTTCGCCGCCGCTGCCGTCATTTCCGCCCGCGGCATTCAGCCCGTCGTCCTTCGCATACACTGTGATATCACCATCCACAATCTCGATGCAGGCCCCTTCGAGTCCCTCATAGCTCTCAGTCACCCGGATGCTACCCCCGGAGATCACAAGCTGTGTATCAGAATGAATACCGTCGTCCCCTGCGGAAACAGTGATATTTCCACCTGCAATATAGGTGAAGCCCACCTTGTCATCCTCATCGTTTCCGGAGTGAATTCCGTCCGTCCCCGCCCGGATTGCCAGATTGCCGTTTGCAATACGCACACTGTCCTTACCCTGCAGTCCGTGCCGCCCGGCTTCAATCTCATAATCTCCTCCGGCGATTACCAGATCATTCTTGCAGACAATGCCGTGGCCCGCAGCGGAACTCACCTTCAGGGAACCTTCGCCGTTAAAAGTGATATCATCCCGGGCAAAGACTGCGCCGTCAATATTGTAGTCGTCTATGGCCACATATTCTCCGGCAGTCAGAAGACTGTTTTCGGTATTCGCCGCAGTGGTCACAAACACCTTGTCGGCCTGCTCCACATACAAAGCTGCACTGCTCTCACAGGAAATGTCCGCGCCATCCAGAATCAGATGAATTTTGTCCTCCTTGTCCGCCCGGACTGCCAACTGTCCCTGCAGGGAACCTGAGATCAGATAACTGCCTGCCGCAGTGACAGTCACCACACTGCCCTCTATCACCACATCCGGGGAATCAGCCTGCGCGGTATCTCCCTGCAGAACGATCTTCACACATTCCGACTCGTCATATCCGATTTCCCGATCCCGATTGCTGAACATATCCGACACATCCAGAATCGTCACTTCGCCTGCCACCCCCGTGCCCACGGAGGATGTCACCCCAACCGGGTCGCCGGGCATCTTCCCTGCCTGCTCTTTTACATTTACCTGCTCTTCTGAATTTGTCTGTCCTTTGGTATTCGCCTGCTTCTCTGCATTTGCACGTTCCGCCAGATTGCAGCCTGAGAATACGCTGCAACAGCAAAGCAACACCACCAGTGCAGTAATATATCGCATTCTTGCAATTCTCACAATCCTCATCTTCATCATTCCACCTCTTCCCAGCACAGCTCTGTCACGGTTCTGTCACGGTTCTGTCATGGTTCTGTATGGTTCCGTTACATTCCATCCTGCTCTCCCACGATCTGTCACAGCTCTCCCACAGGCGTCTCCCGTTTTGACAGCGCAATCTCCAGATTTCCATTCCTGCAGCGGAGCATATCGATCATTTCCTTCTCGTTTGCATCCGCCTGCAGCTCCACCCGATAAGTCAGTTTAAACAGGCTGCCCATATTGCTGGTCTTCACATGCTCCAGCTCATAGCTTTTCGTAAACTGCCGCAGGATCTCCCCAAATACATCCCCATAATCCAGATTCTCCGGGATTGTGATGGACAAAGTCTTAGACTGCTCCGGGCGGTATCTGCACTGCCAGAAACGGTTGTAGCCAAATCCCGCGCCTCCCAGAATCAGCGCAAAAAGCAGCGCGTACGCCAGATAACCCATACCCGCGATCAGCCCCGCCCCCATGGCGAGAAAGATCGCGCTGATCTCCTTTGCCGTCCCCGGCGCCGAACGAAACCGCACCAGACTGAAGGTTCCCGCCACAGCCACGCCGGCTCCCACATTGCCGTTCACCATCATGATTACCACGCACACCACCGCCGGAAGCAGCGCCAGCGTCACCAGAAAGCTCTGACTGTGCCCGGCCTTATATCCGTGTATGGCAGCCAGGAACAGACCTATTATAAGGGACACACCGATACACAGCAAAAAATCTCCCACCGGTATCACACTCTGCGAAGCGGAATCAAAAATCCCGCCGAATAAATTGTCAGGCATACTTTCTTCCTCCCATACTCCATTTATCGGCAGCCGTCTCACCGAAACCGGCTTCCAGCATCTGTTCATAGGCCCTTCCGTACTTGGAAAAACCGGTCTGAAAAATTGCGTTTTCGGACAGAAGCCTGCACAGCCAAAGAGGCATTGCATCCGCAAGCTTAATCTCCATCAGCGCCGCTTCAGGCTCCAGAACAGGCATACCATAAGACTCCGCGCACAGCGACAGCTCTTGCTCTCTCCAGAGAATATTCCGGTCAAAGGTAATGCGCAGCTCTCTGTCCAGCCTCCCGTAAAAAGCCTCCCTCTCATAAGAGAGATAGACCGCCGGACCCAAATTCCGGTACAGACTCCTGAAATAATCGATCTCCCGGGCAATCTGTCCTTTATCCGGCAAAGCGTTCCCCCGAAGCAGACAATCCATGGCCTCCCGCTCTCCGGCACTGATGCGGCGCTTATAGACCACGCCTTTATATTTTTTCTTAAGCTCCAGAAAAACCCGGCTCTCCCGCGTCGCCCGGCCATAACTTCGCACCCGAAGCTTCTCCTTATAGACAGGCTTCTCCAGAGAACGCCTCACCAAAAGATAATCCGGCGTGTCAAAATAAAGATTGCAGATTGTGCTGCGCCCATATTCATCAGGCCTCATGTACAGATCCATCGCTTCCAGAAGCAGCTTTTTCTGCTCTGAAGTTACCAGATACTTCAATTCATACCGCTTGAAAATATCCTGATGTCCCATGCCTTTATCGTCCCCTTTCCAAAATTTCCCGCCCTCTTCCAAGCTCTTCGTATTTCCAAAAGCTCTGAAAAACATTCTAACAGAGAAACCTGAAATGAACTTTAAATTCTTGAGATTTTATCCTCCGCCTGATAATATAAAACCATAGCGGTATTGACGACACATGTCCCATATTCCGAAACACGCGAGGAACAGAAAATGCATATATGGACGATTGAAAACTGGAAACATTATTTAGATAGTCCTGATAACAGAAGAACGGGCCTGCGATTAAGATTTGATCCGAATGTCGATCCGGAGGTAAAGACCGCCTGCAAAAACTTTGCCAAATGGCTGCGCTCAGAATATTATTTTCCATTGAGAGTGCCTGTTTATGTCAAAGCGCAGGAGCGTATCAAAGCGAGAGACGGGGAACTTGTGGTCGGTACCTTTCTGGGGCCCTATGACTACTCTTTGGAACCATACGTCAGGATAGCCACAGGCGACTATCCTTAAATCAGTGTGCAAACCATTGCTTCATCGTATCCAGAACCCGAACCAGCTCCTCCTCACCGATGACATAGGGCACCATGGCGTACAGATAATTCAGGAACGGACGGCTGAATACGCCGCGCTCATATGCAAACTGCTGATATCCGACGATAACAGCCGGATCATATACCTCAATGCACACACAGGCCCCCATGATCCGCACTTCCCTGACACGGGGATCTGAGAATCCCTCCATCTCCCGGCGGGTGATCTCTTCAATTTTGCGAATTTTGGCCAGATAGTCCTGCTGTTCAAACAATTCTATAGATTTCAACGCCACGCTGCAGGCCAGCGCATTCCCCATAAAGGTAGGACCATGCATCAGTGCATGGGAAGGATCGTCGTCATAGAATCCCTCGTACACCCGGCGGTTTGCCACCGTGACGGCATGTCCGATATAGCCTCCTGTCAAAGCTTTTCCCAGCACCAGAATATCGGGCAGCACCAGATCTGCCACAAATCGGTTACCAGTGCGTCCGAACCCGGTTGCAACCTCATCAAATACCAGAAGTACACCGTACTCGTCACAGAGTTCTCTGGCGCGCTTTAAAAACGCGATATCATACATGCGCATACCGCCTGCGCCCTGCAATAACGGCTCCACCAGAAAACAGTTCAGCCTTGCATGGTATTTGGCAAATGCGCTCTCCAACGCCTCAATCTCCGTAGGGATATGAATGACATGGGGACTCTCGCCATAGGCTTTCAGCACAAAATGATAATCCTCATCATCCCCCACCTCCATGGTCTTGAAGGTATCGCCGTGATAGGCATGTTCCAGCGCCAGCACCATGGTGCGCTGCGTCTCCTGTCGGTTCATATAATACTGCAGCGCCATCTTCAGAGCGACCTCCACTGCCACACTGCCGGAATCAGAGAAAAAGCAGTAATCCAAATCCCCCGGAAGCCAGCTCTGCAGCTTATCAGAAAGCTTCCGAACCGGCTCATGGGTAAGCCCGCCCAGCATCACATGGGCAAATTTCTCCAATTGCTCCCGGATCGCCTGATTCAGCTCCGGGTGCTTATAACCATGGATCACACTCCACCAGGAAGATACCGAATCGATCAGCTTCTGATCTTCCGTATAGAGATACACGCCCTCCGCATCCAGGATCTTATAGGGCGTTTTCATTGTCTTCATCTGTTCATAAGGATACCAGATCATATCATCCACGTATAATCCAATCATATTAGAAAGCGATTGGATTTTTCCTTTCTCCCAGGTT
>CANCYO010000024.1 GCA_947382415.1 uncultured Lachnospiraceae bacterium | reverse complement strand
TTTCCTTAATAGCTTCCGACCAATTGCACATAGTCTGCATCCTCCCTTCCAGTTCAGTTGTCATTATCATTCCATATTCCTCTGTAAGTATACGTTTCTTTTCCTCCACGCTCGACTTGGAAAGCAGCTTTTCCAGCAAGGAAATTAATACGTTTTGGGAATCTTTTATGGTTTCCCCGTTTCTTACATTGATAATGATGCCCCGCATCAAGTCTATGTCATACGGATCTCTCTTATTTCCATAAATGGTATTTCTGTCAAGATATATTTCCTCAATGGAGTCACCGTCTTCACTATTGTCCAAACATAACCATATGCTCCGTACTTTCCTTAAACTATCGTAATCACTATGGTAAAATTCAGTCTGTTTCTGTGCAGAAATCATTCTGGCAAGATAAAATATGATCCTGTTTTCCAGATGATACCCTAATTTAGCGGGATCTGAAGATCTTTGAGCCTCCAAATTAATCAGAAATTTCATTTCCGTTTCCTTATGATATGCCGTAAAGCGGATATCAAAGAAAATTTTTCCCTCTCCGGGAATATTGTCTTCCGTGCTGGATGCGTTTATGCGCCCCATGTTTGAAAGCCCTGCATCCAGTGGTTTTGTCCCGATTTCAATATCCTCTCCAATACTGGACATTATATCTTCAATCGGCATGTCCTTAAATTCCTGAACGGCATATTTTAAAATCCGTGACAGTATTTGCTTATCTGCAAGCAGGAACTTAACATTTGTATCATAGGAGCTTGAGTCATGTGTTGCCTCAACCGCCTGTGCTAAATTAGTGTCTGCCATTTCTATTCCTTTTCTCTGTATACATTTATCATAGCAAGATTTTCTCAAATCGTAGAAATCCCTGTTGCACTGTTTATATTATACTTGAGTTGCGAAATAATATCAATGGTTCTGCCTTACAAAAGATCGTTCATGCAGTCATGCAACAGGGCCGCGCCATAACAGCGCAGCCCTGTGTACATGATATTTATAAAACCAAAAAAGAGAGAAATGCCATTATCAAACTTCAAATATCAGCTCTCCATAGGTGGGAATCGGCCATACCTTTCTGTCCACCATGGTCTCCAGCGCATCCACCGGTGCTCTCAGCGCAGCCATAGCGGTAAACACTTCATCCTTAAAATAAAAGGCTTTGTCCTTCTCTACATCGATAGCAGATGCCTTAGCCGTCTTCTCCTCCAGAACCGCCAGCGCATGTTTACTCTCAGTCAGCCTTGCAGAAATCTCATCAAGAACCTCTGCCTGAACGGACGCGTCCGCACCGGCCTCCTTTACTGCGATAACCGTATCTGCCAGCGTCTTGGTATATCTCATCACAGCGGGCAGTATCTGCTTCTTCGCCATCTCAATCATGGTCAGCGCCTCAATATTGATGGTCTTGGAATAGGTTTCATACAGGATCTCCTCGCGGGACTCCAGCTCTGCCTTGGTGAAAATGCCAAACTTCTCAAAGAGCTTAATGGCCTTGTCTGTGGTCAGAGCGGAGGAAGCTTCCACCATGGATTTGATATTGGGAAGGCCGCGTCTTGCCGCCTCAGCCACCCACTCATCGGAGTAACCGTTTCCGTTGAATACGATCCGTCTGTGCTTCGTCATATATTCCTTGATCAGATCATGGACTGCCATCTCAAAATCTTCAGCCTTCTCCAGCAGATCAGCCGCCTCGCAGAAAGCTTCCGCAACAATGGCATTCAGCGTAGTATTAGGATCTGCAATGGAATCGGAGCTGCCAACCATACGGAACTCAAATTTGTTTCCCGTAAATGCAAAGGGTGAGGTTCTGTTTCTGTCGGTGGCATCCTTATCCAGATCTGTCAGCGTGGACACACCGGTCTGCAGCTTTCCGCCCTGAATGGAGTGATCGGCCTCACCGGTCTCAACCAACTGCTTTACCACATCCTCCAACTGCTCGCCCAGGAACATGGAGATGATGGCAGGCGGAGCCTCGTTAGCTCCCAGTCTATGGTCATTTCCCACATCCGACGCACTCTGGCGGAGCAGGTCAGCATGGGTGTCAACAGCCTTCATAATGCAGGCCAATACCAGCAAAAACTGAATGTTTTCGTTGGGCGTATCGCCGGGATCCAACAGATTGACACCATTGTCAGTTCCAAGGGACCAGTTATTATGTTTACCGGAACCGTTCACGCCCGCAAACGGCTTCTCGTGGAGCAGACAGGTCATCCCATGCCTGCCGGCCACTTTCTTCATGGTCTCCATCACCAACTGGTTGTGATCCACCGCAATGTTGGCAGTCTCGTAAATGGGAGCCAGCTCATGCTGCGCGGGAGCAACCTCATTGTGCTGCGTCTTGGCCGTAACGCCCAGCTTCCACAACTCAATATTCAAATCCTTCATATAAGAACCGATCCTCTCGCGGATGGTTCCAAAATAATGATCCTCCAGCTCCTGTCCCTTGGGAGCCGGAGCGCCAAAGAGCGTCCGCCCTGCAAAGATCAGATCGTCTCTCATTAAGTATTTCTCTCTGTCCACCAGAAAGTATTCCTGCTCAGGTCCCACGCTGGCCACAACCTTAGTCGCTTCCGTGTTGCCGAACAGTCTCACGATACGCAGCGCCTGTTCGCTGACAGCCTCCATGGAGCGAAGCAGCGGCGTCTTCTTATCCAGCGCCTCACCCTTATAGGAACAGAACGCAGTGGGGATGCAGAGAATCACACCCGTGGCGTCCTCCTTCAAAAAGGCAGGGGAGGTAATATCCCACACTGTATAGCCTCTCGCCTCAAAGGTGGCGCGCAGTCCGCCGGAGGGGAATGAAGAAGCATCCGGTTCTCCCTTAATCAGCTCTTTCCCGGAAAATTCCATGAGCATCCTGCCCTCTGCATCGGGATGAGTCACAAATGCATCGTGCTTCTCAGCCGTAATCCCGGTCAGCGGCTGGAACCAGTGAGTGTAGTGGGTAGCGCCGTTTTCCACCGCCCAATCCTTCATCGCCTTGGCCACCACATCCGCAGTTGCCAGCGACAGCTCGCCGCCCTGATCCATGACTCTCTTTAATTCCTTAAAAACATTTCTGGGCAGTCTCTCTTTCATCTTGCCCAGCGTAAATACTTTGCCGGCAAAAATCTCTTCTACATTCAACACTTCACTCATCTTCCCTACTTCCTTTCTCTTCCTGATTTTTCCACACCGCCATCAATCCTAAAAAAAACGTCCCAAAGTAAACTGGTTACTATTGGAACATCTTCGTTCAAGCTGTCTATATGGAAAACAAGGCGCGCCCTGTTTTCTATAAGATACTCTAATTTACCTGAAAATGCAATACCCTTTTTAAAAAATTTTCCTCTCAGGCCCAATCTATGATATTATGTACGTTGAAAGGTTGGGTAACATCATGCGAAAACGGCTTATACGTATATTTATAACTGTAATTTTCGTATTTTGCATCTGTGACTGGGCCCAGACGAATCAGGACACTCCTGCTGCAAAAGCGACAAGCATGGAAACAGAGAATACAGAAACACAGTATGCAAAAATACAATATACAAATACAAAACATTCAGAAACGCAACACACGGAAACAGAAAAACCGGAAACGGAAGTTGAAAGCGAACCGGAGAAATATTCTTATATTATTGATAACGATATTGCCATAATTACCGGATTTCAAGAGGAATATCAGATATCCCGGCAGGAAAGCATGTCAATGGACAGCGAACTGAAGATACCTGACACGCTGGGCGGACATCCCGTTGTGGAGATAGGAGACAGCGCATTTGAAAATATACGGTTAAAAAGCGTGGAACTACCTGATTCCGTTGAGATAATAGGCAATAGCGCGTTCCGAAATACAAACGCGGAAGCCGTTAATCTGTCACAATGTTACAACCTGAAAGAAATAAGAGATTACGCCTTTGAAAATTGCAATCTGCAGGAAGATCAGTACAATTCCACATGGTTTATGGAAAAAATAGGAGAGCGGGCGTTTGCGGGAAATGAGCGGCTTTCCCGGGTTAATTTCTGGTCGGGAGACGTGGTCATCGGAAAGGAAGCCTTTGTCGGATGTGGAGAAGAACTGCTCTTTTTTGTTGAATGGAGCAGAGAAGAAGCAGGGAAGGAAGTAGAGGCATACGCAGCGGCAAATGGAATTAAAGTGGAGTATTCTGTTTCAACTCAGATCAATCTGCCATCGGAGCCATTGATCTTAACTCCGGAAACAGGAAGCTTTTTTTATGGGATGCTGGGCGGTTCTTATGATGACTGGGGTGATGATCTGTGGTGCAGCTTTGAGAAAACGCCGGATGCGCCCAATTTTGGTTTTGAAGACTGGCAATCGCCCGGCTGCAGCAAATGGTGTCATATCGCCTCCTTTGCCAATCAGGCAAACGCCTCGTCGGAGCTGACCTCCGCTTCAGACCGCTACCGTGCTGACAATGTCATTCACGAAAACAGAGAATCTGCATGGGCAGAAGGAGCTGAAGGCGCCGGAATCGGCGAATATATTGTCTATGACCAGATCGTATTTTCCGGAAGCCTGATAGAATCAAACGGAAACCGTATCATAAGGGCAGGAATCTATGGCGATGACGGATATATCGATTATACGCAGATTTGTATCGTAAACGGCTATGCAAGAGATGAGAAAGTATGGCAGGAAAACGGCAGGGTAAAAACGCTTATGATGTATGTATACGATCAGCCATATGCGCAGCTTCAGCTTGAGGACACCATAAATCCCCAATATTTTACCATACCTGAAGGGGATATCCGTGTGGCAAACGGCGGGGAAGTGACATTCAAATTTGTCATTGAGGAAGTATATCCCGGAACCCTGTATGAAGATACCTGCATTACCGGAATCGTAGCTGATTTCGGCAACGTGCCTGATTGGCATTAGCCGTTGGAAACACGGGGCTTGTCCACGCGAAAAATATCATACTGCTCCACCTCTGCCCACTCTCCGTTCTCCTCCCGCGTTTTCTCAAACCGGACAAACAGTTTCTGCCTTGCGTGAGGCGCGCTGTCCACCGGATTCATCTCCTCATCATACAGAGCGGCCACCCGGACAGGTATGTTTCTCCCATCAGGCTTCATGATCTCAAGACAGTCGCCCACCGAAAACTTATTGCGCTGTTCCATCTGTATCAGAGCCCCATCGTCCCCGGTTATCGCCTCCGCCATGCCCAGATAGGTATATTCGTTGATATAAGTGCTGCTGTCGTATATCTGAGCCTCCGGTCCGGGTTTTCCGAAATAAAAGCCCGTGGTAAACTGTCTGTGGGTACACTTGGCAATCTCCTCCCGATACCGGTCCAGACGGGCCCGATACTTTTCCGGGCTCTCCAGATAGTCGTCGATGGCCAGACGATAGGTGCGGGCCACCGTGGCCACATAGAGCGCCGTCTTCATACGGCCTTCAATCTTCAGACTGTCGATGCCGGCCTCCACAAGCTCCGGTATATGGTCGATCATGCACAAATCCCTGGAATTAAAAATAAAGCTTCCCCGTTCATTCTCATAGACAGGAAAATATTCTCCGGGCCTTGACTCCTCCATCACCGCATACTGCCAGCGGCAGGGTTGGGTACAGGCGCCCTGATTGGCATCCCGCCCGGTAAAATAATTGCTCAGCAGACATCTCCCGGAATAAGAGATGCACATTGCGCCGTGGACAAAACTCTCGATCTCCATCTCCCTGGGAATCTGCCTGCGAATCTCCCGAATCTCCTCCAGTGACAGCTCTCTGGCCGACACCACACGCTTTGCCCCCAGCTTCCACCAAAACAGATACGTCAGATAGTTTGTATTGTTTGCCTGTGTGGAAATATGGATTTCCACCTCCGGCCAGATCTCTTTTGCGACAGCAAACATACCCGGATCAGAGATGATCAACGCATCGGGCTGCTTGGGCCGCATATCCCGAAGCTGAGCAAAATAAGTCTTTGCTCCATCCAGATCGGCATTATGCGCCAGAATATTGGCGGTCACATAGACCCTTACCCCATGGGCATGGGCAAACGCGATTCCTTCCGCCATTTCCTCCAGGGAAAAGTTTTTCGCCTTGGCGCGCAGGCCAAAGGCTTCCCCTCCGATATATACTGCATCCGCCCCGAATATGACCGCGGTTCTCAGAACCTCCAGACTGCTGGCAGGTATGAGAAGCTCCGGTGTTCGCCTTTTGTTTTTTTCCGTCATGTAGGACACCTCTTTTTGTCACTTTTTGACGCTGAGCGTCACACCGTCCCCCACAGGGAGGATCACCGTCTGCAGTCCGGGATTGTGGCTCAGCTCAAACAGATAATCCCGCATACGGGTGTGTATGGTGCGATTGCGCCTTGTCACCGCAAAACGGGACTCTATCACATCTCCGTCCTGCAGCACATTGTCGGAGACAAGTATCCCCCCAAAATCCAGCAGCCGCAGGATATCCGGCAGAAAATGAATATACTGCCCCTTGGCAGCATCCATAAAGATCATATCATAGCTTTCCTGTAACGTGGGCAGAAGCTCTGCGGCATCGCCCTCTAACAGCGTAATAGCTTCCGCCTTACCGGCCCGGGCAAAATTTTTCCTGGCTTGCGGAATACGCTTTTCATACTTTTCAATCGTAGTGATATGGCAGCCCTCAGGTCCGTATTCACTCATCAAAAGCGCGGAAAAACCAATGGCGGTGCCTACCTCCAGAATACGCTTCGGTTTTGCAGATGCCATCAAAAATTTCAGGAGCTGCTGCGTAGATCTGCGTATGATGGGCACCTGCGTCTGCAGGGCATACTTCTCCAGCTCATCCAAAAAGGGAGTGTTGCCTTTATCCATGGAATCGATAAAGATCTCCATCCGCTCGTCTACTATCATTTGTCAGTCTCCTCGGCGGACTGATCCGCCGGCGCCATGACTGCCATGATCTCCTCCGCCGTCATGGCGGTGGTCACCTCATAAGTGCCGGGTTTTATGTCTTCCCTGTACTCGGAGAACAGATACTGAAGTGCAAAAAGCTTACTGTCTCTTGTGAGCCCCTTGTTCTGCATCAGCTCGCCGATCTCCATGGGCGACATATTCTCCTTGATGGTCACACTCACCGTTCTGCCCTCGCCCACAGACATGGCAGGCTCCGTAAAAATACGATATCCGTAATCGTAACAGACCGCGGCTCCCCTGTAAATGATAAATGCTGCGGCCACTGCCACCACCACCTTAATGATGGCACCAAACAACACTGTCATCAAACGTCCCGTCTTCATTTCCTATCCCTTCTTTCCAAACACGTTTCCGATGCTCTCCCGAAGCGAAAAATCTACTCAAAATTCACGGCCTCCGTGAGACGCAGATTGATATCCTGCATCAATCTGCAAAAAGCCAGTTCTGCCGCCAAAAAATCCGCAACCAGCGGAATATCCCGAAATCCGGCGTATTCCCGCTCAAACCGGTCTATCTGTTCAAAGGTGGTAGCCTCGTTGGTCTGCAGCTGCAGATTGCGGGCCCGATACTCGTCCACCTGTTTTTTCAGTTCCGGTTCTTCCTTTATCCTTACACACTGTAACTTGTATGCCCGGTAAATATCGGATGCCAGAATATCGTCTGTCAGCTGTTGCAGAGATCTGTCAATATTGTTCATTTGTACTCCTATCTGCGCGCTTCAGCGCGCACTCAAATCAGGGAGGTTGAAACGACTATCTTTCAACCTTATCCTCCGACCGCTCAGACTTCCATGATAATCGGCAGGATCATAGGTCTTCTCTTGGTCTTTTTCCAGACATATTCGCCAAGCACATCCTTCGTGACGGACTTGAGCTTGCCCCAGTCGGTGACTCCTTTGTCCAGGCAATTCTGAAGCGCATCGTCCACCGTCATCCTGGCCTCCTCGATGAGCTCGTCGGACTCTCTCACATAGACAAAGCCCCGGGATACGATATCCGGCCCGGCCACCAGCTCACCACTGCTCTTCTCCAGACTCATGACCACGATCATAATGCCGTCCTCCGCCAGATGCTGACGGTCTCTGAGCACCACATTGCCCACGTCTCCCACTCCGAGGCCGTCCACCAGAATGCTGCCCACGGGCACTTTGCCATTCAATTTTGCATGATCCTCGCTCATCTCCAGCACATCCCCGGAGGAGAGAATGAAGATATTTTCCTTGTCGATGCCCAGACTCTCCGCGATCTTGGCCTGCGCCTTCAAATGCTTATACTCGCCGTGTACGGGAACCGCATATTTGGGATGTGTCAGAGTATAGATCAGCTTGATCTCCTCCTGACAGGCATGTCCCGACACATGCGTATCCTGAAAAATTACATCCGCACCCTTGCGCTGCAGCTCGTTGATGATCTTGGTCACAGCCTTCTCATTGCCCGGTATGGGATTGGATGAGAAAATGACCGTATCCTTTGCCCCAATGGTGATCTTGCGGTGCATATTGTTGGCCATGCGTGAGAGGGCCGCCATGCTCTCGCCCTGACTTCCCGTGGTAATGATCACCTGCTGTTCGTCGGGATAGTTTTTCATCTGGTCGATGTCCACCAGCGTGTTGTCGGGGATACTGATACAGCCCAGATTCTTCGCCGTCTCTATGATATTTACCATGCTGCGGCCTTCCACGCTCACCTTCCGGCCGAACTTGTACGCCGTGTTGATGATCTGCTGCACCCGGTCCACATTGGACGCAAAGGTAGCCACAAAGATACGGGTGTTCTTATGCTCATTAAACAGTGTGTCGAATGCTTTCCCCACCGTCTTTTCCGAGGGGGTAAAGCCCGGCCGCTCCGCATTGGTGGAATCGCACATCAACGCCAGTACGCCCTTTTTGCCAAGCTCCGCGAAACGCTGCAGATCGATGGCGTCTCCGAATACCGGAGTGTAGTCCACCTTAAAGTCTCCCGTGTGTACCACGATTCCCGCCGGAGAATAGATTGCCAGGGCAGCCGCATCCACGATACTGTGATTGGTCTTGATAAACTCCACACGGAACTGTCCCAGATTGATGGACTGTCCGAATTTCACCACCTTACGCTTGGTGGTCTTCATCATATTATGCTCAGTCAGCTTATTCTCTATGATTCCCATGGTCAGACGGGTAGCGTAGATCGGCACATTGATCTCCCTAAGCACATAGGGCAGCGCGCCGATATGATCCTCATGCCCGTGGGTGATGACAAATCCCTTCACCTTATCGATGTTGTTCTTCAGATAAGTCACATCGGGTATCACCAGATCGATTCCCAGCATATCGTCCGCAGGAAACGAAAGACCGCAATCCACCACAATAATACTGTCCTCGTACTCGAAGGCAGTAATATTCATGCCGATCTGCTCCAGACCTCCCAAAGGAATGACCTTTAACCCAGGAGCTCCATTATTCTCTTTTTTCTTTCTCACAAAAATTCCTCCATAACTATAAAATTTATAAAATTAATCACTGCATTATTTTTCATCCTGCACGAATTCCACGTCCTCCAGCATATCTGCAAACACGCCGGAAACCGCATTCAGTTCCTTTTCATCCGACACAATGGCAAAGACGCTCTCCTCCTCGCCGTCCGAGGACAGATCCTTCAGGATTAAGGCCTCTCCGTCCCCCTCCTCAAAGTCAGTCACCAGAATATAGTTGACGCCCCCGATCCGCGTCTGCTCCAGCACATAAAAATCTACTGATTCCTCACCGTCCACACGGAACGTAATCTTCTCCAGCTTAGCCATTTTTTCTCCATCTCCGTTCCTTCGGGCATAAAACCGCCGCCCTGCGGCCCGCCTGTCTATGCATCTTCCATCTGAGTCTTTTCAAATCTGCGCCTGTCCAGATATCCCTGCAAAATAAAGACAGCCGCCAACATGTCCACATACTCTTTGCGGTTCTCCCTGCGGATGCCCGCCTCCATCATGGTTTTGTCCGCAGAGACCGTCGTCAGTCTCTCGTCCCACAAGAACACAGGCAGTCCCGTCCTGCGCTCCAGCTTGTCCTTGAACTCTTCCGTAAGCTCCGCACGTACACCTTCCGTACCGTTCATGTGCTTGGGCATTCCCAGCACCAGCTCTTCCACCTCGTACTCCTGAATCAATGTCTCGATTCTGGCCAGCGTCTGACGCAGCTTATTCTCCTCTTTGCGGCGGATGATCTCCACGCCCTGAGCCGTCAAAAGCAGGGCGTCGCTCACTGCGACCCCCACTGTCTTCGAGCCGAAATCCAAACCCATGATCCGCATGGATATCTCCTCCTAATTCCAGTGATTATTCCGAATGTACTCCGCGAGAAGCTCTTCCACCAGCTCATCGCGCTCCACCTTCATGATCAGGCTTCTGGCGCTCTTATGGCTGGTGATATAAGTGGGATCACCGCTCATAATGTATCCCACGATCTGATTCACCGGATTGTAACCCTTTTCCGTCAAAGCCTCATACACCGTCGCCAGCACTACCTTCACCCCGGTCTCAGGCTCTGTCTCCACCTTAAAATACTGTGTGTTTCCTAAATCCTGCATAATCTCGTCCTTCATACTTCTGAAAATTCCTGATGCACTCTTATCTTACCGCATCCTGCGGCAAAATTCAATCATTATTCGCCCATCCTGTCGTTCTTTCAGGCTAAACGCTGCTTCCCAGCAAAATATCCTCCGTCAGAAAACGCTCCGCCCGAACCTGCGTCACCGTGTTGGAGAGATCGTCCTCACCCGCGGGAAGCGCCACCTTCACATAATCCCCGGTATGCCCCAGCCAATAAGTTCTGCCTTCTATCTCCCGTCTGTCCTCCCAGAGAATCTCAGCCTGTCTTCCTATGTAATCTCTGCGAAAAGCCTCAGACTGCTTCGCCTCCAGCGCAAAAAGCTCGTCGCTGCGGGCGGCTTTCACCCGCTCTGTGAGCTGTCCCGGCATCCTGTCGGCGCGGGTCCCCGCCCGTCTGGAATACTTAAAGATATGCATCTCAAAGAATCCCACCTGCTCCAGAAACGCCTTGGTACAGGCAAACTCCTCCTCCGTCTCCCCGGGAAAGCCCACGATCACATCCGTGGTGATGGCCGGATGCGGGAATGCCTGCCGCAGATACTCTACTCCCTGCAAGTATTGCCCTGTGGTGTACTGTCTATTCATTCTTTTTAAAGTCTCATCACAGCCACTCTGCAGAGAGAGGTGGAAATGAGGACACAACCTCGCAAGCGCGCCCAGCCTCCCCGCCGTCTCCGCCGTGATGATCCGAGGCTCCAGAGAACCGAGCCGGATACGCGCAAGTCCCTCAACCCGGTCATGAATATGTTCCACCAGATCGATCAACCTGCTCTCTCCCCGATAGCAAGCGCCGTCTTCAAAATCAATCCCATAAGAGCTGATATGAATGCCTGTGAGCACGATCTCCTGATACCCCTGTGCCACCAGGCCCCGTATCTCCTCCAGAATATCCTCTTCCCTGCGGCTGCGTACCCGTCCTCTGGCATAAGGAATGACACAGTAAGAACAGAACTGATTGCAGCCGTCCTGTATTTTAATATAGGCCCGGGTGTGCTCCGCCGTCCGGCTCAATGTCATCTCCTCATAGTCACAGGGCCTGTCCAGATCGAGAATCGTGGTGTCTCCCAGCGTCTTATCCGGCTTTATCTGCCTGGCGGCGCTCTCCTCTCTGGCTTTGAGAAATTCCTCCAGAATCCGGGCGATATCTTTTTTACGGTTATTGCCCACTGCCAGATCGATGCTCCCGTCCTGCAGGGCTCCCTCCCTGTCCGTCTGGACATAGCAGCCCACGGCCACCACCACAGCCTCGGGATTTTTCTGTCTGGCGCGGTGCAGCATCTGCCTGCTCTTGCGGTCCGCTATATTGGTCACTGTACAGGTATTGATAATATAGATATCGGCAATTTGATCGAATGGCACAATCCGATAACCTTTTTCCTGTAAAATTTGCTGCATCACATCCAGTTCATAGGAGTTCACTTTACATCCAAGGTTGTGGAATGCTACACTTTTCATACGAAATCCCCGCTTTTTTTGTAGTGTTTTAGCCTTGACTTTTGCCTGCCCAGCCATTAATATGAAGCGTGAAGGTATGCTGCTCGTTAAATGTTAAGGAGGTAACAATCATGAAAACAGTTCAAATTTCATTAAATTCCATTGATAAGGTAAAATCTTTCGTAAACGACATCACCAGATTCGATTACGACTTTGATTTAGTGTCCGGCAGATATGTCATCGATGCAAAATCCATTATGGGTATTTTCAGTCTGGATCTCTCCAAGCCCATCGACCTGAATATTCATGCCGAAGACGGCATCGAAGATATCATGGAGGCTTTAAAGCCTTATCTGGTATAAACGCCGGATTTACATAGGATTACCGGACTTACACGAATAACTGGATTTACACGGATTATCGGACTTACACCGGAATCGAAACGTCTCAGGGTACGCAATCCCCTGAGACGTTTTTTATTTGCCTGTCTATTCCGCAATGATCAGTTCCGCTGTCTCCAGAGCAGTCCTGACCAGCTCATCGATCTTCTCCTCCAGATTCTGCTCATGTCTGCGGATAATATTGACATTGGGCTTGGTAACAGGATGTTTTGCCACAAATATCGTGCAACAGTCCTCATAGGGAAGGATAGAGGTCTCGAAGGTATCGATCTTCTCTGCCACTTCCACGATCTCCTGCTTGTCAAAGCCGATCAGGGGTCTGTAGACGGGAAGCTCACACACCTCGTTGGTGGCAATCAGAGAGCTCATGGTCTGAGAAGCCACCTGACCGATACTCTCTCCGGTGATCAGTCCCAGACAATCATTTTCTTTCGCAATATGTTCGGCAATACGCATCATATAACGGCGCATAATAATGGTCAGCTCCTCATGGGGGCATTTTTCGTGGATATAGAGCTGTATATCCGTAAAGTTGACCACATGCAGATAAATCGGACCGGTATAGCGGGACACGATCCTGGCCAGATCAACTACCTTCTGCTTTGCCCTGTCGCTGGTGTAGGGCGGGGCATGAAAATAGACCGCATCTATCTTCACACCGCGCTTTGCTATCATGTAACCGGCCACCGGAGAGTCAATGCCGCCGGAGAGCAGCAGCATTGCCTTTCCGCCCGTTCCTACGGGCATACCTCCGGGACCCGGAATAATTTCCGAATAAATATAAATCTTTTCCCGCACCTCGATATTTAACAGGATATCCGGGTTGTGGACATCCACCTTCATCTCCGGGTAAGCCTTCAAAAGAACCTCTCCCATTTCCATATTGATGGTCATGGAATCCTTGGGGTAATTCTTGCGCGCACGGCGCGCATTTACTTTAAAGGTCTTATTGCGGTCGGGATAGACATCCGCGATATAATCCACAACAGTGCTGCAGAGCTTCTCAAATCCTTCATCCTCCACATAGACCACGGGACAGATGCCCGAGATGCCAAAGACTCGTTTGAGATGCTCCACCACCTCGTCAAAGTCAAACTCTGTCTGCGCATCCACATAGATGCGTCCCTGTGTTTTGGAAATCATAAAACGCCCGTCGCATTTTTTCAGCGCATGTTTGATCTGATGAATCAGTGCATCCTCAAACAGATACCGGTTTCTTCCCTTGATACCGATCTCCGCATATTTTATCAAAAAAGCTGTAAACATTGCATCCTCCTATCATGGCGCCGCCCGGCGGACGTCCTTCATTTCCCGTCTTCTATGCCCTGCGGGCATATCTGCGCAGTACAGGAATTTTATCATATAATACCTGTAATGTATAGTCCAATTCATCCATCGTAGTAAAAACGGAAAAGCTGAAACGGATGGTGGATTCCAAAACCGGTTTCTCCACACCGATGGCCTTCAGCGTAGCAGAGGGCTGGGGTTTACGAGCGGAACATGCGCTGCCCGCAGACACATAAATGCCTTCGTCCTCCAGCGTGTGCAGTAGCACCTCGCTCCTCACACCCACAAAGGATGCGCTGACCACATGGGGCGCGGTTCCCTCGCCATATCCTCCGTCCGGCAGAAGTCCGTTGATCTTTACGCCTTCCAGATTCTTCAGTCCTTCAATAAAGTATCTCTTGCAGCGATACAGCTGATTTACATCCTCCTCCAGATGGCTGTAAAGAATCTCCGCCGCTCTGGCCAACCCTACGGCTCCCGGCACATTCTCCGTGCCGGACCGGAGGTTCATCTGCTGTCCCCCACCGAAGTTAATGGGCTGAATCTTTACCTTCTCACCCACATACAACAGTCCTACGCCCTTGGGCCCGTGAATCTTGTGCCCGCTGGCCGAAAGCAGGTCGATATGCATCCGCTTGGGATAGATACGTGCTTTTCCGAAGCCCTGCACAGCGTCCACGTGAAACAGTGTGCCGGGGTTCATCCGTTTGATCAGCGTACCGGCCTCCGCGATGGGCTGCAGCGAACCGACCTCGTTATTGGTGTGCATGATGGATACCAGAATCGTGTCGGGAGTCATGGCCTGACGCAGATCATCCACACGGATGCGCCCGGAGTGATCGACCGGCAGATAGGTCACTCGAAATCCCAGGCTCTCCAGATATCTCATGGTCTGCATAACGGCAGGATGCTCTATCTGTGTGGTGATCAGATGTTTACCGCTGCGCTGATTAGCCAGAGCGCAGCCGATCAATGCCAGATTGTCAGACTCCGTGCCTCCTGAAGTAAAAAAGAGTTCTTTTTCGTTGACCTTCAGAATATTTGCCAGAGTCTCCTTCGCATACCGCATATGATTCTCGGCCTGCATACCCTTTCTGTGCAGACTGGAAGGATTCCCATAATCTTCGCACATCAACTTTTTTATCAACTCCGCCACGTCCTGAAATACCCGTGTGGTGGCGGAATTGTCCAAATACACTTCCATTGATGATTCTCCTTCATCTATAATCTCACCTTTGTTATTCATATCATATGCAGGAAAAGCCCGGTTTGCTTATTGCTCCGTGAGATACCCGATCCAGGACAGCACTGTCATGCCTGCCGTCTCTGTCCGCAGGATCCGCCTGCCAAGGGTGATGGGACAAAGTCCCTTCTCTTTCGCCAGCGCGATCTCACTCTCCTCAAAGCCTCCCTCCGGCCCGATGAACACCGCTACCCGCTGCCCGGGCCGTATGCCCGATAACAGTTCTCTGGTGTACTCCATGCCCCGCTCCAATTCATAAGGAATCAGCCTTACCTCCATCTCCCCGGCCTGTTCCAGAGCCTGTGCAAAGCCGGTCACCGGCTGCACCTGCGGAATCACGCCGCGCTTGCTCTGTTTGGCGGCCGCCTCCGCAATCCCCTGCCAACGCGTCACTTTAGAGGCCGCCTTCTTCTCGTCCAACTTCACCACACAGCGCTTCGCGGCAACCGGAACGATCTCATACACTCCCAGCTCCACCGCCTTCTGAACGATGAGTTCCATCTTGTCCCCCTTGGGAAGCCCCTGAAATAAGGTCACCCGCACCGGAAGCTCCACGCCCTCTTCTTTCACAAAACGCAGTTCGCATTTTATGAAGTCCTCTCCGAATTCGGCGATACCGCAGCGATACTCACAGTTATCCTGCCCGTTGCTCACGGAAATCTCTTCGCCGATCTTCATCCGAAGCACATTTTTAATATGGTTTACATCCGTTCCCAAAATCATGACAGTTTTGTCATTTTCGCAGATCTGCCCCGGCTCCACAAAAAAATGATACATAACTCCTCCCAGACGAAAAGTTTATCATGCACAAACCTTTTATGCCATAACCTTCTGTGCCGTAACGGATACCCACTCTCCCTGATAAGTGATCTCCAGAATCCTGAGACCCGCCGCCTTCACCGCATCTGCCACAGTCTGTTCCTTATCGTCGATAATACCGGAAGTGATATAGATGCCCCCGGGCTTAAGCTGCCCCAGGATCACAGGCGTCAGGGGAACCAGCACATCCGCAAGGATATTGGCCACCACGATATCATAGCAGGCATAGCCCACCCGATCCTGCACAGCCTTGTCCGTAATGATATTGCCAATCATCATCTCAAACCGTTCAGGCGATATCCCGTTGACGGCACAGTTTTGTGCTACCGCCTCCACCGCGCAGGGATCCAGATCTGTTCCCACGGCATGTTTCGCCCCCAACATCAGGGACAATATGGCCAGAATCCCGCTGCCCGTTCCCACATCCAGAAGCTCCGTCTCCGGTGTGATATATTTGCGCAATTGTCGGATGCAGAGCTGGGTGGTCTCATGCATACCCGTTCCAAAAGCCGTTCCCGGGTCGATGTGCAGCACCATGCGCTCCGAATCCTCGGGCTTTATATCCTCCCAGGAAGGAATGACAAGGATGTCATCTATATAAAACTGATGAAAATACTGCTTCCAGTTGTTGATCCAGTCGATATCCTCCGTCTCATCCACCGTGACGCTTCCCTCGCCGATATCACAGAATATCCTCAGATCTTCCAACTCACTCTCAATGCGGGAGAGAAGCGCAGGCACATCCACCGATTCCCCCTGTACTGTCAGCAGACCGTCCTCCTGCTTCTCCACAAAGAAATTCAAATAAGCCAGACCGTCGTCCTCGGGCCCCTCAGGCAGAATATCCACAAACATCTGCTCCTTCTCCAGAGCAGTCAGCGGGATTTTGTCCTCAATCTGAGCGCCCTCCAGCCCGATATCATAGAGTGTGCTGATCACAATATCCTCCGCATCCGTAATCGTCTTCAGACGGAACCTTACCCATTTCATCCAATTCGCCTCCTGTTGCTCTGTTTTCAATTTCTCTGTTTATGATTCTCTGTTTTCAACCAAAGCCGAACTGTCAGGAAAGATATTTCTTTAATACAGAGATAAAGATATCCATATCAAGGGGCTTTGCAATATGAGCGTTCATACCGTTCTTCAATGCCGCCTCCTTATCCTCCTCCAGCGCATTGGCCGTCATGGCGATGATAGGCAGATCCTTGACGTCCTTTCTGGGCAGATTCCTGATGGTTCTGGTAGCCTCATAACCATTCATGATCGGCATCTGCACATCCATCAGTACGGCGTCATAATAATTCTCCTCCGACCGTTCCACCATTGCCACCGCATCCGTTCCGTCAGGCGCAGACTCAACCTGGAATCCTGCCTCAGTCAGGATCACCTCGGCAATTTCCCGGTTCAGTTCAATATCTTCCACCAACAGAATACGTTTTCCGCTGAAATCTGCTAAAGTCCAGGCGGCGGCAGCATCCTCCCTGTCCACCAGATTGTTGGCAGCCAAAAGCGCCGCCTTCAGATCGGACATAAAGAGCGGTTTTGCACAAAACGCAGTGACACCCGCCTGCCTGGCTTCCTCTTCAATATCTGTCCAGTCATATGCCGTCAATATAATGATGGGCGCGTCGTCTCCTACCACACTGCGTATCCTTCTGGCTGTCTCCACACCGCTGAGCTCAGGCATCTGCCAGTCAATAATATACGTATGATAGGCGTCCCCTTCCTCATATGCCATCTTGGCCCTGTACGCCGCTTCTCTTCCGGAAGTGGTCCACTCGGAACGCATACCAATCTGCTTCAGCATTTTGCTCACACTGTCACAGACATTAAAATCATCATCCACCACCATTGCCCGCAGCCCCTTCAATTCCTTGAGCTGTTCCGCGTTCCGCTCCACATCCTGCAGCTTCAGAGTCAGCTCCACCGTAAATGTGCTTCCCTTGCCCAGTTCGCTCTCAACCGAGATCGTACCGTTCATCATCTCGACAATATTCCTGGTAATGGCCATGCCCAGACCCGTCCCCTGAATGCCGGACTGGGTGACAGTCACCTCACGCTCAAAAGGCTCAAAGATATGCTCTACAAACTCCTTGGACATGCCGGTTCCATTGTCTTTCACAACAAATACATAATCCCCGTATCCATGCCGGAAAGTCGTTTTCTGCATGATGCGGAAGGAGATCGTTCCCCCCGCCGGCGTATATTTCACAGCGTTGCTCAACAGATTGATAAACACCTGATTCAGCTTCAGAGCATCCGTTATCACATCCTCATTTGCAACCTCAAAGGTATCGATAAACAACTCCAACTGTTTTGCCTTTACCTGTGGCTGAATAATGCTGACCAGATTGTGCATGATCTCGGAAATATTGCACTCCTGCTCCTTGATCTGCACCTTTCCGCTCTCAATCCTGCTCATATCCAGAATATCGTTGATCAGGCTCAGCAGATGATTGCTGGAGGAGAGTACCTTCTGAAGACAGTCTTTCACCTGATCCTTATTGTCTATATGGCTGACCGCAATCGTGGCAAACCCGATGATGGCATTCATGGGCGTTCGGATGTCATGGGACATATTGGAGAGGAATGTGGTCTTCGCCCTGTTGGCATGCTGCGCCTGCATCAGAGCATCCTGCAGCGCCTGGGTCTGTTCCCGCTGCTTCTGAACCTGCCTGGTGACATCCTTCGACACTACCATCACCATGATATCTCCGCTATCGTCATCCTGCGTCATGATAAAGGACTGACGCACACACATTTGCTCCGATTGGGAAACCCATCCCCAATAGTCCACGACAACTTCCTGCTCTCCCCGTTCATAACATGCCTTTAAGTACTCCCCATTGACCACGGTGCAGTAATCTTCCACGGATTCCTCTGATACATACTTCTTCCACTGCTCAAAACATGCAGAAGCCTTACAGGGCGCTTCAAGTCCCACACTCTCCAGCAGGGATATCTGCCTGTCATCCACCATGCGCACAATATCGTGCTCAATGACATCCCTGGTCAGATTGAACTCAAATGTACAAAACGAATTGGAAGTGACTGCTATCCGATACTGACGCTCCTTACGGTTTGCAACAGACATCTCAGCCTGAATACGCAGCTCCCTCTCCTTTACTTCCGTGATATTCTGCCGGACAAACAAAACCCTGACCGTTCTGCCTTCCTTTCTCTCCAGACAGATGATATTAAGATGTTCCCACTCCTCATGTCCATTCCGAAACACATGACACTCCAGACGCAGATCATCATGCTCTGAAAGAGATTCAATCACAGCTTTTTTATCAATCTGTTTCGCAAACTCTATCCTGTCGTTTTCCTCCAACAGGATGGAGCACATATAATCCGACAGATCCTGATAACTGCCGCTGACCGCCAGTCCGCTGTTCTCCGGCGTTGACCCGGCCAGGAACTGATAAGTGTCCGTCCCAAAATCAACCATGACAAAACGGGAAAACAGAGTGTTTACCCCATCAATGATATATCCCATCTCCCGGTTTTCCCGCTCCAGCACCTTTTTCTCACGGCGGGCCCGGAACAACAGCCAGATAACATAGAGAACAAACAGTCCGATCAGCATAGCCTCCAGACAAATTCCCACAAAGTTCTCATCCTGTATCATCCTCTGGGTGACATTCTTGGGAAATGTCTGCACAAGGACATACCTGTTTGCGGGCAGATACATCACACAGATATTATCCGTCCCGCTGCCGGGAGCACAGACAAATGCCCCCTCCCCGCCATTGTCGAATACATCTCTGACTCTGGCAGACGTATCTGCATCGATCATGCCTGATCGCGCAAGCGCTTCCGGCAGATCGTCCACATAAGTGGAATGGTCGGAGCTGGCGATCACCCTGCCCTCCGGCGTACAGAGGAACACCACCGCTTTCTCGCCAAAGTATGTAGTGGAAAGCATGTCATGCAGATATTCCTCCGCCAGATACGCTCCCCGCAGCACACCTATGATCTCTCCATTATAATGAACAGGCGCATAAAAGGATGTCATGGTCTCATCAAAAAAATGAGGATCAAATATTACGGATATATCACTCTTACCTTCCATTCCCTTGAGATAAAAACCACGGGATGTCACATCCGCAGTGCGCCCGTCGGAAGCATAGTCCACGCCGTCTGCGTCCGTAAACATCAGCGCGTCAAAGAGTGCGTTTTCCTCCATCTCCTCCAGCATCTGCGTAGTTACTACGGGCTCTGTCAGTCCTTCGCCCACAAAAAAGGCATATGTCCTGATCTGATCCAGAGCATTGGTCAGTTCCTTATCTATCTGCTCGGCCATCAGTCTTGCCGAATCCGACGCATACTCCTTGTTCCGCCTCTCCATCCGGCTGCTGTTCTGTATTGTATACCAGTAAAATATTAAAATTATCGCAATTAGTAGAAATAGAAATGATACTATATCCTGTATTGATTTTTTTCTTCTCATAAAATCTTCCTCCAGATGTAGGGGGTTCTGCTGTTTCGCTGTTTTATAATTCGTTATTTATTTTAACACGATTGCTGCGGCATCACAAGACATAAGTATTGGTATGATATTGTAATGATGTTGGAGATGTTATGCTCTCTGGTCAACCGGTGTCGGCAGTGGGAGACGGGGCGGGCTCTGCGGACCGGGGCTGCGGTTGGGTGTTTTCTAATAGTGCGGCTACAGATACCTGCAATCTACGGGTCGGTTCTGAAGTGCATCCATGCACTGCAGAACCTGAAATGCGCATCCGTGCGCATTTCCCCCTGGTCCCCCTCCCGCACTATAAGAAAACGCTCCAACCTCCGCCAAGGCCCGCAGAGCCCGCCCCGTCTCCCACTGCCTCGATACCGGCTGAATCCAGTGAACATAATATCCAAACCCCAAGCATAGTTCTGGTTCCGTTAATTTATTGTAGTTGACAGTTGTTATAACATGTGGTATACATATATTATCAAGATTAATATATCAGTAGGAGGTAGCATGAATGAAAACGATTATTAAATTTATCTCAGTAATGACCCTTTCGGCAGCTCTTATGATCTGTTTTGTTATGCCGGTATCTGCCAGTGAGAAGGATATTTCAGCATATGCTTCAGGACCAACTGTTAGTGCAGATACTGTAACTGTAAGTCAAGAATGTTATCTTTATGGCTCTGCAGCATGTACTGATAGTGGGTTGTTAGGAAATCCCTGTCAATGGAAAGCCAGACAGTATGGAGATCTCGCCGCAGCCGGAACAGGCACTTCTGCTTCATTTGGCGAGGGTACATCGTATACAAATATCATGAGCAAAACAAAAATGGTAATTGGTTCAGTGGCTCAGACGTATGAAAAAAAGGTAGGTATGCCTCATCATTATACTCAGGCTAATACAAGACTTTACTATTGAACATTCTTTACTCCCACTGTCCCATATTTTTATGGGGCAGTGTTTCTATGAGATGGAAAGGAAAACCTGTGAGCAATTACTTATTCTACATCAAAAAAAGGCTGTCCGGTCAAACAGGGATTCGGTTATTGAATACAATTGTCTCATCAATGGCCCTGACGCTTTTGTGCATTGTCGTGATCACGCCGCAGATTTTGCTTCATTGTGAAAATACGATCAAAAAAGCCCTCGGAGATGATCTGTCTAAGTATGGAGTTGTCTGTAATGGCAGAAATGCTATTTCAGATGAAAATATATTTGATTATATTAATGAGATTTATAATTCTCCTGAAATCGAAAGTGTCGGTACATGGGATTACGGCGCTTTTGCACATATGACTACCGTCAATGCCGGCACGGATTATTGGAATCAGATACTGGACGTACAAAACAGTCATGTGAAAGAATTAGGCGAAGATAATAATTATGTCCAGTTTGTATATATGCTGAGTCAGGCATTTCATATCAATAATCTGGAATTGTATCAGGGAAGTACGGAACAGATTGGAAAAAATACCGGCTATTTGATGTATTTAGGGTATAACTTCAAAGATATTCCGGTGGGTACGGTATTCGCACATGAAACATATGACTTCTCTTATGAAGTGGCAGGTATCCTTAAGAAAAATACAAGTATTGTTGATGAAATGGCTCTGATAGAAAATGTAAAGGAATTAAAATTCAGTTGTTCTATTGCTATAGATAATATGATAATAGTCGTTCCGCCCTGTAGCGATAATTATCATTCTGAATCTTATTTTTTTAAATGCTCTGATGGATATACCTACGAGGAAGCCGCTGCAAAAATAAAAAGCATCTCTGAAAAGTATAATATTCAGACGGAAACGGGAACATTAGAGTATCGGGTAGACACTGTGTTATCGTATTTTAACTGGACGTTAAATACCATTGCCAAATTGTCTGGTTTGTTGGTTTTTTCGACCTTTATTATTTTATTGACCGCCCAGTTGTTGACAATTTTATTCAGGAAAGAAGAACTTGGAGTATGGATCATAGCGGGAATAGACAGAAAGAAAATATTTTTAATTCTTTTGGGTGAAAATCTGATGAAAATGCTGATAGCATCCTTGATTGCTTTTGGGATGGTTGTTTTTTTAGAATACCTGTTAATTTTTTCCCAATCCACCGCAATCGCCTATGAATTAAGATATATTTTATGGATAAATCTCCCGGTTTCTATTCTTTTATGTGCAGTGCTGATAGCGCTGATGTGCTCGATCGTTCCAATTATTTATGTCAAAAATAAGAGTATACCGGAAATAATCAGGGGAACGTGGGATTAAAGAATGGGAGGAGCAGAATGTTAAACAGACTCTTTAAATACAATCGGGTTTTTTCCATGCTCTTTCTTCTTTCCCTCTTTGTGTCATTTGTCATTATGTATTACGGATTGGATTTGAACAGGCAGCTTGTTCAGGTCAGCGCCATCAGAGAAGAATCTACATACCGGTATGGGCATGTGGTAACAGGCATCTTCAGAAAGGACTTAATACATCCAAATGATATAACAGACGGGACAATGTCGGGCGGAACTATCATTTTCAGATGCGATGGGCCAATTGGAGAAGGAGTGATCAATGTAGATGCCATAGATATTTTATGGACGCAAAACGAAGAATTATTGGAATCTGTGAAATATGAGGACTATTATTTAAGTGACACCGATATATCCGCTCCTGAATGCATCATTGGCGATGCATGGAAAAAAGATACATACGTTATTGACGGAATCAGGTATATTAAAGTCTTCAAAATTGAGTGTTGTGTGGTCGGAGAGTATGAGTCTAACACCTTTTCCGGCCGGGATGAGCGATGTCTTATTTTTAAGGACAGTTTGTCGCCGGAGGATCTTGATAAACTGGTTTTTAATACGGGAGGTATCTGTGTAATCTATAAGAGTAATTTATCAGATGAAACTGAGTCATTCACAGAATGGACACACACATTTCTGCAAGAAGACCCTTTTCATGAATACAACATGGAGCATGCAATTTACTTGTCCGCAGACGAAGCTCCCTTTGCAAAGTTTATTTCCCTGTATCAGAAAGTATATATCTGTATGCTGACCCTGTGCTTTATCAATTGCGCTTTCCTGGCTTATTTCTGGGGAGGAATACATGTTTATGAGTATATGTTAAAGCGTACGCTGGGATATGGGAAGCTCAGGCTCCTTATAGATATTATATCCCAATTTGCGTTGTTTGAAGGCATTTCTCTGGGGGCGGCTTTTGTCCTCACATGCGGATATGAGCTGGTCTTTGGAAATATTGCTGCCTGGTATGACAACATTCGTCTTGGCTTCATGCAGTCAGTAGTCATTTTGGTCATATTTGGAGCTGCGTTAAGCGTGTTTCCCATGAGACTGGTTATGAAGCTAAAACCGGCAGATATGTTAAAAAATACGGACTGAGGAGCAGATTATGATCACAATCAAAAATTTAACGAAAATATATAACAAAAGCAGCAGCGATATTCCGGCATTGCACAATGTCTCCCTGGAGATCGGCGACGGTGAAATGATTGCGATAATGGGAGCATCCGGTTCCGGCAAAACCACACTTTTGAATATAATTGGCTGTCTGGATAACTGGTCTGAGGGCGATTATTTATTTGATGAGACAAATGTAGGAACCTTAAACAACAATCAGCGTGACAAATTCCGGAGACAGCATTTCGGTTTTATTTTTCAGCAATTTGCTCTGTTAAAGGATTATACCGTAAGAGAAAATGTAGAATTACCGCTAAGAGCCATTAATATGCCGAAAAAGAAACGATATGAAGCAGTGACGGAGCTATTGGCCAAAGTCGGCATGGAGCAGTATGCAAAGCAGATTCCTGCAAAGCTCTCAGGCGGCCAGCAGCAGCGCTGCGCCATCGCAAGAGCATTGATCACAGAAGCGCCCGTTATCCTGGCGGACGAGCCAACAGGGTCTCTGGACAGTAAGACCGGTCAGGAGATCATTGATCTGCTGATAGAACTGAACCGTTTGGGCAAAACGATCATAGTCGTAACACATGATGAAAAAATCGCAGCACAGATGCCGAGAACGATCTACTTAAAAGACGGACAGATTGTGGACACCCCGGCGTTCTCAATTTCCCAATGATGCTCTTTATGAAAATATATCCCCCTGAATCCGTCAAGCAAGATTAACAGCCGGCTGTATTCGCTACAGCCGGCTGTTCTGGGTATATCTGGTCAAAAACTGTCTGGTTCGCTCTTCCTTCGGATGGTCGATGACATCCCCGGGAGCGCCCTGCTCCACGATCACACCCTCGTCCATAAAAATAATCTGATCCGCCACATCTCTGGCAAACGCCATCTCATGTGTCACGATGATCATGGTCGTCTTCTGCTCCGCCAATCCCCGGATCACCTTCAGAACCTCTCCCGTCAGCTCCGGATCAAGCGCCGATGTAGGTTCGTCAAAACACAGAATGTCCGGCTTTAATGCCAGCGCCCTGGCGATGGCCACCCGCTGCTGTTGTCCTCCCGAGAGTTGATGGGGATAATGCTCCGTTCTCTCCGACAATCCCATCTGCTCCAGAAGCTCCCGGCCATGCCTGTCTATTTCCTCATGGATTTCCTTCCTGCGCTGTTTAAAATCAGCCTGCTCCCTGGCCAGAAGACGCTCCGCCAGCGTGACATTTTCCAGAGCGGTGTACTGGGGAAACAGGTTAAAGGACTGAAACACCATACCAAAATGGAGACGTTTTTTCCGCAGATTTCGCTCCCGCTCCGCCGCCTCACCCGACGCGTCAAACAGCAGCTCACCCCGTACGCTGATACTGCCGCTGTCGGGAGTCTCCAGAAAATTCAGACAGCGAAGCAGCGTGGTCTTGCCGGAACCGGAAGAACCGATGATGGCGAGCGCGTTTCCCTCCTCCAGAGAAAAGCTCACATCCTCCAGCACCTTTGTACTGCCAAAATGCTTCTCGATATTTTTAACTTCCAAAATCGCCATGTGTCATCCTCCCCTTACTTAAAATAATCCAGCCTGCGCTCGATATAGTTAAACAGCAAAGTCAGGATTCCCACAAACAGCAGGTAGAACACACCCGTATAGAACAGAGGCCATGTGATACCGTCCGATTTCATGAAAGAATACCCTGCGAAGGTCAGCTCATATGCCGCAATGATACGCGCCAGAGACGTGTCCTTCACCAGTGTGATGATCTCATTGGACATGGGCGGAACCACGCGCTTTATCATCTGTAACAAAGTCACCCGGAAAAAGATCTGGCTGCGGGTCATGCCCAGCACCTGTCCCGCCTCTTTCTGGCCCGCCGGCACACTCTCTATGCCGCCGCGGAAGATCACGGAAAAATAGCAGGCATAATTAAAGGAAAACGCAACGATGGTGGCAGTCAGCCTTCCGGCCTCTCCGCCACTCCAGATATTGTGTCCAAGCCACAATCCCGGGCCGTAAAAAATAATGATTAACTGCAGCATCAGGGGCGTCCCCCGAACTATCCACACCACAAGCTGCATCAAAAGCCGCAGAGGTTTCCACCTGCTCCTGGATGCAAAGGCAAACAATAATCCCAGAGGCAGGGCAAACACCAGCGTCCATAAAAATATCTGTATTGTAGTCCCCAGACCGTTGAGCAGTGATTGGGTAACCGTCCAAAACATAAGTCTTCTCCTATTTAACGGGCACTGCTATTTTGCAGGTACTACTACCACCTGCGCATTGTTGCAGTAAGCATTTGTACACTCCATGGCAGATTTCACCTCATCGGTCAGCGTCATGCCATTCCAGACCACATCCAGGCTCTTGGAATTAAGTTCCATGATCTTGTTGTCCCAGTCGATAATGACAAACTGCGCCTCCACGCCCAGCTTATCGGCTACCTTGCGCGCCATATCGGCGTCAAAGCCGATCCACTCGCCCGACTCATCCGGATAATCCATGGGCGCAAATTCCGTGATGCCCACGATCAGCGTTCCCTTACCCTGAATATAAGCCACGTCGCTCTCCGCAGAGGCCGTATACTCACATGCAGCCTGTTCCACCAGAGATTCCTGCACACCGTACTTCTCCGCAATTTCCTTCAGGGAACCGTCCGCATAGCTCTCCGCCAGCACAGCGTTTATGTAGGAGGCAAGGTCGGAGCCCTTTCTGCAGCCCACGCCATACTCCTCCGTGGTCAGCTTGTCCGTATAGGTCAGATTGGGATAACTGGTGCCCTCACCGATCATGGCGCCCGCCATCAAAAGGTCAATGATAGCCGCGTCCGAAGTGCCGGAAGCAACCTCCATCAACGCATCCGCCTGAGACGCCACGGAATTGAACTGGAAATTCTTCTCCTGCGCAACTGCCTCTCCCGCGGAACCGGCCTCAACCGCATACACCATGGCATTACCGCCCGTCTTCGCATTGCCACAGCCGCTCAGTTCCAGACCCATTATCATTGCCACACTCAAAAGCATTGCAAACTTCTTTTTCATAATTTTATCTCCTCCATGTATGTTAGTGATACCTTTCGCATTCTACCATAGTAGCGCGATAAAGTAAAGAGCGTGGAAAACATCGTATCACTAATTTACAATATCTATATTTTCAAAATATTCTCCGACATCTATATCCGAATCCTCTGCCACGATGTACCCGCTGCTTACAGGAAGCCAGCATGTAGACCTACCATGTACTGTCTGAATCAAAATCCATTCTTTCGCATCTCCGCCTAAAACAATGATCTCTGTCCCCTCATGCAATATTACATTATCTGCATTCAGCGAACAATCGGAATATCCGTTCAAATCCTTCTTCAATTTAAAAATCTTATTTTCTCCACTGAGCGGATCATATGTCATATAATCACAATACCCGTCCTGAAAAATAATCTCATTAAAGCCCTCAGCATCCGGCGCCAGTCTGCAGGCTCGAACTGCCACATGCCACTGCATTTGATATACAAGCGTTTCCACAAATAAGCAGTCCTGTTCCCGATCATAACGCTGTATATTACCCGCAACTATGAGCCCCTCTATTTCCTCGCCATCATACAAAAAAATATACGTTTCGGAATTAAATGAATTGTCACGGACGGCTAAAGCCAGTGCCAATTGTTTTCCGTCCGGAGTAAACAGATAAAATGGTATTCCTTCCTCTGCATCCAATATTATATTGCCCATCCCATATTCCAACTCATTCATATGCAAGTTACAGGAATACCGATACCCATCCCCGGTTTCTTCTGCTTCAAGAAAAATATCATCTAACTCACCATCCATATTCATATCTAATTTGCAGGCTGCTTCAATCTGCATCATTTCCCCTGATGTAAACACAGAACCCACAGCCTCAGCATCATATATAACCTCATGTATGACCGTTTCCGCGCTCTGAGTCTTATCATCTACATAACTCTCAAATGTTTCAACATCAATAGCAGACGATACTTCACCAGGTGATACATCTTCCTTCTCAACCTGATCGCCTGTAATATCCTCAGTTTTATTATTGCATCCGCAAAGAACCGCCAGCGATACCAATACACATAAAACGAATAATCGATGCCTGGACACTGATCTCATCCTCCATTCCCTCTTCCATATCATGGTTGTTGTATTATTCTTAAATTTAAAGCATTATATATATTGTGTCAATTGCTGTTTAAAAGCCTGCGCATCTTTTTACCACAGGCTTGCTGCATTCAGCCGGTATCGAGGCAGTGAGAAACAGTGTTGCTTCTGCGGGCATTGGCTGCGCCTGGAGCGTTTTCTTATAGTGCGGCAAGGTTTTACGCTTTACACCCCAAAGACAATATGATAATATGTCCTCAAGAACAATCGGGGGCGCAATATGCTTTTTAATCGAATCAGGTCACTCAGTTTACATACCAAAATCTCTTTTCGGCTTATTGTCCTCCTCTTAAGCCTGCTCTGTGCATTCTGTATCTGGCGCATCGCCATGCCCTGTGAATCCCTGCAAATGGACAAGTATTATTATTTTGAGTCGGGAACTCCCACCTCCGACACGGTGGTATTCGATCAGATCGCCCTGAAACCGGGAGTATATGAGATCCGGCTGCAATATGAAACCGACACGGATCTGGTGGGAATGTGCAGTCTGAAAGACGGTACGGTGTTCACGGGAGGGCTGCTCACAAACGGCGAGCATCTCTACAGCGCGCTGCATGAGACCTCCTACAACGCCTGGCTCTACGAGAGTACGGAGGCGCTTGAGGTCACAGTCTCCTACGGAGGAGAGGGGAATCTGGTCGTGACGGGCCTGACCGTCGTTGAGACAAACCTGCTCTGGACAAAGCTTCTGGCGGTCTTTTTATTCTGGGGACTGGCAGCGCTTGCCGTGTTGACCTTTTACTGCTATCAGCAAAAATATCCCCTGTCGGAAAATCAGAAAAAAGTATTCTTTTTCTGTACCGTTATCGGCTTTATCGCCTCCATCCCCTATCTGCATGAGGGACTGATCGGCGGAGCGGATCTCACCTATCATCTGCAGCGGATTGAGGGCGTGAAGGATGGTCTGCTGGGCGGACAGTTCCCTGTGCGTCTGGAACCGAGATGGGTATATGACCACGGCTATGCCAACGGCATCTTCTATTGCAACGCGCTGCTGTACTTTCCCGCGCTGCTCAGGATGATCGGATTTACCGTGACGGAAAGTTACAGTATTTATTGTATTGTATTAAATTTTGCAACTGTCTGGATCGCGTGGTTTTGCTTTGGACGCATGTTTGGGGACGACACCATCGGTCTGCTGTGCAGCGGCCTTTACACACTCTCTGTCTTCCGTATTTATAAGCTGGTCATCACCGGGGCCATGGGAGAAGGAAGCGCCTATACCTTTTTCCCCCTGATCGCCTATGGACTCTATCTGGCGTTTACTGCAGATTCTGACGCCAAACGCAGTCAGAAAGCATGGCTGCCTCTGGCCATCGGTTACGCCGGCCTGATACAGACCCATGTGCTGACCTGTGAGATCACGGCGTTTCTGACCATTCTGATCTGTCTTGTATTTATCAGGAAAATTTTCAGGCTCCCCGTCTTTTGGGCACTTTGCAAAGGCGCTCTGGCCGCTCTGGGGCTGAGTATGTGGTATCTGATCCCTTTTCTGGACTATTACCTGACGCAGGATGTGCATATCAGGCATATATCGGCCCGCACCATTCAGGACAGAGGACTGCTGCTGCCGCAGCTTGCCTTTCAGTTTTGGCGCTCCGGCCTTAATACCCCTCAGGGGGACAATGGTATGCAGTATTCCCATCCGGTGGGCGTAGGACTGATCCTCATTATCGGACTGTTGGTTTTTGCCGCCATGGCCTTCAGCGGCGTCTGGCTAAACGTCAGAGACAATCGGAAAAAACTGGCCTGCACTGCCGCTGCCTTTGGCGCTCTGCTGCTTCTCATGAGTCTGAACCGTTTTCCCTGGGATCAGATACAAAACATCCACCCTGCGGCAGCGTCGCTGGTGAGCAGCCTTCAGTTTCCCAACCGCTTTCTGGGATGGGGTACGGCCTGCCTGGTGATTGTGTGTGGGTTTCTCTTCTGGTATTGGAAACATAATGGGAGCGTCCTGTTCCCCATGAGCATTGTTGTCCTTGTGGTGGGCATCGCCACCTCCTATGTGTTCCTGATGGACTCCGTGGACAGAGAACAGGATTATCTGGAACTTTACAATCAGGAGAGCATGGGCTTCGGCTATGTATCGGGAGCGGAATATTTAATAGAAGGAACCGACCAGTCGCTGCTTACCTTCGCTGACCCTGAGGGAGAGGATGCCGTGACAATCTGTTCCTATGAGAAACGGGGCCTGCGCGCCGAGCTGGTATGCGCAAATTCCGCCGGCCATGTCTCCTATGTAGACCTTCCCATCCTGCTCTATAAAGGTTACCGCGCCACCGATATAGCCACAGGTACGCCCCTCACCATAGACGACAGCGACAATCATAAGCTTCGCCTGTGGCTGCCCGCAGCCTGGGAGGGCAGCGTATCTATCGAATTCATAGAGCCTCTGCACTGGAGGCTGGGCGAACTCATCACCCTGCTCACCATTACAGGACTGATAGGACTGCATGCGGCAGAAATTATAAAACGCAGGAGGTATCTGCATGCATAACAAACCATCACGCAATCAAATACTCCTGTACGCGGCGGAACTTCTGGTGATCCTGCTGCTACTGCCCGGTTGCTTTCGGAAGCCTGTACAGACTGCCGTCTTCGACGGCACGGAATTTGTGCGTCAGACGGGTAAAGCCAACCCATCCGATGCAGAACGATATGTGAGCGGAGGCATGGAACTGCGCCCCGGTGTCTATCAGGTTATGATCGACAGCGATCTGCAGGACGGACAGCTCTGCCGGGCCGCTTTAGTCTGTGAGGACAAGCCCTTCCGTTCCCTGCGGGGCAACGGCATTCAGCTCTGGGCGGGGCGGGAGCATACCGTCTCTGACTACTATGCTTGTGATTACTATGTCTGTGCCCACCTCAAAGACGTCTTTGTCAGACTCAGTTTCGAGGACGGAGACGTCTCGGGTGGTATCCGGGAAGTCCGGATTTATCGAACCGGAGCGGGAAACCGTATTCTGCTGACACTCTTCCTGATCTGCGGGAGCGTACTCAACGGACTGCTCGCCTTTCGCAGACGCATACGGGAAGGCCGGGTGACCAAGCAGCGGCAGATTGTCTTTTTCAGCCTTGTGGGCGTGACGCTGCTGGCCTTTTTCCCCTATTTGACCGACTATATGATTCTGGGAACTGACAGCGCAGGCTATCTTCTTCGCATGGAAACCCTGGCTTCCGAATCGGTATCTCTCCGGCAGAGTCTCAGAGAGGGACTGCTGCCCTTATATCTGCCCGCGGCCCTGCGCAGAATCGGCTTTTCGACTATGGCCTCTTATAAGCCGGCTGTCCTGTTCTCGGTGTGCCTTGCCCTGTGGGGCGCTTACCATGCCCTGCGCCGCTGTATACAGACGGATGAGACCACCAGGGAATATGCCGCCCTGCTGGGCGCCATGACCTATGCGCTCTGCCCCTGGTCTCTGCGCCTGTTGTACCGGGAGGGGGCCTGGGGACGGTATCTGATCTTTGCGGCGTTTCCCCTTTTGTGCATCTCT
The DNA here is from genome assembly GCA_947382415.1 of uncultured Lachnospiraceae bacterium. GTDB lineage: Bacteria > Bacillota > Clostridia > Lachnospirales > Lachnospiraceae > Acetatifactor. The sequence goes on along the minus strand of CANCYO010000024.1, from coordinate 6,951 downwards.
CTGTGGGAACTGCTGCAGCGCAGATATGCTCCGGCTCAACGATTGTGCAGGCTGATCTTCAGTCTCCTTTGGGCAGCGCTTATTTTTCAGGGTTTTCTGCTGGACCGGAGTCTGTCCGGCGGAACCGGTGAAAACCGGCTTGTCCGATGGGCGCCTCTGCTCCTCACTCTGCTTCTTGCGGCAGCAGTTAGTACGCTCTACATCCGGACACAGAAACACAAACAGATTTTCCTGTTCGCCGCATTACTTCTGCTGCTGATCCCGGCAGTCTACTATGTGAATGAAATTGCTTTTCACTCGGATGTATATTATCTGTATTCGGCAGAACCACTGTTTAGTGGAATATAAAAACAGACGGCAGAAAACGAAATGACCAATTGTGTAAAAAAAGATGGGTGCAGTTATTATGAATACGTTAGACGGAATACTCGCAATCAATGGAATAGAATGGTTCATCGACGCCGCGACTCTGATCTCGGCCTGTCTGATGTTCGGACGCCTGTATGAGCGGCAGCGGACAGCCCGTTTTTTTGGAGTGCTGCTCTATATGCTGTGCCCTTTTCGCATTTACGTTTGCCACAGGACACAGGACCATACCCTTGCGTTGATCTTCCTGCTGATTCCTCTGTATCTGTGGTCCATGGCCGTCCTGATGAAAACCGGACAAAAGCGCACGAAAAAACTCCTGTTTCTGCTGCCTGCCACCCTCGCCCTTATGGGCATCGGCCTGATCGATATTCTACAGCTTTTGATTATGGCCGGGATGACACTGTGCGCCTTTCTCTATACCCGGGGCCGCAGACCGCTTTTGCTTTTACCGCCCCTTTTGGGCTGTTTTCTATGCCTGCCCCGCATGTTTCTTCTGAAATCCTACCTCTCCGGTGAAAATTTCGAGACGCTGAAGCTCTCACTGGAAAGTATTGCTCCCAGGGGCTATAGTGTGGGCAGCCTGTTTTCCTCTTATGTGTCCCGCAATGACTCGCCCGGACTGGGTTTGGCGCTTTTTTTGTGTCTTCTCGCCGGATTATGGTTGCTTTTTGTCAGGAATCGGTTTATAAAAGAATCAGGGGCTTTTATAGACGCGGAAAAAGCATTTTTCCCTTTCTGGGGAATCATGGGCTGCCTGCTCACGCTCCCCGCACTGCGCTGCTTTCCCTGGGATTACATCCGCCGCATAGGACCGTGGATGGTGAGACTGGTTGCTATGCTGAAAACACCCGCCGTTTTTTTCGGCTATGCGCAGATCTGCTTTTGTATTCTGGGAGCCGGTATTCTGGAAATTTTTCATGATCGGGAAGATCGGACCGCCGATATCAGCTTACGGTTCCTCGTCTGTCTGTCTGCCGTCGGCAGCGGTATCTACTGGTGCTTTCTGCAGTAAGCGCTTTGGGAAAGGAATAATACATGTTCGCGAGACATCGAAACAAGTGGATCGCCGCCCTGCTGTCTCTCATTTTGACGATCCTGCAGATTGGCGGCTGGCAGCTCAGTATGACATACAAAACCTCCATACACCATTCTGCATTTTTTCAGAACATCGGCGTGTTGACGCCGGTCCAATGCGTGATACTTGGCATTGTGGAATTTATGCTTTTGGGGTGTCTGATTTGTTGGGGATTTGATAAACTGGAAAAAAGAGCCGCCGCACCCAAAGTCTGTCCGCCTGTCGAGATCCGGCATCTCTGGCTCTATACAGGTGCTTTGCTGTATCTCATCTATGTGCTGTGCCTGCTGGGCTGTTATCCGGGCTTTTACTGCTATGATATCGGCGTACAGCTTCCCCAGATCATGTACGCGGAAGTGCCCTTTGACGCCCATCATCCCCTGCTGCACACCATTATCGGCGGGGGGCTCATCACCCTCGGACACAGCCTGTACCCCGCGGATCTGACTTTCGGTGTGTTTTTGTATAATCTGGTTCAGATGGGCATCTGTGCCCTCTGTTTCGGACATGCGGTTCGTTTTGTATACCGTCTGACCGGAAAACGGAGTTTGACACTACTGTCATTTTTGTTTTACGCCATCTGTCCGCCTGTGGTTCTCTTTGCCATGGCTACCACCAAGGACGTGGTGTGCTATGCCGTTCTGCTGACGGCATGTGTGAAACAGTATGAGCTGTACAAAGCCCTGACGGACGGCCGCAAGGTCTCCTTCGCACAATGGGCAGGCATCGGCGTTCTCCTCTGCCTCTCCTGTCTGCTTCGCAAAAATATTGTCTACGCCCTGGTGGTGTTCGCGGTCTTTGCCGCGCTGCTTTTGCGAAAACACTGGCGAAGCCTTTTGCTCCTTTATCTGGCCGCCGTGCTGGCTTACACAGGTATCAATAAAGGTATGATCACGCTTCTGGGAGCGCGGGAGAGCAGCGCCGCGGAGGCATTGAGCGTACCCTTTCAGCAGCTTGCCAGACTTTACGATGAGGAGGGCGAAGCCGCCTTCCCCGGCGGGGATCTGGATCTGCTCTACAATGCCATAGACCCGCGGATGCTGGACAGTTACGATCCTCTGATCGCAGACCCCATCAAGACTGCCTTCTGGTATCATCTGGACACGATCATGGAATATAAGAGCGATTACCTGTCCCTGTGGATCCGAAAGGGCCTGGAATATCCCGGGATCTACATTGCCTCCTTTGCCGCGAATACCTATCAGGCCTGGTATCCCTGGACGGAGCTGATGGATTCCTACCGCTACCGCTATTTCGACATCTCGGACTGGATGCTCGAATACTGCAGGCCCCTCTGCCCCCCGTTAAACGATTTCTACTGGGGGATCATGAATGGAAGTTATCGCAATGTTCCCGTGATACGCCTGCTTTTTTCCACCGGAACCATGTTCGTTACGATGCTGATCGCCCTGTTTTACGCAATCCGCCGGAAGAACCGCCCGGCAGCCCTCACTCTGCTACTGGAATTACTGGTATGCGCAACCTGCCTTTGCGGACCGGTGGCCGACCTGCGATACTATCTGATCCTGTTTTATATGTTCCCCGTGGCACTGGGATTTTTATTACAACCGGACAAATAATTCTAAAAGATTGGAGTACCCCTATGCAAACATTCAAGCAAAAGCACAAACGCCTGCTGCCCCTGCTTCTGGGAGGTCTTTTTCTGACTCTCGCTCTGGCGGGCTGCGGCAAAGAAGGCAAACTGGACGAGGGCGACTGCAAATGCACCATTTCCTTTGTGGACATTCCGAAAGAACTGTCCATGCTGGAAGAAAACGTGCAGAAAAATTTTGCCATAAACCTCACCCTGAAAAACATTACAAACGAAAAAGTATATCGCATCTCTTTGAATCAGGACAACAGCTTCCAAAAAGAGATATCTCTCCACCCCGGCGTCTATGCAGTCTATATGCTGTCCGCCAGCCAGACCTTTAACACGGGAATCTCCGTGTCTGCGGACGTGGAGAGCGTGGAACTCTCCACAGACAAACCCTCCGAGATTCATGTGTTTATAGATAATACGGAGGAATTTACAAAACACTGGATGTCCGTACAGCCCATGCCGGAGATGATCCTTGCGGAAAAATTTGACGGACATATCCAGATCAACAGAAAAATCATTGATCTGCGGGCAGACAATGCCTCCGAGCTGATCTCCCAATTAGATCTCACATACGAAATTCAGTCAGGTCAGGTGCCGGCCTATGGAAAGATCGAAATAGCAGACGGACAGATGGGTGTGCGCCTGACGCTTCAGAATCAGTCAGATTCCCCCGCAGACTGGCACACCTGCAAACTGATCGGTATCTATGTCTTCAAAAATAATGTTGTATTTCCTCAGGGTGTGACGCTGGGTATGTCTCCCGAAACCGTCTGCCACAAGACCGACGGCCTTTATGGCGAGCCGGACACCTTTACCAGAAGCCTTCTGTATGGCTGGGGATTCGACGATACCCAAGCCATCTATAAGGATGCTGCAACCGGCGACAAGATCACGGTGAATCTGGGCTCCAACAATTCATTCATTGAGAGCATCCAGTATGAACTGGCTCAGTTTGAATAGGAGGAGAGACCGATGGAAAAAATACTCAAAATACTCAAAATCAATATACTCTCTCTGATCGCCCTGCCCCTGCTTCTGATTGCCACTGCCAGCAAACTGATTGCAAAAGCGTTGGAAAAGGTAGCCGTCATCCTGGGTATGCTGTTGATCACTGTATTTTTGATCATGGCCTTTGAATTTATGAAAAACCCCTCGGGCGGTCTGGAAGCTATCGGGATGCTGATCATCATATTCCTGATCGGGTTTGTATTTGTGATGATCTTTATCTTTTTGATGACTCTGGCCACCACCTTTATCACGGTGATCTGGACTGCTGTCATCGGCTTTTTCGGGCTCATTTATGATCTCACCTACACAGGATTCTTATCGCTTTACGCAACATGTGAGAGCGATTATCAATACATCAATCTGAGCGGCAATAAGGTGGCAAACGCTTTCCTCTGCCTGTTCTATACGATCCTGTACGCTGTTAACAAAGTGATCATCACCGTGATCTCCTTTGCGCTGCCCGCATCCTTTATCCTGAGCGGACTGCTGATCGTCAGCAGCCTTGTCAGCATACATCTCGAAGTAAAGGAAACCTTCGGTATCGGGCTGCTGCAATTTATCGGCAAGTTTGACACCTTTTCCATTGTATATGGCATTGTAATGTACATTGCAATCATGGCCACCTTTATCGTAGTGCTGCTGTCTCTGGGTATCGAATGGCATGAATGGGCACAGGAACTGAAGATGACCGGAGACGAACTGGATGAAAACATCCGCACTCTTCAGGAAAGCGACTGGCATATGGCCCGGGATTCGGAAGCAGCCACAGAGACAGGGGACGCTTATATACAGAACCTGGAAGAACATATCGAGAGTCTGGAGCCTCTGGGGGATATGGTGGAAGCCGTTCTCTCCGCCAAAGACAACGCGCTGCTGCGCAGCACCTGGGGTAATTATTTCCGCAATCTTTCCGATATTGTGGACGAATGCACCAAATATAAAAACGGCATACCTCTGGACAAATTCAAGAAGCTGATTCCCCGCATTCAGCAACTGGAGAAGCAGCGTGAAGAAGTTAAAAACATGGCAGAAAGGCTTCAGGCGGAAACCGCCGATCCACTGAAATCCGCCGTCTTTTTCTCCGGCTGCAACAATTCCGAGAAGCTGGAAAAACGGTACAAATCCCTGTGCAAGGCCTACCATCCTGATACCGAAGGCGGCGATACCGAAACCTTCCAGAAAATGCAGGAGGAGTACGACTCACTGAAAGAAATACTTCAGAAACAGGCCGGACAATAAATATATTGGGCTTTCATACAACATCAGCACCGGTTACAAAAAGGCTATGGCGCGACTGCAGCTTGGCAGCGCCATAGCCCCTTTTGTATTCCGGACAGATATCAGTCTGTTTTATTTTTCAACCAATAAAATATAACCGTGAGACCCAACACTATCGTTGCAACAATCCAACATCATTTGATAAAATCAGAGATTCCCACTGCGGCAGCTAATCTGTCAACTGTTTTTACCGGCAATATTTCCCCAAGCGCACCTAATATTAATAACACCACACCCATGTAGAACTCCCATTGCCTTCTTCAAATTCCAACAATTCTACTCCTCCATAAATATCAGCAGTAATTTCCTTGGTTTACCATAGTTTTCACTGCTACCCCACATTTGCCACAAAGGTAAACCAATGCACAATGCATATTTTAAAGCACCCATCTGTTTTAATTGTCTCTTGTTAAACCGATTTGCAATAATGCTGATGTAATTCGTATATTTTTTGTTGAATCAACTTTATTAACTCCACTGGTTCTAACACTGTGGCATTATTTCCAAACGGCAATATATAATCAGCAACCCATTCTAAAGCAGCATGGTTTATTTCCATGTCGATTACCCCGCCGCCTGTTGAAAATGTTTTCAATCCACTTGCAAGCAAACATTCACTCTCACAGCGTCTGACACCTATATCTGTCAGTTGAATTTTTATGCGGTAATCGTTTTTAACCTCTGGTTTTTCAAGATACTCTTGAATTGACGCAGGAATAGGATATTTTCCTTTCGGATAGGGCTTTTCCTCTATGATTTCTTTGATACGGTCAACCCGAAACACTCTGATTTGATTTGCTGTTATACAATAGGCGGGGCAATACCAAAGTCCATTCATAGCATATAAGCCAATAGGTATAACTGTGCGCGTACTTTCAGAATATGTTGACGAATAGCGTATTGTTACGGCATGGCGGTTTATGGCAGCAAGAAACATTGCTTTAAGCAATGGCGAATTACAATGTCTGTCTGGAATCCAAAATACAACCTTGTTTTGAATCTGCGTAATACTGTTTTGCAGATCTAATGGCAGACAATTCAAAAATTTTTTCAAGACGGATATGGTTTCCTGTTCAAACGGCAGGTCACGGTGATATTGCAAGGCTTGACAGGCGAAGAAAATAGCTTTTGCTTCGCTTTCTGAAAAAGCAATTGGCGGCAAAATGCGTTCTTTTAATATATGATAGCCACCTGCCGCCCCGACTTCGGAGTAAAGAGGGAAACCCGCATGCTCCAAAACCTGCAAGTCACGCAGTATGGTTCTTTTTGATACAGAAAATTCTTTTGCCAATTCGCCTACCGTAAAATCCTTTTTTGCATTTATTGTTATCATCATTTCGATAAGCCGTTCTGCCTTTGACATTTTTGAACTCCTTTCCGAATGGTGACAGTCTTTGTCACTATTCTATGATAAACTATTTATGATTCAAATTCAATATGGCATTAAAACGAAACCATGTACGCCCCATGCGCGAGAAAGGAGGAAATCATTTATGGCTTCCGGAAAGTGACAGACCAATTGCTATTGCCGGATAAATATAATATAATAACCCCACTGAACCCCATAGAATGTAAAGGAGAAAATCGTATGGAAAAATTGATGTACATGATGATGATT
>CANCYO010000023.1 GCA_947382415.1 uncultured Lachnospiraceae bacterium | reverse complement strand
CATAGCCGAACCTATAGAAAAGGTAAAGAATGGCTATGACAATACTAATAGTAGGTGGATATTAATGAATAGTGCACAATTAAATCAATTATTGATTAATAGATTTCCTGAATTAAAACAAAGGTATTATGATGAAGTAATTTGGCAGGAAGGAGATGAAACAGGCAGCCATGTTGTATTTGGTGATATTTTCACTCCTTATATTGAAGAAAACCTTGTTAAAAATAAGGTTGCAGCGTTAGAAAAAATATTTAAATTTATAGAAGAAGTTTTATTATTACATGAAAAATATTCGGATAAAGTAATTTTATTTAGTGTGCTAGAAAGGTTAATATGTAATAAAGAACAATTTGAAAAGTGTAAAAACTATTTTGGAAAGTGCACATATCAAATAATTAAAGAAATGTTCGAGGCGGTAAATTTTTCTGTGTCTATGGAGGAAAAGTCCTTCTGATAAGATTCAGATATGTATAATATTATGTCGAATCATGAGTATGATTTTGTTGTCGATTATCTTACTGTCGGTTTAGCCCCTCAATTATATTTGTCGTGTACATGATACGGCGTACTTCATCAGGGAACTGGAAAAACAGGCTGACATCCTCCCAGTTGTTGACTGCAAAGGAATATTTCTTCGGCAATTGCAATTGGTGTTATTGCAACTGCAGCGACCAGCGGTACCGCGGCTCCTGTTTTAATCGCATCTCTAAAAATAGCTGCAACAAGTGCTGCAATTGGTGCTGTAAGTGGTGCAATAGATGGTGCATGCGATGGGTTTATGACAGGAGATATTACTGCTGGAGCATCCTTTACTACAGTTGCAGCAAAAGGCATTTAAATACAAGAAATAGGGAAACTAAAACCATCTAACAAATCGGGTAATGGTTATCCAGGTATTAAATATAAGATTCCAAAAGCAAATGGAAATTATAGAACTAAATTTATTGAGCTATACTCGCCTCATAACAAAGCACCTCATAATGTTTGGCATTGGCAGCAAAATACCTGGAATACAATGACAAATAGTGTTACTGGTAGTGCAAAGCATTGGACAATATTTGGGAGACCATTATGATGAAAGTAAAATATACAAATCAGTTGGATGACAAAATCTGCACTTTTGAGGATTCTATGTTGGAAATTTACACTAAAAAAATTCAAGCATATACAATACCGTTTGAAACGATTGGATGTACCCTGAAAGTTGGTCTAATTTGGAAAAATTTCTTTAATGGCAATACGGTATCGTTTAAAATGGTGGCTTTTAGAAATGGTTATGAATGTTACGTTTATTGTTCTGTTCAAAAAGGAGGACAAGAAGTACGTATTTCAAGTAAGGACGATGTTGCAGACTATTATTATATGTCTACAGCTTGGATGATATCATTAATACGCAGATTTTTTTTAAAATTAGAGCTTTCACTATGTGTAAATACAGAGAATGTTGAAAGTGATTTGGAAAATTTTCTGATATATATGAAAATAACGAGTAATGTTATATATTCCTAATAGATGTCTATTAATAATGCAATTTGTATATCACCACCTACCGCTGCAACGACTGGACGCTGCTATTCGAACAGATCGGATATGAGACCCTGCACTACTACTACGATGCTACCGGAAAAGTGACCACTCTTACCTATAAGAAAGGCACTAAGGCAGAGGCCAGCTATTTCTACGCCAAAAACCTGCAAGGAGACATCACAGCCATCTACCCTTCCAGTCTCCCACCGCCTCGATACCGATTGATTAGTAATACAATGTCTCGGATAAGAAGATAGTATATTAAAATCTTGAAGGGAAAGTTAAATTACAGTACAATAAAGGGTGTTTTGGATAGTTAATTAGTACAGGAGATAAATTGTATGTTGGATCAACAGGCTTTTCAGGCCGCAAGGGACAAGATCATAGGGGTGGACAGGCAGCGGTTTGGTATTGGCACGTTGTCTGAGAAGACTGTTCATGCGATTTTGAAAAACTATTATGAAGCGGACGAGGATCATCAGGAGATTCCCATTGACAATTATGTGGCGGATATCTATCATGACGGAGAGATTGTTGAGATTCAGACCCGGCAGTTTAATAAAATGCGAAATAAGCTCAGTGCATTTCTCACACTCTATCCCGTGACTATCGTGTATCCCATACCAAGGGAGAAATGGGTGATCTGGATAGATCCTGAGAGCGGCGAATTGAGCAAACCGCGTAAATCTCCAAAAAAAGGAAATGCTTATATGGTTTTTCCTGAATTATATAAGATTAAGATGTTTCTAAAAAATCCGAATCTTCGTCTAAAGCTGGTTCTTCTGGATATGGAGGAGTATAAGCTTTTGAATGGATGGAGCAGGGATAAAAAAAAGGGATCCAGCCGTTATGACCGAATCCCCACGCAATTGGTGGAAGAAGTGAAGATTGACTGCATGAAAGATTACATGCAATTCGTGCCTTGTGAACTGGAGGGCGAATTCACTGTAAAGGACTTTGGGAAAGCCGCACATATTCCTGTCCCGCTGGCAGGCACTGTCGTAAATATTTTATACTACATGGACATTCTTGAGAGGACAGGCAAAAAAGGCAACGCTTATTTATATATAATACATGAGCATTAACAATTTTTTAGGTTTCGCATGGTTTTTCTTTGGCGTACAGTATCTTCAAAATGATGGGTGTCAAAATACTGGAAACTATGATCAGCAGAATCACCGACGTAAAATATACGGAGGTGAGAAGGCCTACGGACAGACCTTTCTGTGCCACGATCAGGGCTACCTCTCCACGCGTCATCATGCCCACGCCAATTTTTAAAGAATCCGGAAAGCTGAATCTGCAGACTTTAGCCATGAGTCCGCAGCCGACAATCTTGCAGACCAGAGCCACAATCACAAATCCCACGGAGAAGAGCAGGATATTGGTATCAATATTGTCGATGCTGGTTTTTAATCCGATACTTGCAAAAAAGATCGGATCAAAGAGCATATAGGAATTCGTGTCCATTTTATTGGCTATGTAATCGGAATCTCTGAGAGAACAGAGAATAATACCGGCCACATATGCACCCGTGATATCCGCAATGCCAAAATATTTTTCTGCAACATAGGCAAAAAAGAAGCAGAGGGCGAGACCCAGAATAGGGATTCTTCTGGTATGGGGGTATTTTTCATCAATTTTATTAAAGATTTTGTATAGGACGAATCCTACAACCAGTACAAAGGCAAAGAATAACAGAGTGGAGAGAACCACCTGACCCGGATTAGATTCGGGATTTTTCACGCCCACAACAAAGGTGAGAACGATAATGCCGATGACGTCGTCTATTATGGCCGCGCTTAAGATCGTGGTTCCAACTTTACCCTTTAATTTTCCCAGCTCTTTGAGAGATTGTACTGTGATACTCACACTGGTGGCCGTCATGATCACGCCGATGAAAACCGCCATATAAAATTTCTCGGAACCCCAGGGAGCCGTTCCGTAAAATCCCATATAGAGAAGAGTACCGCCAATGAGCGGGACAAACACACCCGCGCAGGCTATGAGAAAAGCGATGGGTCCGGTCTTCAGAAGATCTTTTAAATTTGTCTCCAGACCGGCAGAAAACATTAAAAGGATAACGCCTATTTCCGCCATTTGTGTCAGAAATTCTGTTTGCTGTACTAATCCAAGAATACTGGGGCCAATCAATAGACCGGCAATGATCTCTCCCACAACCTGAGGTGCTTTGAGTTTCCTCGCCAAAAGTCCGAAAAATTTTGCAAACACAATGATAATTGCAAGATCTTTAAAAATTACATATGCTTCCATACTAAATCCACTCTCCTTGTCTGCAATGGTAGTTTGTAATTTCAGTTGGCATCATCGGGCAATTTACAGATATCTGCCCATTCCGCACCGGGACAGGAACGCTCCAGCTCCTTGATCGTCAGTCTCACACAACTGCTTGAGCTGCCTGCTGCCGGAAGAGCCATGTCAAAACGCTTCATGGATTCGTCCAGATACACTTTTGTTTTTCCCTCTGGATTTGCATAAGGGCATACTCCTCCAATGGTATGTCCTGTGTATTCTTCGACTTCTTCCGGTGTCAGCATTTTTGCCTTCATACCAAATTTGTCTTTGAATTTGCGATTGTCTACTTTAGTGTCGCCGCTTGTCACAATGAGAACCGCCCGGTCTCCTACCTTGAAAGACAATGTTTTGGCTATCATGGCAGGAATCACTCCTGCCGCGTGTGCCGCAAGTTCCACAGTAGCGCTGGACTCTGTAAACTCTTCCACCTTGTTATCCAGGTCAAACTGTTTTAAATACTCCTTTACCGTTGAAACAGACATTCTGATTCCCTCTCTTTTCGACTCATATATTATTCATGTAATACTTGATATGTTACATGAAATAAACAGAATAAGAAAAGTTTGTACCTCATGGCACAAACTTTTCCGGTACATCCTCATATAATCTACACCTAATAATCAGGAATTTCAAGAAATTTTTCAGGATTTTTCGTCATTTTTTTCTTCCGATTCATCCTCTTCGCTGTCAGATTCCTGATTTTCCTCAGAGATTTTTCCGCGAACCTTGGCAATCTGGGCTACTTTGACACCTTCATCCAGATTCATCATCTTTACGCCGGAGGTGATTCTACCAAGTGTAGAGATATCCTGCATACGCAGCTGGATAATGATTCCCTCTGTGGTGATCATCATCAACTCATTGTCATCCGTCACAGCTTTAACACCTACCACATCGCCGGTTTTATCGGTAATTTTATAGCATTTTACGCCTTTTCCGCCGCGTTTCTGCACTGTAAATTCATCCAGATAAGTACGTTTTCCAAGGCCGTTCTCAGATACGATCAAAAGAGAATCTCCCTGAATCTGGAGCTGCATACCGATAACTTCGTCTTCAGGAGAAAGATTCATACCGATAACTCCCATGGAAGCTCTTCCGGTAGGACGTACGTCTGTCTCTTTAAATCGGATACACATTCCTTGTCTGGTCACAAGGAAAATATCGCTGTCGGCATCGGTGGTCTTCACTTCGATGAGTTCGTCGTCATCCTTCAGAAGAATTGCCGTGAGACCATTTTTTCTTACGTTTGCAAAATCTGCCAGAGGCGTCTTTTTTACGATACCCTTTTTGGTAACCATAAAAAGATACTTGTTTTCATCATATTCCTTAATAGGAATCATGGCTGTGATCTTCTCTCCGGGCTGAAGCTGGAGCAGATTGATCACTGCGGTTCCCCGGGCAGTTCTCCCGGCCTCGGGAATCTCATAAGCTTTCAGGCGATATACCCGTCCCATATTGGTAAAGAAATTCATATAATGGTGGGTAGTGCTCATCAGAAGGTCTTCAATATAGTCGTCCTCGATGGTCTGCATCCCCTTGATGCCCTTTCCGCCGCGGTTCTGTGCCTTAAAATTGTCTACAGTCATACGCTTGATATAACCGAGTCTGGTCATTGCAATGACAGTATTGTCATAAGGAATCATATCTTCCATGGATATATCAAACTCATCAAAACCAATGCTGCTTCGCCTGTCGTCACCATATTTTTCGGCAATCATCATGATCTCTTCCTTAATGACGCCAAGCAGCAGTTTTTCATCCGCAAGAATTGCCTTTAATTCTCCAATGCGTATTTCAAGTTCTCTGTGTTCGTTTTCGAGTTTCTCTCTCTCCAGACCGGTGAGTGCTCTCAGACGCATATCCACGATAGCCTGAGCCTGAACATCGGAAAGTTCAAATCTCTCGATCAATCTCTCCTTGGCAATCTGCGCATTTTGGCTACTGCGAATAATGGAGATTACTTCATCAATAAAATCAAGTGCTTTCAAGAGACCCTGTAAGATATGGTCTCTCTCCTCAGCCTTATTCAGATCGTATTTTGTCCTGCGGGTGACCACATCCTCCTGATGCTGGAGATAATAATTCAGCATCTCGAGGAGATTCATAACTTTTGGCTCATTATTTACCAGAGCCAGCATGATCACTCCGAAAGTGTCCTGAAGTTGTGTATGCTTGAACAACTGATTTAAGATTACATTGGCATTGGCATCCCGCCGAAGCTCGATTACCACGCGGACGCCTTCTCTGTTGGACTCGTCGCGGATATCCGTAATACCGTCAATCTTTTTTAATTTTACAAGCTCAGCGATCTTGACGATCAGATTCGCTTTATTTACCATATAGGGCAGTTCTGTAGCTATAATCTGAGTCTTTCCGCTGGGCAGCGTCTCAATATTGGTCACTGCGCGGATTCGGACTTTGCCCCGTCCCGTGCGATAAGCTTCCTCGCATCCTCTGGTACCCATTATCAGGCCTCCTGTGGGAAAATCGGGAGCCTTGATAATGGATAACACCTCATCTATGGTAGTGGCTCTGTCCTCCTGAACTCGGTTGTCAATAATCTTTACCACCGCGTTTATTACTTCACGAAGATTGTGAGGAGGAATATTCGTGGCCATACCCACCGCAATACCTGTTGTACCGTTTACCAGCAAATTGGGATAACGGCTGGGAAGTACCACGGGTTCCTTCTCCGTATCGTCAAAGTTGGGAACAAAATCAACAGTATCTTTGTTGATATCCGCAAGAAGCTCCATGGAGATTTTGGAAAGTCTTGCCTCTGTATAACGCATGGCAGCGGCGCCGTCTCCATCCATGGAACCGAAATTACCATGACCGTCCACCAGAGGATATCTGGTAGACCATTCCTGCGCCATATTTACCAATGCTCCATAGATAGAACTGTCTCCGTGAGGGTGATATTTACCCATGGTATCACCGACAATACGGGCACTTTTACGGTGCGGCTTGTCGGGGCCATTGTTCAATTCGATCATCGAATAGAGGACGCGGCGCTGAACCGGTTTCAAACCGTCTCTCACATCGGGAAGCGCCCTGGATGCGATAACACTCATGGCATAATCAATATAGAATGTCTCCATCCGCTCTTTCAAATCCACTTCATGGATTTTGTCCACCTCGTGGATTTTATCCTCATCCTGAACCTTATCAAAAATATCGTCGTTCATACTTAACCTTTCTGTTCTGAATACTCTCTGTTTTAAATGTCAAGATTCTTTACAAATCTTGCGTTTTCTTCTATAAATTCACGTCGGGGTTCCACTTTATCACCCATGAGAGTAGTAAAGGTCAGATCCAGTTCCGATTCCGTCTCTTCATCATAATTAACTCTGAGGAGAATACGGCGCTCAGGATCCATGGTAGTCTCCCAGAGCTGCTCCGCATCCATCTCTCCGAGACCTTTATAGCGCTGAATCTTATTGTTCTGGTCACGTCCTACTTCCTTCAGTATCTCATCCAGTTCTTCATCACTGTAGGCATACCATACTTTTTTATTTTTCTCAAGTTTATACAGAGGAGGTTTTGCAAGGAACACATGACCCTGTCTGATCAGTTCCGGCATAAAACGGTACAGAAAGGTGAGCAGCAGGGTACTGATATGCGCTCCGTCCACATCCGCATCTGTCATGAGAATGATCTTGTTATAGCGAAGCTTGGAAATGTCAAAATCTTCATGGATTCCTGTGCCGAAAGCTGTGATCATAGCCTTAATCTCTGCGTTGGCATAAATTTTGTCAAGCCGTGCTTTCTCAACATTCAGAATTTTACCGCGCAGCGGCAGGATTGCCTGAGTGGCACGGGAACGAGCAGTTTTCGCGCTTCCTCCTGCGGAATCTCCCTCAACAATATAAATCTCACAGTTTGCAGGATCTTTATCGGAACAATCTGCAAGCTTTCCGGGAAGAGACATTCCCTCTAAAGCAGTCTTTCTTCTGGTGAGATCTCTGGCTTTTCTGGCTGCTTCTCTGGCTCTCTGAGCCAGAATGGATTTCTCACAAATTGATTTCGCTATGGAAGGATTCTGTTCTAAAAAGTACATGAGCTGTTCACTGACGATACTGTCCACAGCACCTCTGGCCTCGCTGTTTCCCAATTTCTGCTTAGTCTGTCCCTCAAACTGAGGATCTTCAATTTTTACGCTGACAATAGCGGTCAGACCCTCCCTGATATCTTCACCGGACAGATTGGGCTCACTGTCTTTGAGAAGCTTGGCGCTGCGGGCATAATCATTAAAGGTCTTGGTAATGGCATTTCTGAATCCCATTAAATGAGTGCCGCCCTCCGGCGTATTGATATTATTGACAAAGCTGAAAACACTCTCGTTATAAGAATCATTATGCTGGAAAGATACTTCAACATAGACATGATTCTTCTCCCCCTCAAAATAGATAATTTTATCATAGAGAGGATCTTTACTTTTGTTCAGATAAGCTACAAATTCTTTGATACCGCCCTCATAATAAAATTCAATGACTTTTTGTCTGCTTCCGTTTTCCAGCGTGATAAAATGTGTCTTTCCGATTTTTCCTCCCGTTTTGACTTTGACGGAAGTATCTGCCTGATCGGCACCGGCTCTTGACAAAAGTTCATCAATCTGTTTTTTCTCAAGCTCTTTCTCTGAATTTACAGGCTCAGAAACAGTTTCGGGAGAAGCTAAAGTCTCTTCATTGTTTATAGCCTCCTCCTCAGCGCGATTATCTCTGAGTATAATGCGGAGACCTTTAGTCAAAAAGGCCATTTCTCTCAGTCTTCTCTTTAACACATCAAATTCATATACAGTAGTCTCGGTAAAAATAGCTTTATCCGGTAAAAAAGTAATTTTTGTACCGGTTTTGTCAGAGGGACAGATTCCAATTTCCTTCAGAGGATATGAGACATGTCCTCTCTCATAGCGTTGTTTATAGATCTTTCCTTCCTGGCAAATCTCCACCTCAAGCCATTCGGAAAGTGCGTTCACAACTGAAGCTCCCACACCGTGCAGTCCGCCGGAGACTTTGTAACCCCCGCCGCCGAATTTACCGCCGGCATGAAGAATGGTAAACACAACTTCAACTGCCGGCACTCCTGCTTTGTGATTAATGCCCACAGGGATTCCGCGTCCGTTATCGATAACTGTGACAGAATTATCTTCATTTATGGTAACGTCAATGGTATTGCAATAACCGGCAAGAGCCTCATCCACCGCATTGTCCACAATCTCGTAGACCAGATGATGCAGTCCTCTCGATGAAGTGCTGCCAATATACATACCGGGTCTTTTGCGGACAGCTTCCAGACCTTCCAGAATCTGAATCTGATCGGCTCCGTACTCATTCTCAACAACTGTGCTATTCATGATTTCTTCGTTCATGATTCCTCCTGACTATTGCCCATAAGTGTGACTATTCCCTCTGTCACTCTAAATACACGATTGATTTCAAATCTATTATTGACAAATTCTTCCAAACCTGTACAGGTAATAATGGTCTGAATGTCTCCGATACTGTTCAGTAGATAATTTTGTCTGCTGCTGTCAAGCTCTGAAAGTACATCATCCAGAAGAAGAACAGGACTGTCCTTTGTAATCTTTTTAACAAGTTCAATCTCAGAAAGTTTTAAGGACAGGGCTGCCGTTCTCTGCTGGCCCTGAGAACCGAATCTGCGTATGTCAACCTGACCGACCATAATGGAAAAATCATCTCTGTGAGGACCAACAGTCGTCATTTTAGCACGGATATCTCTGTCTTGTCTGTCTCTCATACTCTTTTCAAAGTCTTCAACCTCAACATTTGGTTCATAGACAATGCGAAGTTCTTCTTTATCTCCGGAAAGCTTTTTATGGATGTCATAAATAATTTCATTTAACTGATCTACAAACACTCTCCGGCGCTCTATTATTTTCGATCCATAAGAGACAAGCTGCATATCCCAAATATTTAAGGTCTCTTTCAAATCAGGATTCATATACATATCTTTCAGAAGTTTATTTCTCTGATTGACGATCTTATTATAATTGTTTAGATTATACAGATAGATGGAATCTAATTGACACAGCTCCATATCTATAAACCTTCTTCTCTCCGCAGGACCGTTCTTTATGATCCCGAGATCTTCCGGAGAAAAAAACACCACATTACAGAGGCCCAGAAGATCAGCAGCCTTCTTCAGCTTCTTGCCGTCCACCGCAATGCCTTTGGACTTGGATTTGCGAAGATGCATGTCTACCCGGGTTTCCAGATTTTCTTTCTCTATGTAAGTTCTGATATGTGCTTCCTCTTTGTCAAAATTGATAATCTCTTTGTCTTTGCTTCCTTTATGAGACTTTGTGGTGGCGGCTACATAGATGGCTTCTAAAATATTCGTTTTGCCCTGGGCATTATCCCCATACAAAATATTGGTTTTCTTGTCAAACTGCAGCTTTAGAGATTCATAATTTCTGTAATCTGCCAGTTCTATGGATTTTATTATCATTCTTATACCCCAAACGATTACTTAATGTAAAGCGTATTATCCTCATATTCCACCACATCGCCTGCCACCAGCTTTTTCCCGCGTTGAAGTTCAACGCGGCCATTGACCTTTACAAGTCCGTCCTGTATGGCAAACTTTGCATCCACGCCCGATCCCACCAGACCGGCGGCTTTCAAAGCCTGTCCAAGCTTGATATGGTCATCCTTCAATTGAATCGTCTGCATGATATAAACCTCTTTAACTTACTGTTTAAATAATTCAATATCAATTTCTCAACTTACTGTAGAAAAATTAACGGGAAGGATCAGATAGATATAGCTTTCCTCAGGGTTCTTGATAAAGCATGGAGCCTTGGGATTGACCATATACAGTTCTACTTCCTCGTCCTCTATTACCCGCAGGGCATCTATCAGGAATTTGGGATTAAATCCGATCATCAGATCCTTTCCGTTCTTCTCAATATCAATATCTTCGTTCATGCTTCCGAGAACAGAATTAATCCTCAGTTCCATGCTTCCGTCTGTGATATTGATAATGATTGGCTTTTTATCTCCCTCTTTCACCAGAAGAGTAGCCCGGTCGATACAATTCAAAAATTCCTTTTTGTTTATCTTTACCTTTGTCTCATAATCGCTGGAAAGCATCTGATCTATCTTGAAGTATTCCCCCTCGATCAGACGCGATACAACCGTGGTATTATCAAATTCAAACACAATATGCTTGGGCGTAAAGGAGATCGTCACATCACTCTGTGCATCTCCGGGCAGAATTTTGCTGACCTCATTCAAAGTCTTACCGGGAACCACCACTTTTCTGGGTTCATAGCTGTCCTTCAACTGAATCTTACGGATGGAAATACGGTGGCCGTCCAGAGAGACCACTTTCAATTCATCTCCGTTGATGTCAAACAGTTCTCCTGTCATAAGCTTATTGTTGTCATTGTCCGAAATGGAAAAAATAGTCTGTCTCACAACTTCCTTCAGGGTAAACTGGCTGATGACAAGCTGATTATCTTTCTCAATATCAGGAAGATAGGAGAAATCTTCTCCTGATTTGCCTATAATATTAAATTTCGCCTTTCCACAGGTAATACTTGTCTTACAGGAATCGTCCGTATGGATCAATATATCTCCATCAGGGAGTTTTCTCACGATCTCAAGAAATATCTTCGCATCCAGAGCAATGATTCCTTTCTCAAGAATATCACCCTCGACGATTGTCTCGATTCCAAGTTCCATATCATTTGCAGTGAGCTTTATCACTCCATTTGTAGCGTCCACGAGAATGCATTCCAGAATAGACATGGTAGTCTTGTTGGGAACTGCTTTTGATACTGTCTGGACTCCGTTCAGGAGATTCGCTTTGGAACATTTTAATTTCATGTGTATAACTCCTTCCTGTACTGAAAGCTGAGTGTAAGCTTCTGAGGCGGACCTTTTCTATCTATTAATAAACATTTTAAAAGTAATCCTTAGTAATAGGTGTCGATATGTGCAAAACCATTTCTATTATACTATTTTCAGGACAAAAATGAAATGATTTTATTTGCGAATATTTCAGGATAACTTCATAACAACTGTGAAGTTATCAACATTCAGTTTTTTAAAATTTTTAAAGGGTCAGGACGGATTGATCTTTTTTATGATGATATCCACTTTATTCTTGAAATCCACATTGTTGGCAATCTCATTTTCAATCCGTTTGCATCCGTGCATGACTGTAGTGTGATCCTTCTTATTTAATATAGTAGCAATATTCTCAAGAGAAATATCAATGAGGTTTCTGCACAGATACATAACGACCTGTCTGGGAAGCACAAACTCGGAGTTTCTTCTCTTGGAGGTGATATCTTCAGGTTTTACTCCGAAATGATCCGCCACGATATTTATGATCACGGTAGGTGTGACCTCATTTGGCTTGTTAGGATAGATGACATCTTTCAGAGCTTCTTCGGCCAGTGGAAGCGTCAGTTCCACTTTGTTTAATTTGGCCGCTGCTATGATCTTGTTGAAGGCTCCTTCCAGCTCTCTGATATTTGACTTAATGTTGGTTGCAATATAATTAATGATATCTTCACCGATATTCAAATCGCAGGATTCTGCATTTTTGCGCAAAATAGCCATTCTTGTCTCATAGTCAGGAGCTTTTATGTCGGCGATAAGTCCCCATTCAAAACGGGACCGGAAGCGTTCCTCAAGGACCTCAATCTCTTTCGGAGGTTTGTCCGACGAGA
Organism: uncultured Lachnospiraceae bacterium; assembly: GCA_947382415.1. GTDB lineage: Bacteria > Bacillota > Clostridia > Lachnospirales > Lachnospiraceae > Acetatifactor. The sequence continues at coordinate 28,137 of CANCYO010000023.1, read as the reverse complement.
GAACAATCTGTTTTCTTGTGGAATGCAGGGCGTTAAAAGTGTGGAAAAATTCTTCCTGGGTACTCTCTTTTCCGATGATGAACTGCACATCGTCCACCATGAGTACATCCACATTTCTGTATTTTTCCCTAAGCTTGCTCATGGAAGCGGCGTTACCGCTGCGGATGGAGTCGATCACTTCATTTGTGAAGTCTTCGCTGGTGACATATAATACTTTCATATCCGGGTTCTGTTCCAGAATGAAATGACCGATGGAATGCATTAAATGGGTTTTACCCAGTCCGGGTTCTCCATATAAGTAGAGAGGATTGTAGACTTCTCCGGGATTCTCAGCCACTGCCAGACAGGCTGACTGGGCAAATTTATTATTGCTTCCCACCACAAAGGTATCAAATTTATATTTTGGATTCAAATGAGCATTTTCATAATTGATATTGTAAACAGGATTCACATGCTGAGCGTCATTTTCTGTGGTACGGCTGGATTTTAAGTCTTTTTCCAGTACAAAACTGATCTCATAATTGTGATCGAACATCTCTGTGATGGTCACTTGAAAAAATTTGCTGTATTTGGAAGAAATATAATTCAGAGACATGCCCTGATCAGAAGGTATTATAATATATACCACGTCATCTACTGTGTCGTGATATTCCAGGGGTTCTACCCATGTGTGAAAAGAGATGGGGGAGAGCTCATACTCTCTCCTTACGGTCTCTTTTATCATATTCCAGTTTTCTCTGATCAAATCCATTCTCTCCGCCTCTTTCTGATACCATAAAACTCCTATGTATCATTTTAATATAAAGAAATAAATATTTCAAATGTTAGTTATGAACATAAAATCGAGATAAAAAGAATAAAGATATCCACATAATGTTGATAACTATATTTGAATTCTTATTTTTCATACTTTTGAACATTTTTTACGCAGAAAATAGAATGATAAATTATACTTATCCACAAGTAATAAACAATTTGTGGATATTTCAAAGTGTATAAAAAATTGTGGATATCTATGTGGATAAGTGGAATTAAAAAAATTTATATAAATTTTACGCGAAAAATCCTTTATTTTTAAGTATTTTTGCTTGACAGAATCAATGTTTTCTTATAAAATCAAATATGCTATTTTCCTGAAAAAGAAGGAGGTGCATATTCATGAAAATGACATTTCAGCCTAAAAAGCGTTCTCATGCCAGGGTACATGGTTTCAGAGCAAGAATGAGTACTCCCGGGGGAAGAAAAGTTTTAGCAGCAAGACGTGCAAAAGGAAGAAAAAGATTATCCGCATAGGTCACAGAAATGTGACCTTTTTGCAATTTTGAGGGATTTCAATGCGTTTTTCGGAATCATTAAGAAAAAATCATCAATTCCGTTCCGTGTATAAGGATGGCAGATCACATGCCAACCGGTACCTGATTATGTATATTATGGAAAATGGCCTGGGTATCAACAGGATCGGAATCAGTGTAAGCAAAAAAGTCGGAAACAGTGTTGTGAGACATCGCGTCACAAGACTTATTCGGGAAAGTTACAGATTACATGAAGACATATTCAATAGTGGTTTGGATATGGTAATCATCGCGAGACCAAGTGCGGCTGCCGTCGGTTACAGAGAGGTAGAGAGCGCACTGCTACATTTGGGTAAACTTCATCATATTGCTCAATTTATCTGAAACATTTTTATGAAAAAACTTTTTATTGCCGGTATAAAATTTTATCAAAGATATTTGTCTCCGTTAAAGAGGACAAAATGTCCCTATATTCCCACATGTTCTCAATATGGTCTTGAAGCCGTAGAGAGATATGGAGCTTTGAAGGGTGGCATTTTGGCATTTTGGAGAATTCTTCGATGTAACCCCTTGTCAAAGGGCGGATATGATCCTGTTCCAGAACATGTTTTTCAGTTTAATATCGGAACACGGCAAAGCCAGGAGGATGAATGAACGGTATTTTATTGACACAGAACTCCACGCCTGTTTTTAAGTATATTGTGTGGATACTCGGTAAGATCATGGAGGGAATTTTCACTGTAATCGATATGATTGGAATTCCCAATATCGGTCTGGCAATTATTTTATTTACAATTGTAATAAATCTTTTGATGATGCCTCTGACGATCAAGCAGCAGAAATTTGCAAAGCTTTCTTCCAAGATGAATCCCGAGCTTCAGGCAATTCAGGCAAAATATAAGAATCGCAAGGATCAGAATTCTCAGATGGCCATGAATAGCGAAATGCAGGCCGTATACGCAAAGTATGGCGTATCTCCCACGGGAAGCTGTGGATATCTGTTGATTCAGATGCCTATTTTGTTTGCATTGTATCGTGTTATCTATGCCATGCCTGCTTATGTTACTAAGATTGGAGATACATTTCGTGTTCTTGCAGCGAAAGTTATTGCCACTGACGGCGCAGAATGGCTGATGAATCCCACTTATACGGAGTTTATAAATGCGGATCAGGTGGCTGCTTCCAGCAAGATAGCCAATACCGTTGCCATGTACGGAAAGAGCATGACGGACGGAAATCTTGAGAACGGTATTGTTGATGTTTTGAACCGGCTTTCTTCATCGGACATGTCTTTGGTAGCACAGCATTATGATCTGTCCAATCTTACATTTAATGGCAATTTGATCATTAGTAATGAGACTACCCGGGGCCTGATAGATACTTATAATAATTTTTTGGGCCTGAATATCGGAGATTCTCCTCAGCAGTTAATTATAGAAGCTTTCCACAATGGAGCATGGCTTCTGTTGATCGGCGCACTGGCAATTCCCGTTTTGTCCGCAGTGACACAGTGGATCAGCGTAAAGCTGATGCCTCAGCAGGAGAATAACGGACCTGTGGATGATCAGACTGCTCAGATGCAGAGCACAATGAAGACCATAAATTTGTTTATGCCTCTTTTGTCTGCATGGTTCTGTTTCACACTGCCTGCAGGTATGGGACTCTATTGGGTGGCCGGCAGCGTGGTGAGAGGTATTCAGCAGGTATTGATCAATAAGCATATTGATAAGATGGATTTCAATGCGATCATCGAAAAAAATGCGGACAAGAGTGCCAAAAAGATGGAGAAGATCAAGGAGAATCAGGAAAAGTTAAATGCTTATGCCAATATGAATACCAAAAATATCAAGAGTATTCAGCAGAGGGCAAATATCGATTCATCCAAAGGCACTTCAACCGGCAGTAATAATATCAATAAGAATACTTCCTCCAAAACATCCAATGGGAATTCAGGAAGTATGATGTCCAAAGCAAATATGGTGAGTGATTACAACAAGAGAAATAATAAATAATTATTCATGTTCATTATATGAAAGAATGGAGGAATATATGGAATTTATTGAAGTATCAGCCAAAAATTTGAGTGATGCAATTACTGAAGCCTGTCAAAGGTTAGGTGTGACAAGCGATAGACTCCATTATGATGTGATAGAAGAAGGTTCTAATGGATTTTTAGGAATCGGTTCCAAGCCGGCTGTGATCAAAGCCGCAATCAAAGAAGAGGTTGAGGAAAAAACTGACTCTCCTGTGATTTCCAAAGTGTCAGAATCTGTAAAAACTGATCATTCACAAAAAACAGAAACTGTCTACAATGTCTCTGCGGTTTCTGACGGTTCTGTTGAGAAAAGAGCGGAAACTTTTCTCAATGATGTGTTTAAGGCTATGAATCTTGAGGTAACTGTAGCTGTAAGATATGACGCTGCTGAAAAATCCATGGATATTGACCTGAACGGAGATGAGATGGGTATTCTCATCGGTAAGAGAGGACAGACTCTGGATTCCCTTCAGTATCTGGTATCTCTCGTAGTCAATAAGGGTTCTGAAAATTATATCAGAGTAAAGGTTGACACAGAGAATTATAGGGAGAGAAGAAGAGAAACACTGGAAAATCTGGCAAAGAATATTGCTTATAAGGTAAAGAGGACTAAGAGACCTGTTTCTCTGGAGCCCATGAATCCTTATGAGAGACGGATTATTCATTCTGCGCTTCAGAATGATAAATATGTGACGACACACAGCGAGGGAGATGAGCCTTTCAGACGGGTAGTTGTCACTCTGAAGAGATAGTCAGTTTCTGATCATAAGTACCAATATTTTTTGTATCAAGTAAACCGGGTATGTGATATAATTCATATATCCGGTTTTTATTATATGGAATGAGAAGGAATTTGTATATGAACACAGACACAATAGCCGCCATTGCCACGGCTCTCTCAAACGCCGGTATCGCAATTATCAGAATCAGTGGTGAAAAGGCTGTGGAGGTAGGAGATCATGTATTTCGTACTCCAGGCGGCAGAAAAATTCTGAGAGATGTTAAAAGTCATACCATACATTACGGTTATATAGTGAATCCTTCCAATGAAAATGAAGTGATAGATGAAGTGATGGTTTCTGTAATGAAGAAACCAAAAAGCTTTACTGCTGAAGACACTGTGGAGATTCATTGTCATGGCGGTGTACTTGTGGTACAGAAAATTCTTGAACTTGTCTGTGAAAATGGTGCAAGACTTGCCGGGCCGGGGGAATTTACCAAAAGGGCTTTTCTGAATGGAAGGATCGATCTGTCCAGAGCAGAGGCCGTCATGGATTTGATCCATTCCCAGAATGAGCTGTCCTTAAAATGTTCCATTAATCAACTTCAGGGAAACCTGTATACAAAAATTAAACTATTAAGAGATCAACTCATTTATGAGATTGCTTTTATAGAATCAGCTCTGGATGATCCTGAACACATCAGTCTGGAAGGATATCCCGAAACCTTATATCAGAAGATATATGAAATCAATAATCAAATAAATGATCTCATCGCCACTTCAACCAATGGAAGACTGATAAAAGAAGGTATCTCCACAGTAATTCTGGGAAAACCGAATGTAGGAAAATCTTCTCTCCTCAATATGCTTCTCGGAGAAGACAGAGCGATCGTCACAGATATAGCCGGAACCACGAGAGATGTGCTGAGAGAGAGTGTTCAAATAAACGGCATTCATCTCAATATTGTAGATACGGCCGGTATTCATGATACACAAGACATGGTAGAAAAAATAGGAGTTGAGAAAGCTAAGCAGTATGCAGAGGATGCAGATCTGATACTCTGTGTGATAGACGCCTCACAGGAGCTGGATGAGAGCGACAGAGAGATTTTTTCCATGATTAATCATTTTTCCACAATTGATCATAAGAAATCAATTATTATTTTTAATAAATCCGATCTGGAACAAAAAGTAGAGGAAGAACAGATTCTTTCAGATGAAATGCTTTGTAATAGCACCTTAATTTATACTTCTACAAAAGATGGAAGCGGTATGAAGGAATTATGTGAAACCATTCAGAAACTGTTTTTTGAAGGAATGATCGAAAGTCATGGAGAACCTGTAATCACAAATCTTCGTCACAGGAAAGCTCTTACAGAAGCTTTTGAAAGTTTAGAACTGGTACTGAAAAGTATTGAAGATCATATGCCTGAAGACTTTTATTCTATTGATCTGATGAGCGCTTATTCATCTCTGGGGCTGATCATCGGAGAGGAAGTGGAAGATGACCTGATGGATGAGATTTTCAGCAAATTCTGTATGGGAAAATAACGGAAGGGTAATCTGTATGATGGATAAAAAGATTCATGAAGTTCGTGAGAGTGTAGACGTCTGTGTGGTGGGCGCCGGTCATGCGGGGTGTGAGGCGGCGCTTGCCTGTGCACGGCTTGGTCTGGAGACTGTGATTTTTACAGTGAGTGTGGACAGTATTGCTCTGATGCCCTGCAATCCCAATATAGGAGGTTCTTCAAAGGGACATCTTGTCAGGGAATTGGACGCACTGGGCGGTGAGATGGGAAAAAATATTGACAAGACCTTTATACAATCTAAGATGTTGAATCTTTCTAAGGGTCCTGCAGTTCACTCTCTGAGAGCCCAGGCTGATAAAGCGGATTATACCAGAGCCATGCGCACGGTTTTGGAGAATCAGGAGCATCTGACAATCAAGCAGGCAGAGGTATGCGAACTTTTATGGAAAACTGAATATGATAATAATAATTTGCAAAGAAAAATAATTACCGGAGTCAGAATCTATACCGGAGGTATTTATGAATGTAAAGCTGTGATACTCTGTACAGGTACTTATCTGAATTCCAGATGTCTTTGTGGAGAGGCTATCACATATACCGGTCCTAATGGTTTGCAATCAGCGACACATCTGTCAGAATCTTTGCAAAACATGGGAATTGTATTACGTCGTTTTAAGACAGGTACTCCTGCCAGGATGGATAAGAGAAGTATTGATTTTGAGAAAATGGAAGAACAGTTTGGCGACGACAGGATTGTACCTTTTTCTTTTTCTACAGATCCCGAAGACATCCAAAAAGAGCAGGTTTCCTGCTGGCTTACTTATACCAATGCAGACACCCATGAGATCATACGAAACAACTTGGATCGTTCGCCAATATATGCCGGAATTATCGAGGGAACAGGTCCCAGATATTGTCCTTCCATTGAAGACAAGGTAGTAAAGTTTGCAGAGAAAGAAAGACATCAGGTATTCATTGAACCGGAGGGAATTCACACAAATGAAATGTATGTCGGCGGTATGTCTTCCTCACTGCCGGAGGATGTACAGCTTGCCATGTACCGCACTGTTCCCGGTCTGGAACATTGTAAGATTGTGCGTAATGCCTATGCCATTGAATATGATTGTATTGCAGCGGGACAACTCTATCCCACTTTGGAATTCCGATCGGTAAAAGGATTATTCAGCGCCGGCCAGTTTAACGGTAGCAGCGGTTATGAAGAGGCAGCCAGTCAGGGCCTGGTAGCAGGTATCAATGCGGCCATGGAGATTTTAAACAAAGAACCTTTGATACTGGACAGGGGAGAGAGTTATATTGGAGTCTTAATTGACGATCTGGTGACAAAGGATAACAGAGAACCTTACCGTATGATGACTTCCCGTGCGGAATATCGTCTACTCCTTCGCCAGGATAATGCGGACCTTCGCCTCAGAGAAAAAGGTTTCCAGGTGGGTTTGATTTCTCTTGAACAATACAGAGAAGTTCTGGCGAAGAAATTTTTAATCGAAAAAGAAATGGAACGCCTGAAGAATACCATGATGGGAGCCAATAAAGAGGTTCAGAATTTTTTGGAGAAATATAACAGCGCCTACCTGAAAACTGCAGCCAGTCTTGCCGAGTTGATCTGCCGTCCCGAATTATCTTATGAAACATTAAAAGAGATTGATAAAACCAGGGATGACTCTATGGCTTATTTCATTGAGGAGGTAGAAAAGCTTTATGTGAAAGTAAGTGATAAATTAATTTCTCAAGTGATTGAGCAGGTTGAGATTGAGATTAAATATGAAGGCTATATATTGAGGCAAAAACGTCAGGTTGAACAATACAAAAAGATGGAGAAGAAAAAAATACCGGAGGATTTAGATTATGATCAAGTTCCGTCTCTGCGTTTGGAAGCAAGACAGAAACTGAAGGAATTCAGACCTGTATCTGTGGGACAGGCTTCCAGAATTTCAGGAGTATCTCCCTCTGATATTTCTGTTTTACTGATATATCTGGAACACAGAAATAAAAGAGAAACTTATTAATTTCACTAAGGAGATAAGTATGGCGAAATATAATACAGAACAATTTGAGCATGATTTACAAAGTCTTGGTATTTCTCTTACGGAAAAACAGATAGAACAATTTTTAACCTATTATGAGATGTTGACAGAATGGAATGGATTTATGAATCTTACGGCAATCACAGAGTTTGAGGATGTGATGAAGAAACATTTTGTTGACAGTCTCTCTATTGTGAAGGCTTATGAGATAGATCAGGAAATATCCGTTATTGATGTAGGAACAGGAGCGGGGTTTCCCGGCCTGGCATTAAAAATTGCTTTTCCCCAGATTCAAATGACATTATTAGATTCTTTGAATAAACGGATTCAATTTTTGGATGCTGTTATCGAGAAATTGAATTTGTTTCACGTGAAAACAATACATGGCCGTGCGGAGGATTTTGCCAAACCTGATAAACTGAGAGAACAGTTTACCCTCTGTGTGTCCAGAGCGGTGGCAAACCTTTCTACTTTATCGGAATATTGCCTCCCTTTTGTCCATGTTGGCGGTTATTTTATTTCCTATAAATCAGAAAAGTCATCTGAAGAGACTAAAGCTGCTCAAAAAGCAATCTCTATACTTGGAGGACAAATTGAGAGACAAGTAGACTTTAATCTACCTGATTCTGAAATCTATCGCAATCTTTATATCATAGAGAAAGTAAAACCCACGCCAATAAAATATCCGAGAAAAGCGGGACTTCCTTCCAAAGAGCCTATTAATTAAGTTGGACCATGTTGAGTCGGGAGGTACCGGCCAAACAAGTGACAAGATAAAAATGTTCTCTGTATATTTATATAAAACTATTCTGAAAAGGAAGTAAAATGAAAGCGGGGATTATATATGAAAGCAAATTTATATGAAGAAATGAATCATGTATTATCTGATTTATGTGAAGAGAGAACTGATCTGCAATCACAGATTGATACGAATAATTTACATATTCAAGAGACGCAAACTTTTAATAAGAAGATACAGGAAAACGAAGAGGATGATTTTAGAATTTTTTCTCCAAGAAAGAATATGGATTTACATAGAAGTGAATTAGAACAGTCAAATATGGAAAAGGAAGATTACGAGAAACAGAATTCTCAATTAGAAAAGAGAGTAGAAAAATTAGACACTATTATTAACATTATGCAAGAAGTTTTGAAAGACACTGAGAAAAAAGTAAATGAACCTACTGTTGATTTGAATCTATACAATAATTTAGAATCTGTATTACACAAAATTCAATTAAGTATCAAATTTATAAGTCAGGATCCAGACAGAGCAAAATTGGAATTATCAATGATAGTTGAAGCTTTACAGAAAATATTACAGCAAAATACAGAAGAATAACAGATATTTAACAGAGAGTTGTCAAAAGAGGAATGTTTCACGTGAAACATTCCTCTTTTATTTAAAAGCAGACACAAGATAATGTTTCACGTGAAACATTTAGACCCTAGATATTGTAAAAAATTCTGTGAAACATTAAAAAAATGAAGCGTGAAACATAAAAATATTATTTCTGTAATCTTTTTAACTGTCAACTCGGTTCACTTAGGGACATATATAATTGCATTTTTATTTAGCCGGTACCGAGATGGGAGGAGGCAGGGATTGTTTTGTAAGCGTTGGCGGAGGTTGGAGCGTTTTCTTATAGTGCGGTCAGGATCTGAGGGAAAAATGCGCATGGATGCGCATTTTAGGCTATACGGCGCACGGATGCGCCTTATAGCCGGCCCGTAAATTGTGAGATTCACAGCCGCACTATTAGAAAACACCCAACCGCAGCCAGCTTGCAAAACAATCCCTGACTCCTCCCATCGGCCCGGTTAAACTAAAAATCACAACATTTGATATGGATATATGAAAAAAACCATGCTATAATGGAACATGTGAAAACTGAAAGAAATGAAAATAAAATCCCAAAGATGAAAGGCGAAGAAATATGGGAAGAACAATTGCAATAGCAAATCAAAAAGGCGGAGTGGGAAAGACTACCACGTCAATCAATTTATCAGCAGCTCTGGCAATGAAAGGGAAAAAAGTTCTGGTGATCGATACAGATCCTCAGGGCAATACTACCAGTGGATATGGTATTGATAAGAATGAATTGGACAATACCATCTACGAACTTATCCTTGGTGAATGTTCCATCGGCGACTGCATGATCAGAGACGTCATTCACAATGTATCTGTGGTTCCCTCCAATGTAAATCTGGCGGCGGCAGAGATCGAGCTGATCGGCGTAGAACGCAAGGAATACATACTAAAGAATGAAGTAGATTATGTAAAAGATAATTTTGATTTCATAATTATTGACTGTCCCCCTTCTCTGAATATGTTGACGATCAATGCAATGACCACTGCAGACAGCGTGATCGTTCCTATTCAATGTGAGTATTATGCGTTGGAAGGATTAAGCCAATTGATTCACACCGTGAATCTGGTGAAGGAGCGTCTGAATCCGCCTCTTGATATGGAGGGTGTGGTCTTCACCATGTATGATTCCCGTACAAATCTATCCATGCAGGTAGTTGAAAACGTGAAACAAAATTTAAAGTCACATGTATATGAGACCTTGATACCCAGAAATATCCGACTGGCGGAGGCGCCCAGCTATGGAATGCCCATCACACGATATGATGCCAAATCTGCCGGAGCGGAGGCATATTTGAATCTGGCAGATGAGGTAATTAATTATAAAAAATAAGGAGAGCGGGTATGGCAGCGAGAGTACAGAGAGGACTGGGAAAGGGAATCGATTCTCTGATTCCGAACGTAGTAGGTGAGACAAAAGTAAAGAAGGAAGAATCCGCGGCTGCCGGAAAGAAGGAAACAGGGACAGAAGGGCCTGAGACCATGGTAAAGATTACGATGGTAGAACCCAACAGAGAGCAGCCCAGAAAGAATTTTGATGAGGATTCCCTGCAGGAGCTTGCCGATTCCATCAAGCAGTTTGGTCTGCTGCAGCCTATTTTAGTACAGGATCGAAAAGATCATTATGAAATTATTGCCGGAGAGCGCAGATGGCGTGCCTCCCGCATGGCCGGTCTGCAGGAAGTGCCGGTGATTATCCGCAATTATTCCGAGCAGGAAATTGTGGAAATTTCTTTGATCGAGAATATTCAGCGCGAAGATTTAAACCCTATAGAAGAGGCACAGGCTTATAAAAGGCTGTTGACTGAATTCCATTTAAAGCAGGACGAAGTGGCGGAGCGTGTGTCCAAGAGCCGTGCCGCAGTTACCAATTCTGTGAGATTGTTGAAGCTCTCAGACGAAGTGCAGCAGATGGTGATAGACGATATGATTTCTACCGGACATGCCCGGGCGCTTCTGGCTGTGGAGGATGCAGAGGAACAATATAGTCTGGCCCAGAAGATTTTTGACGAAAAGCTCAGTGTCCGTGATGTGGAAAAGCTGGTAAAAAATCTTCACAAGCCGGCTAAACCCAAAAAGCCGGACGACAAAACGCTTGAGGCCATCTATCAGGATATTGAGGAAAAGTTGAAGCAGCGTCTGAGCACAAAGGTTACCGTGACATCTAAGGGAGAGGGCGCCGGTAAGATCGAGATAGAATTTTATAATCATGATGATTTGGACAGATTGATCGACCTGATGGGACAAGCGTGAAAAGCTTTTAACGTAGACAGATTGGAGCAGATTAAAAATGAATACAGAATTATTAGAGCAGATGGGTCTCACCGGATTGGATCTGGGATATCTGGTCATTGGCATGGGTGCGATGATTGTGCTGTTGCTGATCGTGCTGATTCTTTTGATCGTTCAGATTAGAAAGACCACGAAATTATCCGGAAGGTTAGACAGATTTACCACAGGAAAAGACGGAAAAAGTCTGGAGGAGGATATCGCCACACTTTTTGAGGACAACCATTTTTTAAAGAACAATGTGGACAAGAACCGTAAGGATATCCGTACACTTTTTAAAAAGATGGAATTTGCCTATCAAAAGATGGGTCTTGTGAAATATGACGCCTTTAATCAGATGGGCGGTCAGTTAAGTTTCTGCCTGGCAATGTTGGACGAGAATGACAATGGATTTATTTTGAATTCTGTCCACAGTACGGAAGGCTGCTATTCCTATACGAAAGAGATCAAAAACGGGGAAAGTTCCCTGTCCCTTGGCAAGGAAGAAGAAGAGGCGCTTGCGCTTGCCATTGGAGAAGATAAGTAAAAGAATGCCGCAGATCGCGACAGGATGGAGGATATTATGATTGATATTAAGTTTTTGAGAGAGAATCCTGATCTGGTGAAGGAGAATATCAAAAAGAAATTTCAGGAAGCGAAGCTTCCTCTTGTGGATGAAGTGATCGCATTGGATGCGGAGAGCAGAAAAGCCAAACAGGAGGCCGACGATCTGCGTGCAAACCGCAATAAGATTTCCAAAGAGATCGGTGTGCTCATGGGTCAGGGCAAAAAAGAGGAGGCAGAGGAAAAGAAGGCATTGGTGGCGGCAGGCGCAAAACGCCTGGCTGAGCTGGAGGTTCTGGAAAATGAACTTCAGGAAAAGGTCACCAATATTATGATGAAGATTCCCAATATTATTGATCCTTCGGTGCCCATCGGCAAAGATGACAGTGAGAATGTCGAGATACAGAAATATGGCGATCCCGTGGTTCCTGACTTTGAAGTACCTTATCATGCAGATATTCTGGACCGAATCTGCGGTTTGGATAAAGACGCCGCAGGACGTACCAGCGGAAACGGCTTTTATTATCTGATGGGAGATGCGGCCAGAATTCATTCCGCAATGATCAGCTATGCCAGAGATTTTATGATCGATAAGGGATTCACATACTGCATCCCTCCTTTTATGATCCGCAGCAGCGTAGTAAACGGTGTTATGAGTTTTGCGGAAATGGAAGCAATGATGTATAAAATCGAGGGAGAGGACTTATACTTAATCGGTACTTCCGAACATTCCATGATCGGTAAATTCAAAGGACAGATTGTAGAGGAGAAGAGCCTTCCCATCACCATGACTTCCTACTCTCCCTGTTTCAGGAAAGAAGTCGGTTCCCATGGAATCGAGGAGCGCGGCGTTTACCGTGTTCATCAGTTTGAAAAGCAGGAGATGGTGGTGCTCTGTAAGCCTGAAGACTCCATGGAATGGTATGATAAAATGTGGTCTTATACGGTAGAGTTTTTCAGAAGTCTTGACGTTCCGGTTCGCACTCTGGAATGTTGCAGCGGAGATCTGGCCGATCTGAAAGTAAAATCCTGCGATGTGGAAGCATGGAGTCCCAGACAGCAGAAATATTTCGAGGTGGGTTCCTGTTCCACCCTGGGGGACGCTCAGGCCAGACGTCTCGGTATTCGTACAAAAGGGGAAAACGGGACATATTATGTGCATACCTTAAATAATACAGTGCTCGCATCCCCCAGAGGACTGATTGCATTCTTGGAGAACAATGTGGATGCGGACGGCGTCATTCATATTCCCGAGGCGCTGCGTCCTTATATGGGTGGAAAAGACAGGATTCTTCCCCAGAAATAAGGAAGGATAAAACGGATGAAAAGAGCAGATAAAGGCTTAAAGTTAATACCCTGTATATTTACATTTGTAGGAGTTGTGATGTTAGCTGCCGGAATCTTCTGGTTTGTATCAACGCTACAATTTATGGAAACAGCGGTAGAAATATCAGGAAGGATAACGGATATAGAATCCTATCGGGGCACCAACAGAGAAATACGTCATTCAGTATTTGTCACCTATGAATATAACGGAAAACAGTATGAAAATGTACCTATTAATTCATATTCCAGCCGTATGGCAGTGGGAAAAGAAATTTCCCTTTACTGTAATCCGGATGATCCGTGGCAGGTACAGGCGGATTCGGGGCTATATGTCGGAACAGGTATTTTCCTTGGTCTGGGCCTGCTCTTTACATCAGTCGGCGGTGGCTGGCTGATGTTTATGATCTTGAGATCCCGAAGTAAAAAGAGGCTAAGGGAACAGGGGAGAAGCATCTATGCCACAGTAGAAGAGATTGCATACAATACAAGCTTCAGTATGAATGGTGTTCACCCTTTTGTTATTTATTGTACATACAGGGACGAATACAGAGATGTCATTCATCGGTTTAAGAGTGAAAATCTCTGGAGCAATCCTTCATATGTGTTCCCTGTAGGAAGTACGATAGAAGTAAAAGTGAATGAAAACGATTACGATCAGTATTATGTCAATGTGGAAGAGATAGACAGAAAAGTAGTCGATCATACATGAAAACAGCAGATATGAATGAAAGAAGGTGAAATTTTTGCATAAATTTATGAGAGCCATTGGCTTCAGTTCCATGACTGACAGAAAGAAGATAAAGGAGCTGCTGACTGAGGTAGTTATGAATTCAGATTCCCGTGCCTACACCCTCAACAATGAAGATGTCATGCTGGGCGAGTTTCGCAAAAATTTTGCCGGCGATATGGGTATTGCCGTGTGCGGCGAGTTTGACGATGAGGATAAATTTATTTATGACTATTATTACCCTTATCTCGTAGGAAGCGGTGTGACTTCCTATGAGGATGTATCTGTGGAACGCCATGCCGCAAAGGATTCCTATGCGGGAGTCTGCGACGATATCAAAGTAGGTATCTCTCTGATCTTTTATCTGAGAAATATGATTACCTATGTGAAGGCTCAGACAACGGGAAAACTCCCCATTCGTGGGACTTCCCTGACACTGTCCGCCCTTTCCGTCAGCGGTACTGTCATGATGCCCATCATGAAAGACGAAATGCAGAAAGAGCGGGTGAAGCAGGATTCCGTAAACCGCAACAATCTGCTGGCGGCTGCCAGAAAGGGCGATGAAGACGCCATAGAGACACTGACTCTGGAGGATATGGACATGTACACCACCATTTCCCGCAGGATTCAGAAAGAAGATATATTCAGCCTGGTAGACACTTATTTTATGCCCTACGGTGTGGAATGCGACCAGTATTCCGTACTGGGCGAAATCGTTGGAATGCGTCTTGTATCAAATCACATCACCGGTGAGCAAATTTATATTTTAACAATTTACTGTAATGAATTGACATTTGACGTAAGTATTAATATAATAGATTTGTTTGGGGAACCTCAGGTGGGCCGCCGGTTCAAAGGTGTCATCTGGCTGCAGGGATATATTAATTTCCCGGAAGATATTTAATTCATAGTTGAATCACTTGCTTGTCAGCAGGTTTTTCATACAAGTCCTCGTAGCTCAGTTGGATAGAGCGATCGCCTCCTAAGCGATAGGTCGGACGTTCAAGTCGTCTCGGGGACGTTAAAATGCCGTAACTTGAAGAGTTGCGGCATTCTTATTTTATCATTCTTTTGTCTCAAGCAAAGTAAGCGTTGACAGACATATAAGGTAAGATAATTATAAAAAAACTCAGTTATTAAAAGTTATTTAATCAAAAAGCATTGAAATATCCGGGAATGAATCCCCCGGAGTTTCAATGCTTTCTTTTTTTAATGTTGCAATTTATACCAAAAAAACTGCAAATTGTCGCAAATTAACTTTTTTCCGATAATTTTTGATATCATGGAAACTGGAAAAAGGATATTAATTTAATATTCCTGTCTAAAATATTTATAATATCTGACAGAGGAGGACAGATATGAATTTCTCGGAGAAAAAGTATATCAATAACACGGCGATGAAAGGGCACACGATCATTGATTCCATACTTTTTATCGCGTATCTGCTGGAGGTATTCAAGGGTTCCAGGACAATCGGCTATTTTACGCTTTTTGCGCTGTTGACGGTTGTTCCCGTGGTGGCGGAATGGATGATTTACTCCAGAAATCCGGAGAGCGGCGCCATTAAATATCTGATGGGCATAACTTACGGCATATTGTATTTGTTTGTCATATTTACAACTACAAGCCTGTTGCCTTTTACCTACGCCTTCCCCATGTTTATTGTGATTGTTTTATATATGGATCCCCGGTTTAATATACTGATCGGTGTATTCGCAACATGCGCGAATGTGGCATATGTGATTTATTACGCCATGACAACGGGATATGCGAAGGCCGAGATTCCTGATGTGGAAATCCGCATAGCGGCAATTGTTCTCACGACAGTTTTCATGATTTTCATTACGGTTGCCGTGACAAAAGTAAATAACATGAAATTAGAACAAATACAGGCTCAGACGGAAGAGATGAGCGGCATAATGAGCAATATTCTGACTACGTCCCAGAATATGATAACGGACATTACGGAGGTAACCAGGCAGATGACCGGTTTGGGGGATTCCGTGGTAAAGGTACATGACGCCATGCAGGAGGTTTCCGCCGGAAGCGTTGAGACGGCAGAGTCTGTGCAGGTACAGATACAGCGTACGGAACAGATTCAGGCATATATCGGCAATGTGAAAAACACGACTGCCCAGATTGAGCAGAATGTTCATGATACTGTGAACAAAGTCGCAGCCGGCAGGGAACAGATGGCTGCTTTGGAAAGTCAGGTTGAACAGTCCAGATCCGCCAATGCGGAGGTATTGAAGAAAATGCAGGAACTGAGCGTATATGCGGGTCAGATGAACACGATTACCGAAACCATCGACAACATTACGGACAGTACCGTTATGCTGGCACTGAATGCCTCCATTGAGGCGGCTCGCGCCGGAGAATCCGGCAAGGGCTTTGCCGTGGTTGCAAGCCAGATCTCTGAGCTGGCGAAGCAGACACAGACGGCGACTTCAGACATCAGCAGTTTAATTGAGAATATTAACAGGGAGCTGGCGCATGTGGCTGACGCGGTGAATATGGTTGCCAGAAGTAATGATGCCAATGTCGAGAGTACCAATATGGTAAAGAATACTTTTACAGGTATTGCAGGCGGTACGGAGGACATTAACGGACGCACGGGGGAACTGCTGCACATCGTTACGGAGCTGGAACACGCAAACGGCGATATAGTTGAGAA
This sequence comes from uncultured Lachnospiraceae bacterium, assembly GCA_947382415.1. GTDB lineage: Bacteria > Bacillota > Clostridia > Lachnospirales > Lachnospiraceae > Acetatifactor. The sequence continues at coordinate 11,587 of CANCYO010000023.1, read as the reverse complement.
TATCCAGACTATTTCTGCCATTACGGAAGAAATTTCCGCACATGCCAGTGAAACCTTTCATGCCTGTGAAGAAAATATGCGCATAGTAGGATCCGTGCGCGAGATAGTTGAGAATCTGAATACGGGTGCAAAAAAATTGCAAAATGTATGATCTTCATACGGATCTGATGAAACGGTATGTATTCTGCCGGAAAAGGAGAGATATCATATGCTGGGGGGTTCGGTAGTTGTTGCATTCATTCGGTTTGCGATAAGCCTTGCAGGAGTGATCCTGTTGTTTTCGGCAATGAGTGAATCACGGTTTGGAAAGAAAAAAACCATTATCTGTTATATAGGTTTCAGCGCAGTCTTACTCCTTGTGGCATGTACATGGTATGTGTTGGACTGGCAGAGCTGTGTACGGATATCGGCATTTACAATGTATACATGTTTTGCACTCTTTGCTCTCTATATGAGCAGTGATTCTGTTTATCTGTCTATTTATAAACTGGCGCTGACCTTTTATCTGATGGCTGTATTTCTGGTCGGCGGACTGGAGGTCGCCGTTATCTTTTTCAACAGGAATGTATGGGCGGATATCATTACCCGGATCCTGTTCATTCTGTTTATGAGTTATATGATAGAGAAAAAGATGAAAGATTCCATCAGGAGTTTTGGCGATTATGTGGAAAAAGAAGTAGATAAATTCAGCATTGCCGTTATGATCATCAACATCCTTTTTGGAATTGGGTTTATTCTGAATCCGAATGCCAATATGCAGACGCCGCACAGGATTTATCAGATCCTTACCAATTTTTTTCTGGTGGGTACGCTGCAGCTTCTCATGTTCCGTTTTTATCTGCATGTCGGTAAAGAGAAAGAATATGAGAGAGAGAAGCAGTTGATGCAGATGAACCAAAGGCTTTTGGAACGTCAGTTGGAGCTTCTGGAAGAGTCTGTGGAGGCAGGAAAGCGGATCCGCCATGATGTGAGACATCACAATGCTTTGATAGCGGAATATATACGCCGGGGTCAGAAGGAAGAGCTGCTGCAGTTCTTACAAGAGTATGACAGGAAGACGGATCAGGACGTGGCGGAGTTTATCTGCGCCAATTCCGCAGTCAATAATATACTCTCGGCCTATACCAGAAAAGCCAGAAATGAGCAGATCAAAGTCCGGCTTGACATTGAGATCGGAAGAAATCCGGGAATCTCAAATATCGATCTGGTCACGATACTTGCCAACGCTTATGAAAACGCGATTTACGCCTGTATGGAAATGAAAAAGCATTCTGACGGGAGGGAGTGCTCCATTCATCTGATGGTCAGAAGAAGAAAAAACAAACTGATCATCTTCTGCAGCAATACATGCAGAATGGAAGTCGAGTTAAAGAACGGACAGCCCAAGGCAGAATTTACAGGTGGTATCGGTGTTTCAAGCATTATCAGGACAGCGGAAAAGTATGATGGGGAATACGATTTTAAAAATGACAGCGGAGTATTTATTTTCAGACTGGTCATGAATATTCCGCCGGACTTATCACAAGGCGGAGGGGAGGAAGTCTATGTATCTGATTGCGCTCTGTGACGACGAGCCCGAGGATTTGGAGAAAACAGAAAAATTACTGAGCGACTATGATCAAAAATATTTCGGCTCGGTATTTATGATACAACGCTTTAAAACTGCCGGCGAATTACTGTACAGGATCAGAGAGGAAGATTATGTTCCGGACCTGATATTTATGGATATTTTCATGCCGGATAGAAAAAGCAATTCCTGTCCTTTGGGAATGAAGGCTGCCAGAGAGCTGCGCAATATGGACTACAGGGGAAAGCTGGTATTTCTCACCACATCCAGGGAGTATGCACTGGAGGCTTTTGATGTGGACGCGATGCAGTATATTGTAAAACCTGTCTCCGAAGAAAAATTATTCGCGGTACTGAACAGACTGTTAAAGGATATGGAGGAAGAGCGGAAAAAGTATATTCTGTTACGGATTGAGGGAAAGCTTGTGAGAGTGTCGTTAAACCAGATTGTATATTGTGAAGCCCAGGGCAAAACACAATGTCTGTATCTGACTGACGGTACCCAGCGTACCCTGAGGATGACCATGACAGAATTTTACGAACAGCTTTCCCAATATCAGGAGTTTGTGCGGCTTGGCGTCGCATATATTGTCAATCTCGGATATATCGTCAGTCTCAATGCCCGGGAGCTTTGTATGGACAACGGAAAAAAGATCTATCTGCCCCGGGGTACTTATAAAGGTTTGCGGGAACAGTATTTTACCTATTATTGCGGAACGGGTGAATAGGGTATGGCTTGTACTGTAAATATGATTGTGTTATGCTTAGAACAGCGCGAACGCTGCAAAGGAGTACAGGCCAATGTATACGGAAAATGATTTAGTCAGAATAGCCAGGAGAGAAAATAATAAAAAACGGAATTATCTGGTGGTGAATCCCCTTCAGGGAAAACATATTCCGGTCTCACCCGGAAAGGCGTTGCAGGTATTCTCAGACCTGGCCGGACTTTTAAATTTATACAAGGAGGAGCGGCTCTTAGTCATAGGGTTTGCGGAGACAGCCACAGCTATAGGGGCTCAGATTGCGGCAGAACTCGGGGCCGCTTACATCCAGACAACAAGAGAAGAGATTCCCGGAGTGGAGTATCTCTTTTTTTCGGAGGAGCACAGCCATGCCACAGAGCAGAGACTGGTGAAAGACGATATGGACGGAATCATGGACGACATCGACAGAATTCTGTTTGCGGAGGATGAGGTTACCACCGGCAAGACTATTTTAAATATCATTACCGTTCTGGAACAGCAATATGGCACAAAGATAAAATTCTCGGTGGCATCTTTATTAAATGGAATGCCGGAGGCTTCCGTGGAGACATTTGTGAACAGAGGCATAGAGCTTCATTATCTGGTAAAAATCCAACATCATGGCTATCCACAGGCGGCGGATCGTGTGGAGGTCAATGGAATCTGTCACGAGCAGGATGTGACGGAGGCGGAATATACAGCCTGTTTTGATCTGGAGGGGTGGATGGATACCCGGAGAGTCACAGATATGGCGCTTTATGAAGATGCCTGCCGGGGTCTGTTCAGAGACATAAAAGAACGGATTGATTTTAGAGAGCATAAAACAATACTGATATTAGGCACGGAAGAATTTATGTATGCCGGAATGATTCTGGGAAAATATCTGGAGGACGAAGGTCTGTGTGTGAGATTCCATGCCACCACCCGAAGCCCCATCGCCGTAAACAGCAGCGAGGAGTACCCGCTGCATGAGCAGTATGCTCTGTCCAGCCTGTACGAGGAAGACCGCAGGATATTTGTCTATGATATCGGTGCTTATGATGCCGTGCTTGTGATAACCGATACACAGCAGAATGGAACGAAGAGGAAACAGGGGGAGCTGTCTCTGCTGAACGCACTCAGATCAGGAAATAATGACGTCGTTTATCTTGTGAGGTGGCATAAATGAGAAGCTCTTATCTGACAGAAGACGTGGTATTTTTATTGAAAGACATTACGGGACTGGTTCAGCCCCAGCCCACGCAGGAGAGGGAAAAGCTGATACAGTCAGGCAGGCACTACAGTGAGATGCTTCCCATCGAGTATGTTCCCACGCAGAAATACATGGAGGTATACAGAGAGGCTCTGGACCGGTATGCAAAGCCGGTGGCGGACGCCATAGGGGTACTTTCCGACAGGATCATGACGGCCCGGGGAAAGGATGTGGTATTGGTGTCTCTGGCCCGGGCCGGGACGCCCATCGGCATCCTGATCAAACGGTATATAAAGTTCAAGTACAAAACAGAAGTACCCCATTACTCCATCTCTATTATAAGGGGGCGGGGAATCGACGATAATGCCATGAGATATCTGTTGGACAGATATCTGCCGGGGCAGCTCCTTTTTGTGGACGGATGGATCGGAAAGGGCGCGATCCTGAAAGAGCTGGAAAAAGCTGTGGAGGCTTACTCCCATGTGAGTCCCGAGATTGCCGTTGTGGCCGATCCCGCAGGTGTGACTGAGCTCTGCGGAACTCATGAGGATATCTTAATACCCAGCTCCTGTCTCAACAGCACGGTATCCGGATTGGTCAGCAGGACTTTTCTGAGAGATGATATCATCGGAGAAAAGGATTTTCACGGCGCCGTATATTATGGAGAATTGAAGGCCTCCGATCTCTCCTATGAGTTTATAGAGACGATCGAGCAACACTTCGCTCCGGAAAACGCGGGATTTGATGAAAGCCGGAGGCTGAAGGGCAAAGATATCCTAAAAGAAAAAGGCATTGACGAGGTCAGAAGGATCGCGTCTGCCTTCGGGATAGAAGACATCAATTATGTGAAACCGGGAATTGGAGAGACCACCAGGGTTCTGCTCCGGCGCGTTCCATGGAAGATTCTGATTGATGAGAGATATCGGGACAATCCGGAACTGAGCCATGTAATCAGACTGGCTGAGGAAAAAGATGTCCCCGTGGAATATTACCCGCTGACGCATTATAAATGCTGCGGAATCATCAAAAAGCTTGCTGATATATAAAAAATACTCTCTTACGGGTAACAGGTTTTATGATCTCACCTGTCTGCCTGTAAGGGAGTATTTTTTGTTGCCTTTTTTGTGATCTGACCTGGGACAGAAAAAAATCTGCAAACCGTACCCTGAAAAGTGCGAACCGTTCCGGAAGGGTTGTTATGAATTTTTAATCAGGTAAAATGAATGCATTATAAGAAAAGACCGGCACAGAAGAAGGTGCAGAATGGAGGTAATTTGTTATGAAATTAAAGAAAGGAAAACTGTTACAGAGAATGATGGCAGTGCTGCTCTCGGTATTGCTGACGGCAGAATTGTTACAGGGTGCAGCCCCGATAACTGTACTGGCGCAGGGAACAGATATAGCTTCCGGCACAGACTGGGTGCTCGATGCCGACGGACATCTGACAATCAGCTCGAATGCGGGGATGTCAGATTGGAAGTACGGGGGTAAGTCTCAGTATAATTCACAGGTGGTGACCGCCGAAATTCTGGATGGTGTGACAGACATAAGCGAAGCATTTTGGGGTTACAATTCATCAGTAACGTCTGTAACGCTGCCTTCCGGTTTGGAAATTATAGGCAGGGACGCATTTCGCGAGTGCGCCAGTCTGAGAAGTATCATAATCCCTGACGATGTGAGAAGGATAGAGGGCTACGCATTTTATCAGTGCAGTAGTTTGGAAACAGTAACAATCTCAGAAAGTGCGAATACAGAGAGTATTGGAGATTTTGCATTTTATCAGTGCGGTAGTTTGAAAAGTATTACAATTCCGAACAGTGTAACAAGTATTGGAACGAATTCGTTTGCAAATTGTGGTTTGGAATCTGTAGACATTCCCGACAACGTGACAGAAATAAAAGCCAGTGCATTTAGTGGTTGTTCTGATCTGTCAAATATAAAGTTGCCTGACGCTGCTTCAATTGCAATAGGAAGGTATGCATTTAGTAATTGCATAAGCTTAGGGGAGATAATAATACCCTCCGGCGTGACAACGATCGATCAGGGTATGGCTCAGGGCTGTACATCGTTGGTAAAGGTATCAATTCCGTCCAGCGTGACAGGTATAAATAAATGGGCGTTTAAAGATTGCGGTAGCCTGACAGACGTAACAATGGAAGCGTCCACTCCGCCCACGATTGAGAGTGATAGCGAGATATTTCAGAACTGCGGATTTGTAACAAATAATGTAAAGGGCATAAAGGTTCCTTCCGGATCAGCGGATGCCTATAAAGCTGCATGGACAGCATGGGCGGACTATATTGAGGCGGAAAGCGGTTCCTCAGATATAGTTTCCGGCACAGACTGGACGCTTGACAGTAACGGAAAGCTGACGATCACTTCGGATGCGGGAATGGAAGACTGGGTTCTGTCCAAGGGCACAAATGACAGGTCTAAGCAAGTCGTAAGTGTAGAGATTCAGGATGGTGTGACATACATAAAAGGAGGTAGCAGCGAGGAAAGTGCGTTTTTTGAGTGCAGCAATCTGACAAGCATCACGATCTCGAACACTGTGACAGACATCCAAGACCGTGCGTTCTATGGATGCAGTAAACTGACAGAGATTGAGCTCCCGGCGAATCTGACAACAATGGGAAATTTTGCTTTTTGTCTTAGCGGTCTGGAAAACATAGTAATTCCAGAAAAGGTGCAAGGGATAGGGCGCGGTGCATTCAACCTATGCAACAGCTTGGAGAATATTAAGTTTGCATCCAATGATACAATCATAGGTGAAGGTGCGTTTATGGACTGTGGCAGTCTGACAGGGATAGAGCTTCCGGCGAATCTGACAACTATAGAGGCCATACTTTTCTACGGCTGTAGCAGCCTGACAAGCATTACGATTCCGTCCGGTGTGACAGCCATAGGGAATTATGCATTTTTGGATTGCAGCAGTCTGGAGAATGTGACCCTGCAGGGAAGCACACCGCCGGAGCTGAGAGTATCGGGATCAAGAACTAATCACTTTGGGGGATGTAAATTTGTAACGGATAATACCAAGGGCATCAAAGTTCCTGAGGGAACAGCAGATGCGTATAAAACCGCATGGACAGAATGGGTGGATTATATTACGGACGGCAGTGAGCCAGAGGTGACAATCATTGCTTCCGGCACAGATTGGACACTTGACAGTAACGGCAAGCTGACGATCACTTCGGATGCGGGAATGGAAGACTGGGTTCTGTCCAAGGGCACAAATGACAGGTCTAAGCAAGTCGTAAGTGTAGAGATTCAGGATGGTGTGACATACATAAAAGGAGGTAGCAGCGAGGAAAGTGCGTTTTTTGAGTGCAGCAATCTGACAAGCATCACGATCTCGAACACTGTGACAGACATCCAAGACCGTGCGTTCTATGAATGCAGTAAACTGACAGAGATTGAGCTCCCGGCGAATCTGACAACACTGGGAAATTATGCTTTTGGTCTTAGCGGTCTGGAAAACATAGTAATTCCAGAAAAGGTGCAAGGAATAGGGCGAGCTGCATTCAACCTATGCGAAAGCTTGGAGAATATTAAGTTTGCATCCAATGATACAACCATAGGTGAAGGTGCGTTTATGGGCTGTGGCAGTCTGATAGAGATAGAGCTTCCGGCGAATCTGACAACTATAGAGGCCGTACTTTTCAGCGGCTGTAGCAGCCTGACAAGCATTACGATTCCGTCCGGTGTGACAACCATAGGGTATAATGCATTTTTGAATTGCAGCAGTCTGGAGAACGTGATCCTGCAGAGAAGCACACCGCCGGGGCTGATAGTATCGGGATCAACAACTGGTCACTTTGGGGGATGTAAATTTGTGACGGATAATACCAAGGGGATCAAAGTTCCTGGGGGAACAGCAGATGCGTATAAAACCGTATGGACAGAATGGGCGGATTATATTACGGACGGCAGTGAGTCAGAGGTGACAATCATTGCTTCCGGCACAGATTGGACGCTTGACAGTAACGGCAAGCTGACGATCAGTTCGGATGCGGGAATGGAGGACTGGTCTCTAGTACGCAACCCCCTACAAAGTGTCATAAGTGTAGAGATTAAGGACGGCGTGACAGTCATAGCTGAGAGGGCGTTTGAGTTTTGCAGCAATCTGATTAGCGTCACAATTCCGTCCAGTGTGACAGATATCAAAGACTATGCGTTTTATGAATGCAGTAAACTGACGGATCTTGAGCTCCCGGCGGGTCTGACAAGTATAGGAAGATTTGCATTTTCTGGCTGCAACAGCCTGACCAGCGTAAAAATTCCGGCAAGTGTGCAAAAGATGGAGTATGCTGCGTTTAGTGAGTGCAGCAGTTTGGAAAATATTACGATTCTGTCCACAGCTACAGCCATAGGGGAGTATGCGTTCTTGCGATGCAGCAGCCTGAAAGGGATAAAACTTCCGGCGGATTTGACCGCTATAGAGACCGGAGTTTTTAGCACCTGCAGCAGCCTGACAAGCATTACGATCCCGTCTGGGGTGACAAGCATAGGGCCTAATGCATTTAGAAAGTGCGAAAGTCTGGAGAGTGTGACAATGCAGGGAAGCACACCGCCGACACTGACAGCGTTTGAGAGTGGAAAAACTGCTCATTTTGAAGACTGTAAATTTGTGACGGAAGGTAAACAGGGCATCAAGGTTCCGGCAGGAACCGTAGATGCCTATAAAGCCGCATGGACAGAGTGGGCAGATTATATTGAGGAAAGCAGCGCACCGGATACACCCACCGACAAGGATAAGGTGGATGCGGCGAAGAAAGCAGTGGAAGCTGCGCTGGCGGACATCACAGTGTCCAACTCCACCACAGCGGAGAGCCTTGCGGCAGCCGTTAAAGAAGCGCTGAAAAAAGCCGGAACAGACGGCGATATAACTGTTACTGTAGAAGATTTTGTCAGGACGAATGCGACTGCAGACGCCGCGGGAAGTATCAGCGCAAATATTAAGATTGCCAGCGGAACGGAATCTGTCAGCGTACCGGTCAATAAGAGTATCAATAAGCTGCCGGGTACGCCTGCCGACAAGGTTGCAGCAGTCAAAGCGGCAGTGGAGGACGCTGTCAAGAAGGCAGTAGAAACTGCTCTGGGAGAAACAAAGGTAACAAATGAAAATGCTGAGGAAGTCGCAGCGCAGATTACAGCGCTCCTTCCGAATGTTATTGCCAAAGCTTTGGAGGACGCAGGAGTCAGCGATACCGAAATTGGGATTGGCGATGTGGACATCAAAATAGAGCCCGCGACAGCAGACAGCGAAGGAAGCATCAAAATAACCATACCGGTTACAAGCAAGGAAGATGCAGGACAATCGGCGAATGCAGAAGTTCGGATAACCATTGCGAAGCCCGGCGAGGCAAGCGATCCTGACAAGGATGCGCAGGAGGCACAGAAGACCGTAGAGGATGCCTTAAAGGATCTCACGATTACCAATGAAACAACACCGGAGGATATCCTTGCCGCATTGAAGGAAGCGTTCGGGGATAAGGCTACGGTGGATGGCATAGAGGAATTTGTAAAAGAAGATGCGACGGAAGACGCGCCCGGCAGTCTGAAGCTGAAGATCAAACTGACCATAAACGGAAATACGATATTTATTACCGTCAATGTTCCCATAGCTCAATTGATCAGGAGAACCGGAGTATATGTCCGTTTTATGGACTACTATGATATGGTTGATTCCACGCCCCGCTACAAATACACCGGAATGGCCATCAAGCCTGCTGTTGAAGTCTATAATGATCAAACGCTCCTGATCCCGGGTAAAGACTACACACTGGGCTACAAGAACAATACCAAAGTGGGCAGTACGGCGGCTCTGACTGTGAAGGGCAAAGGCAATTTCTCGGGAACTTCAAACGTGATCAACTTTACCATCATAAATGCCGACATCAATGAGGATACAGAGCATCCCACAGAGATGACAGTGACCGTAAATACAAAAGTAGCTCCCATCATTATGAACGGTACTAAGAAACTCACCACTAAAGATTACAAGCTTGAGGGAACAGGACTTGTGAACGGCAAATATGCAGCGGCCACGGCTGCAGGAGCTCCCAATACTCTGACAGTAAAGGGTATCGGAAGCTATGAGGGAAGCAGTTTTGAGATTAAAGTGACGGTCATCGAAAAGAGCGCAGCCAAAAAGCTTGCAGTGACGGTAGACAAAAACTTCAAACCTGTATACGATGGCCAGGCTTTGGATTTCAGTACCCTGATTAAGAGTGCAGACAATGGAGCGGGTGCCATTACGGTGACGGATTCAAAGGACAAGACCAAACTGTTGAAAGAAGGAACTGATTTTACCGTCGTATGTACCTCCAGCCTTTCCAATGCAGGTACTGTGAAATTCACAGTGACAGGTATGGGAGAATATACGGGAAGCGTAAACAAGACCTTCAAGATTGCTCCGTTAAAGGTTACCGACAGCAGTAAATTCTCAGTTACTTTTGATGAGAACAAAGCTTATGAATACAAAGCAGATGGAGCAACAGTTGACAATCTTGTAGTCAGATATCTTGGTGCCACTGATACGAATGCGGACGATAAGATACTGACACAGGGTGTGGATTACAAGGTTACTTACAGCAACAACAAAAAAGTAAGCGGAACAAAGGATGCGGGATTCAAGATCACCTTCCTCGGAAACTATAAGGGCAGCAGTGCGATATCGAAGACCTTCAAGGTTGTAACTGCGAAGCTGTCTTCCGCCAACACGGTTGTCACGGTTCCGGACAAGGTTTACAAGAAAGCGAACCAAGCATACAAGTCAACGCCCATCGTGACTGTTGACGGAGTCACCATCAAAGCCTCCAATTACACGGTAGCTTACGCCTGGGCGACGGAATCTCAGGCAGGAGACGATACGAAATATGTTTCCGACAACAAGGTTAAGATTACCATAGCGGACGGAGATACCTATGCCAAAGTCAAAGTGACAATAACCATGAAGGAGACCGGCAGCTACGGTCCGGCCGAGGGAGCGGTTATCGCTGGCGAATACTATGTGAGAAAAGCAGGCGAAGCCATCGATCTCTCCAAAGCGAAGGTAACCTTCTTTAACAAGGCAGGCGCACAGCTCAAGACATTGGAGTACAACGGTAAAACTTTCTATACCCCCGCGGGAAATAACCCTGAGGCGAATAACGCTCCGGCGGATCCCAACGCAGTGTATGTGAAAGTGACCCTAAAGGACACAGTGGTTGATCCGAGCCTGTATGATGTTACCTGGACCAACGCCAGAGCCAAAGGCAAGGCCACGGTAGTCATCCGCGGAAAAGGAATTTCTTCCGCAAAGGGTGCCGCAGTGGGAAGCAAAAACCAGGCAGTGAATATCAAGGCCATGGTATTAAAAGGCAAGACGCTGGATTCCTATATTTGGAATGTTGCAGGTAATCTGAAGAATCTGTTATTTAATAAATAATAGACATGTTCCGGTAATAGATATGTTCTGATTAATAAGCTCCCTTCCGGGCAGACAGGCAGATTTTGAAGGCCTGCCGTCTGGGAGGGAGTATTATTTTTGATCGGTCTGCGGCTATTGCTTTTTACTTTATTATGGGTATAACTTTACATCTGCTCTGATAAATCTCCTTATCTCCGCTTCGTAGTACCAGGCATTCAGGCAGTAGAAAACATTAGGTAATTGGCCTTTTTAATAATAAATTAAATCATCGCCGTTTTCTCTGACAACCTTACGGAAAGCATCCAGAAGTTCTTGGTCTGTGCTGATTCCATTAATTTTAACATCGATTACGAAATCACGTCTGTCCTGCACAGTACCTGTACCATCTAACATGCTAAATAAGCTTTCAATTGTATCAATCCTTGTTGATTTAATAATCTCCATTAACACACCCTTTTGATTTTCATCACATGAACGATAAAACTCCAGTCTTTTTTTACGATAATCCGGCGTATACTCGTCTATCGGCAAAATTTCACTCAATTCCCTGTATTGATTTGTACCTTGTTCTACTATCAATTCGTATACTCTTTTTGAAAACACCTCATTTATTGCAGCATTTTCATTGTCTAAAGGGGCATCCGGCTCGCCTCGAAACTCAAGCAAATTGCT
>CANCYO010000022.1 GCA_947382415.1 uncultured Lachnospiraceae bacterium | reverse complement strand
CACCACGTCTCGCAACACTCTTTCCCTACACGACGCTCTTCCGATCTCCTTAAAACGCCGATTTCCGTCCCGTCCTCATCCAACACCCGAAGTCCCATCAGATCCGCGATAAAGTATTCGTCCCGGCCCAGACGCACGGCGTTCTCCCTTGTGACATACAGACTTTGCTGCCTGAGCTTTGCCGCCTCCTCGGGACTGTCTACCCCTTTGAACTTCAGGATCACAAACTGTTTAAAAAACTTTACGCTCTCTATCTCCAGCAGAATCTGACCCGCTTTGCCGTCCAGTATCACCTCTTTCAGACGCTTAAACCGTCTGGCATCGTCTGTCGTGGGATAAATCTTTACCTCACCCTTCACTCCGTGGGTGGAAGTCACGACGCCTACCTGAAATTTCTCTTCCATTCAAACCTCTTTTCTCTTTTCTATTAGACAATGACAGCGGAACGCGCCTACACGCATTCCGCTGCATTTGCAAATCCTAGACGATTTCCACGTCCACTCTTGTATTATCTTTGGACGATGCCGCCTTCACCACAGTGCGGATTGCCTTTGCAATTTTGCCCTGCTTGCCGATGACCTTGCCCATATCGGAGGCAGCTACATGCAGTTCAACAATAACGCTTTTGCCCTCCGTCTTCTCAGTCACAACAACCTCATCCGGATGCTCGACAAGTGCCTTTGCAACTACTTCCACCAATTCCTTCATAATCCACCTCCAAAGATCAGATTACTATTTCTCGATACCTGCAGCCTTGAACAGCTTGCCCACAACCTCAGTGGGCTGAGCGCCGTTAGCCAGCCATTTCTTAGCCAGCTCCTCATTGATCTTAAAGGTGCTGGGATCGGTATTGGGATCATAGGTGCCGATCTCCTCGATAAATCTTCCATCTCTGGGAGAACGGGAATCAGCCACGATGATTCTATAAAAAGGAGCCTTCTTCTGTCCCATTCTTCTCAATCTGATTTTTACTGCCATTTCTTTTTCCTCCATACTTTAAAAATATTGTTGTGTGTGCCCCAAAGGGCTATGATAAGAATTCCGCGCGCTCTGCGCGCTCATTCAGATCAGTCTCATGACTTGGTCTCATTCAAATCCCGGCCTCAGAAAGGAAAACCGCCCTTCATGCCTCCGAAGCCTCCGAACATTCCGCCGCGGCGCTTTCCCTTGCCGCCACCCATCTGTTTCATCAGTTTCTGACTCTGTTCAAACTGCTTGATAAAGCGGTTTACCTCGGCGATGTCCACTCCCGCGCCCCTGGCGATCCTGTGCTTTCTGCGGGGATTGAGCAGTTTGGGATTCCTGCGTTCCTCCCGGGTCATGGAGAGTACGATGGCCTCCATATGTTTCAACTGTTTCTCATCTACAAGCGACTCCAGATCCCCGGCCTTTATGCCCATTCCGGGCAGCATACTCAAGATACTGCTCAGGCCTCCCATATTACGCATCTGTTTCATGCTCTCCAGATAGTCCTCAAAATCGAACTTACCTTTCTTCATGCGCCCGGCCATCTCGCGGCTCTTGTCCTCGTCGATATCAATACTCTCCTGGGCCTTCTCGATCAGAGAGAGCACATCGCCCATTCCCAATATCCGATTAGCCATCCGCTCCGGGTAAAACTGCTCCAGATCGGAGAGCTTCTCGCCCATGCTCACAAAGAGAATGGGTTTTCCCGTCACAGCCTTTATGGATAATGCGGCACCGCCCCGGGTGTCTCCGTCCATCTTGGACAGTACCACGCCGTCTATGCCCACCTTTTCATCAAATTCCTTCGCCACGTTCACGGCGTCCTGACCGGTCATGGCGTCCACCACCAACAAAGTCTGATGAACGGAAACCACTCGCTTGATCTCCTGCAGCTCCGCCATCATATCCTCATCAACGTGCAGCCGGCCCGCCGTGTCCAGTATCACCACATTATGGCCGTTTTTCTCCGCATAGCGGACGGCCTCCTCTGCAATCTGTGCAGGCTTGTGATCCGTGCCCATGTCGAACACTTCCACATCCACCTTCCCGCCGTTTACATGGAGCTGCTCCACCGCCGCGGGCCTGTAGATGTCACAGGCCACCAGCAGAGATTTCTTGCCCTTCTGCTTCAGCTTTCCGGCGAGCTTTGCCGTGGCGGTGGTCTTGCCCGCGCCCTGAAGTCCCGCCATCAGGATAACCGTGACAGCCTTGCCCGGCTGCATGGCGATCTCAGTGGTCTCGCTGCCCATGAGCGCGATCATCTCTTCATTTACAATCTTAATCACCATCTGGCCCGGATTCAGACCGTTCATCACATCCTGACCGATGGCGCGCTCCTCCACAGCCTTCACAAACTGTTTCACGACCTTAAAATTAACGTCCGCCTCCAGAAGCGCCATCTTGACTTCCTTCAGCGCCGCCTTGACATCCTCCTCCGTCAGCCGACCCTTGCTTCTGAGATTCTTAAATACATTCTGCAGTTTATCCGTTAAACTCTCAAATGCCATTCCGTTTCCCCGATCATTGCGTCCTATTACTTTTTAAAACATAAATTATGTTCCGATTCCTGCCTACAGCTCCCTTAGCAACTGCTCCGCAAGCATCCGGATGCGCCGCATACGTTCCTCTGATTCTGCCGGGCCGCCCTCATGGGCTTCCGTCAGCCGCTCTATCTCCCTGATCCTGCCCTTCGCCTCCGCAAAACGCTTCACCAGATGAAGCTTAGCCTCATAATCCTGCAAAATCCTGTCACAGCGCCTGAGCAGATCGTGAACTCCCTGCCTGCTGATCCCCCGCTCCTCGGCGATCTCGCCCAAAGACATATCATTGTAGACCGCATCCTCATAAATACTGCGCTGATGTTCTGTAAGCAGCTCCCCGTAAAAGTCATACAGAAGAGCCTGCTCAAAAATCTTTTCCATGTCAATCACCCACAAAAACGCAGGATTTTCCTGTCACCTTTGCCATTCTACTACACAGAAAAACAGGTGTCAAGTATTTTTTCTTGACACCCATAAAATTAATATGCAGCAAACTAATATGCAGGATACATATATCCATCTCTCTTTAATATCTTCTCAATATACTCTGAATACAGGAAACTGACGTTATCACATGCCCTGTACTCAGTTCTATATCCCTCTTCATTAATAATAAAAAACGGATTGACCGCAGATACATAGAGAGTTTCTCCGTTCACTTTGTCTATCCGAAACATTGACCATGGCACGCCCACATATTCCTTATAGCTATTGTCTTTTTGATATATGACAATTTCCTGCAAAGCAGTGAGAAATGATTCCTTCTCACTTTCTGACAAATAGTAAAGTTTCCGTAATCCGTAACATACTATAACAACCTCTATCTGTGAACTGTCTAAATCCTGAAAAGGTCTTTTTCCTATTCTGTAAGTCCATATCCGCCAGAACGCAAACAGACTGATTATTATTATCTACATAAGTATAATAACCATCATTGACTGTACCTGTCGCGCTTCCAAATATGGAATCCCTGTTTCCCTGGCATGTACTGGCAAACTGTTACGCTAAACAGTGCCAATACCATGCTAAAAGATACTGACAAGTTTTTCTCAAACAGGCTAAACATCCCCACCTATTGAAGCGTCATCACATATTTATAAAAACTTTCAGAATCCTCTGGGGAAAAGCTGATACAGATAAACTGTCCCGTTTCCTGATAAGTTACATAGAATGTATCAAATGTACCACTCCCCCGGCCATTAATTTCAATCGGAAGTGCCATAGGTACAATATTGACATCTGTAAGGTCAGTTATTTGAACACAATTTCCAATACACGCAAAGAGCTTTTCTACCGTCTCTTGTGTTTTGATATCGATTGCCTCCAAATGACCGTTTCTGAATGTCACAACATCTTGATCATCGAAGACGATTTCCTTTTGAAGCTGCCTGATTACTCCTTCCGCAAATACCTTCTTGACCTCGGGATACATTGCACCGCTCCCTCCACAAAGATAAAGCAGGAACCCCAAGCTGTCCGTCTCACTCAGAGAAAACTCATAGATTTTACCAGCTTCGGAATAATATAGTTTTTCATTATTTCCAGTCATCTTATCACCTACATAGACATGCGGGTACGCAAGCTCTGGAACAGTTTTGACTCGCCGCACCTGCGTGGACTTCGTGAGCCATGAGATAACCTTGTCAACCATATACGGGCTGTCCACGTATATACCAATCACTCTGTCGGTCTGCGGATCCATCTCTCTGGGAATTGCTTCCGCCCCATGGAGGGCCGCTTTCTGCTCTTCTAAATATGCGAGAGCCACAGCCATGTACTCTTCCTCACCGTGGACATTCTTCAAATAGATATATGCGCCGACTCCAGCCGAGAGAAATACAATCAACAGCATCAGCGCCAATAATCTTATTTTCATGATTTTCACCGCCTCCTTTCTAAAGAGACAGGGGAATCCCCCTATGTCTTTAACATAGGCCTTTAATTTACATGCCTTTGAAGTACAACTTCTTCAGTTGTTTTGTTTCCACATCTATCATAGAGTTCAAACATCATTTTATTTTCACCAGCTTCAAGTTCCAAATATATGCCAAAGTCCGGAACATCAGACATATAGACATATTCACCATTCAGCCACACTTCAGCCGTGTCATCTGAACATATTCCATGCAGATAAATACCTTCCTCGTATGTTTCGGATTCGTTCTCAAAGCGAATTTGAGGGGCTACAGTATCCACTGTAATATGCATATATGCACTGTCAGAGCAAAGACCATCCATCTTTCTAACAATCTCCAATTCATAGTCGCCGTCTGACAATGCCTGGGAGTAATCCAACTGTTTACCGTTACAATAAACATAGACATGTTTTTCAACGGATAGCTCTTCCAAAAGAATAAACGGATTGTTTGTGTAAATTGTTCCCGAACAGGTGACTTTTGCGGGTCTGGATACAACGCTAAGCGCTATGGGTGTCGCAAAAGCCTCTTTAAAATCATCTATACAAAGTTGTTCATCTGTGCGACTCTGTTTGTCTAATGTTTGAATGTTTGCATCTGCAAGGACATGGTACACGCTATCTTGTGAAAGCGCAGAAAACTCTATAGTCCAATCTCCTGGTTGTGCATTTTCAATAATATATGGTGCATCTGGACTGATATATGCTACTGTATCATACACAGTTCCATCTGGTCTAAAAAGAGTTATCTTCTCAATGCCGCCGATGATGTGAGCCCAAATAGATATGTCCTCATATCCATCTGTATGGAACGTGTACTTCTTGCATTCTTCTATCGAAAGCGTGGTTTTTGCATCCAGAAGCTCATTAACATTGTCAGAAATAAGTTCTGCCAAATTCGCTAAATCGTTTTCCGTTGCAAGACTCCTTGCCGATGAAAGATATGCCGTTTTCACATCTGATGTGTAACGCTGCGTTCGTGGTCTGGGCAACGCCGCTACCCCCTCTGGATCATATACCCTGACTTCTACGCTAATGTTTCCAGAATAGTTGCGCAAGCTCAATGAATCACTAGCTGTATTCGTTACATATTTTTCAAGATTTCCATTTACATACCACTCTATTTTCTCAATGGCTATATCATCACTAGCCGTTACAGACGCTGTTGTACCAGATATGTTAAGCTTTACAGTAGGAAGACTCATATCAAAAGCGCAGCCTCTATTGTTAAATGCATTCCATATGGCCTCCTTTTCAGACGTTGCCGCATTATGAATTGCTGTATCGTATACTTCCTTCATTGAACTTTTTTTCGGTGATAAAATGGATTGTACAGTGCTATAATTTTTTATTCCTTTATACGCCCAAAAGACTGTCCCAGCATTAAGCTCATTCGTTTGATTTTTTGAATAATCCGTTGAATGAAGTTGCATCTGCTTCCACCTTGAAGAGCTATAATATCTTGCATTCGACAAGTCAGCACCATAATTACTACTACTAGATGAAAAATAATCCATCATCTGTGATGAATTTCTGGCAACACATGAATAAAATGTTGCCCATCCCTCACTATAAGCAAGAGCGGTTGTATAATATCCATTATAGCCATGACTTCCACCAGCTCCTGATGGCATTACATTAAGTTTCGACATTAACCAATGACCCATTTCATGTTGAATTACATCTATGTCCAAATAATCTCTGGCCGATGAACTTCCATTAAGATGAATGAATTGTGTGCCGCTGCAGTACGAGCCCGTGGTATCATTAACCGCACTTCTAAGAACTAATTTACCCAGACTTGTTGAAGAAATAGCTGTGTGTTTTGCGATACATTCTTGCCCGTTTTTCCATGCGCCATATGCAAGTAATTGAACATCTGGTAATGTTGTAACATTTGGCAAAGATACAGATATGTTTGCACTATTTCCGATTGGAATGTCGTAGTCAAATGAATATACGGTTCCACTGTTGTTTTGAATACTTAAACTTGTGTCATCAAAGGTTACGGTTGCTCGAAGGCTGGCAACATTACTTCCAACGCTGATGCTACTTGTCGAAAAAACTCCATTGCTGTTTGTTTTTCCACTGGCAACTAATGTTGTAGAACCGTTACTTGTTACAGTATATATTTTGATTGGCAAATTTTTTATTAATGTCTTGGTACTGGTACTTGTGTTTGCGTTTGCAGGAATTTTGGGGTTGACAGTACATGTTAAATTTACGGAATTGGGTCGTGAAGCGGTTGTAAGCTTATAACTGCTTTTCAAATTTGCCCCACTTGCAGAAAATACTTTTATGTAGTATGTGCCCGCACTGGCAGAATAAGTAATTATTTCATCGTTCGTACCAGAATTGAGCGAATATGCTATTCTTGTGTTACTGCCATTGTATAACTCCAGATTATAGTTTGTCCCTGATGGTATATTCGACAAATTGATTGTTAACACACCACCCGGGTAGTTCGTCAGTTTATAATAATCTACATCACCCGATTTGTGAATAGTTGCATTATATGTGTTTCCAAGCGATATAGTTGTCGCCTTTGCTGTTGTGTCATTGATTTCATACTGATCTGTAATCGGTGTATTTACTGCTTTGACACAATAATTAAGCGAGGCGTTATACCCCTTAACAGAAGATACCTCTATATAATACACCTTACTGGATTCAACAGGTATTTTTAAATTCTCATTAATTGACCCGCTATTGATACCACCAGTAATATAGGAAGGAGATGCATATGTAGTGTTTGCACCATAAATTGCCATATTGTAATCCGTGCCAGCAGGTATATTTGTTAGTGAAAATATCGCATGACCATCACGGGCAAACTGAACACGATACCAATCTCGATCTGTAAATTTGGAGATTTTCCCAAACATACTGTTATCCTCTCCAAGAATATCTGCTGTCCCATATACATCATTTGATTCAGATTCATATTGTGTCGCTTTAGTTAATGCAGTGCCGTTTAGGGCAGCAATATCAGCACTGTTAAAAAAAAGATAATCATAGACCAAAGCAGAATTGATAATAGAAAAATAGCCATCATAGGAATCTATGGTATCTTCATTTGTAACAACAATGCTTATAAAGTAATTTACATTTTCAGCAAGCGTAGTACTTTTCCATTTACTATTTTCTACACCACTGTTTTCCAATATGCTGTTATAACTAATCAATACCTCTCCATCTTGTAAAATATACACCTCATACTGAAGATCAGGTTGCTTTTGGGGACTTATGGATGTAATCTTACCGCTTTTATCTAACTCAATATTCAGCGGAGCAACAATATCCTCCATTGTGTAAGACTCCAATATATCATTTCCCTCATACCCAGAGGACGCAATATCAAATGGTAGATTTTCAACATCAACTGGCTCTACATAAAAATCATTTTCATCAATATCTGCCGCAATATCCAATCCACTTGTTGTCGCAAACACTTCACTTGACAGACTAAATGCAAACATAATTACAAACAACAATGACGTTAAACTTCTTTTTAACATAACCCTATCCTCCTTAATATTTTATATTTAGTCCCATCGCGTTTTAATTGTATTGCAATTATCGTATTGTGTCAATATGTTTACCGGAAACCTCCTAATCAAGCGGATAAAATTATAAGAACCGGAATATATCAATAAAAGCGCCAAAACCGAGGAATTTCTACCCTTAGTTTTGGCGCTTTTATAAAACCTGTCACAATTTCTCACTGAAGAGATTCTTATAACCCTCGCCGTAGATCTCCGTAGCGCTGGTGATGATCATAAACGCCAGAGGGTCTTCCTCTTTTACGATCTCTTCCGCCTTGGGGGAAAGATTCTTGCGGATCACACACATGATCACGCTCTTTTCTCTTCCGCTGTAAGCGCCGCTTCCGTTCACATAAGTGACTCCGATGTCCAGCTCCTCCAGAAGGCGTTTTGTGATGATCTCGTGGTGATCGCTGATAATATAGATAAGCTTCGCTCCGTCTCTTCCGTACAGCACCACATCCAGCACCACAGAGGTGATAAAAATGGCCATCCCCGCATAAAGCGCCCGCTCTATATCCCGAAACAACAGAGCGGAGGCCGTCACCACCACCGCGTCCAGCGTCAGAAAAAGAGATCCGGTCTTCATAAACGGCATTTTCAGGCGCAGGAGCTTCACCACGATATCCATTCCGCCTGTGGTGGAACCGGCCTTGAACACCAGCCCCATGCCCACGGCGATGAGGGAACTTCCAACCACCGCGGCCAGAAACAGATCGTCCGTCACCGGGTCATAACCCGATAGCACATTCGTGAACAGCGAAGTGAGCGAGGTACAGTATACAGTGGAGAGAATAAACCGAAAACCGAATCTCCACATGCCCACCGCAAGAATCGGAATATTTAACAGAAAGATCCAGGTACCGGTCTCCAATGACGTAATGCGGTTTAAAATAATAGAGATACCCGTTACGCCTCCCGGAGCCAGGGAATTGGGGTCGAGAAACAGGCTGACCCCCACCGC
Organism: uncultured Lachnospiraceae bacterium; assembly: GCA_947382415.1. GTDB lineage: Bacteria > Bacillota > Clostridia > Lachnospirales > Lachnospiraceae > Acetatifactor. The sequence goes on along the minus strand of CANCYO010000022.1, from coordinate 31,775 downwards.
ATAGATGCCGCAGGCCGCCGTCATCAAGAGATAATCCAACGCTCTGCGCAGAGGCGTTTTCTTATCTATAAACCGCAGTTCCCGCTCTTTTACCTTATCAGCCGCCTGCTTTGCGGTCTGTTTTGCCATCCTGATCACCCGCCATTCTCAAAATCCATCGGATCTCAAATCCGTCCGATCTTCCGGTCCGTGTCCCATCTATCAACAGTATGCCCTATTATGCCCGTTTATCCGTTTTTATATTCCGGCATCAGCCTGTGTGTCAGATATTCGTGCGCACCAACTTCGGCTTATAGCCCTCCTTCTCCAGCGCGTCCATGATCTGCTTTTTATGCTCTGTGCCAAAGGCCTCCAGGGTGATGCGCAGCTCCACCGCCGCGCTGCGGTTGATGGACACAAACTGATTGTGCTCCAGCTTGATGACATTGCCGTTTACGTCCGCGATGATGCCGGACACTCTGCAGAGCTCGCCGGGCTTGTCAGGAAGCAGCACGGATACGGTAAAGATCCTGTCACGCATGATCAGTCCCTGCTGAACCACAGAGGACATGGTGATCACATCCATATTGCCGCCGCTTAAGATCGACACCACCTTTTTGTCAGATACCTTCAGATGCTTCAGTGCAGCCACCGTCAGCAATCCCGAATTCTCCACCACCATCTTGTGGTTTTCCACCATATCCAGGAACGCCACCACCAGCTCCTCGTCCTCCACGGTGATGATATCGTCCAGATTGGCCTTCAAATAGGGGAACAGCTTCTCTCCGGGCGTCTTCACTGCCGTGCCGTCGGCTATGGTGCTGACGCGGGGCAGTGTGGTCACCTTATCGTTCTTCAGAGACTCCTGCATACAGTTGGCTCCTGCGGGCTCCACGCCGATAACCTTAATCTTGGGATTCAAAAGCTTTGCCAGCGTGGACACGCCCGTGGCAAGTCCGCCGCCGCCGATGGGCACCAGAATATAATCCACCAGAGGCAGTTCCTTAAAGATCTCCATGGCGATGGTTCCCTGTCCCGTGGCCACAGTCAGATCGTCAAAGGGATGGATGAAGGTGTAGCCATGCTCCTCGGCCAGCTCATAAGCCTTGGCGCATGCTTCGTCGTACACATCGCCCCAGAGGACTACTTCTGCGCCATAGCTCTTGGTGCGGTTCACTTTCATGAGCGGCGTGGTGGTGGGCATCACAATGGTAGCTTTTGCCCCATAGCACTTAGCCGCGTAGGCTACGCCCTGGGCATGATTGCCCGCGGAGGCGGTGATCAGACCCTTGCTCCGCTCCTCGTCCGTCAGCGTACTCATCTTATAATACGCGCCCCGCAGCTTGTACGCCCCGGTAAACTGCATATTTTCAGGCTTCAAATACACACGGTTTCCGGTCTGTGCACTGAAATAGTCGCTGTAGACCAGCTTGGTCTCAGTGGCCACCTTTCTCACCACCTCGCTGGCCTCCTCAAATTTACTCAGCGTCAACATTTGTTCTTCCATCCTGTTCTTCCTCCATATTTACATCAAACAATGCGTTCACAAATTCATCCGGATCAAACTTCTGCAGATCGTCCATGGACTCGCCCACCCCGATATACTTCACAGGCACGTTGAGCTCAGACTGGATCGCCACCGCGATTCCGCCCTTGGCCGTGCCGTCCATCTTGGTGAGCACAATACCCGTGAGCCTGGCCACATCGCCAAACTCTCTGGCCTGCACCAGAGCGTTCTGTCCCGTGGTACCGTCCAGCACAATCAGATTCTCCCGATGTGCGTCCGGAAACTGTGCGTCGATGATGCGGTTCATCTTGCGCAGCTCCTCCATCAGATTCTTCTTGTTATGGAGCCTTCCCGCAGTGTCGATCAAAAGAACGTCCACGCCCCGGGCTTTGGCCGCGCTCACCGCGTCATATACCACACTGGCGGGATCTGCGCCTTCCGTGCCGCCGATCATGGGTACATCCGCTCTCCTTGCCCACTCCGCAAGCTGCTCTCCCGCCGCCGCACGAAACGTATCGGCAGCCGCGATCAGAACCTTGTTTCCCTGGGCCTTCAGCTTCCCGGCAAGCTTTCCCACCGAGGTAGTCTTGCCCACGCCGTTGACGCCGATGACCATGATGATGGACTGCCTGTGCTCAAAATCATAGGCGGTCTCATCCACCCGCATCTGCTCCCGGATGCTGTCTACCAGAAGCTGTTTACAGTCCGCAGGTTCTTTGATATGACGCTCTCTCACCTGTTCCTTTAAACGCTCGATAATGGAAGCCGTGGCGTTGACGCCGATATCCCCCATGATGAGAATTTCCTCCAGCTCCTCATAAAAATCGTCGTCTATGGAGGAAAATCCGCTGAACACCGAATCGATTCCCCGCACGATATTGTTGCGGGTCTTGGTCAGCCCTTCCTTCAGTCGTGTAAAAAAGCCTTTCTTCTCCTCGCCCATATATTCACCTCTCAATCGTCCAGTTCCTTGTCGATCAGATTCACGCTCACCAACGTGGAGACTCCCTTCTCCTGCATGGTGATCCCATAGAGTCTGTCCACCTGCTCCATGGTGCCTCTTCTGTGGGTGATAACGATAAACTGTGTGTTCTTTGTCAGCTTATGTAGATACTTTGCAAAGCGTCCCACATTGGAATCGTCCAGCGCCGCCTCAATCTCATCCAACAGGCAAAACGGCGAGGGCTTCAGATTTTGGATCGCAAACAACAGCGCAATGGCTGTCAATGCCTTCTCTCCGCCGGAGAGCTGCATCATATTCTGCAGCTTCTTGCCGGGGGGCTGGGCGATGATGCGTATCCCCGCCTCCAGAATATCTTCATCCTCCATGAGCTCCAGCGTACCTTTTCCGCCGCCGAACAGTTCTTTGAACACCTTGTCGAACTCTCTGGTGATATCGGCAAACTTCTCCGTAAACTGCCTGCGCATGGCGGAGTCCAGCTCTTCGATAATCTTTTCCAGCGTCTTTTCCGCCTCCACCAGATCGTCATGCTGCGTCTTCATGAAAGTGTATCGTTCCATCAGGTTCTTATAATCCTCGATGGCATTGACGTTCACATCTCCCAGACGTTTTATCTGCTCCTTGATAGCCGCCACATCCCGCTTCATGGACGCCAGATCCGTCAGGTTCTCATCCCGTATGGACGCGGCGTCAGTCAATGTGATCTCATACTCATCCCACATATAATTGATCTGTGCCGTGACGGACTCCTCCAGCTTTTCCTTCTGGGCGTTCAGACGGTAGACTTCCTTGTCCAGACTCGTCATACGCTCCGAGAGTTCCTCTCTGCTCTTGAAGAAATTCTTCTGGCTCACAGCCAGCTCCTCCTTGCGGGCAATATCTTCCTTCAGCTTCTGTTCCGACTCGTTCTGAGCGTCGTGGGAGGCCGTGATGGTCTTTTGAATCTCCACGATCTGCTCCTGCTTCTGTTCTACTGCCCCGGCATTCTCCTCCAATGTCTCCAGAATCTCCGCAAGCTCTGCCTGAAAACGCTCCAACTCACCGTCTATACGGTCTGCATTGGTCTGATGGAAGCTCTGGGTCTGAAGCATTTTGCCCACCTTCAGATCCCACTCGGCAACCTGCGCCGCAGCTTCGGACTCCCGAACCCGTCTCTCCTCCACTTCCTTCTGAAAATTCAAAATTTCTTCCTGAGTGGTCTTCTCCAAAGTCTCACTGTTCGAGAGCTCCTTCTGGATATCATCCTTCCCCTGCTCAATTTCAGATATCCGGCCTTCTATCTCCTGCTCTTCGGCCCGGAGGTTCTGCGCTCCCTCCTGTTCCTCTTCCATGCGCTCTCTGGCCTGTGCGATATTCAGGCGGGCCGTGTTCTGCGCGATAGATTTGCGCTGAAGCTCTGCCTTTAAGGTCTCCAGATTCATGCGCAGCTTATTTCTTCTGGCCTTGGTGTCCGCAATCTCCTGATTTACCGCATCAACAGTGGCGAGAAGCTTTTTTACGCTCTTTGTCAGTTCCTCTATCTCCCGGCGTCTTCCCAACAGATTGCTGTTGTTCTTAAAGGCACCTCCACTGATGGCCCCTCCGGGCACCAGGAGCTCGCCCTCCAGCGTCACCATCCGGATGCCGTAATCATACTTGCGGGCAATCTTCACCGCATTGTCCACATTGTCAACTACCACGATACGGCCCAGCATGGCCTTCGCCACATTCTGATATTTTTTATCGATATCCACCAGCTCGTCAGCCATGCCGATTACGCCCTTTTCCTTCAGGGATTCGGGATTTTTGAATTCCTGAGGCTTCGTGATGCTGGTGAGAGGAAGAAAAGTGGCTCTGCCCAGACGATTCTGCTTCAAATACTGAATCATCTTCTTTGCGGTATTCTCGTCGTCGGTGACAATATTCTGGATATTGCCTCCCAGTGCGGTCTCGATGGCCGTCTCGTACTTCTTGTCCACCTTGATGATATCGGCCACAACGCCGATGATGCCTTTTTCCTTCTCCTTCTGCTCCATCACCTTCTTGACACTGCCGCCATAACCCTCATAGCGCTCTGTCAGATTTGTCAGTGCATCCAGCTTGGACTGCTCCATGTGGTAGGCAGCCTGAGTCTCCCGCAGTTTTGCGTCCAGATTGGTGAGCTTCATACGGATCTCTCCCAGCTCCAGATTGACTCCGGCCTCCTCCTCATTCATCCTGCCCAGCTCAGCCGTGACAGCTTCAAATTCCGCCTCCAGCTGCTTTAACTGTTCCTCTCTGGCAGCCTCCTCTGACTTTGCCCGAAGAAGCCTGGAATTGAGCTCGGCCTTTCGGATATTGATCTGCTCCATCATCGTGTCAAAACGGCCCAGCCTGGACTTAATGGTAGCGCGCTGATTCAACTCTCCGATTATGACATTTTTGCCGTTTTCTATTTTATTGTTCAGTTCTTCTATCTCAGCCTGAATCTGCTGAAGCGTGGCCCGCATGGAGTCGGCGGTATCCGAAATCTCCTGCACCTGATCGTCGATGGCCTGCTTCTCCTTCAGTATGCCCTGCTTCTCCTGATTGTGCGTTTCGATCTCCTGCTGCAGAGCGCTCTTTCGATTGTTGAGATGCGCGGCGCTGCCCTCGGCAGAATGGATCTGTTCCCGCAGCACATTGATCTGGCCCTCCAGCTTCCCTCGCAGCAGTCCGGTGTCCGTCAGATTCTCCCGGGCGGTCTCGATGGCCGCATCCAGCGTCTCTATCTCGGTCTGAATGCGCTCATACTCTGATTTAATGCCCTCATACTGTTTTGTGGCATCCTGCAGATCGCGCCCCGCGATATCATACTTTTCCCCCACAGACTGAAGCTGCTCCCTGAGACGCCCGTTCTCCATGAGAAACATATTCACATCCAGGGTCTTTAATTCCTCTTTTTTCTTCAGATAGATCTTGGCGGTCTCCGACTGCTTCTCCAAGGGCCCGGTCTGTTTCTCCAGCTCGGTGAGGATATCAGATACCCGCACCAGATTTTGCTGCTCGTTCAAAAGCTTCTGCTGGGCGGCCGCCTTGCGGCGTTTGAATTTCACAATACCGGCAGCCTCGTCAAAAAGCTCCCTGCGCTCCTCCGGTCTGCCGCTCAGAATCTTGTCGATCTGACCCTGACCGATAATGGAATACCCTTCTTTGCCGATACCGGTATCATAAAAAAGTTCATTTACATCCTTCAGGCGGCACAGCGTCCCGTTGAGCAGATATTCACTTTCTCCGGAACGGTAGATTCTCCGGGCCACCGTCACCTCGTCATAATCGATGGCGAGCTGATGGTCGGAATTGTCCAGTGTGATCGCCACATAAGCATAGCTTAACGGCTTTCTGGTCTCTGTTCCCGAGAAAATGACATCCTGCATGCTGGCGCCACGAAGCTGCTTGACGCGTTGTTCACCCAGCACCCAGCGCACGGCGTCCGCAACATTGCTCTTTCCGCTTCCGTTAGGGCCCACGATGCCCGTGATGCCATTGTGGAACTGAAATACTATTTTGTTTGCGAAAGACTTAAAGCCGTGTACCTCAATGCTTTTTAAATACATATCCCTGTTCCTTCAAAAAAAGCAGCGCTTCATAAGCCGCCTGCTGTTCCGCCGCTTTCTTTGTCCTTCCCAAGCCTCTCCCGAGGCTTTTGTCCTCCATGATGACTTCCGCCACAAAGGTCTTATTGTGCTCCGGTCCGCTCTCCTCCAGAAGCTCATAACGAAACTCCCGTTTGAGCGTCCCCTGTATCAGCTCCTGCAGCTTGCTCTTGCTGTCATAAAACAACTGCTTATTCTCCAGATCCGAGAGAATAAAACGGTTGATAAACGCTCTGGCCGGCTCAATACCGCCGTCCAGATAGATGGCGCCGATCACAGCCTCCATGACGTCAGAGGTAATGCTGTCCCTCTCACGTCCCCCGGTCTGCTCCTCGCCCCTTCCCAGACGCATAAAACTTCCCAATTCCAAATCCCGTGCGCAGAAAGCCAGCGCAGGTTCGCAGACCATGGACGCCCGAAGTTTGGTCAGCTCGCCTTCGGGAAGCGAACCATGCTCATGGAACAAAAATTCACTGGACACCAGCTCCAGCACCGCATCCCCCAAAAACTCCAGACGTTCATAATCCTCTGTCCTGTTGATCTTCTGTTCATTTATAAAAGAACTGTGCGTAATTGCCTGCCTTAACAGCCTGATCTCACGAAAGCGATACCCTATGCGTTCTTCCAATGTATTTAAATCATATCCGTCCCGCATATTTCTCCTTATTGACATCTTCTCTATTGTCACGCAAAAAAGTATTCCCAAATACGGAGATTCGGGAATACCTGAGCAACTGAATCCTTTAGTTCAAAGCACCTTTAATCAATTCCACTGCTTCCTCAACCGTTGTTATCTTCTCAGCCTTCTCCGCAGGAATCTCAATATCAAACTCTTCCTCGATTCCCATAATGATCTGGAACACGTCCAGGGAGTCTGCCCCGAGATCGTCCATGAATGTGGATTCCGGCGTAATCTCCTCGGGGTCCACATTCAACACTTCTGCGATTACTTTCTTCAACTTTTCCAATTCCATGTCACTGTTCCTTCTTTCTTATGAATTTGCAAAAATTTATATTGAGCAGTTTCCTGCCAATTTACGGCTATACGTTTCAAAACTAATCCTCCAGGACAATTCTCTCCCGGATCTTGTCATTTATGCGCTGTTCCTGGAAGGTCAGACACTGGAGGATCGAATTTTTGATCTCCACAGCCTTGCTGCTCCCGTGAGTCTTCACCACCAGTCCGTTCAGCCCCAGAAGAGGCGCTCCGCCGTACTCCTCCGTATCAAAGCTCTTCAGAGTTTTTTTCAGCGCTGGCTTCACCAGCATCGCTCCTATCGTGCTGCGCAGCGTACTTGTCATGCCTTCTTTTACTTTCTTGATCAGGACGCCGCCCACGCCCTCGTACATCTTCAGAATGACATTGCCCACAAACGCCTCGCAGACCACAACGTCCGCAGCTCCCGCGGGAATATCTCTTGCCTCCACGCTGCCGATAAAATTGATCTCCGGACAGTTTTTCAGAAGCGGGAAGGTCTCTTTCACCAGAGTGTTGCCCTTCTCTTCCTCGGCGCCGATATTTACAATGCCCACTCTGGGATTTTTTACTCCCATGACATTTTCCATATACACGCTTCCCATCTTGGCAAACTGCAAAAGATGAGAAGGTCTCGCGTCCACATTCGCACCGCAGTCAATCAGCAGGGCCACGCCCTCCGCCGTGGGAATCAACGGGGCGAGAGGAGGTCTCTCCACACCCTTGATACGGCCCACGATCACCTGCCCGCCCACCAGAACCGCTCCGGTGCTTCCGGCGGAGACCAGTGCGTCGCACGTTCCGTCCTTTACCATATACATGGCCTTTACTATGGAGGAGTTCTTTTTCTTACGAATCGCCATCACAGGCGGCTCCGCCATCTCGATGACCTCCTCGGCATGAACGATCTCCACCTGCTCGGGATCATACTGATATTTTCCAAGCTCCGCCGCCACGGCAGGCTCTCTGCCCACCAGATATACTTTGATGCGCTTGTCGGAGTTTATGGCCTCCACTGCGCCCTTTACGATTTCACCGGGTGCATTGTCTCCACCCATGGCATCCACTGCCACCTTTACCATCTCGGCCATTCTTCTTCCCTCTCCGCGCAGCGCCAAAAAATGGTTTTTCTGCGCTCTTTACTACTATACTAAACAGCCCTGTAAAAATCAAGTACAAAATGAAAAAGGCTCTTCCCCATCGGAAAAAGCCTTTATCTCACATATAATACTCCCAAATATCCCACATCAGAGCCCGTCACCGGACATTAATCGGTCTCCACGATCTGCTTCTTATTGTAGGAACCACAGTTTTTGCATACTCTGTGGGGCACCATCAGCGCGCCGCACTTGCTGCACTTTACCAGAGTAGGAGCACTCATTTTCCAGTTTGCTCTTCTCTTGTCTCTTCTACCTTTGGAAGATTTATTCTTGGGACAAATAGACATCGTTACACCTCCTTATCCGCGTTAAAAATATCTTTTATTGCCGCCATACGGGGGTCGGGTACGAAGGTGTCGCAGCCACATTCCCTCTCGTTCAGATTCTGTCCGCAGACCGGGCACACGCCCTTGCAGTCTTCCTTGCACAAAATCTTCACAGGCCAGTTTACAATAATTTCGTCATACACAAAAGCCTCCACGTCAAGCTGATAACCCTCCATAAAGCTCTGGGCATCCGCCTCCGCGTCCTCATCATCCGCAAGCGCTCCGGGCGCAGCCACCGTTCTGTCAAAGGAAAGCTCCAGAACAACCGGCACATCCGCAAGACATCTGTCGCAAACTGCCGCAAAGACCAGCCTGCAGTTCCCCTCCACCCTGGCCTTGTCCACGCCGATATTGGTAAAGGTAAACTCCACAGGAGACTTCTCCTCAACGGAAAAAGTACCTGCTCCGTTTGCAAAAGCGGTCATCTCCAGAGGAATCTCCCGCTTCATGACTCTGCCTTCAGAGGTTAATACATCCGATAAATTCACTAACATAGCGACTCCTATGCACTCTATCATGCGTCAGCACTGCTTTCGCACACTGATTTATTATACATACAGCGGTATATTTTGTCAATATCCAAATTTCAAATCCTGCCTTAATCCTGCTTTAATCCTGCTTTAATCCTGCTTCAAAACATTATAATTACCGCCCGACCACGTCAGGGCGTGAGGAATCGGGATTAGTTTGCGCCTGGGGTACGGTTGGGTGTTTTCTAATAGTGCGGCTATACAATTCCGCAATTTACGGGCCGGTTATAAGGCGCATCCATGCGCCGTATAACCTGAAATGCGCATCCGTGCGCATTTCTCCCTCGACTCCAAACCGCACTATAAGAAAACGCACCAACCTTTACCAATGTCGCAAACTAATCCCGATCCCTCCCACCCTGACACCGCCAACCGGCAAGAACATTCATGTTGTCCTTTCTATTAATTTATGCTGTCTGGCATAAAGGATTGGGAGGACTACGCTCAGCCGGTATCGAGGCAGGGGATAGACCCACGTCCCCAATCCCTCATGCCAGGCAGCTACTCACACTGCTCGATGTCTACCACGCGCACATATCTGCGCAGGGCATATTCCCCGTCGTGAGCCTCTCCTATAAAGGTATCCGACTGGCTTCCCGCCCGCATAATGCGCGTCAGGCCGCAGGCTGCCAGCATGTCTGTAAGCTCAGCCCGTCTTTCTCCAAGGCAGATCAGTCCGACAGTCTGCAGCGTTCCTTTGTGTCTGCGAAGCTGTTCCATCATGCGGTTCCGGGGCAGACGCTTGACCAGACAGTTTCCAAACAGATAGGAACACTCTAATGCGCTGTCTTTCATGGCCGTGAGGGAGCAGCCCCGGCCGTACCAGACCCGGCTGCGCTCCGGTTTGGAAGGACCCGCAGCACGAGATCCGGATTCTGCGTCAAATACCCTGTCAAGCTCGTCGCTGTAGCGGCGCAGGGAGAGTTCCGCTCTCGTTCCCACCGTATCCTGCCCTGTCTGCGCGTATTTGTCTGCGGCTCTCTGTAACCAGGGCAGGAATTCCCCGCAAAAAGCATAGAGTTCTTCCATATCCTCAGTGTCGATATAAATGACCTGGCAGGAGCTGCAGAGAAGCTGCCTTGTTTTGATGATATGCTCCGCCAGCGCCTCCAGCTCCCGCTCCTTGTCCTCGTAACCTGACAGATAGGCAAATCCCAGCTTATGTCCCCACTCAATGAGCTTTGCACCGGGCGGTGCAAGACGGCGCACTGCCTGCACTGCCTCGTCGCCTCCCCACACCACAATACCATCGCTCATATCCGCCATCCGCCGCATGGCCTCCACATCCTCCGAGGGCGTATCAAATACATACAGCCAAGACGCCAGGCGAGGCTCTATTTGAAGCAGTTCCGAAAGAATTTCAATAGAAAGTCCCCTGTCCGCCTGAGGCAGCTTCAAAATATTCACATTGCCTGTAAGCATCCCCTCCAGCACACTGTAAACAGGCAGGCCATCCATATTCCCTGCGGCGATATGAAACAGAGTACCCAGAGGCATGATCCGCGACCGGAGCCTGCCCCGAAAGCCGCCATACTCTGACGAACCGCCGCCAAGCTCCACCTGTAGTTTATACTCCAGATGTTCCCGTTTTAAGAGCTCTGCGGCCTGATTGATCTGTTCCCGCACATTCTCCGAACCCAGAATCCCCGAATCCGCCAACTCGCTGATCCTTCTGTCAAACTCTCCCGCAAGAATTTTGTCCCGAAGCGTCTCCACCGCAGCGATCACAGTCTCCGGCGCAAGCCCCTTTCCCGCTCTGGTTCTGTTGATTTTGTGTTCCAGTTCTCTCAGGATATTCCCCTGCGCAGAGGAATCATACAACCTGCCGTCCGCCAATATCATCCGACTTCTCCTTTACTGATTTAAGAGCTCCGCCGCACCCGCCGCGCAGGTCTTAATATCCTTCAATCCCACTCTGCCGATCACTTCCAGATAAGGCGCAGTCAGGCCGCAGCCACACTCGCTTCCCGGATGCAGCACTCCCAGATCGTCTGTCATCACGCTGAGAATGGGCGTCGCCTTTACCATGGGCGTCAGGAGATTTACCAGCCCCATCTGTCCCATGGGAAGCGGTTCCAATGTATCTGCATCCCGGATCAGTACGCGGCTGTATACCGGAACATGGAAGTGATGTCTCTCACAGTCGCAATAGAGAATCGGATGCTCCACCGCACCGAAAAATTCAATGATATTCTCCTCATCTACATCCAATACCTTTTTTGCCAGCCGGTACAGCTCTTCCTTTTCCACCTGCTCTTTGTAGAATTGTTTCCAGCCGCCGCCCAGCATAATTCTGGAACCTTTCTTCAGCTTGAGGAATATTCCCCGCTCCTCCATCTGTCTGAGCAGGAAATAAGTATAAGAAGGAAATCCCATAAAACGGACTGGAAATACCGCGGGAGAAAAAATGCCAGCCGGTTTCCTTCCCCCTGAAAATTTCTGCAGAGCCCGGATGACACCCTCCAGATCGGGCTCGTACCGCTGCTTGCTCTCGTTGTATTTTAATGCATAGGTACGGCTTAGGGCCGGGGAAAACAGGGTGGCACCAAACGCCGTTTTGGTTACGGCTGTCTGATTACCTCTGTAAGGTTTGTAGCCCATCACAATATAATGGGCGGGCCGTATGGAAAATACGCCCCGCCAGCTTCCGATTCTAAGCACCATCTTCAGCCCGCACCACAGATCGCCCAATGCAAATCCGATTTTGCTGACCCGCCCGCTGGTTCCCGAGGAGGTTGCCTGAAGAATCATGCTTTTTTCAGGTACGGAAAAGAGTTTTCGCCGTTTGAAATTAACCGTTGGAATAAAGGGAAGCCTGCCAAGCTCCTCCGTGGTCTTAAGACTCCCCGGGCGAAACCCAAAATGTCTGCACAGTCTCCGGTAAGGCGGACAGTTTTTGTACTGAAAGCGGCAGTTCTCCCGCATCGCCTGCACAAAGCGCTCTTCCGTTTCCTCAAGGTCAAAAGGATCCCTGGCTGAAAACAGCTTCCTTCGGTTTTTCATATCAAAAGCTCTCCACAGCATTCTTCATACTCCTGACATATTCATAGATCTCCGGCCCCGCCTGTGCGCCGGATGCGGCGATTATTTTGACAATTGCGCTTCCCACGATGGCGCCGTCCGAGATGGCAGCCATCTTTTTCGCCTGCTCCGGTGTGCTGATACCAAAGCCGATGGCGCAGGGAATATCCGTCACCTGGCGAATGCTTTTTACGATAGAATCCAGATCCGTCTTAATCTCGCTGCGCACTCCGGTGACGCCCATGGAGCTCACCACATAGATAAATCCGTCCGCCTCCCGGGCGATGGACTGAATCCTCTCCTGTGAGGTGGGAGCGATCATGGAGATCACATGCACATTGTGCGCCGCCGCAGGCGCCTGGGCCTCCTCCCGCTCTTCATAGGGCAGATCGGGAATAATCACCGCGCCCACGCCCAATTCCTCACATTTGGAAAAAAATTTTTCATATCCATAATGAAAGATCGGATTTAAGTATGTCATAAACGCCAGCGGAAGCTCAGACTGTTCCCGCACCCTGCGAACGATGTCAAAGACGCCGTCAGTGGTCATGCCTGCCCGCAGCGCACGGATATTGGCGTCCTGGATCACCGGCCCTTCCGCCGTGGGATCGGAGAAGGGAATGCCGATCTCCACCAGGTCCGCTCCCGCCCGCTCCATTTCCAGAATAAACTCAACAGTGCTGTCCGCGCCGGGATCACCCGCCGTCAAAAATCCGATAAACGCCTTATGATTCGATGTGGAAAACACCCGATCCACGGTATTCTCTACACCCTTTTTCTGAATTATAGCTCTGTCAGTCATGAATGTCTACCCCCCTGTATCTGGCGATTGCCGCCACGTCCTTGTCTCCCCGTCCCGATATGCAGATGATAATGCTCTGATCGGGACTGTAATTTTTTGCAGTCTTTATCACATGGGCCACCGCATGGGCGCTCTCGATGGCACAGATGATGCCCTCCGTGCGCGCCAGATACTCGAATGCCTCCACCGCCTCATCATCGGTGACAGGCACATACCGCGCTCTGCCGGTGTCGTGAAGATGAGCGTGCTCCGGCCCGATGCCGGGATAATCCAGTCCTGCGGATATGGAGTAGACCGGAGCGATCTGGCCGTACTGATCCTGACAGAAATAGGATTTCATACCGTGAAATACCCCCAGTGTACCCGTGGCGATGGTCGCCGCCGTAAGCGCAGTGTCAACGCCTTTGCCCGCGGCCTCACAGCCTATGAGCTCCACCCCCTCGTCCGGGATAAAGTGATAGAACGCACCCATGGCATTGCTGCCGCCTCCCACGCAGGCAACTACCGCCGCAGGAAGCTTTCCTTCCGCCTCCAGAATCTGCGCTCTGGCCTCGCTGCCGATAACGCTCTGAAAATCCCGAACGATCATGGGAAAGGGATGGGGTCCCATGACGGAGCCCAGACAATAATGCGTGTCATTCACACGATTGCTCCACTCTCTCATCGTCTCGTTCACCGCGTCTTTCAGCGTCTGCGTCCCGCTCAAAACAGGATGGACTTTTGCACCCAGAAGCTCCATGCGGTACACATTCAGCGCCTGTCTGTCCGTGTCTTCCTTACCCATAAAAATCTCGCACTCCATGCCCAGCAGCGCAGCCGCCGTGGCCGTAGCCACCCCGTGCTGTCCCGCTCCGGTCTCTGCGATGAGCCGGGTCTTGCCCATCTTTTTGGCTAAAAGCGCCTGCCCCAGCACATTGTTGATCTTGTGGGAGCCGGTGTGGTTCAGATCCTCCCGCTTCAGATAAATTCTGGCTCCGCCCAGATCCCTGGTCATCTTCTCCGCATAATACAACAGCGAGGGCCTGCCCGCATACTCGTTCAGCAGTCTGTTGAGCTCTGCCGTAAACCCGGGATCTTTTTTGTACTGCTCGTAGGCCTCCTCCAGACGCAGCAGCTCATTCATCAAAGTCTCCGAAATATACTGCCCGCCATGTATTCCATAACGTCCTCTGCTCATCTCTCTCATCCTTTCTGACTTTTGTTTCATCCTGATTATTTCCATCCTGTCTGTCCGGTTCTCACACATCAGCTTACCGGCCTCTGAGCTCCCGCAGCATTCCCGCCTTGTCCGGGCTTCTCATAAAGGTCTCTCCGATCAGCGCTGCGTCGATCCTGTGCTGCTCCAGTCTCGCGATATCCGCCCGGGTCTTCATCCCGCTCTCGGACACAAACAGAACCTCCGGCAGCGCCAACGAGCGCAGTCTCACGGAATTATCAATATCCACGGTAAAATTCCTGAGGTCGCGGTTATTGACCCCCACAATCCGCGCGCCGCTTTGCAGCGCCGTATCAAGCTCCCTCTCGTCATGGGCCTCTACCAGGGCAGACAGCCCCAGCTCCTCCGCCAGCTCAGCATACTCGGCAAGCTGCGCGGGGGACAGAATGGCACAGATCAGAAGCACCGCGTCCGCGCCCAGCTCCTTAGCCTGATAGATCATATACTCATCCACCGTAAAATCCTTGCGCAGAAGGGGCAGCCCCACTCTCTCCCGAATCTGTGACAGATAAGTATCGCTGCCCTGAAAATAAAAGGGTTCTGTCAGCACGGAAACCGCGTCGGCCCCCGCCCGCTCATACTCCTGCGCAATCTCCAGATATGGAAAATGCTGAGCGATGATCCCTTTGGAGGGCGAGGCTTTCTTGATCTCGCAGATAAAGCTGATCCCCTCTTTGGATAAGGCTTCCTGAAACGGAAAGGGGTGCTCCGTATCCCTGTGTCTGGGCAGCTCCCTGACCCGGGCTTTCAGCTCTGCCAGAGGAATTCTCCGTCTCTCTTCCTCCATGCGCTGAACTGTCTTTTGTGCAATCTCATCTAAAATCATATTCGCTCCTCACCTGTTTTCACAATCTGCACACTGTCCGTCCGTTCGGACCGTTTATTGATTGGTCAAAGTTATGAATTTCTCTAACTGTGCCATGGCTTTCCCGCTGTCTATCGTCTCCGCTGCCAGTTTCACGCCCTCAGCAAGGCTGGCGCATTTGCCCGCCACATAGAGGGCGGCGCCCGCATTCAACAGCACCGTGTCTCTCTTCGGCCCCTTGCTGCCGCTCAGTATCTCCCTTGTGATATAGGCATTTTCCTCAGGAGTTCCCCCGCGCAGATCCTCCATGGTACAACGCGAAAATCCCAACTCCTCCGGAATAATATCGTACCGCTTGAGACCGCCGTCCCCCAGCTCGCAGACGCTTGTCACTCCCGCGGTGGATATTTCATCCAGTTTCTCCTGCCCGTACACAACCATTCCCTTTTTGATGCCAAGACGCCCGAGCACCTGTGCCATGGGCTCCAGCAGAGCCTCCTCATATACCCCCAGAACAATGTAGGAGGGACATGCCGGATTGGTGAGGGGCCCCAGAATATTGAACACCGTGCGCACCCCCAGTTCCCTGCGGATGGGCCCCACATATTTCATGGCCGAGTGATATTTCTGGGCAAACAGAAAACATATCCCGATATCCTCCACAATGGCCCGGCTCTTCTCAGGCTCAATATTGATATTGACTCCCAGCGCTTCCAGACAGTCCGCCGCGCCGGATCTGGAGCTGGCCGCGCGATTACCGTGCTTTGCCACAGGTACGCCCGCAGCGGAGATGACCATGGCCGCGGTAGTGGAGATGTTAAAGGAATTGGAGCCGTCTCCGCCAGTTCCCACAATCTCAAGAGTCTCCACGTCAGCGTCCAGTCTCAGCGCATGGGCCCGCATCTCCTCCGCGGAGCCTGTGACCTCCTCTATGGTCTCTCCCTTCATGGAAAGCGCGGTGAGATAAGCGCTCTTGTGAACCTCTGAGGCCTGCCCGCTCATAATCTCGTTCATGACCATTTTCGCCATCTCATAACCGATATCCTCCCTGCGGCTCAGCCGGGCGATGGCTGTCCGGATCATCTGTCTGTTCCCCTTCTGTTCATCCGCATTCGTCTGCACTGTATTTGTTTGCCCTATATTCGTTTGACCCGAATTTGTCTGCGCTTTCCCGGAATCCTCCGCCTGACGTCCCAGCAGAAAATTCTCCATGATCTGTCTGCCGCCCGGCGTGAGTACGGACTCCGGATGGAACTGTACGCCATATATGGGATATTCACGGTGCTCCACCGCCATGATCTCCCCATCCTCCGTCCGGGCCGTGACACGCAGGCAGTCCGGCATCGTGTCAGGATCCGCCGCAAGGGAGTGATATCTGGCCACCACAAGCTCCCGCTGCATTCCGTGGAACAAAACGCTGCCATTATCCAGAAGCGCCACTGACTGTTTGCCGTGCATCAGTTCTTTCGCATAAGTGATCCTGGCTCCAAAGACTTCACAGACTGCCTGATGCCCCAGGCAGATACCCAGCACAGGAATCCTGCCCCCGAAGCGTCTCAGAACCTCCTCACAGACGCCCGCATCCGCCGGTCTCCCAGGCCCCGGGGAGAGAATGATATGACTGGGCTTTAACGCCTCGATCTCCTCCACCGTCAGCTCATCGTTTCTGATGACCCTGATATCCGATATGATAGAACCAACCAACTGATATACATTGTAAGAAAAGCTGTCATAATTATCTATAAGAAGTACCATGATTATCTCCTTTCCGCATCGCTCCCGTATCTGTCCTTATCAATTTATTCCAGACCTTCCTGCGCCTGTTCGATGGCTCTTCGCACAGCCGCAGCTTTCTGAATACACTCCCTGTACTCCCTCTCAGGCACACTGTCCGCCACGATCCCCGCACCGGAGCGTATAAAGACCTTTCCGTTTTTAGAATAAGCCAGCCTGATGGCGATACAGACGTCAAGATTACCGGTAAAGGACAGATAGCCCACAGCGCCTCCGTATATCCCTCTCTTATTGTTTTCCAGCTCATTAATGATCTCGCAGGCCCTAAGCTTTGGCGCCCCTGAGAGTGTGCCCGCCGGCAAAACGGCGTCCACCGCGTCGAGAGCGTCTTTATCCGGCCGGAGCCGTCCACTCACGGCGGAACCGATGTGCATCACATGAGAGTAACGCTCCACCGACATGTATTTCTCCACGACCACCGTCCCGATCTCGCTGATCCTGCCGATATCGTTTCTACCCAGATCCACCAGCATGTTGTGCTCTGCCAGCTCTTTCTCATCCGAGAGAAGCTCCTGTTCCAACTCTGCATCCTCCTCCGGAGTCAGTCCTCTGGGTCTGGTTCCTGCCAGCGGAAAGGTGTGAAGCTGTCCGTCCTCCAGTTTTACCAGAGTCTCCGGGCTTGCCCCGGCCAGCTCTCCGTCCGCACCTGAGAAATAGAACATATAGGGCGAAGGGTTTTCTGTTCGCAGCACTCTGTAGGCATCCAGAAGACTCCCCTCCATCTCTGCCTCCAGCCTGTTGGACAGCACTACCTGAAAGATATCTCCCTCCCGGATATAATGTTTTCCCTGTTCCACCATCCGGCAATAGGCCTTTTCGTCAAACAGAGGCTTGAAGTCGCTCCTGATCCGGAAAGGTACGCCGGATGCCTTCTCGCCTTTCTGCAAAAGCTGTTTCATACCCTCCAGCTCCGCAACCGCTCTGTTGTAATTGGTCTCCAATTCATCCGTTCGGACATTTATGATCAATATGATCTTCTGCCTGTAGTTGTCAAAAGCAATCACCTTATGAAAGAGCATCAGATTCACATCGGCAAATCCCTCCTCATCCTCTGCGTCCAATTTCAGGGAAGGCTCACTGTACTTGATATAATCATACGAGAAATATCCCACCAGGCCTCCGGTAAAGGACGGCAGCCCCGGGATCACAGGACTCCTGTTTTCCGACAGCACATCCCGGATCAACTTCCGCACATCCTCGCCGGTGGTTCTGGACGACATGGGGGACTTTACGGTGCTGACCCCGTCGCGGCAGACGATCTCCAGCACCGGATCATATCCCAGAAAGGAATAACGTCCCCATCGCTTATCCGCCTCCGCGCTCTCCAGCAGATACACATGCCCGCTGACCTTCTTCAAAATCTGCAGCGTCTCGATGGGCGTGGTATGATCCGCTAATATCTCACAGCTAATGGGGATCACACCATATTCCCCTTTCGCCGCCAGCGCTTTACATTCCTCCAGACCCGGCATCACTCTCATACTCTTATTCCTCCTTTTAAATCAATTTCTTTGACTGCATTGCGGCTAAAGGCTCCGGCTTTCCGGACATTTTCAGGACAAATAAAAACGTCCCTGGCAGATCGATCTCACGATCTGCCAAGGACGGGTTATACTGAAAAATAATATCTGCCCGCGGTGCCACCTTGCTTTACGATTTCTCGTACTCTCACCGGATACCAACATATCCTTGACCTCTCACGCGGGTCCGACGTCGCAGGATACTCAGAAGTCTCTGCGCTGTGCTGAGATCAATCCAATCTCCCGGCTCACCCGCGTCCGACTCTTTTCATTGCGCCCTCCGTGGTCCATTTAACAGTCTGCATCTCTGACCTTTCTCAGCATCCGGTCTCTCTGTAAGCGCATGAAATGTTTTTATCTCCACATCTATGGTTTATCCGCATATTCATTTTTTTATATCCTAACTCTCCCTCCCGGGAATGTCAAGTATTATTTTATTTTTATCGTAATTTTGGATGTGGCGCTCTCAATATGGTCATATCCGTAATAATAACTGTATCTCACATACCCGGTCATGCTCTTCCCTTTCAAAGCCTCCTTCTGCGCCGCCGTCACGCCTGATTTAAAACGTATCACCGCTTTCTTCTCTCCGGTGGCGGAATCAGTCGTACACGCCAGTTCAAAATATTGATTAAACTCGTTGGCCTTTCCTCCCACATTATCGTTCATGAGCTGTGTGTCAAAGTCCGGCAGGAACTCTTTGGGAGTACATTTCAGCGTGACGCTGTTCTCGTTCTTCTGGCTGTAATTCATGGTATAGGACGGCGTGATCTTCACCGGGGAAGACTTATTGATCTTCACCATAATCGTCATGGGCTTGCAATACAGATATCCGTATTCGTCATAAAAGGCAAATTTATATTTATAACTGCCCGGTTTGATATCGTTGCCCGGGCTCAGACTAAGCGAAATCGTCCTCGTGCTGCGGTCATGCGTCACACCCAGCCACGGCGCTCCCTTAGTCACGCTGGCCCATTTTAACTCCCGCACACTGAGATAATCGTAGGAATACGTCACGGTCTGCTCCGGTACGCTTTCATAAAAATCTCCGTCCTCGTACTCATAATGATCAATTCCCTCGCGATTGGTATATTTATTGCTGTAAAGTTTTCCTTCCTTTAGCTTGATCTGCGGCGCTTTCTCATAGGTTTCTCCCCATCTGTCATTGGTAAAGATCAGCGTCCAGCGGGCCCGGGGCGGATTTTTGGATGAAGCTTTGGACGCTGCCCGATCCGCCTTGAGCCATATCTTTAATTCAGCAGTCTTGGCCGTGGGTGTGACCGTCCATTTATTCCCCTTGAGTTTTGCGGAACCTCCCGTTATGGAATACTCCCATTCAAACCAGTTATATGCCTTATCGTCATAAAAACTAAAATACTCTGTGCCATTGATCTCGGCTCCCGTGGTAAAACTGATAGTAGCCTTTTTCAGCGGAGCGCTGTACTTCAGCGTTTTTGTCGCTCCGCTGCCGCTCCACTCACAATCCTGCAAAGATACCGGGAATCCGTCGCTGGTAATGCTGGGATATTTATTATAGAGCATCGTGTTAAAAGTCGGCGGCGTGATCTCCAGCTTCAGCGTCAGGGTTTTCTTTTTCCCGTCTTTTGAGACGGCCTTAATGGTAACCTTTCCGCATTTACGCACATTCAGCGTGGCCTTTCCCGAAGAGGACTGGCTCACATATATTCCCGCGTTGCCTTTCGCATTGTCAACCGGCGTGATGTTGACATACTGCGTCATATCCTGTCCGCCCTGATCTTCTACCACCACCCGGGCGCCATGCGCAACATTAGCCGCCAGTTTATCTCCCGTCAGCCTGTACCCGTTTTTGTTTTCCAGATATATTTTGGAAGGCATCTGGGCATTTCCCTTGATCGCCACAATCTGTGTGGCTGTAGCCGTATTGCCCACAAAATCCGCGGCAGTGATCACCACTGCAATGTAATCCGTATAATTATTGGCCGTGCCTACATTGTAGCTCTTCTTTACGGTAACCTTTCCGTTCTTGCTGACGGAGATATTCCTGGTCACATTGTCCGTAGGTTCCGAAACCGTATAGCCATATCCGCTGTCGTTTGGCCTGGCTCCCCTGATCTCATAAGTGAATTTCTGGCTCTTCGCCTTGATTCCCTGCCAGCAGTATCCCACCGGAACTGCGCTGAACGTGATGTTTTTGCTGCTGAGCACCACGCGATCTGTGACTCTTTCAGTATTTATATAATTGATACCCGCCTGTACCGTCAATATGAAGGAAGTATTGGACTGGTACATGGTGCCGCTCTGGGGAGAGCCGATCGTCTCCTCCTCTCCGATACCCGCATAGAGTACCACCTTATATTTGCCCGGCATCAAATCCTCATCAGCAGACACATACAGCTCATCATTGTCATTCTCGAAACGGCAGGTAAGTCCGTCGCATACAACTCCCCGGCTGTCATAAGCCACCGCAGTCAGGTTATGGATATAGCTTGCGTTTTTGCTGTATTGAATGCTCCCGGCCAGCACATCCTTCTGTCCGGTACAGACAGTGGTTTTCTTTTTATGAAAGCCCAGCCTGTCCTCATAATACAGATTCCTGGTGGAAAAGCTTTTGGTGATGACATTGCCGCCAAGCGCTGTTCTGAGAGGCGACATGACGGAAGCGTCATGCGCCGGAACGGACACAGTATTGGCAATGAGCACCAGTCTCACCGAGAATTCATAGGTACAGGCCGTGGGCGCAGACAGATTGCCTGCATTTACCTTGATAGCCTTACTCTGTGTGTTCCGGTTCTCCGTCTTGGGAATATAGTAATACGCAGGGGTGGCGCTGGAGCCTTCGGGCAGCGTCTCGCCCTCCACAGGCACAGCCTTCGCCTGAACCTCATAATAGACCTTTTCCTGTGCTGTGCCGTCGCTCCCGTTTGGCACTGCGGTAAAATTCAATACGATCTCATCATAGCCCTGGGCGCTGCTGGCAAGGCCGTTCAGCTTCAGGCCCTCCACGCCTGTCAGTTTGGCCTTTCGCTCACCGGCATACAGAACCGTATAACTCACCTGCTCCGGATCGGAAATGATAAACTCCGCCGCCCCCTCTACCGTAAAGCCATACCGGTTCTCATAATCCAGCGGCATGGCCGTGTAAACGGCGTTGTCATTTTCATCCACAGACACCAGATTCAGGGTATGACCGGGCTCTGTGACCTCGATCTCCACAGTGGCGCCAAGCTGCGCCAGACCATCCTCGTCCACCCCTGATACGATGCCGCCTCCGGTAACTGTCACCGGAACCATATCTTTAACTGCTGACAATGCGATCTCAAAGGGCGCATCCGCACTGGACGTAAGCGCGGAAATATCCAGGTCAAACTGATAGATCCACTTTTTATCCTGAAGCTCCCTGTCCTTTGTCTCCTTCAGAATATCCGCAAGCGTATCGGGAATCTCCGCCTTAAGCCCATACGCCACCTCTGCGGCGAACATAAAATTCACTGCCTCGGACAGGTCGATGCGGTATACAGTCCCCTCTTGCGTCTCGATCACTGTGACGCCTTCGCTTTCCGGAACAGTGACACGAATGTCATCTCCGGCATCCGCAACTTTGACATACTGACAGTTTTCTTTATATTCCTGTACGACATCTCCCGCGCTCACATCGCTGCCGTCGCCTGTCCCGGCCGTCTCGTACAAAGGTTCCCATCCGTCCCCGGTGCCCTGCTGCGCTGCGCTTAACTGCATATCCGGCATGGAGCCTGCCAGAAGCAGCGCCGCAAGCAGGCCGGAAAACGCTTTTTTACAAGTATATTTTACTGCTCTTTTCATCATTTTTGTTCCTTTCTCCACCACCATGTAAATCCTTTTGCTTTGACAGCGAATTTAACCGTTTTTGTTCCGCCATAATTATCCAATCCCCGAATAGTTACGCTGGCAGTCCCCTTCTTCACATTATTCCGATAACTCCCGGGGACAATCCGGTATTGACTCTGATCCAGTTTTTGCCCCTTCACCTGCACTGCTATCTGATTCTCATCCAGTGTGATCGCTTTCCCTGTGTACTCCTGTGCCTGTATGGTCACTTTTGCTCCTGATATCTGAGCCTGTGTGATGCGATATTCACCTTTTATGGTTCCGGTGTAATTCCCCTTCCCCACTGCACTCACCGATATTATGGTTCCGGCAGGAATAATGTCCTCCTTATCCACAACAGACCCTGCCGCCCGCAATACGCCATTATCTAATGCAGTATCGTTTTTATATGTATAAGTCAGGGTTTTCTCATAATCCATTCCCGCTTTCAGCGCCTTACCGTCCAAATCTGTTATTGTCACTTTGGTGGCATAGATATTCTTCTTGTTTTGATAAGTCTTATCCGCACATGTCAAAATCAGATTACCGATATCCTGCGGCACGATTTGATAAGTCAGTTCCTGACCCTGAAAGACTCCTGTATAGTTGCCCTTTCCTTTAATCTCAACTACAGGAAGCTTATCTGAGTTTCCGGCCGCACTGACAGATTTATTATTCCGGTATTTCAGCGTATAGTCCGTCCCCTCCCTGAGACTTTGTACAGTGCCGTCTGCCCTGGTAAAGGTAACCTTCAATACAGGCCTGCCTCCGCCTTTTGCATAAGGTACCTCACGCTTCTCCACAACTGCTCCAAAGCGTCCTCCCGCATTCTCAGTGATATGAAACGCTTTGATCTTGAAGGTTTTCTTTAATGTTCCGGTATACTCTCCCAGACCGGTCAATATGACTGAAGCTGTGCCTGCATTGCAATTATTCTGCCATGTTACGGCATAGTCCCTGCCCTCTTCCAGAGTCTTGGGCGTCCCTCCGTCCCTGACCGTCAACTGCAGATCGGGAGTAATATTATCACCGGTATATGATGTATTCACAAGCCCTGTCACCGACGCTTTTCTAATAGAAATACCCGCAATTTTAAAGCTTACACGCTTCGTTCCGCTGTACCCGCCCTCTTTTTTACCCGTAATGACAGCATAAGCGGTTCCGACTCCGGTATCGTTACTGAAACGCACCGTGTAATGGACGCCTTCCCTCAGCGTTTCCTTTCCGTCTTTTACGGTAAGCGCAGATGCAACCGCGCTCTGACTGTAGGAATGATATGGCTGGACAGGAATCTTTGACACGGACACTTTACCGATCTGCTTCAGTTTATCCGTAATGCTCAGATTGATCCTGCGGCTCTTACAGAAAACGCCAATACCGGTTATTTCTACAATATAGTCGCCCTCATCCTTCACGGAATTAAGACTGTTTTTACCAACACTGTCATAATAGGTGATCAAAAAATCTTTCTTATATTTGAGTTTTTTACCCTTCCAGAAAAGAACAGGTACCGGCGTCTGGGCTTTTCCATTACAGGAAATGGACATATCATCCGCATCAAATGAATCTTCCCCGATATCCAAAGCCAAAATCCGGAAATTTACAGTCTCTTTACCGGAATAATTTCCCTTTCCTGTCACAGTGATCGTGGGCGCTTTTGCAGTGTCAGAAGCATCATTCACTTTCGTATTGTTCTTATAAGAGATTACATAATCCGTCCTAAGCTTCAGCAGCGTCTTATGATCATAGACGCGCACATCCGGCTGAATGGCCCTGCCGGTATAGGCATATCCCTCCTCCACAATACCCGCAATCCATAAACCCTGAGGAATCATACCGTCAGCCGGGACATCCCCCGGCAGCACATCCCCCAACTCCGGTTCCGGACCGGGACCGGGATCAGGATTCGGGTCCGGATTCGGATCAGGATTCTCAGATCCTTCTTTCACCTGAAAAACGGTTTCCTTTTCACCGCAGTACAGACCAATTCCCCTTACCGTTATCTTATATTCACCGATATCCGTCACGGCACAACTGCCATAAATTTCGTAGTCCCTGCCTTCTGTGAGTGTCTTTCCGTCGAAGGTAACCGTGACATCCACCAGATGTTCCGTTTCATCATAAACAATATCATCAACCGCGATCTCTGCTGACGACAGATTCATCTGAGTCCATCCGACCACAAATATTTCCGGAGTATCATAAGCCTCTCTCAGCTCACAGACAGCCTCTAACATGCCATTTTCATCAGAAAGCGCCTGTCCGACAAAGAGCAGATTTTCCGGAGCAAGCGGCTCTTCGTTATCTCTGGACTTCATGGCATATATATTGTATATCTCATTTGCCTTCAGATCCGTAAATTTTACCGCTTTATCAGATGAACCGGCGGCATCCCCGTCAACGGAAGCGATTCTGCCTGACAGCACAGACGCAGACGGCTCGTCATAAAAATATACAAGCCCATCGGTCTCAAAGCTGCCGGTTCCTGCCGCGTCACTGCCAATCTGCCCGGAGGTATTGTCTCCCCACATATACAGGCTTCCGTCTTTTGTGAGCGCCGCAACATTAAAATGAACAGTGCCCCTATATGAACCGGCATTGGGACTATGCCTCTTCCATGTGCCTGACAAACAAAAGGTCTTGGCCGATGCGGATGAAAACAGTTTTTTCGGTTCTGCATCTAGCCCCTGAGCATTCCCCCAGCCCCACAGGCTTCCGTCCTTACAGGCAGCCACGATAACACATGTCCATTTCGCGGAGCCTACCCCAGCCAAATAACTATCGTAGTAGAACTGTATTTCTCTCACATTCTCCAGCACTTTTACCGGAATCTTCTGAATTGCTTCCGTCGCATTATCAATCTGGCCCTGAGAATTTCCTCCCCACATATACAGGGCATCGTCCTCTGTGACAGCCGCAGCAGTGACAGCCGCAGCACCAGTATTACCACCGATCCATACAAATTCTTTTACCCTTCCCAGCCCTGATACTTTTTGAGGTTCCGGCCAGGTACCGGCGTCTGCTCCGCCCTCCCCGTTTCCAAGCTGCCCGAAGGTATTGTCACCCCACAGATACAGACTTCCGTCCGCCATGATGGCCGCAGCATTCCGCCCTGTCTCTTCCCAGTAGAATTTTTTAACGCTTGTATTATTAAATATGCTCACTTCTACAGGTTGGGGCTGAACGCCCCCTTCTTTTCCGTTTCCAAGCGCTCCTCCATCATTACGTCCCCATGTATACAACTTTCCATCCACTGTGACCGCTGCAGTAGCGGGAAGCTGAGAATTAAAACACAAATCTTTTACATTATTCAGCACTTCCACCGGTTCTGTCTGCAGATAACTGTCACTGCCATTTCCGGTCAGGCCGTCACAGTTATATCCCCACGTGTATAAAACGCCTTCTTCTGTGATCACCGCACAGCTTGTGTTATATGAACGCCAGAAGAACTCTCGCACGGAAGGAACCTCTACTTTATACGGTTCTTTCTGAATCCCTCCCGACTGTCCGTTTGCAATCTGTCCATACTCGTTATCGCCCCACAGATACAAACCGCCGTCTGTCGTGACCGCCGCACAGCTCCTGCCGGAGGGAGCCCAGAAGAATTCTTTTACGCTGGGCAATCCCTCTACTTTACACGGCTCTGCCTGCTGCAGAGGCCGGGACAATGTCTGCCCGTTTCCCATCTGTCCATACTCGTTATTGCCCCACAGATACAAATCTCCATCTACAGTGAGTACTGCACAGCCATCTTTTGTCGGAGACTCCCAAAACTTTTTTACCCCGGATAAACCTGACACTTCATGAGGTTTCCGCAGTTTTGTATTGTCCCCGCTTT
Organism: uncultured Lachnospiraceae bacterium; assembly: GCA_947382415.1. Lineage (GTDB taxonomy): Bacteria > Bacillota > Clostridia > Lachnospirales > Lachnospiraceae > Acetatifactor. The sequence goes on along the minus strand of CANCYO010000022.1, from coordinate 5,922 downwards.
CTCCGGAGTCAAGCAATCCGTTGCTGTTATCTCCCCACAGATACAATTTTCCGGTCTTTGTGATAGCCGCCGCGCACTTGCAGCATCCACTGAACCAATGAAATTCTTTCACATCTGATAATGCTTTAAACGGTTCTTTCTGAATTGCTTCGGTATTGCCGTTTCCAATCTGTCCGTAAGTGTTATCTCCCCACAGATACAGACTTCCATCCTTTCTGAGCGCCGCAATCGTTGCTATGCTGTCACTGTCATCCCCGCCGGGTTCGCCGACTCCCACATAAATCTCTTTGATCCCGTCATCCACAGCATACTGTCCCGAAGTGATTATTACGGACTTGGAACCGTCTACATTCACTCCTTTCGAACCGATCTTTTCACCGTCCTTATATGCGCAAAGAATTCTGCTGCTTCCACCGGGAAGCCAGAGCGTTGCTTCGCCTTTCGCATTCGTTGTCCCGGTGTTATCAGATGTTGCTTTTATACCTTCCACAGACACCTTCGCGCCCGCTATCGGCGTCAGACCCGAGCCGCCGTCTACGGTTTTCACTGCTATCATAAAATTTCTGGAAGGACATGCCCCCCATCCAAACTGCTTGTTGTCAATGGAATAATAAAATGGCCTGTCCCACAAAGATATCTCTTTGCTTATCTCTCCTTTCCAGAATCCCAGTTCATATTTGGCTTCCAACGGTATCTTCAGGTACATACTGCCATCCACACACTGCTTGCAGGAATGCTTTTCATTCTGTGTGGTGATCACTGTAGCCGTGCCCGAATACTGATAAGCAGCCTTAATACCCAAATGCACAGCCGCCCCTAATTCCGCAGAAGCCAGATCTCCAACTGCCAGTTCAGGATTAAAATCTACTCCAATATAGCCTTCCGCTTCCACTTCAAGCTCTCCTACACGAAACTCCAGATTGGAATATGCCCCCTGACTGCCATCCTTCAAGCCAAATCCTGCTTTAAAACCCACCTCTCCTTCAAGCTCCAGCTTACTAAACGTCGCTTTGATGCCTGCATGAACGACAAACTTAGGAATATACCTGACAGTCAGTACCTTGCTGTTTATCTCAAGCGGCGCTGTCACAAGGGGACATGCCAATTCCCCTTCGCATTCAAGCGTCCCCTCGATTCCAACGGCAACCGGCACATTGACGTCCACATATCCGACACCCTTAAAAACATCCAGATAGTAGACCAGACTGACCTCCATCTTCAGTGCCAGAGTGATATTGCCGCCAATCTTTCCCGACACTATGGAGCCCGCGCTTTCCCCTTCAAACTCTCCCAGATTCAATTCCCATTTAGTCTCGGCCGAAAACCCGATCGGATTGCTTTCGTTGGTAAGCGCATATCCCACCGCCGTATCACTGCCCAGATAAGTGACCCCTTTCGGACATGACCCGGCATCCGGTTCAACTGCATCTGCAAGAGTGGTCTCTTCCTCTATTTTAATATAACTGAACACGTCATCCGTTTCCGGCATATTTCCCGCCGCGGTGATAACGATTGTGCCCTCCTGATCAGTACTTTCCGGCAAAACGATGCTCTCCACCTTAATGATCAGGATATTGCCATCCCCCTGGGAATAAACCAGTGTGCTTCCCTTCTGAACCGCATCAAAGCTCTCATCCCCATTTATAAACGTATAAGTACGGCGTGTCTCATCATAGTCTTTCAACACATTGACAGCTTCGGCATCTTCTCCGGCACCCGGATGCTCCCGTACCAATACATTCTGGTCGCTTACCACTGCAAAATTGGTGGAGTTGTCCTCATCCAGATTCAATACCCTGTTCTCGTCAAAGTCAGCGGTTGTCTTTTTCAGGAACTCCTGCATGGTCCGTGTATACATAATGGACTGATATTCCGTACTCAGCGGACGCAGACTGTTTTCGTCTATCAGATACCCTCTGATCTCAAAGAACTCCGGCATTTCTTCTGTCTCAATTTCGACACTGACAAAGCTTTTCTCCACAGAAACGGGAGCGCTGCCAAAAGCATATGGCTGAATACTACCCTCCTCATAGATACCTATGACTGCCACACAACTGCCTGACACATGCAGCACGACATTCGCCGTGGAGCCGACCATGTCGATCCGGGATATCCCATATCCCGCCTGTGCTTCCTCCTGACCTTCCTGTACTGCAAGGCTAAAGTCATTTAAGAGCAAACTTCCCAGCCCGTTTGCAGCCTCCAGATTCAAGCCGCTTTGCCCGACAGATACCGCATTTCCCTCACCGGGCAGATCAGTCCCGTCAGCCGTGGACGACTCGTTCTCCGACTGCTGCTCCTGCGGATATACATCGCCCTGACGCTTCATATCCGCTGCAAATACCGTCAGATCGACACTGGAGATCAGCAATAATACAGTCAATATCCCGCTGAGCATCCGTTTCCCAAATAATTTTCCAGAGCCTTTCATGTATCCTGTTCCCCCATCCTTCTGCTTTTTGAATTGCCGACAGATTCCCGCACAGCTCCTGCCTGTTTAAAATTTAAGCAATGCAGCAAAAGGCTTTATTCTGTCTCCCCTCTGTCAAAAACAAAGAGACTGTCTGAAGAAAAAAAGCAAATTCAACTCTTTTCTTCAGACAGCCTCTAAATGACCATCCGATTATTTAAATATATACCAAAATCAGACAGACCTACATCACTAAGCTGTCTGTCTGTCTGTCTGTCTGTCTGTCTGTCTGTCTGTCTGTCTGTCTGTCTGTAAAAATTATACTTCATCGCCATAATTCGTCAACTGCCTTTTGGGAATTTGAATTACAAACTTTAATTATCTATAAATTTTATCGTACCTATCGGAATTTGTCAAATTAACATTTCGCTATTATTCTCAAACATGCCCAGATATTCCAGCGCTTTCTGCCGCGATATCTCCAGCTTACTCTGCAGCTTTTCCAGAATGGCGTCTTCAGAAAGCCCGCATTCCATGCCTGTTTCTATAATTCCTTCCGCTTTCCCTTCCGCTCTCCAGTCCCGTTTCATTTCCTCTACCGCCAGACACATATTGTACTCTCCTTCCTCTGTTATCTCCAGTCTCTTCAAAATGTCCACATTATCCGTCATCACCGCCATAGTTTCCGCCGTCTCCGGATTCAGATGTGAAAACGCCTCTCCGCTCCACAGTTTTATCAGGCCATCCTTATCCTGCCTCAGTTGCAGCGTTTCCAGCAGCAGCCTCAGATCCGTGCCAAATCGAGACAGGTCACTACGCTCGCCCGCACAAAACAATGTCATTCCGTAATCATGAAACAGCTCCTGCCAGCCGTCCGTCCCCTGCCCGAACCGCATCATATCCCGCAGGCTTCCCGTCCTACCGTCAAAAAACACGGCGTTGAACAAATCCGCAAACCTGTCGTTATCAGCCAGGTAACGGTACATCGCATCATCATATTTTCCCATAATCCTCCTGTCCGCGGAGAATCTGTAAATATCAGCCCTCCGCCACTGTACATATTTAACTGCTGCTTAATTAAAGTGGAAAAAGGCTTAACGCCGCGGCAGAACTGCCGCAGAATAAATCTGAATGTCTGAAACGTCATTTTAGATTTGATAAAATCATTGTAAAGTATAGCTGCCCAACTGTCAAGTACCACATCAGATTTATCACATGAAAGTGGTATTGCAGACCTGAATATGTTATACTAAATACACTATACATAATGCAATACGGTTAATAGTCTTTAATACTATATCAAATAAACAGTTAAGTAACCAGGGGAGACAGTATGCAGAAAATTCCGGCAATCAGTAAACCTATTACATATTTATTAATGATATTGTTAATCGGACTCGTTTTAATCTCCGGACTGAGCGGCTGCTCTTTTTCCCTTGAGAAAAAGAAGGATCCGCTGCTTGAATCGGATTACCTGAATCATGATATTGAATACAGGGACCCTGACGACAGGGAATGCCTACGGGTTTTGGTTCGATTGCTGCAGGCAATCGATCAAAAGGATCAAGCGGCCATAAAGGAAATGTTTTCTAAAGAAGCATTGGAGAACATAGATGACATTGATGATAAGATAGATCTGTTTATTGAGACATTTCCAACATGGGAACGTAAGTATGACCCCACTTTCAAAGGAATGGGAAAACATGCAAACAGAGGAACTATCACAAAATGGATCAAGCCAACTTTTGATTTTGAATCAGAGGGAAGACAATATGTTTTAAAATTCATTTTTTATACAGATGCCGACGAAAATCCGGATCAACTGGGATTGTCCATGATTCAAATATTTGAAAAATATGCAAACGGTTACAGCGAAGACTTTATGGCACAGGGAGAAGACTCGCCACATGATATTTACCTGTGGGATTATACAATGGATATTGAGGAGCGAAAACCATTACATAAACCACAGGTCAATTATTTCGACCAACCGTTATTAAGCGGCAATGACCCCGATTTTGTTATTTTTCATCTTGCCTAGGTTCAATCGTCATATCCCATCTGTGATCTCGATTAAGTTTTCTTCAATACCAATCACACAACTTTCATAGTAGCCATCGCCCGTCACTCTCGGCCCGCTGACAACACTGTAACCATCCTGCCGCAGTCTTTGGGTCAATGCGTCGACCCTTCCTCTGCTGCCAACGCTGAAAGCAATGTGGGCATATCCGGTTCCTGCCGGAGTCCTGGGCACTTCAACCATCTCCGGCTTATTCATAATTTCAAGTCTTGCCCCATCTTCAAAAGAGATAAAATAAGAACGAAAACCGGTCTTCACATTGTGATACCCCTCGTTTGCTTTACCTTCAAAATATGTGGTAAAAAAATTTTTTGCCGCTTCCAGGTCATTTACATACAATGCCATATGCTCAATTTTCATAATATTTATCCAGCTCCTTTACCACTCCTTTATCTGTTGCTTTCCTCCTGAGCCTTTGTCCCCACAATGTCAGCTATTTCTTCCGCTCCCCGGCGTTTTGCCACCACCACAAACCGACCGTCCTGCACATGGTAAGCGCAGGTGGAAAGCGTCAGGAAGGTATCGCCAAATTGGGCCTCCACTCCTGTATCATACAGAGAGAGCTCTTTGATATTAATAAAAAACTATTGATTATCTCTGAAAAGCCTTAAAAACAGGCACTTTTATAAATACAAGCAACTGAATTTACTACCAATTTACTACTTTTACGGAAAAAGTCTTGATATGCACAACCACAAGAACCAAACACACGGATAGGACAACTTACAGAAAATCTTTACCATGACAGCATTTCTTTGCTCCGCAAAACGTGGGGAAAAGAAATGCTGTTTTTCATCTCCAATGTTACGCAATAGAACACCGTTTTCAAGGGGCAGAGTATAATTCCCTTACCTCTGCTTTTTTCGTTTCTGCAAGCCGCTTAAATCAAGGGGAAAAAGGCTTCTATTGCGTAACAATCTATCCCTCTCAAAAGGGTGTCAGTACAAAACAGCTTACCAAGTGCGATATATAGCGGCTCTGCATTTCAACTGCCTATGTTGGATTTACCTACATTGGATTATCCAACGTTGGAAAAACCTACGTAGGAAAATCCAACGCAATTAAATAAAGATATATAGAGTAAAGATAAATTAAATACTGATTCTATCAATTACCCATTCCATTCCTATCCTTTCCAGTGGAGGAACGGAAACGAAAAGAAACGGCTATACCGAAATTGACTTTAACTTGCCTTTTATGTTTTGTTACGCAATAGAACGCCATTTTCGGGGGTTAGAGTATAAATCCCTTACCCCGACCGCTTTCAAGGCTCTATGACCGCTTAAAACGCCGAGAAACAGGATTCTAACGAGGGGCAACATACCCCATGTTATTACAACACCCCCTTTGAGTGGCATATAATTCCTGTCGCTGGTGTTGGATTAGCCGATATTGGATTTTCCGACATCGGGTAATCCGACGTCGGAAAATC
>CANCYO010000021.1 GCA_947382415.1 uncultured Lachnospiraceae bacterium | reverse complement strand
ATGTCCGTGCGTGACTGGAGTTCAGACGTGTGCTCTTCCGATCTGGGACAGGTTTTGATTTTCACAGACCATCCTCTCAAATGGATACCGAATGATCGTCGGGGTGTTAAATCCGACGCCGAGCTCCAGCAATACGCCCTTCCTGTTTTCCATTCCTTTCAGAAAGTCATTATAGCGCCCGGCCGCCTCATGCCAGTTATCATCCTCCACAAAATACTGGTCGCACCGAAGATGCATGGTCATATTCCCGCCGCACACCGGACATTTGGGCACCAGCCGGGAGGGAATCAGACATTCCTGTCTGGCCTCATCCATCCGGGAAAACAAATCCTCCGCGTCATAAACCTGAGGATGACATCCCCTTTCGCACTGGATATTTCCATAATCCCCCTGGGTGGCAAAAATGCGCTCCTCACAGAATCCGGCTTTTTGAAACTGATGGTCCACATTCGTGGTCAGCACAAAATAATTCTTTCCTTTTACGAGCTCACAGATCTGCCTGTATAAGGGCAGCGCCGGTGGCAGAAAGCGATTGATCATGCTGTGCTTTGACCAATATCCCCATTTTGCCTCCTGCGTGGGAAAAGGATAAAAACCCGCCGAATACATATCCGTCATATACATGGCGCCATACTTTTCTATAAACTCGCCGAAATTATCGGTAAACCGAGCTCCGCTGTAAGTGAGTCCGGCCGCGGCGGAGACTCCCGCTCCCGCGCCGATCAGTATGAATTCCGCTTCCCGGATCAGGGCCGCTGCCCTCTCCGCCTGCTCCGGCAGAACTGACTGTCCCACATTTGAAATTTTTATTTCCGGATACCGTTTCATAATCTGTCAACCTCTCTTCCTGACTGTTAATTCCAACAGTCCTCAGCCTGTTTTGTTATAACACATCTGTTGTAACTCCGTTTATTACATCCATCAAAAATACTATAACTCTTATCCGATGTAATGTCAACCATTACATTAATTTTTACCTGCAATCCTCTACCCCAAATCAAAAAGAAAACTTCCAAGAGCTTGAATAATCATGCTTTTGGAAGTTTTCCCGGCGGACAGAGGAGAGTCCTCATCCTATGCTGCCCATAAAGTTTCACAATGATTGTTTTAATTCCCCGTCTCTTCACTCTTTCGTCTCATACCTGAACAGAACTCATCGAAGCTCTCAAACATGATTTCCAGTTTGTCAATCTTCTTCTCAGTATGATAATGTCCACAGTACCACTTTTCATAGGACAGTCTATCTTCAATGGAGTCAAGCCAAACCTCCGTAGACTTATCAACGCTGCTCTGATTTACGCCTGACATAAAAACTTCAACAGGCTCATACTTCAGCGGTGCTGTATGACTCAGTACCACATCTGCCTTCCAGCCCCTCTTTTCAAGCTGCTGTTCCACATATTCCCTGATCTCCTCCGAAGGCTGTTCGTCCTCCCACCAGCCCCATCCGTGTGCAAGACGCATTTCCTTGTCAATGCTGTACGCCCCGCCGATTACAATCGTCTGCTTTCCGTCTAAATCAAATATCTCCCCGTCCTTTGCGAACAGAATACTGGGATATTCTTCTTCATAGTAAACGATTCCGCCCTTCCACAGCTTTTCCTTGTAGCCGGCAATCGTACAGGGACGTTGCTCATGGTTTCCGTGGATAGCAAATACAGTGATCGGCAAAGATTCCAGCAGTTCCTTTTTCGGCCGATCGTATGCCGCCCCGCTGAAATTGATTCCCGCATCCCCCAAAATAATAAGTATATCATCATGTGAGGTCTGGAAACGTCTGCAGAATACCTCAACGCGTTCAAACCTTTCATGTGTATCACCCGTAATAAATATCATATCCTTATCCTTCCATACCATATTCAGTCCGCCTGATTATTGGGCGCTTACAATGTACCGATACATACAAGACATTTTCATCTAATGACTGCATTCTTGCTTCTTTTGGGGCTTTGTCATGGTTAAGATATGCATTAACGCAACATCTTTTCCATTTACCGCAACTATGTTTTCAAGATATCGTTTTTTACTGAACTTTTAGTCTTTTATCTGATAATGCAGATCAGAAACCAACCTCTGATGTCTTGTGTTAGGCGGAGCCATGTAATAAATTCTTCTTTTTTTGATGAATCCATGCTCTTTTTCCGGTACCTGATAATCCAGCGAACAGTACCGGCTTCCTCTGTCGGAGTACAGGATACAGCCTTCTGTGCTCTGTATATGACGGATTGTGATATTTAAATTTTATAAACTGTCTCGGCATCTTTCATCAAAATCAAAAGAAAAGAATGCCGAAAACATTGCATTTTCAAGCATTCCTTTCAGTGGAGTAGACGGGAGCCTGAACCCAACGGGTTCGACTCGCCATCGAGTCCTTTTAGTGGAGTAGACGGGAGTCGAACCCGTGTCCAAAAGCCCATTCCCTGTACTTCTACTATCATAGTCCGTTATTTTGGAGGAACTCGCTTCCTCCTGTTCCCTCCTCCGGCTGGAAACGAACAGCCGGCCGGATTCGGTAGCTTCTTATACGCCCATGTGCCCGAAGCCCGTCACATGTCGTTTCTCACATAGATGATGCCCGGATTCTAAAGTGTGAGTGCCTTAGAGCGGACAGCAGCCATACGGCTGCGGAATTTACAGCTTACGCTGCAAATGCTAAATTATCTTCAGCGTTTAATTTAATTTTGCCATTTGACGCATCGCATGCGGATAGCTTCTCCAGCTGCAAGACCCCTGTCGAAACCTTTACTACCCCTTATTAAATATCCAAAAAACACATTTCAATCCTCTGTAATTATATCAATTGCATTTTCTTTCGTCAACACCTCCCTGACACTTTTTCCGCTCAGCATGATTCCGCCTGTTTTTTGCCTGTTTCACCTGATGTTGTAACTATTCCGCCTGATATTGTGACTTGCTTCGCCGGAGGCATTATTATGAATTCTGCCTCCCCCTGCCGCCCCGGTTGAATGCTACAATCATGCCCCAATTATGCCGCCAATCACAGATTCCTCACCTTAAACTCCCTCTCTGTCTCTCTCCTGGCGTCCTTCTTAGCGATGGATTCCCGCTTGTCATATAACTTTTTACCCCGGGCCAGACCGATCTCAACCTTGACTCTGCCCTTTTTAAAGTATACCTGCAGCGGCACCAGCGTATACCCCTTTTCTTTAATCTTACCCTCCAGCCTGTTAATCTCATGACGGTGCATCAACAGCTTTTTCACCCGCAGCGGGTCTTTATTAAAAAGATTGCCCTTCTCATAAGGACTCACATGCATGCCATAGACGAAGACCTCGCCGTTTTCGATACGCACAAAGCTCTCTTTGATACTGCACTTGCCCATCCGCATGGATTTCACTTCCGTTCCGTGCAGAGCAACCCCCGTCTCATAGGTCTCGTCTATGAAATAGTCATGGTATGCTTTCTTGTTGTTGGCAATCAGTTTCCCACTCTCCGTCTTCGCCATCTCTACTCTCCTCCGATATCAAAATCTATGGTGCGGTTAAAACGGTCGCACCCCGCCACCCGGACGCGTACCGGCATTCCCAGCTTATAGCTCTGCCCTGTGGCTTTTCCCACCATCTCGCACGCGCTCTCATCATAGTAAAAATAATCTCCCGGCAGTTTGGATACATGCACCAGTCCTTCCACCGTATTGGGAAGCTCCACATAGATTCCCCACGAAGTCACGCCGGAGATCACACCGTCGAATTCTTCATCCAGATGCTTCTCCATATACTCCACCTTCTTGAGCTTATCCGTCTCCCGCTCGGCCTCGTCAGCCCGGCGCTCCAGCCTGGAGGACTCTTTGGCCACATCGGGCAGTATCTGCCTGTAATGGGCGATGCGCTCCCCGTTTAATCTGCCCCGGAGCTGCTCCTTTATGATGCGGTGTATCTGCAGGTCGGGATAGCGCCTGATGGGCGAAGTAAAATGACAGTAAAACTGACAGGCCAGTCCGAAATGCCCGCTGCTCTCCACGCTGTATTTTGCCTGCTGCATACTGCGCAGGGCCAGTCTGGCGATCATGGGCTCCTCGGGCGTTCCCACAATCTTTTCCAGAAGCTTCTGGATCTCCTTGGGATGCACCTCCTCACTGCCCACCTTGCTTCCCCGCTTATCCATGGATTTCATATAATAACCAAAATTATTGATAAAAAGAGCCAGTTTGCGGATCTTATCCGGGTCCGGCACATCATGCACCCGATAGACAAATGGCAGCTCCATCCAGTAAAAATGCTGTGCCACGGTCTCATTTGCGGCCAGCATAAAATCCTCGATGATATCCGTGGCCACATTGCGCTCATAAGGTTTGATCTCCAGCGGATGTCCCTGTTCGTCCAGAAGTATCTTACACTCCGGAAAATCAAAATCAATGGAACCGCGTCTGCGCCTCCGCTCTCTCAGGAGCGCCGACAGGCTGCGCATCTGTCTGAACATGGGCAGCAATGCGGCGTATTCATCCGCAAGCCGCTGCCAGTCCCCGCTCCCTTCATCCTCCAGAAGCGCCCGCACGACAGGATAGCTCATCCGCCTGTCCACCCGGATTACCGATTCGCAGATCTCATAGTCAACGATCTCTCCCTTCCCGTCGATCTTCATCAGGCAGCTTAAAGCCAGCCTGTCCTCACCCGCATTCAGGGAACAGATTCCGTTGGAGAGCGCATGGGGAAGCATGGGAATCACACGGTCCACCAGATAGACGCTGGTTCCGCGCCGAAGCGCCTCCCTGTCCAGGGCGGAATTCTCCTGCACATAATTGGTCACATCGGCAATGTGTACGCCCAGATGATAAAAGTTTCCGTCGAATTCCACACTCACGGCGTCGTCCAGATCCTTAGCGTCCTCGCCGTCGATGGTCACCATGGTCACATCCCGCAGATCCCTGCGCCCCGCACAGTCCGCCTCTGTCACATCATGGGCCACATGTTCCACCTGCCTCATGACCCGCTCGGAAAATTCCACCGGCAGCTCATAGGCCCGCACGATGGAGAGGATATCCACACCCGGGTCATTGATATGCCCCAGTATCTCCGTCACTTTTCCCTCCGGATTATGCACGGCTCTTCCGGGCAGCCCGTCCTCCTGTCCGCCGGTTCCGTAATCGGTGATCTCCACCACAACCTTATGCCCGCTCATAGCGCCCATAGAACACTCTACAGGCACAAAAATATCGCAGGGAATCCTGCCGTTATCCGGGACGACAAAACCATAATGCTCTCTGCTGCGCTCATAAGTTCCCACCAGCGCGGTGATCCCTCTCTGAATGATCTGCAGCACCTGAGCCTCCTGTCTTCTGCCGTGTCCCGGCTTTAAGAGCTCCACCCGGACAATATCCTGATGAAACGCGCCCCCCGTCTTATCTTCCGGAATAAACAGATCTTCCTCCCTGCCTGCCACACGCACAAAGCCAAATCCCCTGGCATTGCCGATAAAGGAGCCCACCACAATGCTGCCGTCCCCTTTTATATACTTGCCCTTAGCGGTAAGCATCAGACGGCCTTCCATCAAAAGCTCCCTCAGAATATCAACGAGCTCTTCCCTGTCGGACTTGTCCACCTGCATAAAGGAGGCAAGCTCCTTCTCTTTCATAGGCGTATAAAAATCGGATTCCACCAGCTCACATATTTTATTTTTGCGCTCCGCGCGCTTTTTGCTTATTTCAGCTCTATCCTCACTCATCAAAAATCCATTCTCCAAAAATTCCAGGATGCTTATTCCAAAATGTTAAAAAAAGAAAACACCCTTTTGCAAGAGTGTTTGTCTTATGTGTTATGAGAAAACATTCAAATTCAGTATGACCGAAATCAGGATAAAAGATACCGCCAGCACCTTGGTCAACTTTACTAAAAGTCCCTCCATGGAACGGCCCTTATTCTTACCCCAGTAGGTTTCCGCCGCGCCGCTGATGGTTCCCAGCCCCGCCGACTTTCCTTCCTGCATCAATACTAACACAACAAGCGCAACACACACTATAATATAAACCACTGTCAAAACAATTTTCAGAACTTCCATTTCACACCTCCTAATGTCAAGCAGATTTTATTCTATCATAAGATGGGAATAATTTCAACAATAAAATTCAAAAAAGGTGTATTGCTGTAGTGAAAAGGCGCATTTCCCGAAATATATCGGAAAATGCGCCTTAACTGTTCCTGATTTACGTCTGCAATTACTTAGAAACGCTCCAAACTGCCATCCGAAATTATTCTACGATATCTGCGTACATGAAATACCAGTAACCGTATGCGGAGTGCCAGGAATTCACGATCTTGTCACTCTGCAGCCAGAAGTCATTGTAGTATGCAAGAGGGATACAGCCAACCTCCTCCATCAGAATATCCTCTGCCTGATGCAGTGCCTGAGAACGCTCTGCGGGATCCAGAGTAGTTCTGGAAAGGTCCATGGCAGCGTCGTACTCTGCATTGGAGAACTTACCGTCGTTGTTACCGTTGGAAGAATAGAGCAGATCCAGCATGTTGGAGGGATCGCTGTAGTCGCCAACCCAGCCGTTTCTTGCCACGTCGTAATTCTGAGCGCGGCGCAGCGGTGTGAAGCTGGACCACTCAACAATATTTACTTCCATGTTGATACCGAGCTCAGCCCATGCCTGCTGCAGATACTCTGCAACAACCTTGTGGTAGCCTGCATCATTAGTGGTATATGCGATGTTGGGGAATCCTGCGCCGTCGGGATAGCCTGCCTCTGCAAGCAGCTCTTTAGCCTTAGCCAGATTGCCCTCGTAGTCGTCATTGTCAATATAGGAATTGCCGCCGTTTGCATTATCAATAAACTCGCTTCCGTCGGTATCGATCCAGCCGGGACCCATGAAATTGCCTGCGGGGCTGTAGGTTCCCTGCATCAGGGTGTTAGCCACATACTCGCGGTCGATGGCAAGGTTCAGAGCCTGACGTACCTTCTTATTCTGGAAGATCTCTTCCTTCATGTTCAGATTGACATAATAGGTGCCGATGATGGGATCCACATAGAACTCGCTGTTACCCTCAAGGCTGGGAATCTCCTCTGTGGGAACGTCCTTGATCATCAGAACCTCACCGGTCTGATATGCGCTGTAAGCAGCATTGGAATCCTCGATCAGATTGAACTTGATTCCATCCAGCTTGATAGCGTCCGCATTCCAGTAATGAGGGTTCTTGCTCATCATAATATAGGAGCTGGGAACCCACTCGCTTACGTAGAAGGGTCCGTTGGAAATATAAGTCTCTGCATTTACCGCCCAGCTGTCTCCGTTTGCCTCTACGGTAGCCTGCTGAACAGGGCTCAGCGTAGCGAATGCCGCAAGGCTGCCAAAGAAGGAGCAGGGTGCGTTCAGGGTTACAACCAGTGTGTTCTCATCGGGTGCTGCAACCTGCAGTGCATCCAGATCGCCGGCGATAGCTTCATTATAGCCTTCTACCATGCTGAGAACCGTCTCTGCATAGGGAGCGGCAACTTCAGGATCGCATACACGCTTCCAGCTGTAAACAAAGTCATTTGCATTCAGGTCAGAACCGTCGGACCACTTCAGGCCGTCACGCAGATGGAAAGTCCAGGTGAGACCGTCCTCGGAAGTCTCCCAGCTCTCAGCCTGACCGGGCTGCAATGTGCCGTCCTCTCCTACGAGCAACAGACACTCAAAATTGTGAAGCAGCATATTACCGCCGTCCACTGCGCTGTTCAGCGCGGGATCGATGGTCTCGGGATTGGGTCCGATCTGAACGGACAGGATCTTGCTGCCGGAGCTCTGGCTGGGTTCCTGATTGTCAGTAACCTCAGAACTGGAGCTGCCCTCTGCTCCACTGCCGCTGGGTGTCTTGGAATCGCCGCCGCATGCGGCAAGTCCCATCACCATCACAGCAGAAAGAAGCAATGCGATGATTTTCTTTTTCATAATTTTTCCTCCTCTTTTTCTATCTATAAACACTGCGTACACGGCACAATACCATGTATGCGCAGATGCTTATCCAAATAAATGCGGTTCTAATTGCATTTGTCCAGATGATGGCAGGCCACATAGTGGTTTTTCCCGGCCTCCCGCCACTCCGGTACCTCGCAGGCACATTTCTCATCCGCATAGGGACAGCGGGTGCGGAAACGGCATCCCGAAGGAGGATTCAAAGGACTGGGCACATCTCCCTCCAGCACAATACGCTTGCTTGCCTTTGCTACCTTGGGGTCGGCGATGGGAATAGCCGATATGAGGCTCTGGGTATAGGGGTGCATGCTGTGCTCCGTCAGCTCATAGCTGTCCGCAAGCTCTACCATATTGCCCAGATACATCACGCCGATCCGGTTGGATATATGCTTCACCACAGAAAGGTCATGGGCGATAAACAGGTAAGTCAGCCCAAGCTGCTCCTGCAGATCCTCAAACATATTGATGACCTGCGCCTGAATGGACACATCCAGTGCGGATATCGGCTCGTCGCAGACAATGAACTCAGGGTTTACCGCCAGGGCTCTGGCGATCCCCACCCTCTGTCTCTGACCGCCGGAAAACTCATGGGGATAACGGTTTGCATGTTCCGAATTCAGTCCCACTCTCTGAAGCAGCTCAATGATGCGGTCATATCTCTCCTGCTTACTGCCTGCCAGCTTGTGGATATCGATGGGCTCGCCCACGATATCTCCCACTGTCATGCGGGGATCCAGACTGGCATAGGGGTCCTGAAATACAATCTGCATTTTCTTGCGGTAAGGCAGCATGTCAACGGCGGTTCTTTTGCCGCCCGGCATCTTCTCAAAGATCACCTGATCGTCATAGATGATCCTGCCCTCTGTGGGCTCATGCAGCCGGAGCAGAGTTCTTCCGGTAGTGGTCTTGCCGCAGCCGCTCTCTCCCACCAGGCCTAGCGTCTCGCCCTTATCAATGTGGAAAGAGACATCGTCCACAGCCTTCACATACCTTTTGTTTTTTCCGATGCCTCCGGCCGAAAAATACTGTTTTAAATGTTCAACCTGTACCAGTTTCTCACTCATTAGCCGCCTCTCCTTCCATCATCTGTTTCTGGTTCAGCCAGCACTGTGTATAATGAATCTCTCCGAATTCCGTCACCGGAGGCATCTCGCGCAGACAGATTTTCATACACTGCCCACAGCGGGGTGCAAAAGGACATCCGGCAGGCGGATTGAGCATATCTATGGGAGTTCCCTCAATGGGAACCAGTCTCTCGTGCTTGGTGGCATCCAGTCTCGGAATACTGCGCAGAAGCCCCTTGGTGTATTCGTGCTTCGGATCATAAAAAATCTCATCCGCCGTACCGTACTCCACGATACGTCCCGCATACATCACCGCGATCTTCTCACAGATATTTGCCACAATTCCCAGATCATGAGTAATCATGATGATAGCCATTCCAAGTTTGTGCTTCAGCTCCATCATCAATTCAAGAATCTGGGCCTGAATGGTCACATCCAATGCCGTGGTAGGCTCATCGGCGATCAAAAGCTTGGGCTCACAGGCCAGCGCGATGGCTATCATCACGCGCTGACGCATACCGCCGGACAATTCATGGGGATACTGTTTTAAACGCTTCTCCGGCTCATTGATGCCCACCAGCTCCAGAAGCTCTTTAGCTCTGGCATGGGCCTCCTTTTTCTTTTTGTCTGTGTGGAGAAGGATCACCTCCTCAATCTGATTGCCGATGGTATATACCGGATTCAGACTGGTCATGGGATCCTGAAAGATGATGGCAACCTCATTGCCGCGCATCTTGCGCATTTCTTTCTCAGACATATCATTGATCCGGTGGCCGTTAAAATCCAACGTACCGCCGATCAGTTTACCGGGATGCGCCGTCAGGCCCATCAGGCTGTAGGCGGTGACGGACTTGCCGCTTCCGCTCTCACCCACGATGCCCAGCACTTCGCCTTCCCGCAGCCGTATCGTCACATCGTTTAATGCCTTAACCTCTCCCGCCGGTGTGAAGAAGGAAAGGCGCTCATTTTCAATTTCAACCAAATACTCGCTCATGGCGTTTCCTCCTTAATTTTTCAGCTTCGGGTCAAAGGCGTCTCTCAGACCGTCTCCCAGAAGATTAAAGCTCAAGATGATCAGACTGATCACAATGGCCGGGATAAACAGCAGATACGGATAGGTCTCCATACCGTTGATGGCGTCGCTGCACAGGCTTCCCAGAGAGGGAAGCGGCACGGCCACACCCAGGCCCAAAAAGCTTAAGAAGCTCTCGGTGAAAATAGACGAGGGAATCTGCAGCGTGGTAGTCACGATCAAAGTACCGATACAGTTGGTGAGCAGATGCTTTTTGATGATCCTGCCGCCCTTTGCGCCCAGCGCTCTGGCCGCAGTCACATACTCGCTCTCTTTTAACATCAGCACCTGGCTTCGCACCATGCGGGCCATGCCCACCCAGTACAACAGCGCAAACACTACGAAAATACTGACCATATTTTTCCCGATAATTCTGATCCAGCCGAATCCCGCCACGCCTGAGAGCGCCTCCAGCGGATCCTCCAGCGCAAAGGACAAAAGCACGATCAACAGAATATCTGGCACAGTATAGATCATATCGACAATTCTCATCATCACCATATCCACCCAGCCCCCGGCAAATGCCGCGATGGAACCATAGGCGGAACCGATGATCAGAATGATACCCGTTGCCACCAGACCTACCAGCAGGGATATCCGGCTTCCCACCATGACACGGATGGCATAATCGCGTCCCATCCTGTCCGTTCCGAAGACATGGGGAAATACTTTTTCACCCGCTTCGATGGCCGCCTGCTCCGCCTCGGAATACTGCATGGGCCTGAGATTGTTGGCGCCCTTGGTCTGGGTACTGTAGGAATAAGGATAAAACAAAGGTACGATAAAGGAAAAAATCATGACAATGGCAATGACGATCAGACTCACCATGGCGACTTTATTTTTTGCCAGACGGCGGAATCCGTCCTTCCAGAAGCTCACGCTCTCCCGCATGACCACAAGGCTTTCCTTCTCCGCCTCAGATGCCGGAAGGAAGTCCTCGGGCTTTAAATTTAATTGTAAACTCAAAGGATTCTTGTTCATCTGTCCTGGCTCCTCACTTTAACTGTATTCTGGGGTCGATAAGCTTGTAGACAATATCCACGACCACATTCATGAGCACTATGAAGGTCGCCAGAAAGATTGTGGTCCCCATGATCATAGTGTAATCGCGATTGGTGATCGCGCTGATGAACTCTCTTCCCAATCCCGGTATGGTAAATATCTTCTCCACAATAAAGCTTCCTGTCAGCGTATAGGCGATCATGGGGCCCAGATAAGTCACCACCGGAAGGATCGCGTTTCGCAGCGCGTGCTTAAACAGACTCACTCTCTGAGAAAGCCCTTTCGCCTTGGCAGTACGCATATAGTCCTGCCCCAGCACATCCAGCATGGAGGAACGCATCAGGCGCATGATATAGGCCGTAGGATAAAATGCCAGCGCAGTGACAGGCATGATATAGCTCTTCCATCCCTTGAGTCCCAGCGTGGGAAGCAGTCCGGCCTTCACACCCAGAAAGTACATCAACACTGTGCAGATTACAAAACCGGGTACCGCGATGCCGCAGGTTGAGACCACACTGATAATGCTGTCCGTCACCTTGCCCCGTTTATAGGCGGCAAAGCACCCCAGCGGAACGCCCAGACACAGGGCGACCACAACTGCCAGTCCACCCACTCTGGCGGAGACGGGAAACTTGCTGAAAATAATGCTTGAGACTGTGCGCCCGCGCTGTCTTAAGCTGTCGCCAAAATCGCCGTGAAGCGCTTTTGACACATACAAGACATACTGCTCTCCCAAGGGCTTATCGAGACCGTATTTGGCCTCCAGGGCCGCCATGGCGGCGGGACTGATGGCTTTCTCGGACATAAACGGTCCGCCCGGAACCAGATTCATCAGGAAAAAGGTCAACGTCGCCACAGCCCAGATCGTGGCGATGGCCAATAAAATTCGTTTTGCAATGTATTTTACCACTGTGACACCTCTCTCGTTTCGCCTTCAATTCTACCTGAAAATCAAATTTCGCATACTTTTTTAGTTTACTGCGATAAAATTTAAAGGCCATTTACTTAATAATTATAATCATTGAGAAGATTTTGTCAATAAAAAAGCCCTAAAACCATCTGTTCTGGAAGATTTTAAGGCTTTTACCAAATATTTATCGGCGGATCAAAAGAGATTTTCCGGTCATTTCCTCAGGCTGTTTTCTGCCCATGATCTCGATCAGAGTGGGCACGATATCTGCCAGACAGCCGTTTTCTCTCAAAGTGTAATTCTCATCATAGTTCACCAGCAGGAAGGGCACCTGATTGGTGGTATGCGCGGTAAAGGGCTCGCCGGTCTCATAGTCCACCAGCATCTCGGCATTGCCGTGATCGGCACAGATAAACAGTACGCCGTCCGCTTCCTTCACAGCCTTTACAGCCTTGCCCACACACTCGTCTACCGCCTCCACAGCCTTGATGGCAGCGTCCAGAACGCCTGTATGCCCCACCATGTCGGGATTGGCAAAATTGATAATGATCACATCATACTTGCCCGAGCCTATGGCTGCAGTGAGCTTGTCGCACACCTCATAGGCGCTCATCTGAGGCTTCAGATCGTAGGTGGCCACATCCTTGGGAGAGTTCACCAGCACTCTGTCCTCGCCGGGATTGGGCTCCTCCACACCTCCGTTAAAGAAGAATGTCACATGGGCGTATTTCTCCGTCTCCGCAATGCGGGCCTGGGTCATATTGTTTGCGGCCAGCCACTCCCCGAAGGTGTTGGTCACCGCAACCTTGTGGAAGGCCACATCCTTATTCGGAATAGTCGGATCATAATCCGAGAAGCACACATAAGTGATCTGTTTCCTGGCTCCCCTGTCAAATCCCTTGAAATCGTCGTCACAGAACGCTCTGGTGATCTCCCTTGCCCTGTCGGGACGGAAATTAAAGAAGATGACGGAATCTCCGTCCGCAACCACCGCGCCGTCCTCTGTGACCGTGGGCTTCACAAACTCGTCCGTCTCCCCTCTGTCATAGGACTCCTGAATACCGCAGACGCCGCATTTGGCCCTGAGTCCCTCTCCCTTTGTCATGGCGTCATAGGCCAGCTTCACGCGGTCATAATTGTTATCCCTGTCCATGGCGTAATAACGGCCCATCACCGAGGCGATTTTGCCCACGCCAATCTCCTCCATCTTGTCTCTTAGCGCCTCCGCAAATTCCTTACCGCTGGCAGGGGGTGTGTCCCGGCCGTCCAAAAAGCAGTGGACATACACCTTCTCCAACCCGTTTCTCTTGGCCAGCTCCAAAAGTCCGTATAAATGCGTATTGTGGCTGTGAACGCCGCCGTCGGACAAAAGTCCCATGAGATGCAGCGAGCTGCCGTTCTTTTTACAGTTTTCCACTGCCTTTAGCAGCGCGGGATTCTCAAAAAATGTGCCGTCCTGAATCTCTTTTGTGATGCGGGTAAGCTCCTGATACACGATGCGCCCCGCGCCCATGTTCAAATGCCCCACCTCGGAATTCCCCATCTGGCCCTCGGGAAGTCCCACCGCC
Source organism: uncultured Lachnospiraceae bacterium (assembly GCA_947382415.1). Taxonomy (GTDB): domain Bacteria; phylum Bacillota; class Clostridia; order Lachnospirales; family Lachnospiraceae; genus Acetatifactor. Next base: position 27,496 of record CANCYO010000021.1, on the reverse strand, counting down.
ATGCCGCTGGCATTCCCTCTCACAAAGGGACATGTCCGCATCAGTTCATCCATCACAGGGGTTTTGGCAAGAGCCACCGCGTTCCCCTCCGTCTTCTCATTTAATCCATATCCGTCTAAAATCATCAAAACTACAGGTTTCTTGCTCATGTGCTCTCCTCCTGATCTTCTGACATTTATTGTCTTCATGCCAAACAGCATTATACACTGAATCACAGAGAATTGCAATTATTGATATTCTGTATTGTATTTTATGTAAGAATGCCTTACAATAATCTGACGATCCCAGAACAACAAGAATATAAAGGATATTATAAGATGATTCAATTACTTGCAAGAATGTTCATAAAAGATTACGCGGACCCGGAGAATCCGAAAGTCAGGCCGGCCTACGGCATGCTATGCGGCGCAGTGGGCATCGTCCTGAATCTCCTGCTTTTTGGCGGGAAATTTGCCGCCGGCATCCTGAGCGGTTCCATCGCGATCACGGCGGACGCCCTGAACAATCTCTCCGACGCGGGCTCCTCCATCGTGACGCTTCTCGGCTTTAAGCTGGCCAGTCAGAAGCCCGACTCCAACCATCCTTTTGGACACGGCAGGCTGGAATATATCTCCGGCCTGGTGGTGGCGTTTCTGATCCTGCTCATGGCCTTTGAACTGTTCACGGATTCCGTGGGCAAGATTCTTCATCCCGAAAAGCCGGAATTCTCCGTACTCGCTGCAGCGATCCTGCTGGCCTCCATTCTGGTCAAATGCTATATGGCGGTCTATAACCGCCGGATCGGAAAACGCATTCAATCTGTGGCCATGACTGCCGCCGCCATTGACAGCATCAGTGACGTCTGCGCCACAGCCATCGTCCTTGTATGCCTTCTCATCTCTCATTACACAGGCTTTGTGGCGGACGGTTACTGCGGTCTGGCCATGGCCGTGTTCATCTGTATCGCGGGCATAAACGCCGCCAGAGACACCATCGGCCCTCTGCTGGGTCAGGCTCCCGATCCCGCATTTGTGCAGCGGGTAAACGATATTGTCCTCTCCCATAAAGGCATTCTCGGTATTCACGATCTGATGGTACACAATTACGGTCCGGGACGTGTACACATCTCCCTTCACGCCGAAGTTCCCGCAGACGGCGATATCCTGGAGTTGCATGATCTGGTGGATCTGATCGAGCATGAACTTCACACAACCTTAAACTGCAGCGCCGTCATCCACATGGATCCGGTGTGCGTTAATGATCCTGAGACAGACCGCCTGCGCAGCCTGGTTTCGGAAGTGCTCGCCGGCATCGACCCCTGCATCACCATGCATGACTTTCGCATTGTAAAAGGCCCCACCCACACCAATCTGATCTTTGATGTGGTGGCGCCCTATGATTACAAGCTCTCAGACAGTGCTCTGACCGAGATCATCACTTATAAACTCAAATCTCAAAATCCCGGATTTTGTCCGGTCATCGAAGTGGATAAAATCTGACGGTTTTTGACAGGAATTCAATTCTGTCCTTCATAACAGAGCCGGTAGAATACCACAGACCAGGCAGGATACTCCTCCACCCCAAAACCCGCCGCCTGAAATTCCTCAAGGAGGGTATCATCCTCGCACCAGACCACAGCTCCCCGCTCTCTTGCCAGCGCGATCACTTCCGACGCACCGGCCACCTCCCCGCAGCCTGTCATCTCAGGCCAATAATGAAATGCCTCTCCCGCGTCGCTGCCCTCAAGCAGCAGATGTTCCACATCAGGCAGAACGGTCATTCTCTCTACCATGCGCTGCACATTGGTGTGAAAGAAAATGTCCGAAGTCTCCACATGCTCCTGCAGGCAACGGTTCTCCTCACCGTTTTCCACTGCGTCATATTCCTGATACAGCGCCTCTCTGTTAGAGATAAAACAGAAACAAAACAACAGAATCAGTCCTGCCTCTATCCATTTCTCCTTTTTATCCAGAAGGCTCAAGACCACGGATATCCACAGCATGGGAACCACGATCACCAGATACCGGTCTATGAGAATGGGAGTCTTCAAAACAGAATATCCCACACCGAACACAAGGAAGAATCCCGCGGCGGCAAAACTGCCCCATTTCCAGAAATCCCGCCTGTCCTGCCCGCTCTTCATACACAGCCGGAAGCACCCCAGAAAGAACGCTATGGCCAGTCCATAATACACCGGCCTGGCAGTGCCAAAGAGCATGTCCAGATAACCGTACAGCGTATCCAGATTGATCCGCGCGATCCAATAGTTCCCATCTATGCTGCGCATCTGTCCAAACAGCACAAACATCCACGGCAGATAACACAGCAGCATGGCGATGCAGTAAACTCCCCACTGCAGGAGTGTGCGCAGATAATCCTTTTTCGTAAATAACAAAAACAGCAATAAAAATCCGGAGAGTCCCACCGCCGCCACGCCCGCAAAATAATGGGTGTAGGCCGCAGCCACATTCACAAGCGCCAAAAGCGCCCAGTATCTGACGGATTTTCTCCCCGGCCTGCTCTCATAGTTCTCCGCCAGCAGCCAGACGAGATAAAAGGAGGCTGTGACAAACAGCATGGACATACTGTACATGCGCGCCTCCAGCGCATAGCGCAGCATATTGGGCACAGCGCAGACCGCCAGTACACAGATATATGCTTCCCTTTCCCCGAACACCCGGGAGACAAAACGCTCTGTGATAAACACCATACCTAAAAAGGAGAGGAAGGACACCAGATGCCATGCGAAGAAATTCTCCCCAAATACCGTCACCGCCGCCTTCACTGCCAGATAGTACAGCGGCGGATGCACATCCAGCGCCGTCAGGCGGATAATATCCGCCCACGAATTGCGCACTAAATTGATGGTAAAATACTCGTCAAAATTGAATTTGGAGAGCGCCAGCATCTGTGCGGTGGCCGCAAGCAGGGTAACCGTCACAAATGCGTACAGCGTTAAGCTTCTGTATCCCGTTCTCTTCCGTTCTGCTCTGTTCATCCTTCCCCATCCCGCTTAACGATTTTCATTCACATAGATTTTGGCGCGGCTCTGGATAACAGCAGCCACATCCCTGGCGCTCTTCTGCCCCGAATAGAACGCATCCATCTCCTCTGTGATAATATTCAGCACGTACTCATTGTAATACGTTCTCTTGGTGATGGAAGCGATATGGGCCTTGATCATATCGAGCTGTTCCATGGTGAGCGGATCCAGAACCATATCCTCCTCGTTGATCCACCATGTATATTCCGACTCCACTTCCTTACCGTTCTCATCCTTGTAGGTAGGCTTCTTCGTAGCCTTCAGCGCCTTCTCGTCATAAAGCTTTTTGTTGATAGGCAGCTCATAATCCAGCTTGCTCTGATATTCTTCCGTGAGATAATATCTCATGAAATCCCATGCGGCATCCAGATTGGCGGAAGAGGCCGCCAGCGCATAAGTATTGTTGGTCATGATCACGGATCCCTGTCCGCTGGCATTGGGGAAGCCCACAAAGCTCACATCCTCCCCGAAAGACCCGTTGATGGTGTAGATCAGGTTCTGGAAATCGCTGATATAGCAGCTTGCCAGTATCGTGCGGTTCTCCCTGTACTGAGACTGATAGGAACTGTACCAGTCGCCCTCGTAATAATCCTCCGGCCGCTCCTCCGGAAGCGTCTTGGCAAACTCCATCAAAGAAGTAAACTCCTCCGTGTCAAAGCTGCACTTTCCGGTGGACACATCGATGAAGTCATTGCCGCACATATTCATCACGGTGCTGAAGAATTCACCCCGCATCATATCGCCAAAGAGACTGGTCCCCTCCGGCATGGTAGAGAGAAGCTGCATGGCCTCCTCCATGTTCCAACTGGTGCGGTCTCCCACTATGGCCTTCTTGCCCACAAAAGTCCGCACATTAAATGAGGGAATGATCTCATAGAGCTTGCCGTCCACCTTGCAGGCCTCGAACACATTCTCCATAAACTCCGTTTGGGACAACTCCTCATCCTTCTCGATCAGCGCTCCGATATCAGCCACAAGTCCTTTGGAGATATAGTTTTCCAGGGACATATTGTAGGTGTCCACGATCAGAATATCAGGCATATTTCCGGAGATAATATCATTGTTCATCTGTGTATATCCTGCCTGCCAGTCATCGTAGGTGCTGTACTGATTGTAATCTCTCAGCACAATACGGTGCGTATTGCTGGACTTATTGTAGTCCACCACACGTTTGCGCAGGTCGCTGGAAATATAGTTTCCTCCCAGCACCATCACTGCTTTGTCAGGAATGTCCTCGGGAGCCACCTTTGTGAAAAGACCGCCCCTCACCGTGCTGTTATAAGTCTCTTCGTCATAATCGGAATAAAAACCCACAAAATGCTCGTCATCTATGGGCCAAATGACATTCAGATTGTTAATGTACAGATCAGAGTTCACATAGCTCATCATCTGTACTGCCGCCTCGTCCCCGATATGGTATTTGAAAACGCCCTGATTGTTGCTGAAGATCAAGTCTCCCTTGGCGTCTACATTAAAATTGCCCATACCGTTGTAAACCAGACTGGAAGGAAGCAAAACACCCTCGCTCATCACATCGGTGTCAAAATCATAGGTTGCCACATACATATCCTGCCAGTCCTCGCCATAATAGGTCACAAGAAGGTCCCCGTCCGGCAGTACCGCTGTATTTCCGCTGTTTTCAAAAAACTTTTCCAGTCCTTTGACAGGCTGCATCTCAGAGGCCTTTCCCTCGGCGTCCATAACGATCTTGCCATAATCGTCGCCGCCAATCAATAGCAGTGATGTACCGTCCTCCCTGCCCACAAAGGCCTGAATATAGTGCCAGCTCTCCTCGTTAGACAAAAAATCAATGGGAGTCTCCCAGAGCATTTTGCCCTCCAGATTCCAGCAGCAGATATAGGACTTGTTTTCGCTGACATAATTGTCGGGATCACGGTAATCTTCAAAATACCAGCTCTTCTCACCGTAAACTTTATCACCCGCCAGTACAAAATCACTGAGGCCGGTGGATTCATAAACATATCCTTCGTCCTCCGCCTGTTCGGAAGAGCTCTCTCCTGCATCCGGCTCGGTCCTGGCATCAGCGCCCCCCTCATCCGGTTCCTCTTTATCGCCATCCATATACATCTGCATATCATTGACCTTCAGATCAGCGCCTTCCATGTTGGTGGAAATCAGCTTGTACTGACGATTATCGCTGTTGCCACTATAATTATAGCTCTGAACCATGGCATAGATCCTGCCGTCCTGCTCCGACACAAAGTTGACATACGCATCGTCCCCTTCCTTCTGGACGCTTCCAAGGTCAAACTCCTGAAGGCGGTACACATATTCCTTGGCCAGAGCCGCATTGGCATTATTTTTCTTCCCGCCCTGATTGCCCGACGGATCGTTCTGCGAATTCCTGTTGCAGGCACACAATCCTGCAAACAGTGTGGCAGTCAGCGCAAAAGCGATCACTCTCTTCCACATTTTCATAACAATTCCTCCTCACCTTTTTTCCTGTGCCTTCGGGCATACTGCTTCTCCCCGAAGCGCTCCAGTTTGTCTTTTATCTTATGCCACACATCCTTTAATGTCCAGCCCTTGTGCCGCCACCAATAAACAAAAGCGATCAGAACCAGAACGGACGGGTACAGCAAAAAGAGCAGCATAAATACCGTGAGCATACCTATAATATCTTCATAGCCTCTGGCCACATTCTCCCAATAAGGATAGATGATGGCCCGGCCGTTCATGGAACGCGTCCCAAAAGAGCCGATCACTTTCAGGCGGTTCAGGAGATTGAAACGGGAAGTATTCTCCAGCACCTCCGTCTCCCGCTCGTCGCTCCCCAGTTGTTCCTTCACATGCTTCAGCGCAAACTCCTTCACCGGATTGGGCATGACAATCTCATAATGATTGATTCCCCGGCTTTCTCCATATTCTTCCAGTGTACTGAGGGAGACATACACACGGGTAGTGTCCAGTCCCGCCTTTTCCACCATCCTGCCCTCGGGGCGCTCGATCACCCCGGATACTATATGCGGCACACCGGCTATATAGACCATCATACCCGCCACATCATTGGAGCCAAATAGCTGCCACGCCGCGTCCTCGTCGATAACGCAATAGTCCTGATTGAGATCATTTCCCGAAAAATACGCCCCATAGAGGAGCTTCTGGGGATGGAACAGGAAGAAATCCCCGCCGATGCCCAAGGCGTCAGCCTCCACTCTTCCGGTATCGCTGCTGATGGTGATCTTGCCATCAGCACTGTAGGCGTCAGCCCAGAGCCTGGCGCCCGGATTCTCCGACTCCTGGACAATGGACGCCTCCTGCAGATAGCTTTCCAGTGAGTGTTCAAACTCCCGCAGGGAGTCTTCCGTCACACGTGCATTTGCAGAGAAAAAGCAACTGATCTGCGCCACGCCGCCCTTCTCGCTCCAACGCCCGGCCATCCGCTGTTCCGTCAGGGACGACGCCATATACCCGGTCACCGCAAACAGGATCAGAAACACCAGAAAAGATACCCCTCCGGTAATGCTCAGTATCAACCTCTTCATATCCCTTAATGCTCCTTAATTATTGGCAAGTCTCACCTGCTTACCCGCCTCTACGGGAGCCGTGGAAGTGGTGATGACATATTCGTAACCGTAGAGCGGCGCGCTGATAGCTGAACGGTTGTCGTCGCTGGCCAGCACCTCCACATCCACACGGGTGGCGATATAGCGGTTGCCAAGCGGCGTGCTCTTGGTCTCCAGCGTGAGAATAAATTTGCCGTTATTGTCTTCCCGGATAGCGCTGTTGGGCACGGTCAGATCATAATTGGCGCTCTTTTGCCCCACAGATACATTCAGGGACTGGCCTGCCGTAACGCTTCCCGTGACGTCAAAGGTCAACATCTTTTTCTGACTGGGATCTTCCTTGTCCGGCTTGATGCTTGAGAGCGTCACGCTCACATCGTCATAGCGCCAGGAATTTACCAATTCCGCCTGATCCCCTACCGACAGACGCTTTGCCTGTTCATTGGTGACGGAAAACTGCATGGTATAGCCCTTGCCCTCCGGCTGGATCGTAAAGAGCACTCCGTTTCCGGGCGTGTCCTCGCCGGACTTCACATTCACATCGATAATGCTCCCCGACACCGGCGCAGTCACCATGCCGTCCACCGACTCGCCCTGCTGCTCAGCCATCTCCTCCTGCAGTTTGGCAAATTCCTGTTCCACCTTCAGATCATCAACCATCCGCTCTTTGGATTCCTTGGCCTCAGTCAGCCTCTCCTCCCGCTTTTCCACTTCCTTGGTCCAGTCCGAAATCTCGTCCTCTATATCCTCCGCCTTGTCGTTGGCCTTGTTGTCATAAGCCTTCTGAGCCTTGTCAAGAGCCTTCTTCAGATCGGGGAGCTTCGCCTCGTCCGCGGCGATCTCATCTTTCTTTTTCTGAATTCTGTTCTCGAGGATCGTATTATTTTGAATAGCCGCATTATACTCCTCCAGAGTCACCGCAGGCGTTCCGTCCGCATTTTGCTTTCCGTCCTCATAATCCTGCTTCTTGCGGTTGTTTTCCTCGATCTCCTTCTCCCAGCCTTCGATATCCGCCTTGGCCGCCTCCACAACATCGTTTACCTCGTCGTAGGCCGCCTTGGCCTCATCCAGCTTTTTTTTCTCCTTTGTAGTGCTTACCTTGCCGCCCTTCTGATCCTGCCATGCCTGCAGCGTATCTTTCGCCTCCTGCAGCTCATTCTTGAGCCGTTCGATCTCCGCGTCCTTATCTTTGATCTGATTCTGATAAGTAGTCATGGAAGCAAGGTTTCCGCTCCTGACATGAGACAGAACAGAACTGGAAAGAGTTCCCTCCACAACGCGCACCTCCACATCGCGGACTTTGTCCTCCCACTGTTTCCTCAGAGCCTTCATCTCCGTATTCTCACTGGAGGCCAGATAGCACAGCGCATCGCCCTTCTGTACCGTGTCTCCTTTTCTCACCTCCACTGACTGCACTTCATAGACACCCGTGGCATTGCTGTCTCCGGTAGTCTTTAATTTCACACTGTAGGGGTCTCCGCTCTCCACAACGCCGTTTCCGCGAATCTTCGCCGTAATGCTGCTGGACTCCACATATTGCGTCGCCACCTCCGGCAGAGAGTAATTCATGATCGTATTGGAAAAAAAGGTGAGCACCAATAGCACACTCAGGAATACGATCGCTGCGGTCTTGACCCATTCTCTCTTTTTGTTACTCTTCTCGTTCATTGTTCCTCCCCTTGCCTTTCTAATGCTATCTGAATCTATCTAATCTATATGTCTCTGTCTGATTATATCCGTTTTATCCTTTGATTCCGCCCTGATAAGTGATGCCGTCCACCAGATATTCCTCCCCATAGAGGAAGATCAGAAGGCTCGGCACCATATAGATGGTGGCCACCGCAAACGCCAGTCCCACATCACCCGCGTTGATCTTGCTCAGGAACACGGACAGCGGATGCGTCTCCGCATCTGACAAAAGGATCAGCGGCTGTTCCACCATATTCCAGTAATCGATAAATACCAGGATCGCCGCGGAACAGAGGGCTCCCTTGCACAGCGGCAGACAGATTCGTCTGAATATCTGCCACTCTCCCGCCCCGTCTATCTGGGCCGCCTCTATGACCGAATAAGGTATTCGTTTCATGAATTTGGTCAGCAGATACACCGCAAACGGGGAGAAAATCCCCGGCAGCCAGATGGCCCAGTAACTGTCCAGAAGATGGAGCCATTCCGCCACCAGATAGTTGGGTACCAGCGTCACCTGATAGGGCATCAGCATCAATATCACATACGAAAAGAAAATAATGCTCCGGATCTTGCCTGAGTATCTGGCAAAACCATAGGACGCAAGCGCCGCCACCGTCAACTGAAACAACACAATGGGGCCTGCCAGTATCACAGAGTTCCAAAATTTCAGCAGATATTCCGGGCTCTTGAAAAGCACCGTAATATACTGCGAGAAGGACACCATATCAGGTATAAACTTTAAATTTACCTTCTCCGCAATATAAACCTTTCCGCCGTTCTCATTCACCGCAAACACGGAACCGTAGTTGGCGGAGATCTCCGAGGATGACATAAAGGAATTGGTGATGGTCAACACAATGGGCATCAAAAACAGGATCGCAAAACCTGCCGCAATAGCTGTGGCTATCGCAATCTTGGTGACCGCCCACACCTTTTTCCCCTGAAGCCTTCTCCGTTTATTCTTGTTCCCTGTCTCCGTCCCCGGGGCAGGAATACGACTGATCTCTTCCGACATATCTCTACCCTTCTACATCCTTTCCAAAATGATTCTCTATGATAAACAAGGCTCCGATAAGCACGATCATCACCAGGGACATGAGGATTGCCGCTGCGGACAGCGTCTGATAATCCAGATTCCTGAACTTATTGTTCATATAATGCTGCAGCATATAGATAGAGTCGTGGGGATAATCCGTAGTCAGAAGGTAAATCTCACGGAATATCTTAAAGGAGCTGATCAGGGACATGATCGTCACAAACAATATGGTGGAGGACAGATACCTGATCTTAATATAGAAAAAGGTCTGCAGCGGCGTTGCACTCTCAAGCCTCGCCACCTCCAGAATGTCCTTGGGAACGCTGGCCAGGGCCGCCATAAACAGAATCATATTATATCCCAGATTCTTCCACAGAAACAGAACAACTATAACAATGGTTGAATAGTCCGACTTAAACCAGTCTATCTTGTCAATCCCGAACACGCCCAGCACATCGTTCACTGCTCCATTATAGTGAAACAGCACCTGCCAGATCAGCACCACGGACGCCACCGGCACCATCATGGGGCTGAGGAAAAAGGTCCTGAACTGACTTCTGAATGGCAGCTTTGCCTCCAGCACGATGGCCAGCATCAAAGACAATACCACGGACAGGGGCACCGCAATCACGGAAAACCGGGCAGTATTGCCCACCGCAGTCCGAAACGCTGCGTTTTTTATCACCTGCGAAAAATTCTTCAGACCCACAAAATTAGCGCTGATGGGATTATCCACCATGGAATAAAACACCACCACTATAAAGGGTACCAGAAAAAAGACCAGTACGCCAAGAAAGCTTGGGGCTATAAACAGCCCCGAGCTAAACTTGCGCTTCCTGATCACTTTGTTCGTTCTTCTTCCCTTTTTCAAAACAAGTACCTCTGGTTTACATATTCTCGTTCACATAGACCTGAACGCGGTTCTGGATAATACCCGCCACGTCTGCGGCCGTGCGCTGTCCTTTAAAGAAGGCTTCCGATTCCTCCTTAATGATATTCATGATCTGCGTATCCGAACCCTTGATCGGCTTTGCGATCTTGATCAGCTCTTCCAGCCTGTCGGCCTCCTCCTCGGTGGTGACATGGTACGTATAATCCCAGTCTCCGTAACCGATACCGCCGCCAGCGCCTTCCACAATGGGCTCACCGTTTTCATCCAGTATTTTCTCGCCGTTTTCGTCCAGTACATACTTGATCTCGGTGGCCTTTGCCTTCGCCTCGGCAAACGTCTTTTTGTTGCTGGAGAAGCCTGAGCTGTAGCGCTCCTCCTCGCTTGTCAGCCAGTGTTCGATAAAGGTCCAGGCACCATCCTTATCCGAACACTTATTGGTGATGGCTACTGCGGAACTCATGGTAAAATAGGTCCCGCTCTCGCCGGCGGAATTGGGATAACCGATAAATGTTAAATCCCCTTCATAGATAGCGTCCGCAAGCTGAATACTGTCAAAATCGTAGATATATGTCGCATCCAGCAGAACCTCTCCCGCAGCGATACGTCTGGGATAGGAGGGCTGATCCTCATCATACTTGTACTCGTCAGGGAAACGGCTGGCAAATTCCAGAATATTTATAAAATCCTGCTGATCGAAAGAACACTTTCCGCTCTCCCAGTCCACAAAGTCGTCCTGATTATACTGAAGCATTGCCTCAAGTGCACGGCTCTTGGTGAAATTGGCAAAGAGCTCCGCATCGGGATGCTGATTCGCATAGTCCAATACCTCCGCCAGCGTCCATCCCGGCTCTTTGCCTACCTGTGAAGCCTTGCCGCAGACAGTGGTCAGTTCAAAGGTCTTGGATATGCCCACCAAAACATCGTCGTAGGTATAGGCCTCCAGAATATTTTCAAAGAAGTCGTCGCGGCTCACCACCGTACTCTTCTCAAGATACGCATTCAGATCCTCAAACACACCCTTTGCCGCATATTTGGACGCATCCAGACCTCCTAACACCAGAAGATCCGGGCAATTATCGGAAGTAATGTCATTGTTCATGCGGGTCAGCGCATCACTCATCACTTCACTATAATTGTTGGTTTCCCCACTGTAGACCACATCATTGTAGTCAAAATAATTTTTGAGGCTGATGTGATATAGGTCGTTGCTCTTGTTGAAGGCAACGGCAGCACGCCGCACATTATAGTCATAAGTGAGCGCTCCCACCACAAGCGTAGTCTTCTGCGGCACCTCTGCCGAGGGCTTCTTGGTGAGCAGCGCAATCTCGGCCTCCTGAGAATCCCAATTGTAGGTTGCCGCCATAATACGGCCATCCTCCAGAGCATATACAAGCTGCACATAACTGCCGTCAATATCACAGTCCAGCCAGTCAAAGAGCTGCTCGGCTTTCTGAGTCTCCATATCGTATTCCCAGACGCCGTTGCTGTTATAGTCCAGAAAATCTTTTTCCACACCTCTGGAGAGGCTTTCTGAGTTGCTGTTTATATAATCGTTATAAGTCTTCCCCAGGGCTTTGCCCTCGAAATCGATCTCCCGCAGAACGGTCTTGTTGCTGCCCTGTGAATCCAGCGAGATATACATTTTTCCGTCCTTACCGACACCCATGCCCCGCATCCAGACTCCGCTGTCGATCGGAATGGAACCGCCAAAATTCCCTTCCGCGTCAAACAGCAGAATCAGGGAATCGCAGGCCAGATAAACTCTTCCCTGACCATCAAGCGCAAGAGAACGGATCCAACTGTTATTCTCGTCCATACGGTTGGAAAAATCCTGATCGTATAACTTTTCTCCCTGAGCATTGTATTTGCACAGATAATGCTCCTGCGTATAATTATCCTCGCTCCAGTGAGTCACTTCCTCCACGACGATCAGATTGCCTTCTTCATCCAACTGGAATTGAGAATAATTGCGGTTAGAACTGCTGTCGTCCTCCTTGCCGTCCTCTTTGGCCTCACCGTCCGCCTTTTTTGTGAGCGGTATCTGCGGCCCCGCGGAACCGTCCAGGATCGAGACGGAGGAGAGCGTCGTGCTGCTTGTCAGCGTCTCCTCATCCCATTGGTAATCCATATAATATAAGTAATCCCCGTTGAGCTTTGCGTTATAGAAGCTGCTGTCCTTACCTGCTTTTACAAACTCAGGCACCCACACAAATTCTTTCTGTTCCCCGGTCTTATTATTTCCGCCGTTTTGTTTGTCACCGTTATCCCCGTTACCCTGCTTTTTGCCACCGCAGGCCGCCAGCGAGACAACCATGGAAGCCAGCAGGACATATGTCAGAAGCTTTGCAGCCTTTCTCTTTCTATTAGATCTGATCATCGTTTTCAAAACCTCCCGCAATATAAATGTGAAATAAAAAATAAATCTTGTTAGTGATCACAAGGCTAGTATACAACATATGGTATTAAATTGCACCTTAAGATTTTATGAAATAATCTCCGCTTTTTCTTTATTTCTTGTAACATTTTCTTAACATTCGACTGTCTATTGACAAATTCCCGCAACAATGCTATCTTCATAGTATCTATTGTATTAATCGTCTTAATACACGCATTCCAATATGATAACTTCCTCACGGAAGTAACAATGACACCGCTATTTCAGAAAGGATGATTACACCATGATTGTCATCGATTACAGGGACAAACGCCCTCTCTATGAACAGGTGACGGAAAAGCTGGCACATCTGATCATCTGCGGCGCGCTGGAGTCCAACTCCAGACTCCCGTCCGTCCGCTCACTGGCCATGGATCTGTCCGTCAATCCCAACACCGTACAGCGGGCTTACGCCCAGCTGGAACAGGACGGCTTTATCTATTCTGTGGTGGGCCGGGGCAACTATGTCACCGATTCCTCCGAGTGGAGAAACGGGATGCTGCGCGCGCTGGAGCGCGATCTGAGAGAACTGCTGGAAAAAGCTGCCGCCAGCAAAATGCCCATGGACAGGATACTTTCCATGGTGAAACAAGCTTACGAAAATCTCTCCCAAACTACCGGGATTGATGCGGGAAAGGAGGAGCGTGACGATGATCGAAATACAGAACATAACCAAGAGATTTGACACCATCACCGCATTGGACTCAGTGTCCGCCAAAATGGAGGAAGGCCATGTGTTCGGCCTGATCGGCACCAACGGCGCGGGCAAGAGCACACTGCTGCGCACCATAAGCGGCATCTACTCCCCCGAACAGGGACAGGTGCTGATAGACGGTGAGCCCGTATACGAAAACCCCGAGGCAAAGTCAAAAGTCTTTCTCATCTCGGACGACCAGTACTTTTTTCCCAATGGTACGCCTCTGGATATGGTTCGCTGCTATCAGACCTTTTATCCTCAATTTGACACACAGCGCTTTGAAAAGCTCATGCAGGCTTTACGGCTGGACATCCGCAGAAAGGCAAACACCTTCTCCAAGGGCATGAAAAAGCAGCTTTCCGTGATGCTGGGCGTCTGCTCCGGCGTCAAATATCTGCTCTGTGACGAGACCTTCGACGGACTCGACCCGGTGATACGGCAGGCCATCAAACGGCTCTTTATTCAGGAGATGGAAGAAAACCGGCTCACTCCCATCATTGCTTCCCACAATCTGCGGGAGCTTGAGGATATCTGTGAGCATGTGGGGCTGCTCCACAAAGGCGGCATCCTCTTCTCCAGGGATCTGGACGAGATGAAGCTGGGCATCTTCAAGCTCCAGTGCGTACTCAGGGACAGTCTGGATCTGGCTGACATCGAAAAGCAGTTCCCGATCCTGCGCAATGAGCACCGGGGCTCTCTCCTGACGCTTACGCTGCGCGGCAGCAAACAGGAGATCAGCAGTGTCATGGAAGGGCTTCAGCCTGTGTTCTGGGAGCTGCTCCCCCTGACTCTGGAAGAAATCTTTATCAGTGAAACGGAGGTACTGGGATATGACTTTGAAAATCTCTACGCATAGCTCCACTCATAACAATCTTCATAATTCTCATAATATTCCGGTCTGGAAACTGATGCGCGAGGACCTGCGCCGCCGCACATGGATGACAGCCCTCTCCTGCCTGGCAAGCTTTATGGCATCCCCTGTGGCCTTTTTGTTCATGAACTCCTTATCGGTCTCCCCGCTTTCTCAGGCGCGCATGAATGCCGCCATGGAACAGGGAGCTGACGTGGTGGCAGGCGAGATTACCTCTCACTTTCTTGAATATTTTACCACAGTGCATCTGGTCTTTCAGATGGCGATTCTGGCTGTGGCAGCGCTCATCGCCGCAGTCTGCGGTTTTCAATACCTGTATTCCCGCAGAATGGTGGATCTCTATCACAGCGCTCCCGCATCCAGAGGACGACTGTTTCTGGCGATCTGGCTAAACGGTTTCCTGATCTGGCTTGTGCCCGCCGTGCTGGGGCAAATTTCAGTCTGCATACTGTCACTGTATTACATAGGCAGCCCGTCCTTCTGGAGCAGCGTGGCGCTTCTTCTGGTCAAAGAACTGGGACTGTTTGTCCTTTGCTTTCTGATTGTGTATCACGCATGCCTTGTGGTGGTGATGGTCAGTGGAAATGCCAAAAACGCCGGGGTAAACCTGTTTATATACGGTCTGGGTGTCATCGCATTGTATTCCACGGCCTACGCCTACATGAACAGCTATCTGGATACCTTTTATCTTCCTGACGACTGGATCTATGCGCCGCCTGTGGTAGCGCTCTCCCCTCTGGCGGCCCCGGTTTTTCTGTGTATCAGATTTTTAACGCATATTCCCGGCTGTTTTCCCACCGGAATGGAATCTATGGATGCCTTACAATGGCATCGCATTGTCCTCCCCTCCGTGGTGGTCATGCTGGCGAATTTCGGACTGGCAATGTATCTGCACAAAAAGCGTCCCAGCGAACTGGCGGAACGCGGCGTGGAAAATAAATACTTCCGCATTCCCCTGAATTTTGTGACCAGCGTATTCTGCGGTCTGTGGCTCTCCCTTTTCTTTGGTCTGATCCCGGACGACCGGAGTCTGAAATGGGCGCTGTTTGGCGCGGTATTCGGATCCGTGCTTGCCTTTGCCTGTATGAATATCCTGCACCATACCTCCTTTAAGGCGCTGTTTTCCCACAAGCTGCAACTGGCCATAACACTGGGCTTTACCTGTTGCGTATTGTTTGTATTTCATTATGACGCATTCGGGTATGACACTTATCTGCCCGAAAAAGATTCCATAACAGGACTCTCTCTCTACAGCTCCGCTTTCTGCGGGGAAGGCTTTGAACTGCAGGAGACGGCGGACGGAACTTATACTAATTTTTATGACGTCAAATTTTCCGGAAATACGATCTTTACTGACCGTGAACAGAATTACCGTCTGCTGGAGACATTGGTGGACACAAACAATTATCACCCCGAAGAAAACGGGCACTCCTACTCTCTCTCAGTAAAAGTAAACACTACCCGCGGCTCCTATCACCGCAGATACACCTTCCGCACAGCCGGAACCGTCATGGAAGCGCTGCAGCCTTTTGCAGAATCCGACGCCTTTCAGGAATACTTCCATCCCGCCGCATGTGCTGTGATGAAAGCGCCTGTGCATATTGACATCCATCCCATAGCCGGAGAGACGCTGGGACTTAAAGACCCCGAACAAATTGAACAGCTCCGTCAGGCATATGCACAGGATTTTAACGAGCATTTTTCATCGGGAAGTCCCATCACCCGCTCGAACACGAACCAGATGTTTTCGATGAATTATGCCTATCCCAAAAGCGATACGGATATCTCGGATATCATCAGGCCTTCAGATTTTACAGGGAAAATAAAGTATCATCACCCCGGCATGAATGTGCCCGTCTGGTATGAACGCACCCTCTCCCTGCTGCGAAAATGGTACCCCGAATACATCTGGTCCCAGGATGATATGGATCTTATGTCTGTGTCCGTCAATATAAGCGGCAGCGCCGGAGAGACTCTGCCCGATCTGCTGGAATATCTGGGGAGCGCCAAAGTTGAGACAACGGATCGTTCCGGGGCGATAGACAAGACGCAAAAATACGGCTCCTGGACCAGACAGATTGACGCCCCTGAAGAAATTGCGGCTCTGAAGCCCTACCTCTATATCGGCCGCTATAACAGCAGTGAATTTATCCAGATCGGAAAGGTGGAAATGACACTTCCCTCAAATCTGACTCCGGAAATAAAGCAGGATTCCGAACAGAGTTCCGAACAGAATTCCAAATATACACAGACCTGCAATTGTTACCTGAAACGCGGTGAGGTTCCCACCGGATTTGCAGAGAGTCTGACCTACACTCCCTGATCGCAGGACAGCAGCAAAAAAGAGGATCTGACGACCCTCTTTTTGCTGCTGCATATCATGATCTCTTTCATTTATTCATTCTGTTTATCATCCGCTTTGTGATCTGTTTTCCGGTCTCTTTCCCTGTCATAGATTGCAAAATCGTTTTTGCCGTTCCGTTTCACATGATACATGGCATCGTCCGCATATATGATCAACTGCTCCATGTCCTCCGTATCCTTGGGATAGGACGCAATACCGATACTTCCGCATATTCTGACCTTCTCTCCACCCAGCACAAAAGGATTTGCAAACACCTGCCTGCACTGATAACCCGTCTTCTCTATGATCTTCATCTGGCTGCTCTGCAGGATCAATATGAATTCATCTCCGGCAAACCGATAGGGCGTCAGAATCTGCGACTCCATCTCCCGAAGCCTTGCGGCCACCTGCTGCAAAGCCTCGTCTCCCGCCGTATGTCCTCTCACGTCGTTGATGCGCTTGAAATCATCTATATCGATCATGATGACTGTACAGGGTTTCTCAGCGCTTACCAGTTCGCTCAGATCGGCCATAAATTTACTTCTGTTGGGAATCCCTGTCAGGAAATCATGTTGTGACGCCTGCTCTGTAAGCTTTCTGGCTGCCTCAAGCTGTTTCATCAGCCTCTGACGCTTCAGGTTGTCACTGCCCACCAGCACGATGATAATAATCAGCGCCACCATCATAATGCCGCCGGGGAGCAGCACTTCGCTGTTTCGTCCCCAAAAAGTTTCTCTGCGGTTTAAGACCTCGGCGCCTGCGGGGAGCACTGACAGACTGATGTCAAATTTCTCCATGACCGCCGCGTCCACACAATACACATTGGGGCTGTCCACCACCATCCCCATATCGTCCACCACGCCGCCGGCTATGATATCCATGGCGATCTGTGCCGCTATCTCTCCCGACTTGTACATAGACACCACATTTCCGCCCAAAAGTCCCTCTCCGATACCGCCCTCAACCATGCGGAGCGCCGGAACCTTTGCAGCCTCGGAGATCAAAGCCACCGACTCCTGATTGGTATACTGCCTGCCGCTGGCATCCTCCGTCATTACCACATAAATCAATATAGTGTCCTTGGAAACATCCCGAATCGCTTTCCGAAGATTATCACTGGAGAGACGGGAGGTATTGATCTCGCTGAACTCCAGATTGGGAAATTGCTCCGCGCTCTTATAAAAACGCTTTCGCTCCGCTTCCCCTGTGATACTGTCATCCAGAATAGCCACCACCCTTTTGGCGGTGGGATTGATCTGCAGGCCAAACTCAATATTTTTCTCCACGGAAAGCTTTTCCAATATTCCTGTCACCAGAGGATCCTTAACAGCTTCCGCTGCCAGCTCCTCGTCGTTCACGCCCTCGAACACCAGCGGAATCCCGTCAAAAATATCGTCCTTGTACTCCAGCGCAAAAACGAGAGCTGCATCGTCTCCCAGAATCACCACATCATAGGGTTCCACCTTTCCCATGCGGTAGGCAAGCCCCTCGTAAAAAAGGCGCATGGCTTCGTCGTCATTCACACGCTTCGTGTCCATGAACTCATAGTCCAGCACCACATCGCTTCCCAGACCGCCCCTGATGCCGTTAATCTGAATCTGAACAGTATCCCATGCATAGGAATAAGAGCTGATAAACAAAACGCGCCCACTGCTCTCAGCCGCATCAGCCGTTATTACAAAGCTGCCGAAAAAGACTGACAGCAGCAATAAATATAACAATTTCACGGCCTGTATTCTCAAAATTCGCAAAATTCTCACTTTAGCTTCTGCCATATTATTCCCCTCATATATGTATCAGACAGATATTATGTGTATCCGTCTGATATCATTTTATCACTTTTTAGAATGAATGCAAGATAAGTATGGCAAATTGTAGCAAAATTGTGACAAAAATAAAAATACTCTTTTGTTAATGCCACTCATACGGGGTGCTCTGGTATACATAATAATTAAGCCAATTCGCATACAGATGATTGCTGTGACTTCTCCACTGTAACAACGGCTTCTGTTTGGGATCGTCCTCGGGGAAATAATTATAGGGAAGCTGAATGGGCTGTCCTTTATTCAGATCCCTGAAGTATTCATTGTAGAGCGTGTATCTGTCATACTCGGGATGGCCGTTCACAAATATCTTTTTCCCTCCCTCCGCAATGGCCAGAAACACACCCGCCACTTCGGATTCCGCCAGTACCGTGAGCTCGCTGCACGCGTGAATGGCCTCCGCGGGAGTCTCCGTATGCCTGCTGTGGGGAGCCAGAAAAATATCGTCAAATCCCCGCACCAGCGGAATCTTGCGGTTGGAGACTTCATGCTCGTATATGCCAAACAGCTTACATGGAAGCTGTCTCTTATTAATCCCATAATAGTGATAAAATCCGGCCTGCGCCGCCCAGCAGATATGCAGGGTGGATGTCACATGGCTCTCCGCCCAGTCCAGAATCTCGCAGGTCTCCTCCCAATAGTCCACCTCCTCAAAGGAAATGTCCTCCACAGGAGCGCCTGTGATGATCATACCGTCGAATTTCCGGTCTCTGACTTCATCCAGAGTGGAATAAAATCTGTTCAAATGACTGGCCGGGGTATTCTGGGAGACATGGCTCTTCACATTCATAAAAGTCACATCCACCTGCAGCGGCGTGTTGGATAGCGCGCGCAGAAGCTGCAGCTCCGTGTCCTGTTTGATGGGCATATTGTTCAGGATCAACACCTGCAGGGGTCTGATATCCTGATGCATGGCCCTGTTTTCATCCATCACAAATATATTTTCGTTTTCCAGTATCTCCTTGGCCGGAAGCTCGCTCTGTATCTTAATGGGCATGGTCTTATCCTCACATTCTTTCTGATTGTCTCAATATTATCTTATAAATACCCCATCATAAATATTGCTCCATAAAATCCTCCTCGGACAAAATAGCCACGCCAAGCTCCTTGGCTTTCTTGTTCTTGGATGAATTAGACGCAATGTCATTATTGATCAGACAGGTGGTTTTGCCGGTGACGCTGCCGGTCACTTTGCCGCCCTTCTGCTCGATGAGCTCTTTCAGCTCATTGCGGTTTTCAAAATGGTTCAGGCTGCCGGTGATGACAAAGCTCATACCCGAAAGAGTCTGCCCTGACGTATCCTCTGCGGGCGCCTCAATCCTCAAAACAGCCAGCAGTCTGTCCAGCGCGCGCAGATTGTCCTCATCCCGCATATATGCCGCGATGGCATCCGCCAGCACCGGGCCAACGCCCTCTATCTCGCTCAGGCTCTCCTCGTCAGCCTGTCTGAGCTGCCCCAGATCATAATGGAAATGTCTGCATAAAAGCTTTGCGTTAGCCACACCGATACCGGCGATCCCAAGACCGTAGATCAATCTGGGAAGCGTCGTATCTCTTGCCGTTTCGATACTGGCCATCAGATTCTGAAAAGATTTCTCTCCAAAGCCTTCCATCTGCGTGATCTCATCCCGATAGCGCGAAAGTTCAAACAGATCGGCAAATTCATGAATAAAGCCCCTGTCAATAAACTTTTCCAAAGTTGCCTCGGACAGTCCGTCTATATTCAACGCATCCCTGCTCACGAAAAGCGTAAAAGCCTTGATCTGTTTGGCCGCACATTTTTCATTCGTGCAGTACAGCGACTGCACCTCGTTGACCTGACGGATCTGAGTCTTCTCTCCGCACACGGGACAGACTTCGGGAATTTCCAGACTGCCGCTCCGGGTCAGATTCTCCGCAATCTGAGGTATGATCATATTGGCTTTATAGACCGTGATCCGGTCTCCGATTCCCAGTTCCAGTCCTTTTACAATACTCACATTGTGTACGGACGCGCGGCTCACGGTAGTGCCCTCCAGCTCCACGGGCTCAAAGATCGCCACCGGATTGATCAGCCCCGTACGGCTGGCGCTCCACCCCATCTCCAAAAGCCTGGTTTCCCGGATCTCATCCGCCCACTTAAACGCGATGGAATCTCTGGGAAATTTGGCCGTCCTGCCCAGAGACTGTCCATAGGCGATATCCTCATAAGTAAGCACCAGTCCGTCGGAGGGAATCTCATAACTCCGGATTTTGTGTTCAAAGAAATTTACTCGGTCTAAAATCGTCTCCGCATCCACCAGATAATGCTCCACAACCTGAAAACCCTGTCCCTCCAGAAAAGCAAACTGCTCCATGCGGGAATTGTGGAAGTCCACACCCTCCGCTTTCACCAGACTGAAGGCATAAAACTGCACATTTCTCCCGGCGGTGATCTCATTGTTGAGCTGGCGCACGGAACCGCTGCACAGATTCCGGGGGTTTTTATACCGCTCAGCCTCTTCCAGTCCCTGATTCAGCGCCTCAAAATCAGAATAGCTGATAACAGCCTCTCCCCGCAGGATCAGTTCCCCCTGACAGGCTATCTGCAAAGGCAGATTTTTAAAGGTTCTGGCATTGTTGGTTATCACCTCTCCGATCTCCCCGTCCCCTCTGGTCACCGCCTTGGCAAGCCTGCCCTGCCGGTAGGTCAGAACTATAGTCAGGCCGTCCAGCTTCCAGCTCAGGACGGCGGCATTCCCGCCCAGCCAGCTCCTCAGCTCTTCCCGCTCTTTCGTCTTGCCCAGTGAAAGCATGGGAGATTCATGACGCTCCTTGGGCAGTTCCTCCACTGCCTCATACCCTACATGCACGGTGGGGCTGTTGGCCAGAACAATTCCCGTCCGCTCCTCCAGCTCCGCCAGCTCATCATAGAGCGCATCATACTCATAATTACTCATGATCTCCCGGTCCTCGGCATAGTACGCTTTGGCCGCCCGGTTCAGCGTCTCCGTCAGATACTGTATTCTGTCAATATCCGGTGCTGCATTACTCTGTGTTGTGTCACGCTGTGCTATATCACTCTGTGCTGCGTTACTCTGTGCCGCACTACTCTGCATCCTGTTTTCCTGCATGAATAATTCCCGCCCTTTCATACAATTCGGCATATTCCTGCTCCGTGAGCTCCCGATATGCCCCCGGTTTCAAATCGCCAAGCATTACATTCATCACCCGGATGCGCTTCAGGCTCTGCACCCGATACCCCAGTTCACCGCACATGCGGCGGATCTGCCTGTTCAGCCCCTGGGTCAGCACGATCCGAAAAGTGTACTTCCCGATCCCCGTAACCCCGCAGGGTCTGGTCGTGGTCTTCAGTTCCCTCAGATACACTCCCTGTGCCAGCTTATTTAAAAATACATCTGTTATCTCTCGATCGACTTTCACCACATACTCTTTTTCATGCCCGTTTGCACCACGCATCATGGCATCAATCAGATCGCCGTCATTGCTCAAAAGCAAAAGCCCCTCCGAGTCTTTGTCCAGTCTCCCGGCATAAGTCACGCGCACAGGATATTTTATCACATCTGTTATTTTAGATTTGGCATGAGCATCCCGCTCGGTACACACCACTCCTGACGGCTTGTAAAAAGCCAGCGTCACTCTTCGGTGCTCTTCCAATACAATCGCTTTTTTCCCCACCTGCACCCTGTCGCCGGGCTCCACAAGCTGCCCTGTCCGGGCAGTCTCCCCGTTTATCGTCACCTGTCCTGAGACGATCAATTGATCCGCGTCCCGTCTGGAACAGACTCCGCACCGGGCCAGGTACTTGTTCAGGCGCATGCCCTCTTCATGTTTGCCGGTCTTCTCCATAAATCTCCAACTCCTCCAGACGCATGATCCTTGGGACGCCCTCTCCCTCCGTCAGGCCCCGCTTCGCAGTTCTGTCCGCCAGCTCATTGAATTCGACATTGCTGTGAGCCGCCACCTTGGTAAAATAGATTCCGATCTGCTTTCCCCACTCCCGCATGGAAGCAGCATATTTTTGCGTCAGCTCTGTCTTGCTGCGCCAGCTTCCGGTGACCCACTTCTCGATTCCTTCATAATCATAACAGATCTCCACTTCCCGGAAACCGTTCAGCATGGCCGTCCGCACCGCATACATGGCGCCCAGCATCTCTCCCGTCACATTGCGGTGCTGCAGGGACTGCGGATTATCGCCGTTTCCGAACGCCAGACGAATCTCCCCGCCCTCGGGCAAAAATACACAGCCAAAGGCATATTTTTTCAGGCTGTCGTCATAGCTTCCGTCCACATAGGCCAGCAATCTTCCGGGATTCACATTAGGAAGCGGCTTTGTGCCAATACAGGATTTTCCCAGATATGCATTCGCTTCCTCCAACGTGGCAAATCCCCTGTATTCCGCCCCGGGATAACCCTCCACAGAGGCCTTACACTCATCCCAATTATTAAAAACGCCCGTTACTTTACCGGTTTTTACCGCATAAAATTTCTTTGCCGCCATGTATCTCTCCTCACCAGACCTGTAACTTCTAATTTACCATCCTTTAAAGACCTTGTAAATAAAAATCTTTGGGCAAAAAGCAAAGCCCTCTTCCCTTTTACATAAAAATGCTCAAAATGCCACGTCCCGTGGCAGAAAATAAGGCAGTGACTAACTTATTTGCTTGCCATGTCTTATAGAATCTCTTATCATATATCATAAGTTGTAACGGGTATCTGGAAAAATAACAAGTGTATCATAACTAAAGGAGACTATGGACATGAATTTAGGAGAACAATTGAAACACCTGCGCAGCCAGGCAGGATTATCTCAGGAAAAACTGGCTGAAAAACTGGGAGTTTCCAGACAGGCAATCACCAAGTGGGAGACAAATGCAGGCCTTCCCGATCTGGACAACCTTCTGGCAATCTCAGCCCTGTTCCATATTTCTATCGACGAGCTTTTGGCCAATCAAACAGTGCCAAAAGAATCACCGGAATATCTTTACGAGAGTATCACGGAATATGATATCGACGAGCCGAAACGCTATGATATGAAACTGGACGCTGCAAATTCATTACACCTGTCTGGTTATAACGGAGAAAAAATCCGCGTCATACTCTCATCCAATACTTTGTCCACACTTCAGAGCGATTATAAAGTCAAAATAGACGATACCAAAAGACGTATCGACGTGGATATTCGCAGGAAAAATAATATATCAGAAGCGGTTGCCAGGGAATCTCTCATGATCTTCGTACAGCTTCCCAATCAATATATTGACCAGGTAGAGCTGTCCGCCCACGCAGATCAGATCACTCTCTCCTCACTGACCTGCAGTAATACAGAGCTGGATATCAAAACTCCCCGTATGATTCTGGACGGAGTTACCGGAACCGTGGAAATTAACTGTAATCTGGACATGAATATCCTCTGCCTCTCCCTGAATGGGGAAGTAGCCGTCAATCAGGTGTCCGCTTCCTCCCGGATCAGTGTACCGCAAGATACGTCCTTCCATGCAACAGCCAAAGGAATTGGCACTAAAATATACTACGAAAAGAACGGCAGCCAAACGCCGCCATTTTGTGTTCCCGATACTGAAGCATGCGACAACACCATCGAACTTAACGGAGTCAAAAGCGAGCTTATGATCACAACCTGTCAATAACCATGAATCTCATAGGCTGTATATTCATGACTGAAATGGTATCCCAGCTTTTCCGCCAGAGACACGGACCATAGATTCTGCGCGTCCCAACTGGGATACCGGCCCCGCGCCATGCAATCAAGGATCAGCTTCGCGCCACATACAGAAGCCAGCCCTCTCCGGCGATGATCCTCTCTCGTATCAATCTCAATCTCAATACCGCCGTCATATGCGCTGTAAGAGGACGCCCCTGAGACGATCTCCCCATCCTTGAGCGCCACGACTCCCATGCCTCTCGCCGCATACTGCTCATAATTCTCAAATACCGATACCAAATCCCGACACCACGCAGTTTTGCCACATGATCTAAACAGGTCTTCATCAATTTTTCTCAGACAATACTCCGAAGGCAGCGAAGCTGTGATGCGCTGAAGCCTCTCTGCCGAAAAAACACCTGTTTCTTTTTTCATGGCATAGCGGATCACCTTCTGTGCCCGCTCTTCCCAGACATCTTCAATCAGGCTTGCCCATTCGGGAGTCTCGGGCACCATAATGATAAATTCCTGTGTACACCACTCCGGTTTATAGCCGGCCAACTCCCTGTCCGGTCTTCCGGCCAGAAAACAAAAATCCCCAAGGATCGCCATGGCAGCATCCGGCTGCCTGGGGGCTGTGGCGTAAATATGTCCCATTATATTTTGAAGGCAGGACCATATCATGGTTTCCTGCCAGCCTTTAAAAAGCGGGGCAGCTATGCTGCCCTGCCGGATTTCGTATATCATATTCCGCATATCCTCCTTATTACCAGTACACACTATATGTTCAAACAGCAATACGATTGAGGCGCATTATTATTTGCCTATTGATCAGTAACTACTGTAAAGCTGACACTTCCTTTTGCTTTCTCACCGGTTACTGAAACTGTATATGTTCCGCTTTCTTCAATATTAATATCAAATTCATCAGAAAATGAAACGTCTTCACCTTCACAGACAGGTACTTCATCATCTTTCTGAATCTTAAATGATAAACTGCCACCCTCTGCAATAATTTCTACATGGATAGTATCTCCTTTTTGGACGGTCAGGTCTTGAGAGTCAGTTTTATTATCTTACCTCTCTCTCAAATCCCGATTGTGAAAACATTATAACACATAATATACGGGAATTGGTAAACTGATTGACTTTTTACTATCAACGCGATAATATTTTCACATACTCAATCAGGAGGGAGAAACATGACAGATAAAATTATGGAGTGCATTACAAACCCGTCAAAATGCAAATTGTTACTTGAAATATATTCGCAAGGACAGGCAACTGCAAAGCATTTATCAGATACTTTTGGCGATATTCCACAAGCTACCTTATATCGCAATTTGAAAAAGATGTTGAACGATGGTATTTTGAAAGTGGTTGACGAAACACAAATACGCGGCACAGTAGAGAAAACGTATGCCCTTGCCTTTAACCTTAATGAAGATTTTGAAGCAATATTAGCTGAAAATTCCGGCACTCTCTATATGCAGGTATTCACACAATATATTCTTGGATTTGCAAAACAATTCCGGGAATACTGTAAATCTCCGAACATCAATATTAAAGAGGATATGTCGGGCTTTTCTCTTTCGCACATTTATTTATCAGATGAAGAATTAACTGAACTTATGAAAAGCATTTCAAATGTAATCCACGCAGCGGAAAAGAACGAGTCAAAAACAGGACGCAAGTTACGGACGCTTGGGCTAATTGTTTCCCCACCAGAAATTCAAAATGAATGATTTACCGCTCCCCTAAAACGGGAGCGTATTTTATTGACTTTTTATTCTCATTATGATAATATTATCCATATGGAAGCAAAGGTGCCCACACTGTACCATAAAATAACAAAACCGAAAGGAGCTTTTCTATGAGCAAAAAACAAAAGGTCATTATGCTGATTCTTACTTTAGTTACTCTGGTTGGTGAGGAGGAAACACTATGCACACAGTATTAGAAATCAAAAACTTTACAAAAGAATATTCACCAGGGAAAAAAGCTGTTGAAAACCTTTCCCTATCTGTTATGCCCGGAGAAATTCATGGTTTTATCGGTCATAACGGAGCCGGAAAAACAACAACTATTCGAGCTGTCGTCGGTGTTATGGGCTTTAATGAGGGAGAAATTTTGATTAACGGACATTCTGCAAAAACCGAACCTGTTAAATGTAAGCTTCTGACAGCGTATATTCCCGACAACCCGGATTTATACGACTATATAACAGGTATTCAATATCTGAATTATATGGCGGATATGTTTTTCGTTGACAGGAAGACCCGAGAGGAACGGATAAAAGAATATGCGGAACTTTTCGGTATTACTGACAGTTTGGGAAATCTGGTCAGCTCTTATTCCCATGGCATGAAGCAAAAGCTGGCTTTAATTGGAGCTTTTATACATGAACCGAAGCTGCTTGTATTGGACGAACCCTTTGTGGGGCTTGACCCCGAAGCAGCCTTTCATTTGAAACAAATCATGCGGGACTTGTGCAATCAAGGAAGCGCTATATTTTTTTCCACTCATGTTTTGGACGTTGCAGAAAAGCTATGTGATAAGGTTTCTATCATTAAACATGGAAAATTGATTATAAGCGGGAATATGGGGGCGGTGCGCGGTTCCGGAAGTCTTGAAGATGTTTTCATGGAGGTTGTGGAAAATGAAAAATAAGTATTTACTTCTTTTGAAAATGCAGCTTTACAATTTGTTTGGCATTAACCGCATACTCCATTCCCACAGCAAAAAAGAAAAGCAGCGCAGTATGGCGTTAGGCGGGATTTTCATTCTCGTTATCGGATTGATGATTGCTTACAGCACGATTATCAGCATAAGTTTAGCGAGTATGGGAGCTGTAAATGTTTTACCGACAATTTCCGCACTGGTATGCTCCTTGATTACTTTGATATTGACTTTTCTAAAAAGCTCTGGTGTACTTATTGGCTTGCGAGATTACGATATGGTTATGTCGCTTCCAGTGAAAAATTTGGAGGTGGTTTTAAGCCGGTTAACAATGATTTATTTAACGAACCTCTTAATAAGCGTTATTGTAGTGCTTCCCTCTGTTGTTATCTTTGGGATAAATTCAGAAGTAGGGAGTTCAGGAAACACTATGTTTCTGCTGTCCTTTTTAATACTGCCTGTTATCCCCATGATTATTTCTTTGGGGCTTGGTGTTTTGATTTCTGTTATTTCTTCTCAGTCAAAACACAAGAATGTTTTTTCACTGGTATTAAGCACACTTATTATATTGTTAATTATAGCGGCTTCTACCAGAGCACAGAATATGAACGCTGACGAGATTTTAAATATCGGGATTCTGTTTTCCAACATGGCAAATAAACTCTATCCCCCGGCTGCTCTTATCTCAAAGGCAATTGAACAGCAGAACTGGCTATACTTTTTGGCCTTTGCCGGAATATCCGTTTTAATCGGTATCATTTTCGTGGCGGTAGTAGCGCATTTTTATCAGAAGATGAATACAGCTACGTTCAATCATTCTGCTGCCAGATATGAGGAAAAG
>CANCYO010000020.1 GCA_947382415.1 uncultured Lachnospiraceae bacterium | reverse complement strand
GACAATCCGATCTAATTCCAGGATGCGTTCGTCCTTCACAAGAATATTGGGATTGTCCAATGTCGTATTCTTCATGTATTGCAAAAGGCTGACCAGATCTGCTCTGCCATTAAAACTTGTCATATTGACAAAAATCTTTTTCGTGCCATCTTCCAGAGGCAGATCAGGTATTTCCTCACAGCGCTCGCTAAAAGTATATTTCACCATATCCTTACCAAAAATATCATCCTGTGTAATAAAAATTATGACTGTAGACGGTAAATTTTTGTATCGGGTTTCTTTTCCTGCCTTCAACACGGGAGTGTCGATCAGGCTCTGATAAAACCTGGAGCGTTTACGCACATTATCGCCAGACACACTATTTTGCATCTCCATATTAAATTGACGATATTCTGATGCATTTCAATACCTCTCTTTCATATGGGCAGAGAGGCAATACCTCCCTGCAGTTATTTAGTTGTAAGCAAGGAGTTTCGGCAGATGTCTGCCTGCCAGAAAGGGAGTTGCCCTATAAGATGTGTGAGAATACAAAATGTTTTCTTTGCTTAGGTGTATTGTAGCATAAAGCTACAGGTTTTTCAATAAACAGCTTTTACAAAAAGTCCCGGGCAAACTATCCATCTGTCAGTTGTCTTTTTCACACTGACACAAAAAATGGACTGTACACTGATTTCTCAGTGTACAGCCCGCCTTTTTGTGTCATTAATCTGCTTAATAAACCTGCTCAGTCCTTATTATTCAGCACTGATGTTGAGTGTCCCGGCAAAATCACCAAATGTCCACTCTCTCACATCAAGAGAAACCTGCTCTCCGGCAGTCAGCTCATAGCTTAACTTAAAGTTCCTGTCTGCCGCGCCGCCGTCCGAATATGCCAGTACCTTTCCGTCCTTATCCAACAGAGTTCCGCAGGTATTGCTGCTTCCATCCGTCCAGAAGGTATAGGTTCCATCTGCGGGTGCGGTAAAAGTATAGGAATTACCGCTGTCTGTTCCCTCGATAGTCGTCGCGAAGCTGTAGTCAGCCGCAGCCGCGCCATTCTCCAGACCATATGTCCTGCCGGACAGAGATGCCAGACTAAAAGTCTGACGCTCATTCTCGCCAAAATAATTATAACGCGCCGTACCCATTGCCGACACATATACTCCATATCTGGCGATAACCTTCTTCGTCAGCTTAGACTTCACTTCGATCACGGTATATCCGGTCTTCACTGCCTTCAGCGTAGCGGTATAACTGCCCGCGTTTGCCTTGATGGTGGCAACTTTCTTATTGCTGCTGGTCCAAGTCAGCGTATCGGAGAGCATGTTCTTTGCATACCGCTGCAAAGTAAAATCGCCACTTCCGGCATACAGCTCATAGGTATTACCAGAGGAAAAAGGTGTGCTGTTATTGTATATAGTTCCCCCGGACGTAACTCGCCCATAGTAGTAAATACCTATACCACCGCGGGAATTATCAAGTCCGTCCTTCTCCAGATAGTTGTAGCTTGCAGGCATCTTCGTTGTCTTGACTGCCTTCTTCGCAGGTTTGGAAGACTCGCAGATGGTGGAGTCATCATTCTGCCAGATGGCTGTTACAGTTACGCTGTAGCTGGAAAGCTTTGCCAAGCCGCTTATATGGAAGAAATAATATGCCTTTCCTTTTGCATCAATATAATAGTAATTGCCGCTATCAAAGTTGGACATATCATAGCCCAGCTCATACTCATCCGTCACATTGTTAAAGTCTGCCTTATCATACAACTGGCTGTCAACAATCCTGCCTCTGCCGTCCGTAACCTCGACCTTGAATTTATTGGCACGGCCATTATAATTGAAACTCATCGTAGCAGCATTATCCACCAGGAAACTTGCCTTTAATCCCGTAGCCGCCGCCAGTGCCTTTGTCTTCAAGGTCACAGTAGCGCTCTTGTCAATGCCGCAATACAGATCTTTCAGCGTCAGCGTCAGGCTTCCCCCGGGTTTAACTGCGGTAATTCCCCAGTCGCCGCTCATCTCAAAATAAGGGCTCGCCTCAACCGCTTTCCTCAGCTCCTGATCGTACACGATATGCCTGTTGAAATAACCCTTTAATACAAGCTTTGCTTCCTTGTAATCTACCAGGTCGGTAAGACTCATTGTCTGTCCTACCTCAAAAGTAATATTCTTTCCGACAATACTGTCAGGAGTTGCATTAATCTTAATCCTCTGCCAGTCAGAAGTCACTCCGGTGGTTGTATCCAGCACTCTCACATAGACTGTGTCCACTCCACTGAGCTTAAGCTTCCCGGCCTTGTCAATAGACGCATAGGGAGTCGGAATATAGTAATAATCCGTGCCTTTACTGTCCTGGTCGTAATCATACCAATAATCTACCTCAGCAGTAGTACGCTGTGCTACCTGATACATCAGCTTGGGTGCCACATAGGCCTTCTTCTGGGCAGCATCCTTAAGCGGAAGATCTACCAATATATTGTCAACTATATCCGCCGCATCATACACGGGCAGCTTTTGGAAACTTCCCATCGCATACGCTTTAATGCTTCCGGCAGACAACTTCACTTCATAATGACCGTATGCTTCCACACCGGTATAAGAGTAATTCTCCTCTGCATCATACCCGTAATACTGTACCGGCTTATCCTCGCCATAATCAAAACCTGTCAACAGAGATTTTACCTGATGTCTTGTGGTCTTAAAGCCCTTGACGCTGCCCTTGCCGGAAACCGTTACCTTGCAGCCATCCTCCAGGGTTCTTGCGCGGCTTACATTACGCACATATACCGTATATTCCGCATTGGGCTCCAGACCGTCAATTGTATAAACTGCCTGCTTATTCCACCACTCCTCTACAGTCCAGTCAGAGTAATAGTAGTACGCAGGAGCCACAGCGAAAAGGCCTTCCCAGTTCTCATTTGTCATGGAAGCAATCCGGGACTCAAACACGTCAGCTTTGACATTCTTCTCTTTGATGACATAGACCTCTCTGCGGAATCCGTCAGGTACCTGACCATAGGTAACAACTGCACTGTCGTCCAGAGCAACCAGCTTCTGAATCTTAGGCGCCGTCACATCCGTCACGGTAATAGTAACCCTGGCAGACTTCGCACCGGGAATGGGTACCAGATTACCGTCCTCATCCTCGCGAACAGGAGTAACAGTCACATCAGCTTTACCTGAATCCAATGCCACCACATAACCGTCTTTGTCTATATGCAATACATTCTTGTCGCTCACATCATACTGCAGACAGATGATATCATTCTGCAGCTTCTTGGTAAGCTTCACATCCAGAGCCTGCGTTCCGCCTACTACCATCTTCTTACCGGGAGCGTTGAAAGCAATTGATTTGGGCTCTACAGCCTTTGTCAGATCCGCGCCCAGAATGGCAGCGCTGAAATCCACGGTAAAGGTCTCAATATAGCCCTCCTCCCAGCGGATCTTAAATTCCTTCTTATCCTTGGCCGAAGCGTCAAACGCCACAGTAATATAATTTACATAACGCGAAGATCCATCCTGATAGTCAAGCACATAACCGCCCGACTTCGTCACATCCTCAATACTGTTCTTGAAGAAAGCGTTATCCCATACCTTGCGGACATCATCTCTATATTCTTCAGGCATATAGATTCTAAAGGCAAGATAATTTCCGGATACACTCTTACCATCATAATTGCTCAAAGTATAATTATTGATATAATCAATACCCTGTTCCGGTTTGATGACATGCGCCATATCCGTAATGGTATCCGTAATCGCTACCTCGGAGATAGCGCCGTAACGCGTTGCGCTCACAGTGGAGTTATCTCTCACGGTGGTAAAGGATCTGCCCTTTGACTGCACAGTGTAGTTTCTTGCGTAACGCTCCGTCAGACTTCCATCTACATAGACGGTATATGTCTTTCCGCCCTTATATCTATAAACTGCGTTGCCATCCTCGTCCTTTACGGAAATCGAAACATAGTCCATAGCCGGGTAATGACCGTCTTCATAACCCCAATAGTCAACATTGTCGCCATGCCAGTTGAAAGCGTCGTGATCACGCTCCTCCACTCCTTCAAACTCAAGAGGGAAATCATAGTCTTCTAAATAAGAACCGGCTTTCACTTCAACATCTACCTTAGCCTCGACAAGCAGATCCTTGGGTTTGATTTGAAAGCTGCCCACCAACTGCTCTTCCACTGCTTTGTAGGTAGTGCTGCCGCCGTAGCTGACATAGAGCGTATAGCCTCCGCCATTGATGGGCCAGACGAATTCGCCGTCTTCCTCATAATAGCTGTCATATTCCCATCTGTACTCAGGCACTACATCGGCAACCGCGCTGCCATCTGCCTTGGTAATCTTCACCGCACCCTCAGGGATGACATACTCTTTACCGTCATATACCTTATCCGTCAGCTTACTGCCATCAACCTCAATCTTGAGCTCTGTGGTTCCCATATCATTCAAGGTAATAGCCAAAGTCTCATTCAGATATTTGGTTGTTGTAACCGCCGCATCACCGGTACCCTCTGTCACATATTCATAATCTGTGTAATTTGTACGCAGACTGCTTCTCAGATTCAGGCGTCCTACCGCCACACGGTAAGATGTTCCCTTGACGAAACTGCCGTACGCGTCACTGAATTCCGGATCATTCTCAGCCTTCTGCTCGATTATCCAATCGATGTAAAAGTCCTTCTCTCCTGCTGAAACTTCTTCCGCTTTACCCTCAGTCCAGGAGAGCACTTCGCCCTCACCCGATGCCACAACGGTCTGAAGCTCAAAAGTGATCTGCGTAAAATCATACTTATCGACATCTGTTTCCGTAAGGGCTACGGGAGTAGTCTTAGGCACTACTTTAATCTTCTGTTTCTCGATTTTGTAGAATACCTCAACAGGAACCGCATGGTTCACATTGGTGGGATCAGCATAGCTTACCACCAGCTTATAATTGCCGGCATTGCTGAAAGTACCCGCATTGCTGGGAATGGTATTGGAGCTGCCAACCACACTCCAGCGGGGAACCGTTTCATACTTTCCGGTTTCACTGTTATAATTCTGATCAGTTCCACTCTGACGATACCAGATATAAGATATCTTCTGATCTACGCCGGAAGCAAGTACGCTGCCGTCCGCTCCTTTGACCTCAGCCTGCTTATAA
This sequence comes from uncultured Lachnospiraceae bacterium, assembly GCA_947382415.1. GTDB lineage: Bacteria > Bacillota > Clostridia > Lachnospirales > Lachnospiraceae > Acetatifactor. The sequence goes on along the minus strand of CANCYO010000020.1, from coordinate 38,769 downwards.
TTTGCACGCTCTTCATAGAGCTGCTTGCCGTCATACACCTTCACATACGGATTCTCATATGTGGCGCCTGCCTTGTCTGCCTGAGTTCCCTCCAGCGCAGGAATCTTGCTCACGTCAATGGTTGCCACACTGCCCGCAGCCATGACAACGGCCAACACGTTCACATTCAGCACTTCCTCGTCAATCTTGACTTCATAATTGCTGTCTGCGCCATAGGAAGTGTCATTGATCGGGCGCACTCCGGTAGCGGAGCTGCTGCTGTCTCCCCAATATACAGCCTTATTGCCGCTGAAGATTACCCGATAAGGCTTGCTGTATTCCAATATATTATCTGATACATCCGCATACAGTTTCTTATTGTCTGCATCAACTTCATCAGTCTCAACCTGAAGCTTAAATACCGGCTCAAAAGGAATCGTGGTGCCTGCGCCGCTATAATCGCCCCAGATATGGTCTCTGTCAATGGCAACTTCAGCTCCGGCCTCATCCCTTGCCACATAGGTAACGGCAGCCAGAACCTCCCGCACAGTCATACCCGGATAGAAAGTAGGCGCCGGTTCTGCCTTCCACTTCGGTACCAGAGTCAGCTCTTTGGGCGTTACCACTACCTTGATCTCAGCATAATTAGGATTGTACAGACCGGTCTTGCCGTTATAGTTGATTCTATAATAATAGGTACCGGCATTCACGGGCACGGCGTCCAGCTTACGATACTCTGAATCGTACCATTCATAAGTCAGATCTTCCGCCGCGAAGGAAACCTGCGTATATTTGGCCGTACCATCGTCATTATAGCTGTTTCCATCCCAATGCTGAACTTTCAAAGTATAGTCCGCAGGGGTAGCAGGCGCCACAACTGTCTCGCCTGTGAAGACAACGGAATAATCGAGATATGCGCCCTCGTTGTCCTTATCCTTCCACTTGTCAGACATGGTCACATCCACTTCCGGAGTGATCAGTCCGGCCATCTGAACCTTCTGGATCACTGACTTGAGCGTATAGCTGTCTTTCTTCTCCTTATCAACCCTATCGGTAAAAGCGGGAGTGATCTCAATCACATAATCTCCCGTTTTCAGAAGCTCACCGGCTACTACAGTGCCGGTATAAGCATCCTTTACCGACAATGTCAGGGTAAAATCAGCAACAGCCGCATCCTCATCATATGTAAAATAATCATTTGTTGTGCTGATATAAGCGCTTGCCGCCTTAACACTCTGAGCCAGAGTGCCCGGAATCACAGGATCGATTGTAACCTCAGGCTCTACCTCTGCCTTTGTAATCTCAAAGGGCATCTCCAGTTTAGCCTCGCTGCTCACACCTTCCACAGCGGGAATCGTAATGATCAGCTGATAGCTTCCGACCTTGGAACTATAGTCCGGAGCAGAACAATCCGTCCATCCTGCCTCCTCCTTCACCTGCCATTTGGACTCCCATGTAACAATGCCATAGTCATCCACATACTCCAAGGTACCTTTATCTTTTCCATCCGCGAGGACATGAACTTTCTCCTTAACCCGATAAGTCCACTGTGAAATCTCATACTCGCCATAGGGCAGAGCAGATTTGTACTCCTCGTCAAACTCAGTTCTGTCAAATGTATACTGAGTCGGTGCCGGCTCTCCCGCCGCATACTCTTTTGTGCCGCCGTCCGCCTCTGAAACTGCGGAATCAGCGTCAGCCACATCCGTATCTTCCACATTCCCTGACGTGACATCACCAACAACGGCATCATCCGTCAAGCCGCTTCCAACATCTTCCGTGTCCGCCGCAGGAAGCTCCGCAGCATGCACAACAGATGATGGCAACGTCCCTGTTACCATGGTAACTGTCAGCAGCAATGCAAGCAATCTCTTGCCATGCACTAACAGTTTTCTGTTAATCTTCATAACATACCCTCCTCACCTTTTTCTGTTTGTTGTTGACCTGTTCCTGAAAATTTACTTTATTTGTAAATCTTTTTTCAGTATATCATTATATATTCTGATATGTCAATCAGATTCAGGTTTTATCAGGTGTTTGCGGCATGTCGTTCGGATTATTATGGACTTTTTACAAAAAATAGGTTATACTTATATGATATACTGTTTACATTTACAAGTTCATTTTATATGGGGTATTTTCATGGAGTTCTTACGCGACTTTTCCGGCAATATCATCTTTATCTCCGCAGCGTCAGGGTGGTTTGTAGCCCAGGTGCTCAAAACGATTATTCACATGTGCTTCACCAAACAGTTTGTGGCGGAACGGCTGGTGGGCAGCGGCGGCATGCCCAGTTCTCACTCGGCAACCGTCTGCGCCCTGACCACGGCGGCGGCATTCGAGTATGGCGCGGGAAGCTTTGAATTTACTATCTCTCTGATACTGGCTATCATTGTAATGTATGACGCCATGGGTGTTCGCCGGGAGACAGGCATTCAGGCCAAGCTTTTGAATGATATTCTGGAAACCTTTGCACAGATGGGACGGAGTGAACTCTCCGCCTATGAGAAATTAAAAGAATTTGTGGGACATACCCCGCTTCAGGTATTGGCAGGCGCCATTCTGGGCATTCTGATCTCAGTGGGGATTCAGGCCCTTGTAAGATAACTCGTCTGATAGATAACTTATCTGATAAAATGAAAGGAAGCAATCGTATGAGACACAAAATATTATGTGCGCTTTTGACCGCCGGAATCCTTTTATGCGGCTGCGGCGGCCAAAATGACAATCCGGGACCGATCCTGCCGGAGGACAAGACCCTCAGCGGAACCGATCTTCCCAGCACAGACAATTCCTATAATTCCAATATACAGATCGTGGTGGAGGACGATACCCAGCCGCCCAGAGAGGGTATGGTACGCAGCCGGCTCACCAATGAATGGGTGGACGCGGAAACTGCCGAAACCCGTCCCATCGCGGTTATGGTTCCCAATGAAAGTGCAGCCATTCCACATTACAATCTCTCCAAAGCCTCCATTCTCTATGAAGCTAATGTAGAGAGCCGCATTACCCGCCTCATGGCAGTCTATGAAGACTGGGAAGACCTGGTGCGCATCGGCAATATCAGAAGCGCCCGCACCTATTACGCCTACTGGGCCTTTGAGTGGGACGCTTTCTTTGTTCATTTTGGCGGGCCTTTTTATATCAATGATCTGATGGCGGAGGAAGACACGGAAAACATCGACGGGCTTTCGCAGGACAGCAGCGCGTTCTATCGTTCCAAAGACCGTCAGAATCCGCACAATGTCTACACCGACGGCAAAAAACTTCTGGAGCGCATAGAAAAGCATCATTACAGCCTCTCCTACAGAGGATTGACAGACGAAACTCATTTTCGGTTTGCCACCAAGGCAGAACCCAACGCATTGACCCAATACGACGGCAGCGCTCCAAACGCCACCTATATCGACATGTCAGGCTGCTATCCGCTGACCCGCTGTTATTTTGAGTTCAATGAGGAAGACGGCCTCTACTACCGTTTCCAGCATCTCTCCGGAGCCTCCGACGAGCCGCATACCGATGCCACCGGCGAGCAGCTCTCATTTAAAAATGTGATCGTACAGTATACCAAGCAGGAAGCGCTGGACGAAAACGGCTATCTGGTGCTCCAGTGCCACGACTCCACCCGGGACGGATGGTTCTTTACCAATGGCAAAGGTATTCATGTAAACTGGGAAAAAGACAGCGACTACGGCCCCACCAGATACTATGACGACAACGGGGACGAGATCACTCTCAACACGGGCAAGACCATGATCTGCATCGTGAATGAGAATGATTCGTTTACCTTCCGTTAAATACTCTGTTCTTGTTTTCAGTTTTATTAAATCTTATTTCTCACCAAGCCCCAGTCTGTTTACAGCGGAGAATATCGCACGCACGGATGCGCGTGTGATATTTGAGCTGACGCCCACGCCGTAGGTCACATGTCCCGTGTCTGCATCCAGCAGATGGATATAAGCCGCCGCCTGGGAATTCGAACCGCTCTGCAGCGCATGCTCTTCGTAATCCAGCACCTTGATACGGATATCCAGTTCCTCTGCCAGTCCTCTCTTAACCGCGTCGATAGGGCCATTTCCCACCGCTTCAAAAAATTTCTCCTGCCCGTGATCGGTGTAGATTACGGACACTCTGGTGTCAAACTGTGACTTCACGGAACCGCTCAGATCATCCACACGCAGCTTCTTGAAATGAATGGGCTCCTTCTTGTCCAGATATTCCTCTTTAAAGCTCTCCATGATCCGCTCAGGAGACACCTCTCCCTGCTTCTCTGAGATGGCCTGAATCACATTGGCAAACTCCTTGTGCATGGCCTTGGGAAGTTTAAATCCAAAATAAGTATCCATGATAAACGCCACGCCGCCTTTGCCCGACTGAGAGTTGATGCGCACGATGGGCTCATAATCCCTGCCGATATCGGAAGGATCGATGGGCAGATAGGGAACCTGCCAGATCTCGCTGTTCCGCTCTTTCATAGCATGTACGCCCTTGTTGATGGCATCCTGATGGGAGCCGGAGAAGGCCGTGAACACCAGCTTGCCCGCATAGGGATGCCTAGGATGGATGGGCAGCTTGCAGCAACGCTCATAAATCTCTATGATATCATTGACCCTCTCAATATTCAGATTGGGATTGATTCCCTGAGAAAACATATTGTAAGCAATATTCAGCACATCTACATTTCCGGTACGTTCGCCGTTTCCAAACAGAGTCCCCTCGATACGATCAGCACCCGCAAGCAGCGAAAGTTCCGCCGTAGCCACGCCGGTACCCCTGTCATTGTGGGGATGCACACTGATGATCAGGCTCTCCCGATTGTCCAGATGTTTGATCATCCACTCGATGCGGTCTGCAAACACATTGGGCGTGGTCATCTCCACCGTGGAAGGCAGATTGATGATCATGGGATTCTCAGGGGTAGGTCCCCACTCTCTGATCACCGCATTACAAATCTCAGCCGCATACTCGGGCTCCGTGCCGGTAAAGCTCTCCGGGGAATACTCCAGAATGATCCTGCCGGGAAATTTGGCCGCGCGCTCCTTCACCATTCTGGTGCCCTCCAGGGCAATCTGCGTAATCTCAGGCATATCCTTGTGGAATACCACATCTCTCTGCAGAGTGGAGGTAGAATTGTAAATATGTACGATAGCCTGCTTACAGCCTTCAATAGACTCAAAGGTGCGGTCGATGAGTTCCTCTCTGCACTGGGTCAACACCTGTACCACCACATCATCGGGAATCAGCTTTCTGTCCACAAGCTGACGCAGAAAATCAAACTCAATCTGACTTGCGGCGGGAAACCCGATCTCCACTTCCTTAAATCCCAGCTTCAACAGGAATAAAAACATCTCGATCTTTTCATCCACCACCATGGGATCGATAAGCGCCTGATTGCCGTCCCTCAAGTCCACACTGCACCATATGGGCGCCTTGGTGATCTCCTTATTGGGCCATTCTCTCTCCGGATAATCCATTACGGGATTCTTCCGATATCTCTGATAATTTAACATGCCTTCTACCTCTTTCCATAAAATATTGTGCGCCGCCGGGCACAGCGCCATAAAAAACAGCCCATCCAAAGGATGAGCTGTCATTCATTCTCCCAAGCCGCTCTCCACGGCCGCCACCAAAGTCCGCAAGGCTTCCGCCTCATCTTCCCCTTCACATACAAATTCGATCTCATCACCGCATTTGACACATGCACCCAACACACTCAGAACGCTCTTCGCATTGGCTGTACTGTCACGAAATGTAAATGTAATTAATGATTTAAACTGCATTGCCTCCTTGCATAGGATACCTGCCGGTCTCAGATGCAAGCCAGTAGGGTTTTTGATGACTACTTTCTGACTTACCATATTGCCTATCCTCCCATCTCGTATCACACGAGCCCCCACATGCCCGCCTTCTCTGTGATATACTTTCAATGTATATGTTAAATATAGCATGATTAAAATAGATACACAAGTGATTTTTAAAACATAATGTCCTGAATCAATCCGGCCAGCCGCTCTGCCTCCTCCTGAATCACCTTCTGATCTTTGCCCTCGATCATAACGCGCACCAGCGGCTCTGTGCCCGACGGACGGATCAACACCCTGCCCTCTCCGGCAAATTTCTCCTCCAGCTCTGCAATGGCATCAGCAATCTCCGGATACTCCATATATTTGTCCTTCTTGTGATTGGCCACCTTGGCATTGACCAGCGCCTGGGGCAGCACTTCCATGATCGCGGCAAGCTCCGACAGGGGCTTCCCCGTGTCCACCATCACCTGTAGAAGATGCAGCGCGCTCAAAAGCCCGTCTCCCGTGGTATTTTCATCCAGAAAGATAATATGCCCCGACTGTTCGCCGCCCAGATTTGCCCTGATCTCCTTCATGCGCTCCAGCACATATCGATCGCCCACTTTCGTCTTTTCCATGTTGATGCCGTTTTGCTCCGCCATCAGGAAAAATCCCAAATTGCTCATGACGGTGGCGACGATGGTATCCTTCGCAAGCCTTCCCTGCCGCTTCATATAATTGCCTATGATGGCCATGATCTGGTCACCGTCCACCATTTTGCCGTTCTCATCCACGGCCAGCAGTCTGTCGGCGTCTCCGTCAAAGGCAAGACCCACATTCGCCTTCTCATACACCACTCGTGCCTGCAGCTCCTCCATATGGGTGGAACCGCAGTTGGCGTTGATGTTGGTGCCGTCGGGATTATTGTGGATGGCTACCACGCTGCCGCCAAGCTCCTTGAGTGTCTCCACAGAGGTATAAAATGCCGCTCCCTCGGCACAGTCCACAACGATCTTCAGTCCCTTCAGATCCACATTCACAGAATTCATGGCGTGGTTGATGTACTCTTCCCTGGCATCGGTGCGATACTTGACCTTACCCACACCGGGACCGATGGGAAATTTTATCCCGGGCATATTGTCGCGGATCATGGCCTCGATCTCATCCTCCAGCGCATCCGGCAGCTTGTAGCCGTCGCCGTCGAAAAACTTGATGCCGTTAAATTCCACGGGATTGTGGGAAGCGGAGATGACTACCCCCGCGTCCACCTTGTACTTCTGTGTCAGATAAGCCACCGCCGGGGTAGGAATCACTCCCACATAGATGCAGTTCGCCCCCACGGAGCAGGCGCCTGCCATCAACGCATTGGCCAACATGTCGCCGGATATTCTGGTGTCACATCCCACCATCAGAGTCGGCTTGTGATTCTTCTCCTTTGTCAGCACATAGGCTCCCGCCTGCCCAAGCTGCATGGCGAGCAGCGGCGTCAGTTCCTCGTTCGCGATACCCCGCACACCGTCCGTTCCAAATAATCTAGCCATAATAACCTCTATTCCTCGATTTCTTTTATTGTCACCCTCACGCTGGGCGCATTTCTTATGGTGATCTGCTCATCCAGCAGGAAAGTCACAGGGATGGTATAGCTTCCCGCCTTGATCCTCTCCATGCCTTCCTTCTCCATCCATGTGGCCAGATTCACCACACCGAACACATTGTCATTCCGCAGCGGCTCTATCTGCGCGTTCAGACCCTGCAGCTCCAGTGTCAGCACATCCTCGGCAGACTCAAGGATCTCCGCCTCAAATCCCTCCGGCACATTGGACACTGTGATATCTCTCATGGGTATCTGCAAAGTTTTATCCTCTACAGGTTCAATATAGACTACCACCACAAACCTGCCGTTAAAACTGCTGTCCGCAAGCTTTACATGCTCAGGCAGAAATTCTCTCACATTGAGTGTTCGGATCACATCAGCGCTCTCTCCCGTGATATCCAGCTCCTCTCCGGGAACGACAATCTCACTGATCTGGGACAGGGCATACGAACTTCCCGCAATCTGCACAGTGGCAGGCTCACACGCAATCTCTCCCGTGGCCATATAGCCTTTGGCCGGCGTACCTGTAGTCTCGATCCTGATGGGTACCTCTTTCTTGGCCAGCACCTCAACAGACATTCTCACATAACTCACATTTTTCACAAGATTCGTCCGCTCCACCAGATTGCCTTCCGCGTCGAACAGATGGATATCTACATTAGCTGTCAGATTGGTGGTGGCGTCTGTCACATCAATCTGCACTCCCGCGTATTTGACCTGATCCACCGCTGACTTTGGCCCCGAGACCTCTATGCGGTTCTGATCGGGAGTCAGCGAAGACACTACATACCCTTCCGCCACCGAACCCACAGTGTTACTGATGAGTGTCACATATTTGCTGGCCTTCTCCTCCACATTCAGCCGGACCATATCATGGCCGCCTCTGATGGAAGCCACATTGGCATTGGGAGCCGTAAATGTGATGGGAATGGTGTTGATATCCGTGAGCTTGCTCACGTCCGCCTCCGCCGTGATATCGCCTGAACGAAGCTGCGTAAATACACTCTTGGGCGCATACACCATCACACGGACTTTATCCGTGTTGTCCAGAATCTCGTATACCTTATTCTCCCGTTCCAGCAGTTCTGTATTGATCAATTTTACCTGCACCACACCCATGTCCCGCTCATCCTTCGGGTCTCCGATCTGCACCACCAGGAACCACAAAAGAAAGGCCAGTACCAGAGATATGATCTTCAGGCCCCAATTATTCAGCAATCTTTTACGCATTCTTCGACCTGCTCCTTCCCTTTCTCCTGCGCTTGGGCTTATTCTCCTCACTGTCCGGATTCAAAACCTCGTGCAGGCAATCTCTCAGCGCATCCGCGTCCAGACTGCGCCGGAGGGCCCCCTCGTATGCCACGCTGATCTTGCCCGTCTCCTCGGAGACGATGATAGTCAGGGAATCCGTCACCTCGGATATGCCTACGCCCGCGCGGTGTCTCGTGCCCAGCTCCTTGCTCAGGGCCAGATTATCCGACAGGGGAAGATAACAGGTGGCGGAGACAATCCGATTACCCCTTATGATGACCGCCCCGTCGTGGAGAGGCGTATTGTGTTCAAAAATATTGATCAGAAGCTGATTGGTCACCAGTCCGTCCACATCGATGCCGGTGCGCTCATAATCCTTCAGAGAAACCTTCTGTTCTATGACGATCAGCGCGCCCGTACGCACTTTTCCCATCTCCACGCAGGCTCTGACAATCTCGTTGATAGTCTTATCAGAAAAGGCGTTATCCTCCTTTTTGCCGGAGTCAAAGGGGATCACTGAGGCCAGTATATTTTTCTTGCCCAACTCCTCCAGCGCTTTTCGCAGCTCCGGCTGCAGGATGACCACCAGTGCCGTGATGGCAAAGCCCAGCACATTCTGAGCCATCCACAGGATCGTATTCATCTTGAACAGAGAGGCCAGCAGTAAAAAGATACAGATCACAATAAGGCCCTTTAAGAGCGTCCATGCCCTGGTGGCCTTCATCCATACTAAAACATAATACACCAAAAGGGCGATTATCAGAATTTCCAATACATCGCCCAGATCCATCGTCGTCCCATATATGCTGAAATTTCTCAGATACTCTACAATCCTGTCAAACCGATCCATCCTCTAAAACAGCTCCTCATAATCATCCTGCGACCGATCCTGCTGATTGCCGATGGTCACGCTGCGCCCGCCTCCCGCAGAGCCGTCATAACGCCCTGAAGCTCTCCTCTGTGTGCGCTCTGTAGTCACACTTCTGCCAGTTCCCGCAGACGTTCTTCTGGGAGTATTAATATGCTTCACCGTCTTGGTAGGTGCTGCAACCGTCATCTTGGGAACCGCCTTCACATAATAATAATATTCATCGTCCTCAAACTGCACCTTCTCCGTCCGGCTGTAATCCACACAGAAACGAAAGAATTCAATCACCTTGGCCACCGCCAGCGCCAGTACATTTCCAAAAATCGCTCCCACCACAGAGATATTGGTCTCGTAGATCAGGTCTCCCACAAGCAGGATCACCAGATTCAGGATCACGCCTGCCGTCATGGCAATAGTCCAGGAATAGTCCACAGACATCCTGCGGATCAGATAAACCGCTATCACAGTGATCACAAAAGCCGCTACCATCACCAGCATGGCTTTATTGCCTATCAGCGCATCAATCACCAGCCGAACCTTTGCCAGAGCATCCGCCGCATTCATGGTATTGATGGTGGGCGCATTGGCCGTCACCGCCAGCAACAGATAATAAACCACCACTCCGCAGGCCACGGATACCGCGGATGCGGGTGTACCCAAAAGCCCCATGACCACAGGCATGATATAAGGCATCTTCAGAAAACACAAAAGCGGCGTCACCACCACCACCAGAGAATCCCTGGGGCTGAAGCGGAAAAACAGCAGAAACATCAGCATATATACAATAACGCCCACCAGAGCGATCTCCATGGAGAGCGCATACATATGCAGCAGACTGAACAGGGCCCCAAACAATATAATGCAGACCGTGGGCAGAAAAGAACACATCAGGGCTGCGACCAGCACAATGGCCATATTATCCACCTTCGTCATGTATCCCATTCTGCCATTGACCATAGTCAATGTGATAAAAGCCAGTATAAATTTTACTACAGGCAGAATAAACGCTTCATTTTTGCTGTAAATATATTTCAGTTTATCTCGTAACTCCAGTAAAGCAGTCATTCCTTCCTCCAATTAATCCTCATCATACAGAGAATTCAGCTTTTTTAGATTCTGATAATACAGCTTCAGACTCCTGCGCGCCTTTGTATACCGGTGAGCGCAGATCACATAGGAGGCCGCGCTGTAGACAGCCACCGTAACTCCGTAATACATCAGAATCCTTTTGGCAAAGCCCACCAGATCCATCTGATAAATGTCCTGCATGAACACCTCAAAATCATAAAATACAAACAGGGCAAAAACCAGGCCAAACGCGATGGTTGCGCAAAAAATGGATTTCAGCACCTGTACGGCAATATAATCACTGCGAAAATAATTGCCGATCTTCATATTCTTTCTGCCCTCATGCTCCTCGTAGGAAGCCATCTTGGTCATCAAAATCACTCTCTCCTCATTTAACATGATATCCTCCGAAAAATCGCACAAAAATACCCCTGATCGATTATTTCAGGAACCTCATCTTGGGATTATCCTTGTCTTTCTTGTATAAAGTAGGTTCTGTGGGTTTATTAGTCTTTATGATACTCTGCAGATTATTGGTCATGGCATTCCTGCATTTGTCACAGAATCTGCCGGAACGAATGGGTGTGCCACAGCTCTCGCAGGTCAAAAACGGCGCGGAACCCTCTGTCAGCTCCAGGCGTTCCTCCCGCAGCCACTGACGGATCTGCTGAACTTCCACGTCACAGGCTTCTGCCACTTCATGCATCGTGCTGCCCCGATGCTCCTCAATATATTGCTTTACCTCCTGGAACTTTGCCTCCAGCGCATCCTTGCACGCAGGGCAGATCGTAGGCCCCGACAGATAGTTAAAAAGCCGCTTACATTTTCTACATGATCTTACATCCATATGAAAACCTCCGTTTCACTATACACCCGCGCCACAGGCAAGGGTAACGAAATAGATGCGCTCCACACCACAAGCCGCCAGCGTTCTCGCCGCCTCATCCACAGTGCTTCCCGTCGTATAGATGTCATCCACTATAATAACTGTCTTTAATTTTACATCATTTTCCTCAATATTGAAAGCCCTTTTCAAATTATTTTGCCTTTCTTTAGGATTTAGCCGTTTCAGCGGCACGGTATTTTTCACCCTGACCAGACAATCTTCCGCCACGGGAATATCCAGATACCGCCCCAGCGCCCGGGCAAGCAGCGCCGCCTGATTATATCCCCTCCTGCGTTTCCGCCGTCTGTGCAGAGGTATGGGAATCAATGCGTCAGGCCCTGTCTCCCGGATAAAACCGCCCAGATAAAAGGCCATCTCCTCCCCCAGAAAATCCGCATATTCCTGCCTGCCGCCATATTTCAGCCGATAGAGGGCGCCCGCCGCGCTCTCATATTCATAGAGTGCCCGTCCTCTGACAAAAACATGATTCTTTTTCCTGCAGTCAGAACAGAATTCTTCCTCATCCCAGAGCTTTTTCCCACATTTCATACAATAGGGCGGCATCAGCAGCCGTTGTCTGCCGGCACATTCCCTGCAGACCTTCTCTCCAAAGGATGTCACGATCCCGTCACAAAAAGGACATCTTAACGGAAAAAGCAGCCGCACCGCTCTCTGCGCGGCCTTCCGAAAAACTTTCAGACATTTTCTCAAACAGCTTCCTCTCCCGCCACCTCGCGTATCCGCTCTGCCAGACCGGTATAGCGGCTGTTCTCACTCACATTATCTATCATGCCGCGCACTGTCGCGCTGCTTCCCAGAATCGTCACACAGCTTTTGGCTCTGGTGATGGCGGTATACAGCAGGTTCCTGTTGAACAAAAGCCTGGGCCCCGTCAGTAAAGGCAGGATCACCGCCGGATATTCGCTTCCCTGTGCCTTGTGAATAGTGATTGCATAGGACAGCTCCAGCTCCTCCAACAGCGCAAAGGGATAAGTCACCCGCCTCTGTTCGTCGTATTCCACCACAAACTCCGACGCGGTCTCATTGATCTCCAGGATCCGTCCCATATCGCCGTTGAACACGCCCATGCCCTTATCCACCGGAATGCCGTAGCTGCTCACAATCTCCCATTCCAACTGATAATTGTTTTTGATCTGCATGACCTTATCTCCCTCTCGGTAGATCACATTTCCGACCGCGTGTTCACGCTTGCCCGCATCAGGCGGATTCAGATATCTCTGCAGAATACCGTTCAAAGTCTCGCAGCCCAGACTGCCCTTTCGCATGGGAGTCAGCACCTGGATATCCATAGGCGAAGCCTGGACATAGCGCGGCAGCATATCCTGCATGAGCTGAATCATATGCTTGTATATGACATTTGCGTCGTTTCTCTCCAGCATAAAAAAATCTCTGGATTTATTATCCATGGAAATCTGCATACCCTCGTTAATCCTGTGGGCATTGACAACAATGTCACTTTCTCCTGCCTGCCGGAAGATATTCTTCAGCACCACCATGGGGAATTTTCCGCTCTCCATGAGATCCCGCAGCACCTGCCCCGGCCCTACGCTGGGAAGCTGGTTGGCATCCCCCACAAGAATCAGCCGGGTTCCCGGGATCACAGCCTTCAGAAGCGCCTGAAAAAGCTGGATATCCACCATGGACATCTCATCGATAATGATGACATCAGCCTCCAGAGGCGTCTGTTCGTTTCGCTCAAACCGCACCCGTTTCCCGTCCTCGTCAGAGAGCGCGCTGTTGAGCTCCAAAAGCCGATGGATCGTGCGCGCTTCAAAACCCGTGGCCTCCGTCATGCGCTTGGCCGCCCGCCCTGTGGGTGCCGCCAGAAAAATATCCAGCCCCTCAGATTCAAAATAGCGCAGCATCATATTGATGGTAGTGGTCTTGCCCGTGCCCGGACCGCCCGACAGAATAAACAGGCCGTTTTGAATGCTGGTCATCACCGCCTTAAGCTGGAGCTCATCCAGTTCCATATCCAGCCGGATCATCATTTCCTCCAAGGCTTTGCGCAGTGCCACCTCCTGGGAAGGCAGAGCCTCAGCCTCCCACATGGGAATGTTCAGCCTCTGTAACATGGCCGCGCAATTCAGCTCCGTATAATAATAATGCGCCGCAAATACCCTGTCTCCCTTTATGACCAGTTTCCTGTCCATGGCCAGATTCCCTGTCTGGGCCTGAATGGCATCTTCCCCCACACCTAACAGTATATGCGCCCTCTCCAGCAAAACATGCATGGGAAGATAACAATGGCCTTCCCCCGCCGCCTGAAGCAATGTGTAAAGGACACCGCTTCGTATCCGGTAATCCGAATCCGTGTGGATACCGATCCTGGCCGCAATCTCGTCCGCGGTCTTGAATCCCACGCCGTTTATATCCTCCGCCAGACGATAAGGATTCTCCCGCATCACGCCGTAAAGCTCTCCCTTATAGGTATTATATATTTTTATGGCCAGCGCATTCGTGATGCCAAACTGCTGCAGATACACCAGCGCCTCCCGCAGATCCTTTTTCTCCTCCATCTGCACGGCGATCTCCTGAGCCTTGCGTGTGTTGATCCCTTTCACCTCCGCAAGACGCTCCGGCTCCTCCTCGATGATACGGAACGTATCGTCTCCGAACTTTTTGACAATGCGGGCAGCCAGTGCCGTTCCCACGCCTTTGATAGCCCCGCTTCCCAGATACCGCTCCATACTGACGCTGTCCTGAGGCGCCACTGTCTGATAATCATTTATTTTAAATTGTCTCCCATAGACAGAATGCTCCACATATTCTCCATGGGCCAGGATCGTCTCTCCCTGGGAGAGTCCCTTACAGGCGCCCACACAGGTAATCTCCTCGCCCTCTGCCATGAGATTCATAACAGTATATCCATTTTCACTGTTCTGGAAAATGATATGCTCCACATATCCATTGATTGTTTCCATATTAATCTGACCTTATCAGTTTGACTTTTTGCGTATTGTTCCGATTCGGAAGAAGAGAGAAAGAAGGATAAGCAGACAGCCTTATTCGAGGCTGTCTGCGTCTAAACCGTAATTGCGTTTCATCTGCTCATAAAGCATCTGCGCGATCCCAAGACTGTTCTGTTCCGTGGAATCCGCCGCAATCTCCTGAATCATCTCATCCTTGAAAAAATCCAGCATTGTAGAATTGGAAGAATCATTGTCGCTCTTGGGGATGGTCTTCATCATCCCCTTAAACACCTGCTCCAGAAAATATGCCTCAAACTGCTTACAGGCATCCATCAGCTCCTCGTCCGTAGCCTTGGAATAATCCGTTTTTAACTGGCCTTCAAGTTTGGATGCATTGGCACCGGATGCAGATGCATATATATCCTTGTATGCGGAACTCATATTACCGATATCCATCTACTGCCATCCTTTCTGCTTTATCTTATTCATTTTATTTATCTTCTGAGATTATTGGCCTGCTGAAGCATCTCGTCGGAGGCGATGATCGCCTTGGAATTGAACTCATAGGCACGCTGTGCCACGATCATGTTCACCATCTCGTCAACCGCCTGTGTGCCGGAGCCTTCCAGGTAACCCTGAATCACCTTGGTCTTCTCCACCATATTGTTGGTAGCCTCGTTTATAGGCTGGCCGCTGGCCGCCGTCTGGGCATACCGGCTGCCGCTGAGCTTCTCCAGACCATTGGGATTGTTGAACTGGAATACACCGATCTGTACGCCAATGGGCTGGGGATTGCCCGTCTCATCGGGATAACAGAGATTTCCGTCGGCGGTGACCGTAACTCTGCTGAGCACATAATCCTCATCCAGAATAATAGGCCTGCCGTTCACGTCAAGCACGGGAAGTCCGTCTGTATCTGATAACATGTTTCCGTTTGTTCCCAGCGTAAACTGGAAGTTTCCGTTTCTGGTGTAATATGTATTGCCGTCGGCGCCTCTCAGTGCAAAGAAACCTCTGCCATCCAGAGCAAAAGCGGTATCACTGTCGGAAGCCAGCATGGGCCCTGTCCTGAAAATCGTAGTGATCGCGGAATTGCGTACACCCAGACCCACCTGCGCGCTGCCGGGCTTTGCTTCGCCGTTGGCAGAAGTGGTTTTCGTCTGAATATTCTGATACAGCAGGCTCTTAAACTCATTGACCTGCGCCTTGTAACCATTGGTGTTGACATTGGACAAATTGTGAGCGATGGTGTCAAGATTTGTCTGCTGAGCGATCATACCGGTTGCCGCTGTCCATAAACTTCTTACCATTGTTAATTCCTCGCCTTTCTATTTATGATAATCTGTCTCATCAGGATAATCTGCCAAGCTGCGTTACCGCAATCTCAAGAGAATCGTCATAGGTCTGTATGATCTTCTGATTGGCCTCATACGCTCTGGTGATGGAAATTAAATTTACCATCTCCGACACGGCCTGCACATTGGCCATCTCCAGATAACCGGAGTTGACTGTGGCAGTGACGCCGTTCGTCCTGAGCCTTGCTCCCTCCAGAGGACGGAAATAAGTTTCCCCGTATTTTTCCAGATAATCATAATCCTCAAAATCCGCCACCTGAATCTGGGCAACCGCTCTGCCGTTCTGAGAGATAGTTCCGTCGGCCGAGATCGTGGAATCGATCAGCGTATTCAACTGAATCCGCCTGTTGTTGACATCCAGCACAAAGTCGCCATCCTGATTTACCAGATAGCCCTCTCTGTTTAAAGTAAACTGACCCGCACGGGTGTACATGGTGGTCCGCTGCTGATTGGCATTGTTGTTATTCGCCGTGCTGTTGGTATTGCTGTTCTGATTGTCCTTATGTGCAAACTCAATAGCAAAAAAGCCGTCGCCGTCCAGCGCCAGATCATAGATATTACCTGTCTCCCGGAAGGATCCTCCGGTAAAATCCGTATAATTTTCCCCAATCTTCACGCCGGGATTCCTGATACCGGTGCGCTGCACATTGGAAAGCCCCACAGAGGCATCTTTGATCTTAACAGTGAGTACGTCGTCAAAAGCCTGACTGGTGGTTCCCTCCTTCTTGTAACCCACAGTGGAAACATTCGCCAGATTATTGGTCAGGACGTCCATTCTGTTCTGTTCGTTTACCATGCCCGTCCAGGCCGTGTACAAACCCCTTAACACCTTCTGTCTCCTCCTTGCTGTCTTCTATATATTGTCTGTATTGTCTGTTTACTGCTCTCTGTTACTTACTGTTTTGCCGTTATTAATTGCTTTACTGCTCTCTGTATCCTGCCAGGAATTCTACATACTGTCCTGTGCCGATGGCAACCGCAGTCATGGGATCCTCCGCAGTCATGGTGTTGATACCTGTCTTGGCGGAGATCAGATCCTCGAGTCCCCGCAGCAGGCTTCCGCCGCCTGTGAGAACAATCCCTCTGTCCGCAATATCTGCGGCAAGCTCAGGAGGCGTCTTCTCCAACACGCTGTGGATCGTCTCCACAATCTGAGCTGTGGTCTCTCTCAGAGCCTCCTCCGTCTCCTCGGAAGAAACCTTCACGGTCTTGGGCAGACCGGTTACCAGATTACGGCCGCGCACATCCATATAATCTACCTCGGGACGCCTGTATGCGGAGCCGATCTTGATCTTGATATCCTCCGCAGTTCTCTCGCCGATCAGAAGATTATGTTTTTTGCGCATATAACGGACAATTGCCTCGTCAAAATCATCGCCGGCAATTTTAATGGAAGCGCTGACTACAGTGCCTCCCAGGGAGATGACTGCGATATCTGAGGTTCCGCCGCCGATATCCACGATCATATTGCCACAGGGCTTGGAGATATCAATTCCCGCGCCGATGGCAGCCGCGATAGGCTCCTCAATGATAGATACCTCTCTGGCTCCCGCCTGATAGGTGGCATCCTCCACCGCTTTCTTTTCCACCTCGGTGACGCCGCTGGGCACACACACTGCGATGCGGGGCTTACGGAAAGTCCGTTTGCCCAATGCCTTCTGGATAAAATACTTCATCATCTTCTCGGTGACGGTGTAATCGGAAATAACACCCTGACGCAGAGGACGAACCGCCACAATATTGCCGGGCGTTCTTCCCAGCATCAGACGGGCATCCTCCCCAATCGCCTTAATCTTATTGGTATCTCTATCGAAAGCCACAACAGAGGGCTCCTTCAGAACCACTCCTTTTCCTCTGATGTAGACAAGTATACTGGCTGTACCCAGGTCAATTCCTATATCCGTACACTGCATGTATTCTTACCCCTTTCCGGTATCTATCTGCCTTTTCGATGCTACTGACTATCTATTATAACCGAAATTTTACCAAATTCATAGGGGTTTATGAAATTTTAAAAAATTTGGATAAAAAAGAGGTGAAGGATGCAAATTCAGAATAGTCAGACCATTCTTTCATTCGCATCCTTGCACACTCCTTATCTACAAACTGTATATCGTCGGCAACTGACAAAAACTTTAGACCTAAATCAAAAAAAATTTAAAATTTTTTCTTTCCTTATTATTCCAGATATTTATCCATGGCCTGAACCGTGTTCACCAGATTTGCCATAAGCTGTTCCGCATTGCCCGCCTTCTCCCTGGTC
Organism: uncultured Lachnospiraceae bacterium; assembly: GCA_947382415.1. Lineage (GTDB taxonomy): Bacteria > Bacillota > Clostridia > Lachnospirales > Lachnospiraceae > Acetatifactor. The sequence continues at coordinate 20,789 of CANCYO010000020.1, read as the reverse complement.
TCCACGCTCTTCTCCAGTGTCTGCTGCGTACTGGCGGCCACCTCCTCGCTGACCGCGGATATCTGTGCAATACTGTCCACAATGGTATTGTTGGACTCCATGATCTCCTCGATCTTGCCGTTGATCTGCTGCACATTCCGATTCAGCCCTTCCATGCTGCTGCCAATCTTCCGGAAATGGCTGTGCGTACTCTCGATCAGCTCATGCTCCACAGCAGAAGCTTCCAAAACATTGTCTACAGTTCCGATGGCCTCGTCCGCATTGTTTTTCAGTTCGGTCACGATCTCCCCGATCTGCTCCGTGAGCACACGGGTCTCCTCGGCCAGCTTGCGGATCTCCTCCGCGACCACAGAGAAGCCCCTGCCCGCCTCTCCGGCTCTGGCACTCTCGATGGAAGCGTTCAATGCCAGCAGATCTGTCTGGTCCGATATGGAGAATATCTGTGTCACGATATCCTGCACTTCGCCGACATTCTGTATAAAATGCTGAACAGCCGCCTCCACCTGCCGGTTGGCTTCCTCCGATCGCTTGGAGTTTTCTTCCAGATTCCGCACACTCTCCCGGCCGCTCAGCACCGCCTGAGCCGACTGTCCCGACAGATTCAGCATCTCGTCCGACATCCGCTTGGTCTCCTCGATCATGCTCTGGATATTGCCGGTCATAACCGTCTGCCGCTCGATATTCCGGGCATTATTATTGTTCCCCTCCGCAATTTCACCCATGGCTTCAGTTGTCAGATCCACGTCTCTGCCCAGCTCCTCAATGTAGCTGGAAGCCTCTCTGGAATTCTCCCGCACCGCACAGGCAACCTGCAGGACATCCTGCAGCATCGCTGTATTTTTCTCCTGTTCCGCCTTGACACCGGCAATTTTCAGCGCATTGTTCCGATTGGATATCCTGGTGGTATTGCTGATAACAAACATATACATCAGAATACAGGCGCCCTGTATCAAAAGGGATGTAGTGTTTAAAGGCGCGCCGGAATGATGCTGTCTTATCACAAATGATACATAGATCAGATCCGCCAGATTGATCACGGAAAATGCGATGGCTCCCCGCACGATCATCGCATAATCAAAATACAGGATAAACAGCACTGTGATAGGGAATGCAATACAAAATACCATGTCGTTTTTTGCGCCCCAAACACATAGCGCATACACGATAATATATCCTGTGAGAGAAACATTTTTAAAAGCCTTACTGTCCTTCTTTCTGAGATAGACAGCGTAGTTTGCGATCAGCGAGCCAAGAACCGCCGCAATCACAGCCAACAGAAATACCAGTCCGATATTTCCCTTCCGGTAATCCCCAATATACCCGCCAAACATGATCATATCAATGATTGTAATGATCACCAGCGCAAAGGTATTGACTGCCCTGTCCATATTGTAGTTTTGATCATTTGCCCCTGCTTTCATCGGTATTTTTCCCTCCCGCCATTAAGATTTACGGGCCTGCTTATCCTTCTCCAGCATTCTGCGGACATAGACCCCTGTATAAGACCGCTTATTCTTCACGATCTCTTCAGGCGTTCCCTCGGCTATGACTGTTCCGCCTCTGTCGCCGCCCTCAGGCCCTATGTCAATAATATAATCCACTGTCTTAATCACGTCAAGATTATGTTCGATGACCACCACGGTATTGCCTCCGTCCGCAAGTCTGTGCAGGATTTCCACAAGCTTGTGTACATCCGCAAAATGAAGTCCGGTGGTAGGCTCGTCCAGAATATAGATAGTCTTGCCCGTGCTGCGCTTGGAGAGCTCCGTTGCCAGCTTGATCCGCTGCGCCTCTCCGCCGGAAAGGGTGGTGGAGGGCTGCCCCAGCTTGACATAAGAAAGTCCCACATCATAAAGCGTCTCGATCTTACGGCGTATGGAAGGCAGATTCTCAAAGAAGGGCACAGCCTCCTCCACCGTCATATCCAGCACATCATATATGCTTTTGCCTTTATACTTCACCTCCAGCGTCTCACGGTTGTAACGCTTGCCTCCGCAGACCTCACAGGGCACATACACATCAGGCAGGAAATGCATTTCGATCTTGATAATGCCGTCTCCGCCGCAGGCCTCGCACCTTCCTCCCTTCACATTAAAACTGAAGCGCCCCTTGCCGTAGCCCCTGGCCTTGGCGTCCGCCGTGGAGGCAAACAGATCCCGGATCTGATCGAAAACACCCGTGTAAGTGGCCGGATTAGAGCGGGGAGTGCGCCCGATGGGAGACTGGTCAATGGCGATCACCTTGTCTAGCTGCTCCAGCCCGACGATCTCTTTATGCTTACCGGGAATGCATCTGGCCCTGTTCAGATCTCTGGCCAGACGTTTATACAGGATCTCATTCACCAATGAACTCTTTCCGGAACCGGAGACTCCCGTCACACAGGTCATGACTCCCAAGGGGAATTCTACATTAATATTCTTCAGATTATTCTCCTGCGCACCGACCACCTTCAGCCATCCCGTCGGCTTCCTCCTGACTTCAGGTACCGGAATCCTCAGCGCACCGCTCAGATACTGTCCGGTGACGGACTCCGGCACCTTCATAATCTCCTCAGCCGTCCCGCAGGCCACCACCTCGCCGCCGTGAGAACCGGCCCCGGGACCGATATCCACTACATAGTCCGCCGCCAGCATGGTGTCTTCGTCATGCTCCACCACGATCAGGGTATTGCCCAGATCACGCAGGCTCTTCAGCGTATTTAACAGCTTGTCATTATCCCTCTGATGCAGACCGATGCTGGGCTCATCCAAAATATAACATACGCCTACCAGACCGGAGCCGATCTGTGTGGCCAGACGGATGCGCTGCGCCTCTCCGCCGGAGAGACTGGCCGTCCCCCGGGTCAATGTCAGATAATCCAGACCCACATCCACCAAAAACTGCACTCTGGCCCGGATCTCCTTCAGAATCTGCGCGCCGATGAGCTGCTGCTGCCCTGTAAGCTGCATCTCTCCCAGAAAAGCATGAAGATCGCAGACCGGCATGGAAGTGAGCTCATAGATATTTTTGTCGCTCACCGTCACCGCCAGCGACTCCTTCTTCAGACGCATTCCTTTACATTCCCGACAGGGCGTGATGCGCATAAAGGATTCATATTCCTGTTTCATGGTCTCGGAAAAGGTCTCCTTGTATCTGCGTTCCACATTGTGGATCAGACCCTCAAAAGCCACCGGGTAGACGCCCCGGCCTCTCTGTCCCACATAATGCACTTCCACCTCTTTGCCGTCTGTGCCATGGATCAGCACATTCTGAACCCTCTCTGGATAATCCTCAAAAGGCGTCTCCAGATCAAAATCATACTCTCTGCAGAGCGCCTGCAGCACGGCGTTGGTAAAGCTGGACTTGTCCGCGCAGGACTGCCAGCCCGTCACCGCGATAGCTCCCTCTCTGATGCTCAGACGCCTGTCCGGTATCATCAGATCCAGGTCAAACTCCATCTTATACCCCAGACCCAGACACTCAGGACATGCGCCGAAGGGATTGTTAAAGGAGAAACTCCGGGGCTCCACCTCGCTGACACTGATGCCGCAGTCCGGGCAGGAAAAGCTCTGACTGAAAGTCAGACTCTCCCCGTCTATCACATCCACGATCAGAAGGCCTTCAGCCAATCCCAGGGCGTTCTCCACCGAGTCTGTCAGACGGCGCTCAATCCCCTCCTTCACCACCAGACGGTCTATGACGATCTCGATATTGTGCTTAATGTTTTTCTCTAATTTGATCTCCTCTGTGAGTTCATAGAGATTGCCGTCGATACGCACACGCACATAACCGCTGCGCCTTGCCCTCTCAAGCACTTTCTCATGGGTGCCCTTTCTCCCCCGCACCACCGGCGCAAGGAGCTGAATACGGGTGCCCTCGCCCAGCGTCATGACCTGATCCACCATCTGGTCCACGCTCTGTTTGGCGATCTCCCTGCCGCATTTCGGGCAATGGGGAATACCGATGCGCGCGTAGAGCAGACGGAAATAATCATAGATTTCCGTGACCGTCCCAACAGTGGAGCGGGGATTCCTGTTGGTGGATTTCTGGTCTATGGAAATGGCGGGGGACAGCCCCTCGATCTTCTCCACATTCGGTTTCTCCATCTGCCCCAGAAACTGTCTTGCATAAGAGGACAGCGACTCCATATAACGCCTCTGCCCCTCCGCATAGATCGTATCAAATGCAAGTGAAGATTTTCCCGAACCTGACATTCCTGTCAGAACTACCAGCTCATTCCGGGGAATATCCACATCAATATTCTTGAGATTATGCTCGCTGGCCCCTCGCACCCTGATATACTCGCGAGGCCGCATCTTCTTTGCTTCTTCCACTGTTTTCTCCTCTTTTCCTGTAATCTTTTTAATTCCGGCAATCCATGTATATCTACAATCATTTTTTATTATTGAAACTACTTTTTGTTTCTGAAATGGCTAATATCTGAAATTCAGAAAATTGCTGTTATATTCGTGAATATATTCATAGTATTCCTCAGACTGCGTACCTAGCTTCAGGCTGTGGTTTACTGCATTTAAATCACCAAAATACAGCGCCGCCGCCAAAAGCGCCGTGACAAACGCTGTCTTTTTCGTGATCTCGAACTGACTTCCGGCCGAGAGCAGCTTGCGATATCCCGCCGCCGCATAAGGAATGGCCATCAGATAAAAAGGCGCAACATACCGGCCCTTCGCCTCCCACACGGCAAAAAACACAAAAGCCCCCACAAGCAGCATCACAAAAAACAGTTCTCTCACATCAGCATCCTTCGCCGCCGCCAGATAGATCAATATCCCAAACCATATGATACTCTCGTAAATATCCAGAAAAAATGTGAGCAGGATATTCAGCTTGCCTCCGTCATTGATGACGGATTTTACCAGCGGACTCAGTTCTTCTGCCGTCAACCGCGCATTCTGCATATGGAAGCCCTCAAAAGTGGGATTATTCCACTCCGACGCAAGCTTCCTGTGAATAAACGACCATCCCTCCCCGGGATTGTCCGCATAATACTCCAGCGTTTCCATCAGGGACCGCCTTGCTGCCCGGGCTGTCTCCGCCTTGTCATAGCCGCACTGGGCAAACAATTTTTCGTTATAAGTGTTATACCACCCCGGCGCATCCTCACTGTCCTGAAGTCCCATGGCAATGTGCGCATACATACTGTTTCCCGTGCCGGACAGATTCATACCGGTATGAACCTCCACCAGCAAATCCGGCAGCCGCACCCCCAGTACAATCGCCAGGACAAATGCCGCCACGGCTCCCGCCCTCTTCAGCGCCAGCCTGCCCTCTTTCACCGGCTGCAGCAACAATAACAATACCAGTCCCACCAGAACGATCGCATCATTCTGTTTGAATATAACGGACAGCGTCATGGCCCCCGCGCTACCGCACAGCCAGCCTGCTCTCGCCGTGTCCAGCCACAGCACTGCGAGATAAACCGCCAAAACCGCCAGCCCCAGCCCTATTACATTTCCGTAAAACATCACACAATAAAACCCATAAGGAAAAAACAGAAGCAGCAGCGCGACCTGTACTACTACCACCCGCCTGTCCGAAAACACTCTCCTGAGCGTCCGCCACAGAAAACAGATCGTAAGTTCATAAAACAATACGTTTAACAGCCTGAAAATCCAAAAGACGGTATGCGTATCAAAAAATTTCAGCAGCGAAGCCACAAACAGAATCATGCCGTTCTGGTGCCGCCACATATAAGCGTAGCCTCCCGGCTTCCAGCCTCTGTAGTCCCCTGCAAGATACTGTTGGGCACACTGAAATATCTTCTCCTCATCGCCCCAGTACCAGAACTGCGTCTGGCCAAGCCACCAGATCCAGAACAGGGCACTGAGCAGGATCCCGGCCCATACAATGACCGTCTCATACCGCTCCAGCACACTGCCGCAGAAACGCCAGACCGCCCAAACCAGCAGAACGAATATCCCGATTCCCGCCACAGCATAGAGCGCGTGACTCTTCACATAAAAAGTTCTCTCTGTCACACTCTGAATCGTGCAGACCGTGAACAGGCCCTGCAGGAACAGATAACCGGCTATCAAAATGCCGAGCCAGCGGACGAGACCGGAAAACCATTTACTTACTCTTTCCACGGGACGTCCCCTCCAGCTCATTCAGATTCTTCTTCAGTTCAAGCATCTTATCACGAAGCTCCGCCGCAGCCTCGAAATTCAGATCCGCCGCAGCCTTCTGCATCTTTTTCTGCACATCCGCAATCAGCTTCTCCAGCTCCTGCCTGCTCATAGACTCAGGATCTTTCTCAAAGCGCAGCTCCTCCTTGGCGATAACCTTGGAGATGCTGATGAGATCGCGCACTGCCTTTCTGATGGTCTGGGGTGTGATTCCATGCTCCTCGTTATACTGCATCTGAATCTTGCGCCTGCGCTCCGTCTCATCCAGGGCAGTACGCATGGAATCCGTGATGGTATCCGCATACATGATCACATGTCCGTCCGCATTGCGGGCCGCGCGCCCGATGGTCTGGATCAGAGAGGTCGCGCTTCTCAAGAACCCCTCCTTGTCCGCATCCAGAATCGCCACCAACGAAATCTCCGGGATATCAAGACCCTCCCTGAGCAGATTGATACCCACCAGCACATCGAACACATCCAGTCTCATATCGCGTATGATCTCCGCCCGCTCCAGTGTGTCGATGTCCGAGTGCAGATACTTCACCCGAATCCCCACCTCGCTCATATAATCGGTGAGATCCTCCGCCATCCGCTTGGTGAGCGTGGTGACCAGCACCTTGTTGTGCCGCTCCACCTCCCTGTTCACCGCACCGATCAGATCGTCGATCTGACCCTCTACAGGCCGCACGTCCACCTCCGGATCCAGCAGGCCTGTAGGCCGGATGATCTGTTCCGTGCGCAGCAGCTCATGCTGCTCCTCATAGTCCGAGGGCGTAGCCGACACAAACAGCATCTGGTCTATATGAGCCTCAAACTCCTGAAAATTCAAAGGCCGGTTGTCCAACGCCGAGGGCAGCCGAAAGCCATAGTCCACCAGTGTGGTCTTGCGGGACCGGTCCCCCGCAAACATTCCCCGTATCTGGGGAATCGTCATATGGGACTCATCTATGATGATCAGAAAATCATCCCGGAAAAAGTCCATAAGCGTCATCGGTGGCTCCCCGGGTGCAGCGCCGCTCAGATGCCTGGAATAATTCTCAATACCGGAGCAAAAACCCGTCTCCCGGAGCATCTCAACGTCGAAATTTGTGCGCTCCGCAATGCGCTGGGCCTCAATGAGCTTGTCCTCCCCCTTAAAAAAGCGCACCCGTTCCTCCATCTCCTTCTCAATATTGTCACAGGCCGCCTTGATCTTCTCCGGCGCAACCACATAATGAGAGGCCGGAAAGATCGCCACATGATTTAAAGTGGCGTGAACTCTTCCCGTAAGCGGCTCCACCTGGGCAATCCGCTCGATCTCATCACCAAAAAACTCAATGCGGATCAGATACTCGCCGCCCTCCGCCGGGTACACCTCCAACACGTCTCCACGCACCCGGAAGGTTCCCCGCTGCATGTCCATATCATTTCTGGTGTACTGAATATCCACCAGCTCTCTCAACACCTTATCCCGGTCCTTCTCCATTCCGGGCCGCAGAGATACCACCATATCCTGATACTCATCAGGACTGCCCAGACCATAAATACAGGACACACTGGCCACCACCACCACATCCCTGCGCTCTGTCAGAGATACCGTGGCCGACAGCCGCAGCTTGTCTATCTCATCGTTGATGGCCGAGTCCTTGGCTATATAAGTGTCGGAGGAAGGCACATAGGCCTCCGGCTGATAGTAATCATAATAGGAGACAAAATACTCCACTGCGTTTTCCGGGAAAAATTCCTTGAACTCACCGTAGAGCTGACCTGCCAGCGTCTTGTTGTGGGCGATGACCAGTGTAGGCTTGTTCAACGCCTGAATCACATTGGCCATAGTAAAAGTCTTGCCGGAGCCCGTAACCCCCAGAAGCGTCTGAAACTGGTTACCCTCCTGAAATCCTTGGACCAGCTCTGCGATGGCCTGCGGCTGGTCGCCGGTAGGCTTATATTCGGAATGTAAAACAAAATGATCCATACAATTCTCTCCATACTATCTATCTTTCCGCTTGTCTATCAGATAGTATACCAAAATCAAATAAAAAAGTACAGTACAAATGGAACATTTGTTCTGTGCTTTCATCTTTTTTACAAACTTACTAACTATATACCTATTTTTTTCCATTATCTTGCCATAATACAGCTTTCGAGATACAATAATTCCAGATAGAATAAACTGAGAAAACCGATACATGAAAGTGATCCGAGGATTATCTTATGAGAGAAGAATGTTCCGATTCCTGCAGCCTGGACGCAAATACTGCTCACAAACTTCCGGCAGCTCCGCCGCCTGTCAGTGTCCGCGCAAACGAAATACACACCCTGGCCGCCGCCTGCGGGCAGGGCGACGCCTCCGCCATGCTGAGGCTCTCGGAATACCTGCGCCAGCCGGACGCCCCGGCGCCCGGCATTGCCGTTTCCGGCTATGAAGCCGGAGCCAATATGTGGCTGCTGCGGGCAGCCATGTACGGAGAACGGACAGCACAGGAGATCGTACTGGACAAAATCCGACAAAATCCCCGCTTTTTGAATCAGACTCTGATCCCGTATGCGAATTTCCTGCCGGGAAAACGCACAGACTGGCATTCAAAGGGTTATTCCGGACATCTGCTGAATGCAATGGGACTCCTGAATTTCCAACCGGAGGAAAACTATCTCCTGGCCGGAATCAACGAACAGCGCACCCTCCTTGTCTGGCAGGAGGCGGATTCCGATTCGCCTGATGATGACGGTTTTGGCGCGGAAGACTATTATAACATGTTTTTTCTGGATGAATTCTTCCAGTTCCTCCCCGAAGTTCCCATGATGTACAGCGTTTCCTCCTGGGAAATCACCCATATGGACGTCTGTAAGAGACAATACGCGTCCATGGTGGAAGCAATGCAGAAAGCCGCCGGCAGACACATAAAACCTGCGCTCTGGACGGAATTTATTCCTGAAGCATAAATACTTCAAAAAATCTGTCACAGCATACCCTTCAATACTTCCTTCGCCTTCTCCAACTGATTATCATAGGGATTTTCCTCATCATAGTAAGCTTCCCCGTCAAACAGGCACTCCACATCCGGCTCGATACCCGTGCCGTGAATGTTGCGCCCCTTCGGTGTAAAATAGCTGCTGATGGTGAGCTTGATGGCAGAGCCGTCGTTCATGGCGATCACCTGCTGCACAATACCTTTTCCAAAAGTAGTAGTGCCCACCAGAGTACCCAGCTTATAATCCTGAATCGCTCCGGCCAGAATCTCCGATGCGCTGGCGGAATTGCCGTCTATCAGCACCACCAGAGGCACCTGAAGCTCCCGCTTCCCATCGCAGGAATACTCTGAACGCTTTCCGGCCTTATCCTCCGTATATACGATCAGGCCTTCGGGCAGCATCATTCGGGCGATCTCCACCACTGCGCTGAGGCTACCGCCGGGATTGGCCCGCAGATCCAGAATCATGCCCTTCATACCCGAACCCTTTGCCATGGCCAGTGCCTCCGCAAACTGATCCACCGTCACATCGTCAAACTCCGTAATCTCAATATAGGCCATCCCGCCGTCCAGCATTTCAAAATTCACCGTAGGACTCTCCACCTTTTTCCTCGGGATAGTCACTTCCAGATAATCCGACACACCTTCCCGGATCAGCGTCAACGTCACCTTCGTCCCCTCCGGTCCTTTGATCAGGGACACGGCCTCCGTCAGGCTCAGCCCATAGGTGGCTTCGTCGTCCACCATATAGATCAGATCATTGGGGCGCAGATCCGCCTCCTCGGCAGGCGTTCCCTCTATCACCGACTTAATCATAGGCAGGGAGGTCTCCTTGTCCAGACCCACATGGGCGCCGATGCCATAATAAATACCCTCCGACTGATCCATAAGCTCTTTCAGTTCTTCCGTGGTATAGTACTCAGAATACGGATCGTTCAAAGCCCTGAGCATCCCTCTGTAGATGCCCTGCTCCAGCTCTTCGTCCGTCATCTCCGCCAGATAAAAACGGCTGTGGATCAGATTCTCCAGATCCTCTATCTTTTCCACTACCCGGGCGTCCACCAATGAGTCCCCGGACAGACTGACGCTCTGTTTGAAAATTACACTGGTAATGATCAGCGCCGCCAGAAGACCGATCACAAGACCAAGGACAAAAAGCCCCCAACCCTTTCTTCCTCTTTCATTTTCCATAGTTTTTTATTCCTTTTTTATTTCCTTTGTCTTTATTGAAACATATTGCAGATTACTTTGATATATACTCCCAGGGCGATACATAAGCTCCGTTCTTGCGCACACTGAAGTGCAGATGGTTCCCGGTGGAACGCCCGGTGCTCCCCACAGCCGCAATGGTCTCTCCTCGCACCACCAGATCCCCCTTTTTCACATAGAGGGCGGAGGCATGCATGTATATGGTATACAGTTCGCTGCCGTGATCGATCATAATATAATTGCCCATAGTCGCGCTGTAGGTGGCCGCCACTACTTTTCCGTCGTAGGCGGCATAGATGGCCGTACCCTTGGGCGACGCCAGATCCACGCCGTTGTGAAACTGCTGTACTCCCAGAGTCGGGTGGATGCGCATGCCATACTCATCCGAAACTCGGGTGTAAGACGCCAGAGGGAACTTAAACTGGCCTCCGTCATACGTGATGACCTCGCCGTTTGCCGCAAGAATATTTCTCTTTTCCTCAAGAATCGCCTGTTCCAGAGCAGCGATCTCCTCATCCTGTTCCCGGATCATCTGCTCGTATTCCTTAATAGCTTCCTCCTTATTGTGGATATCCGTCTCGTATGCAATGATATCTCTGTTCTTCTGATCGATCAGAGCCTCCAGATTGGCCTGCTCCAGCTCCACATTCTCCTTGGATTGATCCAGTATTTCCTTCTCCAGCTCAAGCTGTTCCTTACAAAGCTCCACCAGTTGGCGGTTTGCCTTATACTCCTCGTACATCTGCCTGTCATAGGCCGCCACCTTTTCCATGGCGTCCGCACGGCTCAAAAAACCGCCGAAGCTCCCCGCACCCAAAAGTGTCTCCACAATCTGCGTATTGCCCTGCTCATACATCATCCGAATGCGGCTGACCATGGCCCTGTGCTGCGCCTCTTCTGTCTCCAGCGCCTCCTCCAGCTCTTCCTGAGTCTCGGTAATCTCCTTTTCTTTAGCGGTAATCTGAAGATTCAGATCCACAATATTCTGCTCTATCTCCGCAAGTTTACCATCCAGCTCCGCCACATAATTCTTCAGATTGGATTTCTGAGTCTCCAAATCTTTTTTAACTTTTTGCAGATCTGTGAGATTATCCTGCAGCGCATCCTTCTCCCGCTCCATCTTATCGATCTGCTCTTCCTTGTCCCTGATGCTGTCCGAGGTGATGGCCTGCGCAGGCAAATGCCCCGCACCCGCCAGTAGCGCCACTGTCATAACCCCTGCAATCAATATTCTACTCTTAGCGGGAACTCTCAAATCCTTATCCTCCCAATGTACGAATCCCTTTCGGAGGGCTATACTGTGTACTGTTTCAGCTATACCTGCAAATGTTTCCTCACAGTGGTAATACTGCCCAGAAAACCGATTCCCACGCCGACTATAAGCGACACCGGCGTCAATATGTGAAACACCTCCCTGGCGGGCAGAAAATCCAGGAAACTGCTCAGCATCGCAAATCTTCCTGCCACATAATTCAGCACATAATTATACATACTGTAAATAACGCCCAGAGGAATAGCCGCGCCGATAAGACCGATGATCATACCTTCCAGCACAAACGGGGCGCGCACAAAGAAGTCCTTGGCTCCGATATACTTCATGATATTGATCTCTTCCTTGCGGACGGAAATACCCACCGCCACCGTGTTGCTGATCAGGAAAATACTCACCGCCAGCAATACCACGATAATACCCACAGACACATACGCGATCAGCAGATTGACGCCGCTGAGTGTATCCGCAGTGATGGCGGAATATTTGACCTTGCGCACTTCCGGCATGGACTCCAGCCAGCTCACCAACGTATCCTGCATGGACACATCGCTCAGAAACACTTGGTAACTGTTCTCACCTTCCAGCGGATTCTGAGGGAAACCCTCCCTGTAATCTTCGCCAAAATAAGATTTTCCGAAAGTCTCCCACGCCTCCTCGTCAGAGACAAACACTACATCGGAAACCTCCACCCGGGCAGCGATCATCTGTCCGATCGCTTCGATGCGCTCGGGAGTGGGAACCTGTCCCTCCTGATGAACTTCACAGCCGTCCGGCAGAACTCCGTCTTCATAGTGGAAAAACACCGTCACAGAAACTCCCTGCTCCGCCGTCCTCACCACATGCTGAAAATTTATCATGATAGCATAAAACAGACCAAACAAAAACAAGCAGGCGGAAATGGTCGCAATCGACGCCAGTGAAAACAGCTTGTTCCGGAAAATATTAGCGAATCCCTGTCTGATGGTATAAAACAATGTACTAATCTTCATCGATATAACCGCCTTCCTCCTCGTCGCTGACGATCACGCCCTTTTTCAGGGTGATCACACGTTTGCGCATGGCATTGACAATCTCGCTGTTGTGTGTCACCACTAAAACAGTAGTGCCGGAAGCGTTTATTTCCTCCAGAAGCTTCATAATCTCCCAGGAATTATTGGGATCCAAATTTCCCGTGGGCTCATCCGCCAGCAGAATGGAAGGGTTATTCACCAGAGCCCGGGCCAGCGCAACGCGCTGCTGCTCTCCGCCGGAGAGCTGGCGGGGTTTGGACTTATACTTGCCCGCCAAACCAACCGTGGCCAGTATGGCCGGCACGTTCCTGCGGATCTCATTCACCGGCGTCTCCACGATCCTCTGGGCAAAAGCCACATTCTCATAAATATTTCTGTCCTTCAGAAGACGGAAATCCTGAAAGACCACACCGAGGTTTCTCCGAAACTGCGGAATCTGCCGATGGGTCAGCTTTCCCAGCTCATATCCCATAACATAAACACTGCCGCTGGAAGATGTAAGCTCCCGCAGCAGAAGTTTGATCAGCGTAGATTTTCCCGAGCCGCTGTCCCCCACGATGAACACGAATTCTCCCGGACTGATGCTGAGACTCACATTGTTCAACGCCGGGGCGCCGGTGGAATAGCTCTTACTCACATTATCCAGACAGATAATGCCGTTATCCTGTATAAAGTCCTCTCTTTTTTGCCTTCGTAACTCCTTTTTGGTCATTCCTGTCCTCCGATTGTATGGTTCCTCCGATTATAAGTATCAGTACTCAAAGGTTTCCATATACTTCATGTATTTTACGACCATCAACGCGATCTTAAAGGTGATGGCATCCTCAAACACCCGCAGATCAAGCCCCGTGCTCTTCTGCAGTTTATCCAGCCGGTACACCAGCGTATTGCGATGAATAAAGAGCTGTCTGGAGGTCTCCGACACATTCAGACTGTTCTCAAAAAATTTGTAAATAGTTGACAGAGTCTCCTCGTCAAAATCGTCAGGACTCTTTCCGCCGAAAATCTCCCGTATAAACATTTTGCACAGAGGAATGGGAAGCTGATAGATCAGACGGCCGATACCCAGCTCACTGTATGCCACCAAATCTCTGTCATCGAAAAAGATCTTTCCTACATCCAGTGCCATTCTGGCTTCCTTGTAAGAACGGCTGACCTCCTTGATCTCATGGACTATGGTGCCATAGGCGATGCGCACGCCCTCAATGCCCTCCTTCTGCAGATAGGCGATCAGACTCCGGGCTGATTTTTCTATCTCCTTACTGATCTCTGCATCGGACAGCTCCTTTACTATAATAACATCTTTTTCATCCACTGCGGTGATGAAATCTTTACCATTGTTGGCAAAACAGGCTCTGGTCAGCTCCAGCACATTGCTGTCCTTCCCTGCGCCGGACTCTATGATCAGCACAACCCGGGCAGCGTCCGTCTGTATATGCAGTTTCTTGGAACGACTGTAAATATCTACCAGAAGCAGATTATCAAGCAGGAGATTCTTGATAAAATTATCCTTGTCAAAACGCTCCTTGTAGGCCACCAGAAGATTCTGAATCTGAAAAGCCACCATCTTGCCGATCATATAGATATCCTCGCCGACGCCCCCCGCCACGAGAACATACTCCAACTGCTGCTCGTCAAAAATCTTAAAATACTGAAACCCCTGAATCTCCTGGGCATCTGCAGGCGAAGCCGCAAACTCCACGGCAGCGCTGCAGCACTGACTCATATCAGCGGTGCTGGCGATCTCCTTGCCGTCCGTATCCATGACGCAGAGATCCACTCTGGAAATCCCCTTCAGGCCATCAATTGTATTCTGCAAAATCTGATTTGAAATCATATACCCTGCTCCTTTGACTGGAAAACCTTCTAACACAAATGTACAAAAAAAATGCCAAAAAAGCAATACTTTTTCAGAGAAATTTCACAAAAATCACTAAAAAGGAGCTGTTTGACAGTATTATACCCTCAAACAACCCCTCATTTTTATGCCATACGGGAAAAATTTCTCAGACTCTCATGTCAAAATTTGCACCTACGCCAGGATTCACACTCAGCTCCATAGCGGACGCATCCATAATCTCCACAAGTCCCTGCCCCAGAGCCTCATTGGCATCCATAGCCTTGCTGAGCACAGCCGTACTTACCTGAGACATGATCTTGTTGGACGACAAACTCATAGATAATCCTGCAATATCCATACGAACACCTCCTGTCAATCTCTTAACATAAGTATTATAACACAGGCTTTTTATTTTTTCCAGTGCGTTCCCGAATAATGTTGTCTTTGATCTCGATGGCTCCAGTTTTGAACAGATACCCCACCGCACGTTTAAACTCATTTTTGCTCATTCCGGTCTCACGGCGTATCACCTCCGGATTGGCCTTCTCCGTGAAGGGCAGCACACCGTCATAACTGTGAAGCAGCTTGAGCAGTTTCTCACCGTCTTGTTTCACCTGTACATAAGCCTTCTCACGGATGCCCAGAGTCAATCTGCCGTCCTCCTGCACTTTTGCCACCCGGGCCTCCACATCCTCCCCCAACACCACTTCTCCGTAAAGCTCGCGTTTGGGTATCAGCGCGGAGTACTGATTGTCCACTGCCACAAAAGCTCCGAAATTATCACTGATCTCATACACGCGCCCTTTCACCCGGTCGTCCTTTTTATATGGGCTGTCCGATCTCAGATTTGGATATACATTGGTGGTGGCGCAGAGCCTGTTGCTCTTATCTATATAAAGCGACACCAGTACTTTATCCCCAGGCGCAACCGGACGCTTCTGCTGCCTGAAAGGCAGAAACAGATCCTTCTCCAGCCCCCAGTCCAGAAAGGCTCCAATCTTTTCCACCTGTACCACCGTCAGATCAGCTACCTGACCCATGACCAGCTTCGGCTGGTTGGTTGTAGCAATCAGACGGTCCCTGGAATCCCGATAGACAAAGACCTCCACAAAATCTCCGACTTCGCACCCCTCCGGCGCCTGTTTCACCGGGAGCAGAATGCGTTCTTCCTTTTCCTCTGCCGAGGGTGCAAGGTACATTCCAAAATCCACTTTTTTAATAATAACAAGTTTTTGCCATTCGCCTAATTTAATCATTTGGCTACTCCTCTTCCCATCCGCTCTCCTGCCGTCCGAACCGCCTGCCGACTCCCGCATACAGATAAGCCATGATATCGGGAGATAAATTGCAAATGGTATTCAGTCCACACACTGCGGAATTATCAGGATCATCCACATATTCCTCCGGCTCATCTCCCACAAAAAAGCGCCATCCGCTGTCAGGATAACCGGGGCTCGGCTCATCGTGATACATATAGTCGATGCGTTCCTCGTCCAGCGCTCTCTTTGTAATGATACAGCCCGGATTTCTATCCAAAAGGGATGCCCATTCTCTCTCTTTCGGAGCATACCACTTATTTCTGTCCCATGCTCCACCTTCTCCCATCAGATGTTCTATGATATTCCGGTTAATGTCATAAAATCCACTCACATCCGGCTCGCTTCTGCCCATGTCATACAGCGCTCCGCAGAGACAGCTTATGGCATACTCCGCATAAGAATGATAAAACACCTGCGCCTGACGCACCCACTCGTCCGTCAGCTCCCAAAATTCTTCATCAGAAATAATGCCACAGGCCACAGCGTTTCTGCAAAGCCCGATTCGCTCGTTGATATCCCAGGCATAAAAACCTTTTTCCTTCACCAGCGGATAAAACTTTTCGGCAAGCCCCCTGCAAAACAGAAACCCTTTCCTGCCGTTGGCATTGAGCTCATCCAGATCAAACATGGGCGCATCCTTCCAGAATGTCATAAACTGCTCATATTGGCCGCTCCCCGAATACAATCTGTAACACTGCTGTTCCAGACTCTCTCTGTCCCGGACGCCAAACAGCCTGCTCAAATGCTCCCGCGCCTGATCAACGTCGTCCTCACTGCCACAGTGATATAATCGCTCATACCCCATATGCTCATGAATTCCCGGCACTTTCCGGCATGCTGACACACCGCTGAGCAACAGGGTAAATTCCTCTCTGCTCACTTCTTTTGCGTCCGCATTTACCGGGCGGGACTCATATTGTATTTTCAGCTTTTCTATTTCTTTTACAATCCGCTCCACGGCTTACCCTCCACAGATATGATACAAATATTATATTGAAGCAAACTCCACGATCACATAAGGCTTCCCATCCTCGTTCCGCAGCGCCACCACCAGATAATCCTTCTCCTCCGCCACATAGGGATAGAGCACATCATCCAAATGCGCCTGCATCTTATACTCCGCGCGCATCTGGCGGATCGCAAAATTCTCCGGCAGAAACTCCATGGTCATATCCACAAACCTGCCGTTATTCACATGATTATTGGTATCCAGATGATGCTTCTTTACCGTGATCGCATCCCTACAGCTCCCGCCCTCGGGCACTGCTATCTTGCGGGGGGCATAATCCATATCCAGTTTCTCAGAAAGCACATATGCCTTCAGCATTTCCTCCGGAGGCGCGGCAGGCTTCCATGTCCGGGTATCCAACAAACTCCACAGAGAGTTCGCTCTGGCCAGACATTCCCCCTCCTCCGTCATCATCACAAAATTACGAGATCCCAGAAAACTCCTGAATTCATAAGGCGCCGTGCCGATCTTCACCCGCTCGTTCAATTTGGGATAGCGCTCCACCACGATCTGCCATGAGCTGAGCACCCACACAAGATGCCTCTCTGTCAGATAGTCCACACCCACACCCAGATCCTCAGAATGAAACGTGGAGCAATCCTGAAAATAATCCAGCAGTGACACCAATGTCAGTTTCCCTTTGCTGTCGGTCTCACTATACCGGATCCTTCCCTCAAAAAAATACATTTCACCCACCCCGCTTAAATAAAAGTCTCAACAAACATCTGTGCGACAGACAACGCATACGGCAGGGCGATCAATACGACCCATACCACACAGAAGACGATCATCCCCGAATTCAGGAACAACATCTGAAATCCCTTGCCCCTGGGTATCTGCATCTCCTGGGATTCAAGCTTAAAGCGTTTAAAAAATACGATCAACAGAATAAAACCCGTAACCACCACAGCAAACAACAGCATGGCATACAGCACAAAAATCAGCCAGCCAACCCAATTGTCCATGATGATCTCCATCATCAACTCCATGTCCGTAGGATCAGCATTCAGCAGCGCATCATAATCCATCAATCGAAACAGCAGTCCCGAGACCATGCTGCCCATAAAATTAATAATGGCATGCATGGCAATCGTGATCTTCAAATTCCCCGTCTTCACATAGAGGAAAGCAAAAAACGCACCCAGCACCACCGCGTAGGCAAACTGGTTCAAATTCCCGTGAAACAGCCCAAACATCAGACCCGAGGCTGCGATGGCGACACCCTGCCCATACCGTACCGTCCTGTCCACGATCACCTTGCGGAACACATACTCCTCCACAATAGGCGCAACTACCACCATCAATATAAAATTCAACAACATATTACCGCCGGTGACGTATTCTAACAGATTATTGGGGGCAGAACTTTTCGTGAATACTCCTATTACCGTCGTCACCAGCGTTCCCACCAGATTGCTGATATAGACCAGAGAATAGCACATGATCAATGCCAGTATAAACTGCCACCATTTCATCTTATGACGCGGAATATCAGTCCTTGGCATCCGGCGGGTCAACAAAACAATCAACGGCATACCACAGACATACACCGTAAAACCTGACAATATCAGACTTGCGGTCATGCTCATCAGCCACTCAGGTTTATAAGCCTCAATTCCGTATACCAAAATAAACTGAAGAACGTATACCGTCAATGTTCCTGCTATATAACACCAGCCCAATCTGGAAAAAACCTTTTGGGATTGTCTCCAATCTTCCATTCATATCCTCCTCGCTATGATCCGGTTCTCTTCAAAAATATTCTTTTCGTGTCCCCGGAAAACTGTCCAATAAACCTCTCTTTACAACTTCAATATCCTTAAATACTGTCATCCAAACAGAAAAAAAGCCCTTTGCCTTTGCTAAAACAATAATCGTTTTCAGATATGTATCTCTGTCCGAAGGCGTCTCCATACTCTGCCAGCCATTTTTGCTCATTAAGGCAATTTCTTTTACCTCATTTCTCTCAAAAAAACGTCGATCCCGTTCCTGCTTTGTCGGACGATTGTCCAATTTTATCAGTCGTAATAAATTTGCAGCTTTCTGATAACTGCCATCCGCTTTTTGACTCAAATACTCCACATTTACCCGCGGCAGATCCCCCTCATAATCAAAAGCATGAAAGGTATCGTCTGTATCGGGCCAAAGATATTGTCCCAAATCTCCTTTTTTAACAGTATATCCTTTTCTGGTATTGCAATATTTACACGAAAGCAGAAAATTGTTCCAATCCAGTTCTTCCCCTCCCCTTGATTTTGCTTCCTTATGTTCCACTTCCGGTACATGCTGTAACGGAAGCTCGCAAAACGAACAATACAGCCCAATACGCTTTTCCAGATACGGTTCTGCCTCCTGATACTTTTTAAATCTGATATCAGGCGCATCCCCTTTATTAACCGGCCTCATATGATTACCTTACACTCACTTTCTTTTCCAGATATTTCTGTTTCAACAATGCCCCATAAGCCGGATTATCACTGTATTCTGCTGCAAGAACATCCATACGTTTCTTTAACGCCTGCAGCTCATCCTGATTTTGGCTGTTATCAAGCGCCCTGAAATACTCTTCCGCCGCTCGGTACATCTTTTCTTTTTTCTCGCTGT
This sequence comes from uncultured Lachnospiraceae bacterium, assembly GCA_947382415.1. Classification (GTDB taxonomy): domain Bacteria; phylum Bacillota; class Clostridia; order Lachnospirales; family Lachnospiraceae; genus Acetatifactor. The sequence goes on along the minus strand of CANCYO010000020.1, from coordinate 1,449 downwards.
ATTGCGGCATTGATACATCCATTATCTTTTCAGCAATATCCTCAATACTCTGCCCCGAATATTCATCCACTTCCTCCAACTTATCCAAAACTATCAGTTCACCCGGCTCAAGAGACTGAATGATAAACGGGGAATGTGTGGCACAGACAAACTGTATTTTCGGAAAAAGCGTCTTTAATATCCTGATAATCCTTCTCTGCCATGTCGGATGCAGACTTAAATCAATTTCATCAATAACAACAATTCCCGGCGTTTCCTCCAACGCCGATTTTCCAAGATATGGATTAAGTATACACATTTTAGTCGCTATTTCCGATACAATTTTAATCACATTCCTATATCCATCACTTAACGCAGTAAAGCGAATCACAGTACCATCCGCCTCCTTAATTGCAAACTCATTGTATCTGGTTGAGTAAAGAACCTTTTGTTCCGCTCCCAATTCTTCCTGTAAACTGTACGCAACTGCCTCCATAATAACATCATACGCCGGAAACGGCCTTCCATTGTTTTCCTCAGCAGAGATATTGGCCAGCGATTTAATATAATCAAATGCCATCTGGGTACTTCTGTGCGGATCCAGACATCTCTGATAAGCGTCCGTTCTAACCGGAACGCCGCCGGTTTCCCGCCCTCTGTTTTCATTCCATAGTCTTGCCGAGCTTAAATATAGAACTAATGGAAGAATAACCTCTCTGTCAGAACCATCCGCTTTTGCTATTTCCCATTCCCATATTTCAACCTTTCTCTGCATCGGATTTGTTCCGGCAAATTTTGTCCTTCCTCCCTCCTTTTCAACAGTTCGAGTATACTTCAACTCCTCCTGCCCCCACTGCAGATGACAGGAAATCGCACACGGATATTGTGGAATTACCGGAGACAATACTATATTATCTGCCGCTTTTTGATTGTTTTTAAGCAAAATGTCGTCTTCACTGATATTAAAACTAAAACGGCTGGGCACATACTTTTTGAATGCTGCCAAATAAGCGCCCAGCATAACATTTACAGCTTCAAGGATTGTTGTCTTTCCCACGCCGTTTTTCCCGACCAAAACATTCATAGAACGATTCAGTTCAAATGTACTTTGCTCAAATCTTCTATAATTTTTTAAACTGATATCTTTTAAATAAAACTGATCCATGCCTTTTCCTCGTATTCCTGTCTCTCTCAGTCCCGTTTTCATTATACAGGATGCTTTTCTTATTTACAATATAAATATAGCCATGGATTGTGCCGGATAACCGTATACGTCGTAAGCGCATAGTTTTGGGGAATCCCCTTGTTTTTTCAAGCATGAACTAAAACCGGTATTAGGGAAAGGCGGGGATTTGACGCTTACCAAAGTCAAATGTTCGCATCCTGTCAAACCTGAGTGAAATGCTTGCATTTCCTGCTAACAATTATAGAGCGATTGATGGCTGAGTGATAGCTACCCTGAAACGATGC
>CANCYO010000019.1 GCA_947382415.1 uncultured Lachnospiraceae bacterium | reverse complement strand
CACGTCTCGCAACACTCTTTCCCTACACGACGCTCTTCCGATCTTATTCTTGTGAAGGACGAACGCATCCTGGAATTAGATCGGATTGTCGGTGAGGTAAAACAATCCGAGGAATGGGAGGCGGTTAAAATGAATATTCTTGAGATTGGGTTGCAGCAGGGAATAGAACGAGGAATAGAGCGAGGAATAGAGCAGGGAATCTTGCAGGGAGTAATTGAGACATGTCAGGAATTAGGCCTGTCACAGAGCGAGACGCTACTCAAATTGATGGAAAAATTTTCTATGGAGGAAGATACCGCTCGAGAGCAGTTAGGAAAATATTGGCGTTAAATCAGGAAGGGGAAAAGCATGAGTCTGCTGAGTGTAATAGTTCCGTGTTATAACGAGGAAGAGAGCGTAGCCCTGTTTTATCAGGAGCTGATCAAAAACGATCCTTTTTTTGCGGAAAAAGGAATAGAATTGGAGCTATTGTATATAGATGACGGTTCGCGGGACGGCACTGTGAGGGAGGTCAGGAAACTTCGGGAGACGGACAAGCGGGTGCATCTGGTGTCTTTTTCAAGGAATTTCGGAAAGGAAGCCGCTATGTTTGCCGGGCTGGAAAAGGCCGGAGGCGATTATGTGGTAATGATGGATGTCGATCTGCAGGATCCGCCCAGCCTTCTGCCGGAAATGTTCGCGGGGTTGGAGGAGGGATATGACTCCGTGGCCACCAGGCGTGTGAGCCGCAAGGGCGAGCCTCCGGTGCGCAGCTTTTTTGCCAGAAGGTTTTACGGTCTGATGAAGCGTATTTCTCAGACTGAGATGATGGACGGAGCCAGAGATTATCGTCTCATGACCAGGCAGATGGTGGATGCTATCCTGTCCATGCAGGAATATAATCGTTTTACCAAAGGGATCTTCGGCTGGGTGGGATTCCGTACCAAGTGGCTGGAGTATGAGAATGTAGAGCGTGCCAGAGGGGAGACCAAGTGGAATTTCTGGAAGCTGCTCATGTATTCTTTCGACGGAATCGTGGCTTTTTCCACAGCGCCCCTCTTGATTTCTTCCCTGATGGGTGTATTATTGTGTGTGGTGGCCTTTGCGATGATCATTTTTACGATCGTGCGCAAGATCATTTTTGGCGACCCGGTCTCGGGCTGGCCGTCTCTTGTATGTATCATCCTTTTGACCAGTGGCATTCAGTTTTTCTGTACAGGCATTCTGGGGCAGTATTTGGCCAAAACTTATATGGAAGTCAAGCGTCGTCCCATTTATTTGGTGCGAGAAGAGTTGTAATTTGTAAAAAGTACACTGTTCGGGACTTTTTGTGAGAAATTGTGTCTAAAAATGCGTACGAAAGTCCTTTTTTATTAATCGACAAGTATGATAAAATATTAGCAGGCATTCACAAAAAGAAGCAGGACTCGACATATGAAAGGGGAATTTATTATGGATATTGCAGGAGTTAATGATTGTGAATTGGAGAAATATATTACAGCCATTATGCTGGACATAGGAGTGCCGGCACATTTGAAGGGTTATCACTATCTTCGGGACGCGATTTTGCTTTCCGGCAGAGATATGGAGGTGGTGAGCAGTGTGACAAAGCTGCTCTATCCCGCTATTGCCAAGCGGTTTAAGACCACGGATCAGAAAGTGGAGAGGGCGATTCGCAATGCCATTGAGGTATCGTGGAGCAGGGGGAATGCAGAGACTTTTAAGAAGATGTTCGGATATTCGGTGCTTTCGGGAAAAAGCAGACCTACCAACAGCGAATACATAGCTCGGATTGCAGATAAAGTGCGTCTGGATTTTAAAGCGATGTAAGGTCGGTTAGTTTTAGTATGTTGTACTTGCACAATGTGAATGCCTCAGCCACGACTGTAACGAGATGCAGTCGTGGCTGCTTTATTGTGGTTATTATTGCTATTTTCCGGATAAAATGCTATGCTAAGACAGACGGAACAGGGATGGATTTTATTGTGTGGGAGAGGCGCTGCAGATGAGGGCGTTTTTGTTTTTGGCAGGTATGATTTTGCTTTCCCTTATACTGGGGACAGGGATTTTGGGTGTGCTGTATGGGAAGGAGTCCCGAAAGCTCTATATGGCGGACAGGCTGCTTGCAGGATTTATGGGAATGCTGGGATTGGCGGAGGCGGCGCATCTGGCGGCAGTCTTTTTGGGGCGTTCTTTTTCCGATGCCCTCCTTTTGTTTGTGATTGGAATGGCGGCGTTGTCGGTGTTTGCGGCGGGGATGTGGTTATGGCTGAGGTCTTTTGGCAGAGTAAGCGTTTTACCCCGTTCAAAAGGGGCTGAGGTAACGCCGTTTACTGCTGCGGTTTTTCTGGTGTTTGCGCTGGCGGTGATCTATCAGATTGTGACTGTGACGGCGGGAGACAGTGTCTATCGCACTGGGGACATGACGGTGGAGACGGTTCAGAGCTTTTTAAAAACAGATGCTATTTATTCTGTGAACCCTTTGACCGGGCGCGCTTATGAGAGTGGTGTGCCGCTGCGGATCCGCATTATCGGTCTGCCCACGCTGTATGGTATGTTGTGCCGTATTTTTGGACTGGGGGCTGTGGAGCTTGTGTGGAGGCTCATGCCATTGATAACGCTGCTCATGAGTTATCAGGCCTTTTGGCTGTTGGCGCGTATATTTTTTGCGGATAAAAAGGAAGGGCAGAAGAGATTGCTTTTTATGGCCTTTGTGGCAGTGGTATTCTGTGTGGGCGACTATCTGTATGGGATGGATGGCTTTGGGCTTTTGTACTGCGGGTTTCGCGGAGTGACGCTGCGGGGCCTTGTATGTTTGCCCTATGCGTTCGGGGCTGCTCTGCGTCATAAATGGAAGCTGGCAGGGCTCTGTATTCTGGCGGAAGCCTGTGTGGTGTGGACATTGTATGGTATGGGAGCGTGTCTGTTGGTTGTTCTCGGGATGGCGATTCTGAGACTGTGGCGCAAAAGCCGTGTGAGAAGTTTTCCTGAAGTCGGGGAGGAGTGAGTATGTGGGAATCGGTACGAAGCGCCTGGGTCGGCTGGCAGAGTTTTACGGATGGCGGCAAGCTGGCTGCGCCGGCGTTGGCGGCGTTTGTCTATCTGATTATGAGAAAAGGGCGGCTGGGGCCTGCCGGGCGGCTGGTGCGGTATGGCGGAATTGCTGCGGCGCTGTGTATCTGTCCGGTGACGGCGGCCCTTCTGATGCGTTATCAGACTTCGTTTTATGACTATCAGTGGATCTGGAGCGCGGTTCCTGTGACTGCGCTGATCGCCCTTGGTGGAACTGTGTTTCTGACAGATCAGTGGAAAAAGGGAGGCTGGAGGACTTATTTATATAATGCAGCCCTGACTGTTCTGTGCGTGGGGGCGCTGGCGCTCTGCGGCAGGCTGGGAGAGTGTCAGGTGGACGCGGCTGCGCAGCAGGATGAGCGTGTACAGGCGGAGGCAGTTCTGGCGCAGACAAGGGAGGTCTTCGGGGAGGAGTTCTGTCTGTGGGCTCCCCAGGAGATTCTGGAGTACGCCAGGACTTGGGACGGCAGGATCTGTCTGCTCTACGGGAGAGATATGTGGGACGCGGCGCTTCATGCCTACAGCTATGATATTTACCCGGAGGGTGCAGAGTCTCTGTATCAGTGGATGGAGCATTTGAGAGACTATGGGGCGGAGGGCTTTGGGACCCCAAAAGCCGCTGCCCGGGGGAGAGAGTGCGTGGAGCTCGCTTTTTCTATGGGGGCGGACGCAATTCTTCTGCCGGCGGATGTGCCGGGTCTGAGGGATGTATCAGGCTTGGGTGATGTGCCGGATCTGGAGGATGCGCCGGGCCAGGGCGATCAGTCAGGCCTGGGTGGTCTGGCAGAGCAATTGGAGAACAAAAGAGATCGGGCGTTATTTTTTGGAGACGATGTGGAGATAACAGAGTTAGAGGGATATTTTTTGTTGAGAATGAGGTAAGCATATGAAGGCAGCCGCAGGGCAGGACGGGCTGATCAGCATTATTGTGCCGGTCTATAATGTAAAAAAGTATATTTTGGAGACTATAGATTGTGTGTGCCGCCAGACATACGAGAACTGGGAATTGCTTCTGGTGGAGGACGGCAGTACGGACGGAACGGACCGGCTTTTGCAGGAGTATGTGGCGGCGGGTGGAGACGGGCGCGTTCGTCTCATCGTGTCCGGCGTCAACGAGGGGGCCGCCAGAGCGCGCAACAGGGGACTGGCGCAGGCGGCGGGCCGTTATATCGCATATCTGGATGCAGACGATCTGTGGGAGCCGCTAAAGCTGGAGAGGGAGCTTGCTTTCATGAAAGAGAAGCGGGCAGCCTTTGCTTTTACGGGATATGAGTTTGCGGATGAGAATGGCAGGGGAATGGGCCGTATCGTGCATGTGCCTGAGAGGCTTACCTATCGTCAGGCTCTGAAAAATACCACGATTTTTACTACCACGGTGATGTTTGACACTGCACTGATCCCAAAAGAGCTGCTTGCGATGCCTGAAGTGAAGAGTGAGGACACGGCGCTGTGGTGGAAAGTGCTGCGCAGAGGATATGTTGCCTATGGGCTGGATGAAAATCTGGTAAAATACAGGAGGCCTGGCAAAAGTCTGTCCTCCAACAAACTGGAAGCCATGCGCCGTATCTGGCATCTCTACCGCAGAGAGGAAGGGCTGGGTGTGCTAAGCAGCGCCTGGAATTTTTGTTTTTGGGCTGCCCGGGCCGTGCTGCGGCGGGTATAGGGCATGATCTGTGCGTACAGTGTGGGAAAGGACCATGTAAAGTTTAAATTATCTTAAGAATCGGGTTTTTTGTGTACCAGGCGGGAAAAATATGGTATTATGGTAGATATGATATCAGGATATGGATGGAGCGGCCCGCCGGGCTGCCGGAGGAAATGAGTTGAGTACACTTACCAATGAATACAAATTGAGACGGATGGAGTCCTTTAAGCGTCTGATCAATCTGGCGCTGTCCGCATTGTGTCTGGCCTTGGAGACGGGTATTTTCGCCTACCACTGGCTGGTGCATTTTCAATACAGTGTGGTGGAATCCCTGCGGAATTTTGGCTATAAGGGTCATATCGTTGAGATCGCCTTTTATGGATTGATCCTGTTGTGTCTCACCGCCATGTACGGCGGTATGCGTCTGGGATATCTGAGGAATTCTGAGCTGATCTTCTCTCAATTGTTTGCCACAGTTTTGGCGCTGATGTTTATTTATGTAGAATTATCTATTATGGCGCATCAGCCCTTTGTGCTGAAGGTATTCGCCATGATGCTGGCAGAACAGACAATAACGGTTGTTATATATACTAATATAGCCAACAGGATATACCGCAGTATTTTCCCGCCAAGAAAACTGATGCTCATTCACGGAGAACGTCCCATTGAGGATATCTATAATAAGTTCGAGAGCCGGAAGGACAAGTACAGTATAGAGAAGACCTTGTGTATTCGCGAGGGTGTGGATCAGATCTGTCAGGAGATTGTAAACAGTTATGAGAAGGGAGAGTGCAACGCGGTGGTGGTGTGGGATGTGTCTACTGCGGAGCGCAATTCCATACTGAAGTTTTGTTATGCCAGATCCATACGGATTTATATCATGCCAAAGATTACAGATGTTATTTTGGCCGGAGCCGAGGAATTGCATATTTTTGATTCCCCCCTGCTTCTGACCAGAGAGTACAGTCTCAGCATGGAACAGCGCTTTATCAAACGCAGTATTGATATCATATGTTCTTTAATCTTGTTGATTCTTACGTCACCCATTATGTTGCTCACGGCCGTGGCGATCAAAATCTATGACGGGGGTCCCGTGTTGTACAAGCAGGTGCGCTGTACCCGGAACCAGAGAGAGTTCCAGATCATGAAGTTTCGCAGTATGCGGACGGATGCGGAGCGGGACGGAGTGGCGAGGCTGGCGCAGAAGCATGATAACCGGATCACACCTATCGGAAAGTTTATCAGAACATGCAGAATTGATGAGCTGCCACAGTTAGTAAATATTTTTTTGGGAGATATGTCCTTTATCGGGCCGCGGCCGGAGCGGCCTGAGATCATCCGGGAGTATGTGGAAGTGATGCCGGAGTTTGTTTATCGCATGAAGGTGAAGGCCGGTTTGGCCGGTTTTGCCCAGGTGTATGGCAAATATAACACCTCTCCTTATGATAAGCTGAAGCTTGACCTGATCTATATTGAGAATTATTCTGTCTGGCTTGACCTGAAGCTGATGCTGCTGACGCTCAAGGTCCTTTTCTGGCCTGACAGCACGGAAGGCGTGGAGAGCGAACAGGTGACCGCTTTTAAGAAGGAACGGGGGCATTCCCCAGAGCGGGAAGAGGATGAAGAGAAGGAGTGAAACTATGTGGGAAGGCAGCTATGCGTCCGAACCCTTTGACCTGCGGCTGACAGTGCTTCGCCTGATGCGGAATCTCGGCTGGATATCGGCGGCTGTTCTGCTGGGTACGCTCCTGTTTGGCGGCGGGTACTATGTCAAAAATGTTATGCTGGGACAACAGCCAAAGTATGAGAGTGTAATTACCTGTAAGCTGGAGTATACGAATCCGCCGGTGCAGTCGGGGGATTACTATATCAACGAGATGACCTGGAACACTTATCTGGATTCAGCGGAATTTCTGCGCATGGTGAAGAGGACTGAGCCATTTGTATATATGGCTGTGACTGCGGATATGTGGACGGAGTGTCCGGAAGGCGTTGCGGGGGCTTTATCTGCGACAGTGGCGTCCGATATTCATGTGCCTTCTTTTACCGTGAGCACTCCGGTGCCGGAGAAGACAGAGACATTGTGTCAGGTTGTGCAGAAAGTTCTGACGGAGGATTTTGTGGACAGCATTCCTGAGATTGCATCCATAAAAGTGATCGATGTGAGCGAGCCCAGGCTGGTCCGGCCGGATGTCCGGCCGGTGCGCGCAGTTATTCTGAGCGCAGTATTATCCTGCTTTTTTGTTCTGGTCTTTGCGCTTCTGCGGGAGATCGGAGCAGACAGTATCTGGCTTCCGGCTACCCTGCGCAGACGTTATGGATTGAAAGCTCTGGGAACTGTAAACAGTAAGGAATTAAAAGAAAACATATGCTATTTATTTAAAAATAAAGGAAAAATTGCAGTTTGTACAGTGGATGAGGGGATAAATCCCTTGGATATTACAAAAGTTCTGCAGGAAATTATGCAGGAGGGCTCTCAGGAAGAATCTCGAAGAGGATCTCAGGAAGAATCTCAGGGGAACCGGAAGGCAGATTGGCTGGCTGTTCCCGCCCCGCTGCTGAGTCCGGAAGCTGTGAAGGTTCTGAGAGAAACGGACGGTGTGCTGCTGGTAGTGGAGGCAGGACTTCATGCGGGCAGGCATCTGGAGTATGTGCTGGAATTTTTGGCTGTACAGGATATTACCGTTACGGCTGCCCTGCTGTGGAATGCGGATGAGGCGCTTCTGCGCTGCTATTATTTATTGAACGGGCGCGCCGCGGCGCGGGATGGAGAAGGGTAACATGAGAGTAGAAGTTTTGGCTTCCGTGATGAATCAGGATATGGCAGTGCTGGCGGAGCGGATGTGTCTAGACTCCGATGCGGTGATCATCAATCAGTGTGACCGGCTGGATCACGCAGAAATGGACTTTCGGGGACATCGGGTGAGTTTTTTTTCTTTTCCGGAGCGCGGGATCGGCAGAAGCCGCAACGCGGCAATTGAGAGGGCGGATGGTGACATCTGCCTTTTTGCTGATGAGGATATCGTGTATAATGAAGGTTATGCGGAGTCAGTCTGTGCAGAGTTTGCCCGCAATCCCCATGCAGATATGATTTTGTTCAATATTGAGGTTGAGGAGTCCCGGCGGACTTATCATATAGAGGAGCGCAGACGTGTGCATTGGTATAATTGCGGGCGTTATGGTGCGGTAAGTTTTGCTGTGAAGCGGGAAAGTCTTCTAAAATCGGGGGTGCGCTTTTCGCTGCTTTTTGGCGGAGGCGCAAGATTCAGCAATGGTGAGGACAGTCTGTTTTTAAAAGAATTTATGGACAGGGGTTACAGCGTGTATACGGCTCCCGTCACTATCGGCCGGGAGAGGGCGGGAGAATCCACCTGGTTTTCCGGATATAATCAAAAGTTTTTTTATGACAGAGGGGTGCTGTACCACTTTTTATATGGTGTGATGGCGCTGCCCTTTGCCCTTCGTTTTCTGTTGGTTCACCGGGCGCTGCTCTGTGGGGAACTGAGTCTGGGACAGGCACTTTCCAGGATGCGGGAGGGGATTCGCATGGGAAAGCGTCTTAAGAAGGAGGGGGCGGATGGAGAGTAGCGCGCTTATCTATGTGGGACTGACTGCAGTGGTGGTTTTTCTGGCATGTTATATTCAGAGCTTTCGCCGTGTGCCTGTGGGAAGCAGGGCTTATGCGCAGAGTCTTACGGCGGAGTTTGCCATATTTTGTCTGCTCACCGGAGTGTCCGCCTGCCGTATCGCAGTGGGCAATGATTACTGGGTGTATCGGTTTAACTTCCGGCTGATCGCGCAGGAGCGACACGTCTCATCAGAGTTCGGATTTAATCTGATCGTGAAATGGATGCAGCAGCTTTTTGGATATGACAATTATCTGCCTGTATTTGCGTTGTTTTCTGTGCTGACGGTCTGGTTTTTTGTCCGGGCGCTGCACGGACAGGCGGTGGACTATGCCTTTTCTCTCTTTCTGCTCATGGCAGGGGGATATTATTTTAACAGTTTAAATACCGTGCGTTATTATCTGGCGCTGGCCATTGCCCTTTATTCTATGATGTATGTGATTCGGGGAGAATATGGTAAGTTTGTTCTGTGGGTTTTGTTCGGGAGTATTTTTCACAAATCCATTCTGCTGGTGATCCCGGTATATCTGGCGGCGCATCTGCTGGCGAAGGCCAGGTTGAAAACATGGCATTATGTGGTGGGCGGCCTGTTTCTGCTCAGTCTCATCTTCTGCCAGGAATTCTATCGGGAGCTGGCGTTTACCTTTTATCCCTATTACAGGAATTCGGTATTTGACACCGGAAATGTCTCCTGGGTCAATATCGGAAAATGTGTGGGTACACTGGCGTTGTGTGCAGTCTGCTATAAACGGAGCCTTAGAGAAGGTGAAGGTAATCAGGACAAGCGGTTTTATCTGTTTTTAAATTTGGCAGGGCTGGTGGTCTATCCCTGCGGTTCTTTCATCCCGGAGGTGTCCCGGGTGGGCTATTATATGATTATATCACAGGTGCTATTAATACCTGCGCTGCTGCGGGAGATGCCTGCGGGCTGGTTTCGTAAGCTGTGCTGCGCGGGAGTGATTCTGGCTTATGGCGTATATTTTATATTTTTACTGCGAGGGATGTATTCCACGGATATTCGGCTTTTGCCCTATCTGAACTGGATTTTTGACTGATTCATTCGTTGTGCCGTTTCCTGCGGCATCACGGGATGGCTGGGGCGCATTGCGGACAAAAGCTGCGATGTGCAGGAGGTATCAATATGAGGATTCTTTGGCTGTGTAATATCATGCTTCCCATGATCGCACAACAACTTCATATGGAGGCCAGCAACAAGGAAGGCTGGCTGTCGGGACTGGCCGGAGCTGTGCTGGAGCGCCGGGAGAAGAACGGCATTGAGCTGGCTGTGGCGTTTCCCGCCGCGGGGATTCCCCGGGAATCTTCAGGTGTGGAGGAAATAATTGGTAACGGATGTTATATTTATAAGGGAACAGCCGGGACTGAAGGAAGTGAGCTATGTTGGTACGCCTTTGCGGAGGATACGGCCAATCCCCATGTGTATGACGAGAAGCTGGAGCCGCAGATGCATGCTATCGTCCGGGATTTTCAGCCGGATGTGGTGCATTGTTTCGGTACGGAATATCCTCATACGCTGGCTATGTGTAGAAGCTTTTCCCGAAAGGACAGGATATTGATCGGTATTCAGGGGCTGTGTAAGGTATATGCAGATGCTTATTTTGCCAGTCTGCCCAAAGAGGTGGTCAATTCTGTCACGCTGCGGGACCTGTTGAAAAAAGACAGTCTGCGCAGGCAGCAGAGAAAGTTTGTCCTGCGGGGGGAGATGGAATATGAGGCTGTCCGGCTGGCGGGGAATGTGACAGGACGCACGGCATGGGACAGGCATTACACCGCGGAATGGAATCCGAACGCTCGTTATTTTAAAATGAACGAGACGCTGCGTTCTGATTTTTACACGGGAGAGTGGAGTCTGGAGGGATGTGAATCGCATTCCATCTTTTTGAGTCAGGGAGATTATCCCATCAAAGGACTGCATTATATGCTGCTTGCGCTGCCTGCTATACGCAGCGTTTTTCCGGATGTAAAGGTCTATGTGGCGGGAAACGGCATCACGGGTGAGGGCGGTATTGCAAGGCGGCTGAAAATCTCGGCATACGGAAACTATCTGCGCAGACTGATTCGCAGGCATAATCTGCAGGGGCAGCTATGCTTTTTGGGCAGATTGGACGCGGAGCAGATGAAAGAGCGTTATTTAAAGAGCAATCTCTTTGTCTGCTGTTCATCGGTGGAGAATTCTCCCAATTCCTTGGGGGAGGCCATGATTCTGGGAGTACCCTGTGTCAGCGCCGATGTGGGAGGGATCAGCAGCATCTTTGACCATGGCAAAGACGGAATTTTATATGATGGTTTTAAAGATTCTGACAATTTAATAAATAACAGTATAAATGAAATGATGAGAGCTGGAGATGGGACGGACAATGAGCTGGAACCTATTGCTTCTAATCTTGCACACGCCGTTATACAGATTTTATCAAATGCCGCGGAAATGAGGGAATATTCCAATAATGCAAGAAATCATGCAAAAATTACTCATAACAAAGAGGAAAATTATCGTAGAATGACGGAAATTTATGCAGAAATAATGAATCAAAAAGAGCCGTCAGAAAAATTTGTGTTCGTGTCAAATTATATCAATCATCATCAGATTCCGTTCTGTAATGCCATGTATGAGCGTCTGAAGGGAAATTTTGTGTTCGTACAGACGGAACCCATGGAGGAAGAGCGGGTGCGTATGGGCTGGCAGGTCCGGAAAGAGCTTCCCTATATTAAGTATTACTATGAAGAACCGGAGTTATGCAGGAAACTCATATTAAATGCGCCCATGGTTCTCTTTGGAGGCGTGGATAACGAGTGTTATATTCAGGAGAGGCTGCAAAACGGCAGTCCGGTGATCCGATACAGCGAGCGCCTGTATAAAGAAGGACAGTGGAAGGCGGTGTCTCCCAGAGGGCTGTTGAAGAAATATCATGACCATACCAGATATCGGAAGAAGCCGGTGTATCTGCTCTGTGCGGGAGCCTATGTGCCGTCGGATTTTCATATTGTCAGGGCGTATCCGGGCAAAATGCTCAAGTGGGGATATTTTCCCGAGACCAGGCATTATGATGCGGATAGCCTGATGAGCAATAAGAAAACGAATGTTATACTATGGGCGGCCCGTTTTCTGGACTGGAAACATCCTGAGACAGCTTTGAAATGCGCGCGTTATTTAAAGAATAAAGGTCTGTCCTTTCATATGAATATCGTGGGCGACGGAGAGCAGCGTCCTCTGGTGGAGCGGCTGGTGGCGGAATATGAGCTATCGGACTACGTGACCCTGTTGGGCTATAAAGGGCCTGACGAGGTGCGCGGACTCATGGAGGAGTCAGCCGTCTATATAGCTACCAGCGACCGTAAGGAGGGCTGGGGAGCAGTGATCAATGAGGCGATGAACAGTGGCTGTGCGGTGGTGGCTTCCCATTTGATGGGCGCTGCACCCTATCTGATTCGTCAGGGCGAAAATGGTTTTCTCTATGAAACCGGGAAACCGGAACAGCTTTATGCTTATGTGGAGCGGCTGCTTCAGCACAGAGAGCTCTGTGAACGTCTGGGGAGGGCGGCTGTGGCCGATATTGAGAACATCTGGAATGCGGAAAATGCTGCGGAGCGGCTCTTGCAATTTTGTGAGACCTGCGAGACGGCCGGGGAGGGGCCCTGTTCTCCCGCGGAGATTATCAGTGAGAGGAAAATGGTATGGAAAGCCCTTTGATAACGGTGATCGTGCCGGTGTATAACATTAAGGAATATCTGCCCCGCTGCGTAGCGTCCATCTGCGGGCAGACCTATGACAAGCTGGAGATCCTGTTGGTGGACGACGGTTCCACGGACGGCACGGGTGTACTTTGCGATGAGCTGGCCGGAAAGGATGCCCGTATCCGCGTTTTTCATCAGCAAAACGGCGGTTCATCCTCCGCGCGCAATCTGGGGCTGGATCATGCGTCCGGGGAGTATATCGGTTTTGTGGACAGCGACGACTATATAGATTCAAATATGTATCAAAATCTGTATGATGCCATTTTGGCATATCATGTGCTTGTGGCTCAGACCGGGCGGGATGAGCGGGATGAGCAGGGCCGCCGTCTGCCCGATATCTGTGTCCCCCCGGCCGGACCGGAACGCATCGGGAGCAGAGACTTTTTGAAAGAGCTGCTTATGCACAGAGGGGACTGTTCCTTCTGCACCAAGCTTTTTCACCGGAGCGTTCTTGAGACAAGGCGATTTCCGGTTGGCGCGTTGAACGAAGATTTTCATTTTTTAATAGAACTTTTGCCTGAGATCGGGGACATTGTCTCGCTGCCGGAGCAGGCATACCATGTGTTTTACCGAATGGGCAGCAATTCCCGCAGGACGGATCGGGAAGAGTTTTCCCGCGTGTTCGCAGACAGTGTGGACAACGCCGACATGGTGATGAAGCTGGTGGACCGGGAAGATAAGGAGCTGACGGAGATCGCGCGGCGCTTCGGTATCTTTCAACGGCTGGAATATCTGCTGCACATCCCCGTCAGTCAGATGACAGGCGATCATACATTTTACAGACAGGTGGTGCGGACCCTTCGCCGGGAGTATTTCGCAGGATTGTTCAATCCATGGCTCACCATCAAAAATAAGCTCTATATGACGCTTTTTGTCATTGCGCCAAAGAGCGTACGAAAACTCCACAGAAGATTAAAAGGCTTTGACAAATAGTACCACCTGAGAGAGAATAGTTGTATGATATAATCTTCACGAAGAGCAAAGTGAAGTGAGGTGCCTATGAAAAAAATTTTAAAAGAAAATAAATATAGGAAGAAAAGCAGACAGTTTACCGCAGTTCTGCTCTCCATTCTGCTCCTTGCAGGGTTATCCTGGGAGCCGGGCGGCACAGTGCAGGCGGCGGAAGCAGAAGTTTCTGCCGGCAGTATTGAAATAGATCAAGCGACCAGAACCGCGGATTCTGCCTTTATGGGAGAGACGCGGGAGGTTTCTGCCATGGCCGCGGAGCGGGACATCATGGCACTGCTCTATCTGTGTGAGGAATATGACGTGCGCGGAGAAGCCTCGCAGGAGAGTTCTGTCACGGACACAATCCTCAGCGGTCAGACAGTTTTTATTAAAAGCATAATTTATAATGAAGAGGAAAAGACGCTCTGGGCGTTGGTCCGTTATTCGAAGGGCGGCGAAAACGGCGTCGGAAGCGGTTTTGTGGAGCGGCAGATGCTTGCCTGTTCCGATGAGCGTTTTCTGGATTGGGAGAGAGCGTTTTATGGCCGGATGGGTATTTCTGACGCGGGACAGGGCAGCCTCTACGCCACGGACGAGAGAGGCGTGTCTGCGGATATCGCGCAGTTTCCCGAGAGCTATCAGGCGGCGCTGACGGCCCTGAAAAACAAGCATCCCCAGTGGATCTTCGTACCCATGAACACAGGGCTTGACTGGAGTACCGTCATCACGGAGGAGCTCAAGGGCGGCAAAAGCCTTGTTCATAAGAGCTTTCCCGACCACACCAAGGACGGGGCGTATGATGACGGAAACTGGTTTTATGCCACAAGGGGAATTCTGGAATATTATATGGATCCCAGAAACGGTCTGACGGAAGACCGGGTCTTTCAGTTTGAGCTTTTGACTTACAATGAGACTTATCATACCGAGGTTGCGGTAGAGCGTTTCCTCCAGAATACCTTTATGAGAAGTCCCGGCAAAGCGCCGGGTACGGTAATGACTTTTGCCCATATTTTCTGGGCAGTGGGAGCGGAAGAGGGCCGCGAAGTCAGTCCTTTTCATCTGGCGGCCAGAGTTTATCAGGAACAGGGACAGGGAACCTCCGGCCTGATCTCGGGAACCTATCCCGGATATGAGGGGTATTATAATTATTTTAATGTGGGAGCCTCGGGTACGAGCACAACGGAGGTTATTGTAAACGGACTGAAATATGCAAAGTCCAAGGGATGGAACAATGCCTATTTCTCGATTCTGGGCGGTGCGGATGTGATCTCGGCCAATTATATCAAAAAGGGACAGGACACCTTGTATCTGCAAAAATATAATGTGAATCCCAAGGCCAGCAATCCGCTCTACACCCATCAGTATATGCAGAATATTTCCGCTCCCACCAGCGAGGGCTCCAGCATCAAGCGGCTGTACGCCTCTGCGGATTCCTTAAACAACAGTTTTGTATTTAAGATTCCCGTATTTAAAAATATGCCGGGAACAGCATGTCCTTACCCTTCGGCCACGTCCACTGAGGTGAGAATGCAGATTCCGGCAGGGTATGACAAAAACAGTACGGTCTGGATCGACGGTGTGCCTTATACGCCGCAGATCGACAAGGACGCCTGGGTAGTGAAACTTGCAGACGGCAAGGCAAAGACCGCCGTGGTCTACAGAGAGAACGAAGAGGTCAAAAAGAACGAAGACGGTAAGTTTGGAATGTATTTATGGACGCTCAGCTATCAAAACGGATCTTACACAGCCACGGCACAGCCGGCGCTTCAGAATATGCTGTCCTACCACGGCTTCTCCGTCCGCGTCTCGGGCGATCCGGGCCTCCGTGTAAAATCAGGAATTGTCACGGAATTGAAGGAAACGCTGCTACAGACCGGAGTGGACGGCTATAAGCTAAAAGAGTACGGGACGCTGGTGTCCGACAAAACAGACCCGGTTGGCAGCCCGCTTGTAAAGGGCGGCAAGGGCGTTCTCACAGGAATGTCCTACGGGACGGATGCAAAGGGCCAGAAGCTGGATCTGGTTTATGAAACTGTGGGAAAAAGACAGCGTTTCACCTCAGTTCTGGTGGGACTTCCCAAAGCACAGTACAGCACGGTTTACACGTTCAGAGCTTATGCGGTGCTGGAGAAAAACGGTGTGGAGAGCGTACTGTACGGTCCGATCATATCCCAGAGCATGACGGCACTGGCTCAGCGGATTCTGACGGAGGGGACCTATGAACAAGGCTCTCCGGAAGAAAGTTATCTCAGACGGATTCTCGAGGATGCAGACTATGAAATCCTTTGAAAAATTTTGCCGGACAGCGCTTGAGGTGCTTGTCAGTATCTGTGCAATATTGATTTTAGTGGTGATGCCCTTCTATTTTCAGGAGGGCTATTCCCATATAGGCACGGACAAATCTTATTTTTTCCGCTCCGGCATCCTGAGGATGTCCAAGCTGATTCTGCCTGTGTTTGCGGTGTGGCTGGCCAGCGCTGCCACAGTGTTTTTGAGCGGCAGCAGGGGGGCGCTTAAGAGCCGCATTCTCGGTTTGCGCAGCCGGTTTACGTCCACGGATGTTTTTTGTGCCCTGTATTTTACGGCTGTTGTGCTTTCCTGTTTTTGCTCGGATTACAGGCAGACTGCGCGCTGGGGTACACGGGGATGGTTCATGGGGATGTTTCCGCAGCTTGCGCTGGTATCTGTCTATTTTCTGATGTCCCGGTTCCAACTGCGGGAGAAATGGCTGCTTTGGCTGTGCCTGCCGGTTTCGGCGGCGACTTTTGTGCTGGGTTGTCTGAATCGTTTTGATATCTGGCCCCTTGCCATGGAAAACTCCGGGCTGCCCCTCTACATTTCCACGATTGGGAATATCAACTGGTACTGCGGATATATCGTGGCGGTTTTCTTTGCGGGCGTAGGTCTTTTGTGGCTTGACAAGGGAAAGAGACGGCTTTATACAGTATTTTTGTCCGCCTATGTGATGACAGGCTTTGCCGCGCTGCTCACCAATGGAAGTGACAGCGGGCTGTTTGCGTTGGCAGTGGTGTTGTTTGTACTGTTTGTGCTCTCGGCACGAGATGAAAATTCCATGCGGATCAGGCGGTTTTGGCTGATTCTCATGCTTTTTGCGGGGTCTGGGCTGATGATCGCAGGACTGCGGTTTCTGTTTCCCGGGCGGATCAATTATACTACCCGTCTGGGAGACTTTCTGACCTGCAGTCCCATTCCGGTGGTTTTACTGGGGATTGCGGCGCTTGGTTTATGGCTGACGCGGTCCGGAGACGGACGGATGGCGGCGCGTACCGTTTCGGCAATGCGTTTTGCTGCGAGAGCGCTCTGTGCGGCAGTTTGTGCGGGTGTACTGGCATTTGCGCTGATGATCACTGTCAATACCCTGCGGCCGGGCAGTCTGGGAGCCTTGTCTGATCAGGCAGTCTTTACGTTTGATAATGAGTGGGGGAGTCACAGAGGAGCAACCTGGAGCATCGGACTGCGCTGTTTTGGAGAGCAGAATCTGCTGCACAAAATAGTGGGCGTGGGGCCGGACTGTATGTCGGACTTTCTCTATGCGGACGCCAGTCCGGGGCTTCTGGAGACGGCGCAGGAAGCCTTTGCGGGGAGAAGACTGACCAACGCCCACAGCGAGCTTTTGACGCTTCTTGTAAATGTGGGACTCTGGGGCGGACTCGCCTTTGCGGGAATCCTGTTCAGCGTCCTGAAAAGGTTTTTGAGCGCCAGAGATCATAATCCCTGTGCCGCTGCGTGCGGACTCTGTGTGCTGGCTTATCTCGCCAATAATCTGTGGAGCTTCCAGCAGTCCATGAGTGTGGCCACCATATTTGCGGTGATGGGTCTGGGGGAGCGTTTTCTGCGCAGAGAGCGGGACGGTGGCATCTAATGTTTAATAAGAAGTCTAATCTTATAACCGTAGTCCGCCTTTATCTGGAGTTTCGCCGGAATTGAGACGGCGTCATGCCGGTTTTGGCCTTGAACTGTGTAGCCAGATAGTCTCCGTGGCAGAATCCGGTTTCCAAGGCGATCTCCATAATCGTCTTGTCGGTTTGAGCTAACAGTGACTGCACATGCCGAATCCTTACATTGCTCAGATAATCCGTAAAGGACATTCCCAGTTGTTCGGAGAAGAGTCTGGAAAAATAGGATACGGAGAGACCGGCTTCCCGGGCCAGATCCTCCAGCGTCAGCCTGCAGTCATAATGTTGCTCGATGATATACAGAGACCTGATGATAGTTTCCGACAGGGGAGTGCGAAAATAGACAGTGCTGCCCGTCAGGCGCTCTTCCCAGATCGTTGTAAAAAGCCTGAACAGCATTCCCTGAAGAACGAATTCGGTATACTCTGCATCTTTCTGATATTCCTGTAACATTTCCTCAAACATCTGGCTTATTTTTTCCTGTGACTGCCGGCTGAAATGACAGATTTTCTGTTCATAGAGTTCATCAATCATATAGTTTCCGATCCGGCGCACAAAAGGCTCAATAAAATCCGGAGAGAATTTGATGATATAGCTCTCATAGGGAAGTGCGCTCTGAGGAATCGTGTAATGGTATAAATAAGGCGGCGCCATAGCCACATCCCCGGAATGATAATCAAAGCTCTGGGTAGGCGTGATGGTGAGCCTGTCCCCGGAAATGACATAGCCGATATTATAGTGATCCGTGGACATCTGCATGGACGGCATCCGATATTCGGCAGGGCGTGTATTGTGTTTTATGGTGATCCTTTTTCCCTCGGGCAGTCTGTCCGGCATCGGCAGCCTCCTCCATCTCTGAATTTTCACTTGATATTATGTCATAATTCCTAAGATAATTCAAATAAAAGAATTAAATCATGAATGAAATCTTTAGAATTTTGAATTAAACTGACATTGTAATCAGTAAAATTCAAAAACCCGATGAGCGGGGAGGAGGTATGACTATGGAACCGATTAAAGTGATCGTTCTGGGTGCGGGACGAAGAGGTACGGATGCTTACGCGCCTTATGCGTTAAAAAATCCCGATAAACTGCAGATTGTCGGCGTAGCAGATCCGAATGAGATCCGGCGGGAGAATCTGCGTATGCGATATCAGATTCCCCCGGAGAATTGTTATACCGGATGGCAGGCATGTCTTGAGAGACCTAAATTTGCAGACGCGGTATTTATCTGCACACAGGATCAGATGCATTTTGAACCTGCTATGAAAGCCATAGAAGCAGGGTATGATATTTTGTTGGAGAAGCCCATAGCCCCTACTGCCCGGGAATGTATTTTGATAGAGCAGGCAGCCCGAAAGGCCGGCGTGACAATTCTGGTCTGTCATGTGCTGCGCTATGCCAATCATTACAGGAAAGTGAAGGAGATCGTGGACAGCGGTTTGATCGGGGAGATCGTACATATCGATCATATCGAGGCTGTTGGAGATTATCATCAGGCTCACAGCTATGTCCGGGGAAACTGGAACAACAGTGAAACCAGCTCACCCATGATTCTGGCAAAGTCCTGTCATGATATGGATCTGCTGCGGTGGATCATCGGTAAAAAATGTACAAGACTTTCTTCCTTCGGGTCTCTGAAATACTTTAACCGGGCGCATATGCCCAAAGGGGCTCCGGCGCGGTGTTCGGACGGCTGTCCTCATGCAGCGGAATGTCCCTATGATGCCGTTAAAGTATATTGCAGCCCTGACACATCCTATTGGTTTCAGGCTGCCGCCACGGGCGATCCCAATCCCACGGCGGAGAAACTGATGGAGGCCGTCAGGACCGGCCCTTACGGGAGATGTGTATTTCAGTGCGACAACAATGTGGTGGATCACATGGTGGTAAATCTGGAGTTTGAGGGAGAGGTCACAGTGGCGTTTACCATGGCGGCATTTACTCCCACCATAGAGCGTGAAATGACCATTATGGGTACCAAAGGATATCTGCGGGGAAGCCTGGAACAGGAAAAGATCTGGGTGACAGACTTTCTCACCAAGTGTACGGAGGAGATCGACACAAGAAACGGGCAGTTTGGACATATCGGGCACGGAGGCGGAGACGAGGGACTGGTCAGGGATTTTGTGCATGTGCTGCGGGGCGAGGAGACGGGAGGCCGGGTGACGGAAATCGGCATATCCTGTGAGAGCCATATGATCGCCTTTGCCGCAGAAGAGGCCAGAATAAGCGGCTGCGTGATTGACATGGAGCGTTTTATGGAAAGGCAGACAGATACGAAATGAGGATCGTCAGAGCAAGAGATTATCAGGACATGAGTGAAAAGGCCGCACACATGATTGCGGAACAGATACGCAGGAAACCGGATTGTGTGCTGGGACTGGCCACAGGTTCTACGCCTGAGGGCATTTATGAAAAACTGGCGGCATGGTATCGCGCCGGGGAACTGGATTTTGCACAGGTCACCACAATAAATCTGGATGAATACAGAGGACTTGACAGAGTAAATGTGCATAGCTATTATCACTATATGCAGGAAAAGCTTTTTTCCCGGGTGAATATCCGTCAGGACAGAACTTTTGTGCCGGACGGAATGGAACGGGACGGTTTAAGGGCCTGCAGGGAATATGAAGGCATAATCGCTTCTGCGGGCGGCGTGGATCTGCAGCTTTTGGGACTGGGGCATAACGGGCATATCGGCTTTAACGAGCCGGGAACGGATTTTGAGTCCCGGACCCATTGTGTGGAACTCACGGAATCCACCATAAGGGCAAACAGGAGATTTTTTGCCTCCGGGGAGGAGGTGCCCGGACAAGCCTTCACAATGGGTATCGGAACCATTATGCAGGCGGCCGGGATCGTGATGGCGGTAAGCGGAGAGGACAAAGCGGAAATTTTATGCAGTGCAGTCTGCGGGCCGGTCACTGTCATGGTTCCCGCCTCCGTATTGCAGCTCCATCCTAACGTGACTGTAATTGCGGACGAGGCGGCGCTGAAGCTTGTGGAGACCGGCGCATATACATTATGAAATATCAGGAGGTACAGCCGTGGTCATCAAAAACGCCAGCGTGTATACAGAGGACGGAACCTTCATTCCCGGAGATATTTTTATTCAGGGAAGATACTTTACCACTCCGTTGGGTACAGAAGACCGGACAATAGATGGCAGCGGATGTTATGCTATCCCGGGACTCACGGATATTCATTTTCACGGCTGTGCGGGCCATGACTTCAGCGACGGCTCCATAGAGGCCATACAGTCCATGGCGGAGTATGAGGCCTCTGTGGGTGTGACGGGTATTGTGCCTGCCGCCATGACACTTAGCGAGGAGGAGCTTTTAACCGTCTGCAGGGCGGCGGAAGTATATGACCGACAACGAAAATGTGACTATGCAGGAGAGATCTGCGGCCAATCCAGACTTTACGGCATCCGCATGGAGGGCCCGTTTTTGTCCCATAAGAAAAAGGGAGCACAGAACCAGGCATACCTGCGCGCTCCCGACATTGCGCTTTACGACAGGCTGCAGAAGGCCTCGGGCAATCTGATCCGGCTGCTGGATATTGCCCCGGAGCTTGACGGCGCCATAGAACTTATCGGGAAATTGCAAGAGGACGCCATAATCTCTCTGGCACACACGGAGGCGGATTATGAGACTGCCATGCTGGCGTTTGAGCGGGGGGCCTCTCAGGTGACGCATCTCTACAATGCCATGAACGGCTACACGCACAGAGAGCCCGGGCTCATCGGCGCTGCCGCAGACCGGGAGTCTGTGAGGGTGGAACTGATCTGCGACGGAGTGCATGTGCATCCCGCGGCAGTCAGGACTACCTTTAAAATATTCGGGGACGACCGCATCATTTTTATCAGCGACAGTATGAGGGCCGCAGGGCTTGGAGACGGGCTCTACACTCTGGGAGGGCAGCCCGTAAACGTCACGGGAAAGCGGGCCGTGCTGCAGGACGGCACCATTGCCGGTTCCGTGACAAATCTGACGGGCTGTATGCGCGTAGCAGTGCTGGAGATGGACGTGCCGTTGACATCCGCAGTGAAATGCGCGGCCGTAAACCCAGCCAAATCCATCGGAGTGTATGACCGCGCGGGCAGCATCACTCCCGGGAAGCTGGCAAATGTGCTGCTGCTTGAAAAGGGGGATCTGGCCACAAGACATGTGATTCTGGAGGGGGAAGTGATTCGATAAGACGCGACAATGAATAAAATCCGGCCATTCAGGAATTCTGTAATTAAAGATTTAATAAGTAAAAATGCGGTTTGCAGCAATGTGTTACCGGTCAACCGGTGTCGGCAGAGGGAGGCAGGGAGGAAGCTGCGGACCGGGGCTGCGCTTGGGTGTTTTCTAATAGTGCGGCCATACAATCCGGCAAGCCCCGGGTCGGCTATAAGGCGCATCCGTGCGCCGTATAGCCTAAAATACGCATCCATGCGTATTTTCCCCTGCTCTCCGAACCGCACTATAAGAAAACGCTCCAAGCTCCGCCAAGGCCCGCAGCTTCCTCCCTGCCTCCCTCTGCCTCGATACCGCTTGAATCAGCAAGCATATTGCCACAAACCACATTATCACTTATTGTTTGCCAATTTATGTGGCAGTCGGCATATATGCGCTTCAAAACATGTGATTGAGCAGGTTTGCGTATTGTGATTGATCGGCTTGCGGGAGATCAGGCAGGAGGGAGCGGGACGGGTCTGCGGACTTGGTAAAGGTTGGAGCGTTTTCTTATAGTGCGGGGCGGGAATTCAGGGGAAAATGCGCATGGATGCGCATTTTAGGCACTACGATGCATGGATGCATCTTAGTGCCGACCCGGGACTTGCCGGATGGTATGGCCGCACTATTAGAAAACACCCAACCGTACCCCGTTCGCAGACCCGTCCCGCTCCCTCCTGCCGGAACGCGCGCAGGGGAACGCGCACAGGGGAACATGCTCAGAACATGCTCATCCATCAACCAGTCATTGCTATTTATTGCCAGAAATGCTATAATACAACAGAATATATTCAGATTTTAAGGAGAAGGATATGCCGGTCAAGCTTCCAATGAGCAAAAAAAGAATGATATATATAATCTGCTTCTTTTTCTTTTGTCTCATTGACCAGCGGATCAGGACCACCAGCGGTCTGGACGGATGGGGTGAAACCTTCCGGGATCTGACGGGCGTGGTCATGGCTGTCCTGATTCTCTCCCATTATCATCTGAATGATTTTAGAAAACGAAAGATTCCCTACCTGGTATGGAGTCTTGTTTGCGTTATAGGGGGAATTGCGTTTCTGTGGAAAGGACAGTCTCTGGTCTGGTTTGCGAACGACAGGGCGGTGCTTGTGCCGGATGTGTTTCTCTTTGGAATTATTTTGATCCA
This sequence comes from uncultured Lachnospiraceae bacterium, assembly GCA_947382415.1. Taxonomy (GTDB): domain Bacteria; phylum Bacillota; class Clostridia; order Lachnospirales; family Lachnospiraceae; genus Acetatifactor. The sequence goes on along the minus strand of CANCYO010000019.1, from coordinate 22,797 downwards.
TACCTTTACGGACATCGTGTTGGAGCAAAAAAAGCCGCGCATTTTCAAACCCTTTGCCTTTGTCTGGCTGGCGATGATGATATTGATGGTGGTGTCCCGCAGCGAGTATCTCTGGCCTTTCTGTTATCTGGTGATGTTCGGCTGCTTTTATCTGACGGACTATACGGCGGCGGAGCGGGAAGACTTGTTTCAGGGGATGTTGGACGGTATCATTCTGGGATTTTTCGTGCTGCAGGGCTGGTGCTTTGCGTTCCGGCCTTATGACGCGGTGCGTTATGTGGGCGTTTACAGCAATTGCAATATAAACGCGCTGTTTTATCTGGTGGTGCTGGCAGCGGCCCTCACCAGGCTGGTACAGGTGTACCGCAGGAGCGGCAGCCGTCTTCTTCGTCTGTATTATTGGACAGGTACGGGAGTGGTTCTGGGCTTTTTGTTCATGACGATCAGCCGTACCGGCTGGTTTGCGGCGGCAGTGCTGGTTCTTGTGGGTCTGCTCTGTCTGCGGCAGGTGCAGTCTCGCAGAAACCTCTTTGTGTCCTTGATGAAAAATGGGTTGATTGTGGTGCTCTGCGCTGTGCTGACTTTTCCGCTGGTATTTGGCGCGGTGCGTTATCTGCCGCCGGCGTTTCACCATCCGGTGTGGTTTTTCGGCGAGTGGAATGAGGATAAGGTGCATTCCTGGGATAAATGGGATTCGGACAAATTTGTAGATCTGGACAGGCTGATGAGAGTAGCCAACAGTCGTGTGGCCGTGATTCTGGAGTCCCTGTTTGAGAAGGCGGCGCCGGACAGTGCGCCCCGCCCGGAAGTGGAGGGGGAGAATCATCAGATAACGGAGGAGAAGGCGGTTTGGCCGGAAGTTTCGCCGCTACAGCAGCAGCTCTATGACGAGGCGCTGGCGGCAGGTTTCGCGCTGGATCGGGCGGACAGGGGCAATGCGCTGTTGGTGCGAAAGGCCATCTATCGCTATTATATACATCTTTTGAATTTCCGGGGGCATCCCGACTCCGAGCAGGGTTTTCAGATTTTTCCCAATCAGCGGATCGGACATGCCCATAATATCTATCTGCAGTATGGAGTGGATTTCGGCATTCCCGTGATGCTTTTATTTACGGTGCTGGTGGTCTGGTCTGCTGTGGGATTTGTGAAAAGATTTGCGGGGCGGCCCTTTGAAATTCCTGCGGGGTGTCTGATGTTTCTGTTGATACCCGCCGTGTTCGGTTTGCTGGAATATTGCTGGGGCCCCGGAAGCCTGGCGGTAACCCTGCTCTTTGTGATCTGGAAATGGGCGGTCTGTGAGGAAAACGGGTGAAGATATTCGATAAGGATGATTTGATATGAAGGAAAAAAAAGAGAATCCTAAAATTTTAAAAGCTCCTTTCAGCCGCAGAGCCGCGCTGGTGCTCATGGATATCATGGCGATCATGGTGTCCTCCTTCGCCGCGCTCTATATTCGCTTTGAATTCAGTTTCCGGGCCATTCAGCCCATTTTTTTAAAGCATTATGAATATACTCTGGTCTATAATATCTGTATGACGCTGATCCTGTTTGTACTGTTCAGGCTTTACCGGAGCGTATGGCGCTATGCCAGCGCCACGGAGCTGATCAACATTGTGTTTGCCACGACTATAGCGGCTTTGGTCCATTTGATCTTCTGCAGCGTCACGGGATGGTATATGCCCCGCAGCTATTATTTCCTCTATTGGATCCTGTTGTTTGGGTCGGTATGCTGTATTCGCTTCAGCTATCGCATTCTTCGGATGTTCCGGTCAAAATACCGGGAGAGCACTGACCGCAACAGCAGGACGGCAGTGATGCTGATCGGTGCGGGGGCCGCTGCCAATGCCATTCTGAAGGAGATTGAGGGAAGCCGGTATCTGAATCTGCAGGTGAAATGTATTATAGACGACCAGCCGGGATGTCACGGTAAGTTTATGCGGGGAGTGCCCATTGTGGGGGGGCGGGAGAGCATCGTGGCGGCTGCGGGACAGTACGGCATCGACGAGATTATTTTTGCCATTCCCTCCGCCAACAATAATGTGCGCAAGGAGATTCTTGACATCTGTAAGGAGACGGGCTGCAAGCTGCGGGCGCTGCCCGGCGTGTATCAGCTTATCAACGGAGATGTGTCGGTCTCGGAATTAAAGGAAGTGGAGATCGAAGATCTGCTGGGCAGAGAACCGATTCAGATCAATACCGCGGAGGTGTTGGACTATGTTCACGGCAAGACTGTGCTGGTAACGGGCGGAGGCGGTTCCATCGGAAGCGAGCTCTGCAGGCAGATCGCCGCGCATCAGCCCAAACGGCTGGTGATGCTGGATATTTATGAGAACAGCATCTATGAGATTCAGCAGGAGCTGCTGCGCAGGTATCCTGAGATGGACATGGTGGTGCTCATCGCCTCGGTGCGCAACACCAGGCGCATACAGGCGATCTTTGAGCAGTACCGGCCGGATATCGTGTATCACGCGGCGGCTCATAAGCATGTGCCCCTCATGGAGGAGAGCCCCAACGAGGCTGTGAAGAACAATGTGATGGGTACTTTGAAAACGGCTCAGGCAGCGGACAGATATGGAGCGGAGAAATTTGTCCTGATTTCAACGGATAAAGCGGTGAACCCTACTAATGTCATGGGAGCCACCAAACGTATCTGTGAGATGGTGATCCAGATGATGAACCAGAAGTCCCGAACCAATTTCGTTGCGGTGCGCTTTGGAAATGTGCTGGGCAGCAACGGGAGCGTGATTCCCCTTTTTAAAAAGCAGATTGCGGAGGGCGGTCCGGTGACAGTGACCCATCCGGATATCATCCGCTACTTTATGACCATACCGGAGGCGGTGTCGCTGGTGCTGCAGGCGGGCGCTTATGCCAAAGGCGGCGAGATATTCGTGCTGGATATGGGTGAGCCCATGAAGATACTGGATCTGGCCCAGAACCTTATCAAGCTCTCCGGCTATCGGGTGGGTGAAGATATCGAGATTCGGTTTACGGGCCTGCGTCCCGGAGAAAAGATGTATGAGGAGCTGCTCATGGACGAGGAGGGACTGAAACAGACCGCAAACAAGCGTATCTTTATCGGAAGGCCCATCGAGTTTGATTCGCAGGTGTTCGAGAGTCAGCTAGAAAAGCTGAAGGAGGACGCGGAGTCCGAGACCGCCGATATCAGACGGGATATTCAGGAGATCGTGCCCACCTATCACTTTGAGCAGGAATAAACTTTATTTATCAGAAACGGACGGAGGTGAACAATGGGAGAATTCAAGGCGTTTGAAAATAAGGTATGGCTTTCCAGCCCCACCATGCACGGTGAGGAGCTGGAATATATGACTCAGGCCTACGAGACGAACTGGATGTCTACCGTGGGGGCCAATCTCAACGAGGTGGAGCGGATTGCCTGTGAAAAGATCGGCTGCGGCTATGCGGTGGCCCTGTCGTCAGGGACTGCGGCGCTGCACATGGCGGTCAAGCTTGCAGGAGTGAGGCCCGGGGAAAAGGTGTTTTGTTCCGACATGACCTTTGACGCCACGGTGAATCCTGTGGTTTATGAGGGAGGAGTGCCGGTCTTTATCGACACGGAGTATGATACCTGGAACATGGATCCCGCAGCGTTGGAGAGGGCTTTTGAACTATATCCCGATGTGCGGGTGGTGGTGCTGGCCCATCTCTATGGGACACCCTGTAAGATGGAGGAGATCCGGGCGGTGTGCGACAGATATCACGCGGTGATCATCGAGGATGCCGCGGAATCTCTGGGAGCTTCCTACAAGGGTGTGCAGACAGGGAAGCTGGGGGACATCAATGCCGTATCTTTTAATGGGAACAAGATCATTACCGGTTCCGCCGGAGGGATGCTTCTGACAGACAACCGCAATGCCGCGGAGAAGGTGCGGAAATGGTCCACACAGGCCCGTGAGAACGCGCCCTGGTATCAGCACGAGGAGCTTGGCTATAATTATCGTATGAGCAATGTGATCGCGGGAGTGGTGCGGGGGCAGTTTCCCCATCTGGAGGAGCATATCGCTCAGAAGAGGGCTATCTATCAGAGATATCAGGAAGGATTCCGGGATCTGCCTGTAACCATGAATCCCTATGACGGGGAGAACAGTGAGCCCAATTTCTGGCTCTCCTGTATGCTGATCGATGGTGAGGCCATGTGCAGACAGGTGCGCTCAGAGAGAGAAGCGCTTTATATCAGCGAGCCCGGAAAGTCCTGTCCCACGCAGATATTGGAGACTTTGGAGCAGTACAATGCAGAGGGGCGTCCCATCTGGAAGCCCATGCATATGCAGCCCATCTATCGCATGAACGGGTTTGTCACCAGAGAGGGCGACGGAAGAGCCGTGACAAACGCCTACATTGACGGCGGGGGGCTGGGTGCGGATGGCAGACCGCTGGATGTGGGTATGGATCTATTTGACAGAGGGCTTTGTCTGCCCAGCGATAACAAAATGACCACAGAGCAGCAGGATATCATAATCGAGATGGTGAAGAGCTGCTTTGAACAATAGGGAAAAGACGGAAAATGGCACGAAGGCGTATTTATGAGAAATATATAAAGAGAGGTCTGGATATCCTCTGCTCCATGCTGGCAATCCTGTGCTTCTGGTGGGTCTTTCTGATCGTTGCGGTATTGGTGCGGGTGAAACTCGGTTCTCCGGTGCTTTTTACCCAGGACAGGCCGGGTAAGGACGGCAGGATCTTCCGGCTCTATAAATTTCGCTCCATGACAGACAGGAGGGATGAGGAGGGAAAGCTGCTGCCGGATGATGAGCGGCTTCCCCGGTTCGGGAGGATTCTTCGTTCCACCAGCATGGACGAGTTGCCGGAGGTTTTCAATATTCTCAGAGGAGATATGAGTATCGTGGGGCCCAGACCTCTGCTGGTGGAATACCTACCCTATTACACGGAGGAGGAGATGCACCGCCATGATGTGAGACCGGGACTCTCCGGCTGGGCGCAGGTACATGGCAGGAATGCAACAGGCTGGGAGGAGCGTTTTCAATACGATCTGTACTATGTCCGCAACTGCAGCTTCCGATTGGACTGCAAAGTGATCTTTATGACAATTGCAAAGGTGCTTCGGCGCTCGGACGTTCTGGTGGGTAAACAGATACCCGCGGGAAGACTGGACGTGGCGCGCAGAGGACAGGAGAGGAAAGTCTGACCGCCGGTAATTTATGAGGCGGGCAGCAGGAAGGTTTCATTCATGCGAATATATGACAAAGCGTCTGCAGCGTCGGTTGCCATACGAAAATTTGAGGAGCGGGATATTCCGTCCAAGGTGCGTTGGATCAACGATGAGGCCAATAATCGTTATCTGCACTATGAGCTTCCGTTGGAGGAAGAGAAGACGCTTGCCTGGTTTCGGAAGAATCAGAACCGCCAGGACAGATATGACGCGGTGATCGAGTGGGCGGGAGAGCCTGTGGGTGTCATAGGGCTTCTGTCCATAGAAAACGGCCAGGCAGAGTATTATATCACGCTGGGTGAGGAGCGGGCCAAAGGCAGGGGCGTCGCGGCACAGGCCAGCATCCTTCTGCTGGATTACGCTTTCCGTGAACGGGGGCTGCGCAGAGTGTATCTCTATACAGAGGTGGAAAATCTGGCGGCACAGAGATTGTTTGAACGCTGCGGTTTCAGGAGGATAGGGTTGGCGCCAAAATCTGCGGTGAACAGAGGCCGCGTGGTTGACCGGTATGGCTATGAGCTGCTGCGGGCGGATTTTCTGCAGCGCAGAGATCTTGAGAGCCTGACTACGCCGGTTGTTTTTCTGGAGGATGGGGCCAATCAGATTTATATTAAGCGTGAAGATATGTTTCCCTTTTCCTTTGGAGGAAACAAGGCCAGAAAGGCATTTTATTTTTTCCGGGAGATAGACGCAGGAGATTATGACGCGGTGGTGACATATGGCAGCAGCAGTTCCAATCACTGCCGGGTAGTGTCCAATATGGCCGCTGCCAGAAAATTGCCGTGCTATATCATCAGTCCCGAGGAGGCTTCAAAGCCCACATTTAACAGCAAAATGATGGAGCTTTTCGGCGCTGGGATCACCGTGGTGCCTGTGGCGCAGGTTCACGATACCATCGAGGCCAGGCTGCAGGAGCTGCGCAGGGCAGGAAAGAATCCTTACTTTATCGCGGGAGGCGGACACGGCAGTCTGGGGACTCAGGCTTATGTGGACTGCTATCAGGAGATACGGGAGTATGAACGCCGGACGGGAGTGTTTTTTGACTATATTTTCCTGGCCTCGGGGACAGGGACCACACAGGCCGGACTCGTGTGCGGACAGCTCCTTTACGGGGATGAGAGGCAGATCGTGGGCATCAGCATTGCCCGCAAAAATCCAAGAGGCAGACAGGTGGTGCTGGACAGCGTAGCGGAATATCTGGCGGAGACAGCGCAGTTGCCATATTCCGAGGAAGAGATACAGGCCGCCACTATCTTCGAGGATGGCTACACCGGGGATGGCTACGGGCAGCAGAATGAGAAGATCAAAGATACCATCAGGCATATGCTCACCCATCATGGAATCCCCATGGACTCCACCTACACGGCCAAGGCCTGGGCCGGAATGCAGAGTTATCTGAGTGAGCGGAAGATCACGGGTAAGACGGTGCTCTTTATCCACACGGGCGGGACTCCATTGTTTTTCGACGATATGGATGACTGACGATATGGTTGACTGTTCTGATAGAGAGGACTGTTCAGAGGGGGCGGAAGTTCGCTGAGACGGCGGGAGGTTTCTGAATGGAATGCAGATTTCGGTTTCATGTGGATCATAATCTATCAAGGCTGGCGTGGTGCGCTGTTTTGGAGCGCGGAAAGTGTGCGGAGGTATACTGCGGCGAAGGCGTGGCATGTGTGAGAGACGCCTTTGTGGAAGGCGCGTGGAACGGAAGCTATGCCGCCATGGATTTTGAGCGGGCGGGCTTTCTGTGCGGGAGCGGTGGCAAGATCATCAGGGAGGGCGGGGAGCGCTATTGCTTTGCCACCCCCGATCATGTTTTGGAAAAGCTGGTTCTGATCAGAAAAGCGGGCAGACTTTATGTGTCCAACAGTGTGCCTTTTGTGCTGGCCAGGTCGGCGTGTGAGCTGGACATGCAGTACACCGGATATGAGAGAGATTTCAGCTCTATTCTGGATGGGTTGGATGGCTATAAACGGGAGATCCCCCTGGCGGACAAAATGACGCTTAGCTGCTATTACTACTGCAATCTTTTTATTTCTCCCCGGGGGGACGTGACGGCAGAGGAGAAAACGCGTCCCCGTCCTGTGAGCAGCTATGAGGATTATACGGCAGCTTTGCTTTCGGACTTAAGAAAGCTTAAGGATAATGCCAGGGATGCGGCGCGCAGGCATAAGTACGGGCTGGTGACCACGGTCTCCTCCGGGTATGACGCCGCGGCATGTTCCGCCATAGCCAAAAGAATCGGCTGCGAGACGGCCTTGACCTTTGACAGGCCCGCAAAGTATGCGGAGGACTGCGGGGACAGGGTTGCAAAACAGCTTGGTTATAAAAATATAATCAAGAAGGACGCCAATGATTATCTGAATCGGGAAGACTTCGTGGAAGCGGAGCATGTGTGTTCGGGAGAGTTGGGTACCAGTATTATCTTCAGCGCCTTTGAAGAGGAGTTTCGGGATAATCTGGTATTTTACGGGGAACGGGGAGACAAGCTCTGGAACAGGAACTGGCCCTCTCCCAATGACAGATTTGTGTTTGAGGGGGAGATGTACGCGGGGATATCCATGTGTGAGGCGCGGCTGAGGATCGGCTTTGTTTTGGTTCCCATGCCTCTGTATAAAGCCGCTGTGTGGACTTCCATCCATGCGCTGAGCAATTCGCAGGAGATGACCGCCTGGTCCGTAGGAGGCGGGTATGACCGTCCTATTCCGCGGCGTATAACGGAGGAGGCCGGTGTGGAACGGGAATTGTTCGGGCAAAAGAAAAAGGGAGCCGGCTTTAATTATCACTATGATACCTTAAAACGGCTGAAAGGAAGGATGAGCAAGACCTCGTATAACAGTTTTGTAAAATATTATAAATCCCACAGACGGCGTGGAGAGACGGGGCGACTGATCCGGTATTATTGGAGAGCGGCTCCTGATTATCTCAATTATTTGTTCCGTAAAGCCGGAATCAAAAAGAGGATCGCTGTCCGCGGCAGACGGTCAGGCAATCCCGGAGCGCCTTCTTATCTGATCAACTGGGGGATGGAGATTCTGATAGAGAGATATCTGACGGCACAGGAAAAACAAAATGCCAGAGTCTCCTGACAGATATGATACATATGGGCCGGGAAGCCTGATATGATAAAGTGAAATAAGACAGAGGGCAATGAGATGGGAAGCAATCAGGAGATTAATATACTGGTACTCAGCGCAGGCACCAGAAATAAAGTAATTCAGTATTTCAAGCGCGCTTTGACGGACGAACAGGGCCGCAGGACGGGCAGAGTCATCGCCACGGACATGAGCAGGACGGCCCCGGCGGTGTATGAGGCGGATGCATTTTATCAGGTGCCCAGAATGACGGCAGAGGGGTATATCGACGTCATATTCGATATCTGCCGGAAGGAGCGGATCACTGCGGTGCTGAGCCTTATCGACCCGGAGTTATCGCTGCTTGCGGAGCATGAGGCGGATTTTGGAAAGTTAGGTGTGACGGTGATCGGTTCCTCCTATAAGCTCTGCGAGATGAGTCTGGATAAGATGCAAATGTATACATGGCTCATGGAGCATGGGTACAGGACGGCTGCAAGCTATACGGACCGGAATGCGTTTTATGAGGCGGTGGCTGCAGGAGAACTGTCCTATCCCGTGTTCGTCAAGCCGGTGCGGGGCAGCGCCTCCATCGCCATCAGTAAAGCGGAGGACAGGGAGACGGTGGAACTGCTCTTTGCCCATGCGGATAATTTAATGGTACAGGAGTATCTGTGTGGGCAGGAGATTGGGGCGGATGTGTATATTGATATGCTGAGCGGCGAGATTGTGTCTGTCTTTACGAAAAAGAAGCTGGTCATGCGGGCCGGGGAGACGGACAAGTCGGTCTCCTTTCGGGATGAGGAGCTTTTTGCACTGATCCGAAAATTTGTGTCCGAGGCCGGGTACAGGGGACAGATTGATATAGATATCTTCGAGGTGGACGGAACGTATTATATCTCGGAGGTAAATCCACGCTTTGGAGGCGGTTATCCCCATGCTTATGAGTGCGGCTGCGACCACATGAAACTGATCGTAAACAATCTGCGGGGAGAGACCAACGCACCCCGGATCGGGGATTATGAGGAAGGTATCTGTATGATGAAGTACAGTGATGTGTTGATTCGGAGGATGTAAAGTTTATGACTATTTCAAAATACATTGGCGAAACAACAGAATATGACAAGAAGCTTTCACTGGAAGAAAGAAAACCCAGGAGTTGGCTGAAAAGCGTAAGTGCTTTTGCAAACGGCAAAGGTGGGATTCTGTTTTTTGGTGTAGCCGATAATGATGCGTTGGTTGGACTTACAGATGTGCGGACAGTTTCTGAAAAAATCAGTGAAATGATCAAAACTCGGATGGATCCAATCCCTCAAACTGATCTGGAAATCCATGAAGAGGATGGAAAACAATTTATTATGCTTCGGATATCGTCAGGAGTAGAAACTCCGTATTACTATATAGGCGATGGGAACAGAGCGGCATATATCCGTGTAGGAAATGAAAGTATACCTGCCGGAGCGATTGAGTTAAAGCGTCTGGTTTTGCGCGGAAGCAATAAAACGTATGACAGTCTGCCTACATGCTATCCTTACGAGAAATATGCATTTACAAAGCTTCGGTCAGTGTATCGGCAGCGCACTGGCAAGGAATTGACAGAGGCGGATTTTATTTCATTTGGCTTAATGGATGATGACGGAATGCTTACGAATGCCGGAGCATTGTTGGCAGATGAAGCGCCTGTACGTCATTCGAGGATTTTCTGTACTCGCTGGAATGGTTTGGATAAGGCATCAGGTGTGATAGAGGCCCTGGACGACGAAGAGTATAGCGGAAGTTTGATAACATTACTGCAGGATGGAGAAAGATTCGTAAAAAACAATACCAAGAAGAGATGGAAAAAGGTTTCCGATGGACGGATTGAAATGCCTGATATACCGGAAAGAGCAGCATTTGAATGTATTGTAAACGGGTTGATTCACAGAGATTATCTTGAATTGGGAAGCGAAATACACATTGATATTTTTGACGATCGTATGGAGATATACTCTCCCGGCGGTATGTTTGACGGTTCTTTAGTACAAAATCTGGATACGGATCATGTGCCTTCCAGGCGGCGCAACCCTGTTATTGCGGATATGTTCAGCCGCATGAATTATATGGAACGCCGGGGAAGCGGATTCAAAAAAATTAAGGATGACTATCATAGGGCAGTCAATTATCGTCCGGAATTAGAGCCCATATTTTATTCAGATGCGGCTTCATTTTGGGTAACGCTTTATAATTTGAACTATAGTATATCGGTTAACAGCTTAAAACCTGAAGAGGCAGGCAGAATATTAGAAGATGAAGAAACAGTTGTTTCAAGTTGGAAAAACAGTTGTTTCAAGCTGGAAAAACAGTTGTTTGAAAAAAGAGTTAATGAATTGAGTCTAAGTGGTATCACAAAGGCAAAAGTTATGCTGTTGTATGAATATCTTGGTGAAAATGCGTTTTTCTCCAGAGCCGATATCATGCGGATCACAGGCATTACATCTTCACCTGCGGGAGAGTTGATCAAAAAGATGAAAAAGGCAGATTTAATAGAACCTGTTACCCGACACGGGAAGGGTAAATTTAAATTCAGGGTTTGATTTCAGGAAAGCCCCATATGCCGCGGAAGACAAGAGGAAGAAGATGATACTGATTATATTATTCTGGATATCCGCCTTTATCATTGTATGGGCCATGGGCGGCTATCAGCTTTGTTTAAAACTGTTGGCCCGCTTTTTTAAAAACCGTAAGCTTCAGAAGGATTATGATATACAGCCCACGGTCACTGTGATGATCGTAGCCCATAACGAGGAGAAGGTGATCGGGGCAAAGTTGGAAAATGTCATTGATAACGATTATCCCGCCGATAGGATAGATTATATCGTCACATCGGACTTTTCCACGGACGCCACCGAGGAGATCGTGGAGCGTTTTATCGCCGGGCATCCGGGGCTGCGGATGCGCCTGCACAGGGCCAGAGAGCACAAGGGCAAGACCAATGCCCAGAACGAGGCGCAGAAACTTGTTCAGGGAGAGATTCTGGTGATGACGGACGCCAATGCCATGTTTGAGCGCAATGCCATAACGGAGCTTGCGGCGTGCTTTACCGCCTCGGATATCGCCTATGTCACCGGCAGACTGGCCTATCGCAACACGGACAATGACACGGCTGCGGCGGAGTCGGTGTACTGGGAGTCGGATCTGGCCCAGCGTGAGACGGAGAGCAATATCAGAACCATTACTGCGGGAAACGGCGCTATTTATGCCTGTAGGAATGCGCTTTATTTTGACCTGGATCCCATGAAGTGCCATGACGCGCATATGCCCCGCCGGTACGGGCTGCAGGGTCTTCGTGCCCTCTACAACCCGGACGCCGTGGCCTATGAGAAGGCGGGGGAGGTTCTGGAGGATGAATTCAGGCGCAAGGTGCGCATGAACCGCAATATTCTCCCCGGCATAGCGGAGGCGATACCCTGCATGAATATCTTCCGGCACGGATGGTTTTCCTTTTTTTATTTCGGACACAGAACCTGCAGGAGACTGCTCTGGTGCGCCCATGCCGTAGTATATCTCTGTTCGTTTTTGTTGGCGTTTCGCTCCTGTTTTTTCAGGCTTGCCTTTGGGGGACAGACAATATTCTATCTTCTGTCTCTCATTGCGCTGAAGGCCGGAGCCAGGAATAAATTATTGAAAATGATGGGGTATTATACAATGACCATAGGCGCTCAGTGGATGGGAGTATTTAATTGTCTGATGGGACGGTCGAAGGCCACCTGGGATCAGGCAGAGAGCACAAGGTAGAGGACACAAGGTAGAGAGCACGGGGCAGAAAGGTATACCGATGAAGATTGTAAAGGTTAAGGGCGGTCTGGGGAATCAGATGTTCCAGTATGCGTTTCACAGGCTGCTGCAGGAGAAGTACCGCTGTGAGGATGTCAGGCTGGACCTGAACTATTATGGAAACGCCGGAGTGGACGACATCCGGCTGTCGAGGCTCGGCAGGATGCACACCAGATTTCAGGCCGCCACGGACGAGGAGCTTCGCAGCGTGTGCCTGTTCAGACATCAGGGCAATCCCCTGAGCAGAATATACCGGATCAAGGTGGGTCTGGACGCGAAGCTGAACAGAAAATATTTTTTTGAAAATAATCGGGCGTACCGGGATGTGCAGGCCCTTCTGGACTATCAATACTATGACGGCTACTGGCAGTCCTGGAGATATCTGGAGCCTGTTGCACACAAGCTCCGGCAGGAATTTGTATGTGACGATCTGTCGGAGCAGACGCTTTCGCATATAAAGCGCTTCGGCGGCATGAACAGCGTTTTTGTGGGTGTGCGGCGGGGAGACTATTTTGACAATGAGAAGCTGGCCAATCACTATGGCAGAACGGATGTGGAATATTATAAGAAGGCGGTGGCCTACATGAGGGAGCGGCTGGAGCATCCCGTCTTTGTGTTTTTTTCCAATGATATGCCTTGGGTGCGGGAACATTTAAGCGGCGATGTGCTGGGCCTCGACGCGGATTCTGTCATATATCGGGAGGAACAGGATATCACGGACGATTTTGAGGAGTTGTTTGTCATGCGTTCCTGCCGAAACGCCATTGTCACCAACAGTACCTTTAATTTCTGGGGAGCGTGGCTGATGGAGAATCAGGACAAAATCGTCGTGGCTCCCAGGGACTGGTTCAAGGATGACAAACCCATTGATATCATTCCCGACGACTGGGTGAGAATATGAAAATATTGCATATCAATTGTAATTACATTGGGACGAAACTTCATCGCAGCATGATAGAGCATCTGAACCTTTTTGGCATAGAGAGCACCGTCTATACCCCCGTGTGCGAGAAGGAGAACGAAGACGTCACCACCAAAGGATGTGAGGTCATTGTCTCCAAATGCTTCAAAAAATGGCACCGCGTTTTCTTTGATTACAAGCAGCAGAGGATTTTTCGGGACATACAGAGCAGGCTGGACTGTTCCGCCTATGACTGTCTTCATGCCTACACGCTGTTTACGGACGGCAACTGTGCCCGCAGGATAGGACGCAGATACGGGATTCCCTATGTGGTGGCAGTGCGGGACACGGATGTGAATGTCTTTCTTAAAAAGGCTTTTTATCTTCGGGGGAGGGCAGTGCGTATCCTGCGGGATGCATCCGCGGTATTTTTTCTCTCGGAGGGCTACAGAAAACAGGTTCTTGAGACCTATGTGCCGGAAAGGTTTCGGGAAGCGATCCGGGCCAGGAGCCGGGTCGTTCCAAACGGGATAGACGACTACTGGCTGCAGAACCGCAATACGGACAGGCTGCGGGATGCGCAGGAGCTTTCTTCCGGAATGCTGTCCGATAAAAGGCTGCGGGTAATCTGCGCAGGGGTGATCAATCACCGCAAAAACCATCCGGCCACCCAGGAGGCCCTGCAGCTACTCAGGCAGCGGGGATGGTCCGTGCACTATCAGATCGTGGGCAAGGTGCTGGATCAGAAACTGTTTGAGAAGATCATGGCATATCCCCATACGGAGTATATTCCTCAACAGCCAAAGGAGAAGCTTTTGGAATATTACAGGCAGAACGATCTGTTTGTGATGCCGTCGCTCACGGAGACCTTCGGACTGGTGTATGCGGAGGCCATGAGCCAGGGGCTTCCGGTAATCTACACAAAAGATCAGGGATTTGACGGACAGTTTCAGGAGGGAGTCGTGGGATATGCGGTGGACGCCGGCTCTCCCGCGCAGATCGCAGACCGGATTGAGGACACCGCAGAGCGGTATCAGGAGCTTGCACAGAATTGCCTGAGACTTGCGGACCGGTTTGACTGGATGGATATCTGTGAACAATACCGGACGATCTACAGCGCCGTTGCGCCGGACGCAGGATCAGCGGCAGACGGCCGCACAGAGCCGGGGGCCGAAGAACCGGGGAGGGAAAAACGTATGAACTCAAATAAGACTACAAATAAGGAAAAGTTCAGACAGACCGTGGCGGCGATCCTGTATCACATGCCCAAAAAGACGGCCCGTTCAGTCTGGTTTGCCAAACAGCACGGCTATCGGATGAACTTCAGGAATCCGCAGACGTTTGATGAAAAGCTAAACTGGCTGCTGGTAAATTTCATCGGCGAAGAACATGCGCTTTATGTGGACAAAGTTGCCGTGAGGGATTTTGTGGCGCAAAAGGGGCTGGCAGAGCTTTTGCCCAAAGTATATGGGGTGTGGGATCACGCGTCGGACATTCCGCTTGGGGAGCTTCCTGACCGCTTTGTCCTGAAATGCAATCACGCGTCGGGGAGCAAATGTTATGAGATCGTCCGCGACAGGGAAAAGGTGGACTGGCCGCCTGTGCTGGAGCGTTTGGAGGCCATGCTGCACATGAATTACGCCAGGACGCATTGTGAGTATCAGTACAGGACCGTACAGCCCAGAATCTATGCGGAAGAGCTTTTGGACGACGGGCGGGATGTCCGCATGACAGACTATAAGGTATATTGTTTTTACGGAACACCCCATTGTATCATGCTCTGTACCGGGCGAGGAAGTGATTTGAAGAGAGTGTTTTATGACACGGATTGGAATTATCTCGATTATGCAAGGGGCGTTTCCGAGGAAGATGCCGGTATGGAGAGGCCCCGGGGGCTTGAGACTATGCTTGAGGCCGCGGCGGTTTTGTCCCGGTCCTTCCCGTTTGCCAGAATGGATTTCTATGATGTGGACGGAAAGGTCTATTTCGGCGAGATTACCCTCACGCCGGACAATTGTAATATACAGCATCTGAACCGGGAGGGGCAGAGGCGGCTGGGAGAACTGCTGGATTTGAAGCGGTTGACGCAGTCTTAGCCCTGTGTTATACTGTCCGGTAAGACCAAAAACCAGAGGAAATAACGATTATGCATATATGTTTTATAGCAAACGCCTTTCCCAGAGGGAAGGAGGCGGTCTATACCTTTGTGAAGGGATATGTGGACGCCATTGCGGACATGGGAGTCCAGTGTTCTGTGATAGCCCCCCAGTCAGTCACCAGAGTGTTGACGGGCCGGGCCGGACTCAGACCGAAGAGATGGCATTATCAGACTGCCCAGGGCAGCCGCGTGGATATCTATCAGCCGTATTATGTCAGCATGTCCGGCCATATGGCAAAAGCCCGTGTGAAATATATGACCAAAGTCATTCGGAAAGCATACCGCTCTCTGGACAAGCCTGTGGATGCCTTTTACGGTCATTTCTGGATCATGGGAGTGGTGGCGTCCCGGATTGCCGAAGGAAAGCCGGTATTCTTAAATTGCGGAGAGGGCGGCAAGATCCGGCTGGACAAGTATTTTGATAAACAGGAAGTGGCAGAGGCCCTGGAGCGTATATCCGGGGTGGTCTATGTCTCCTCCAAGACGCTGGAGGAATCCCGGGCCACGGGCCTGCAGAAGGATCTGCCCTATATCGTGGCTCCAAACGGGTATCATCCCACCAGTTTTTATCGGAAGGACAAGGCTGCGGTGCGGGAGAAGCTTAAGTTTCCCAAGGATGCCTTTATCGTGGCTTTCACCGGATCCTTTGACCAGCGCAAGGGGACGCAGAGACTGTCGGATGCCCTGGAGATCCTGCATGAGAAATATCCCGATGAAAAGGACAGGATCGCATCCGTCTTTATCGGCAGGGGCAGGGAGGTTCCCGCCTGCGGAGATATTCTGTTCTGCGGAACGCTGGCTCATGAGGAGATCAACGACTATCTGAACGCGGCGGATGTCTTTGTGCTGCCCACGAATAACGAGGGCTGCTGTAATGCCATTGTGGAGGCGCTGGCGTGCGGCCTTCCGGTAATCTCCTCCGCAAAACGCTTTAACGATGATATTCTGGACGAGAGCTGTTCCATCCGCATCGACGAGATGTCTGTGCCGGAGATCGCGTCCGCCATCGACACCCTGTATCGGGACAGAGAGCTGCTGAGGCGTCTGTCCGACGGCGCTTTGGAGAAGGCGAAGACCCTCACCATACGGGAGCGGGGCGGCAGAATTCTGGAATTTATCCGAAATACCATCACCGGGGGCAGATAAGCCCCGGCAGGACGGAATGTCAGTTGGGAGGAAGTACGGTATGTCATCTGTAAAAACAGCCTTAAAGCTCCTGAAAACGCCCGGAAAAATGGTAGCGCCCCTGGCGCAGAAGGGTTTCTTTGACTGGATGAGTGACGAGGCGTTTCTGAAACTGCGCTTTCGGGCGGAGATGGGATATAAGCTGGATCTGGAGCATCCCCGTACCTACAATGAGAAGCTGCAGTGGTTAAAGCTGTATGACCGAAACCCCTTATATCCCCGGATGGTCGATAAATGCCGGGCCAAGGAGTATGTGGCTTCACTGATCGGAGAGGAATATATTATCCCCACACTGGGAGTTTATGAGAGCTTTGAGGAGATTGATTTTGAGAAGCTGCCCGGGCAGTTTGTGCTGAAGTGTACACATGATTCGGGCAGTATTTATATATGCCGGGACAAGGCATGTCTCGACAGGCAGCGGGCGGAGCGTATCTTAAAGCGCGGACTTAAGAGAAAGCCTGAGCGTTATGCGCGGGAATGGCCTTACAGTCAGGTGCAGCCCCGAATTATCGCGGAACAGTATCTGGAAGAGCCCGGACGGGAACTGAAGGATTATAAGATATTTACCTTTTCGGGAAGGCCGGCGCTGATTCTGGTGAATTACGGTGAGACGCTCCGGCATGAACGCCAGCACAGTCTCTATACTCCCGAATGGGAGCATATGGAGGTAGCTGCTGTGGATTCCAGAGGAGAGCGCGAGATTCCAAGGCCGGAGAATCTGGAGCTGATGCTGGAACTGGCGGAGAAGCTTTCGAGAGATCTGTCCCATGTGAGAGCAGATTTTTATTCCGTAGGTTCCCGTGTGTATTTCGGGGAGCTGACGCTCTATCACAGAGGAGGCTTTGGAAAATATCCGCCGGAGGAGCTGGGGCTTTGGCTGGGGGAACAACTGGAACTGCCCCGGCATGAAAAAGAGGTATGAGATGGTCAGTGTTGTAATAACGACTTGCGGGCGAAAGCCGGAGATTCTGCGCAGAGCAGTGGAGAGCGTATTGCGTCAGACTTACTCCGACTGGGAGCTGATTGTAGTGGACGACAGTCCCCGGGAGTATGCGCCAAGGGACGCCGTCAGGCAGATGGTGGAAGAGACAGGCGGAGGGAACTTCCGTGTCCGCTATATCGCCCACGATGTGAACCGGGGCGCCTGCGCCGCGAGAAATACCGGACTGGATGCCGCTGGAGGAGAATATATCGCCTATCTGGACGACGATGACGAATGGCTGCCCCAAAAGCTGGAGCTTCAAGTGAGGAAGGCTGGGGAGGCAGGCCCTGATACGGCGCTGATCTATTGCGGTTCCTTTGTGCGGGTGGAGGGCATGGAGGAAACCATCCTGAAAAAGAGACAGTATCACAGAGGTTTTATCTTTGATACGCTGATACTGGAGAATTATATCGGTTCCACCTCCTTTCCTCTGATGAGAACCGAATGTCTCAGAGAGATCGGTGGTTTTGATGTGTCCATGCAGTCCGCTCAGGACGCGGATGTGTGGCTGAGACTGGCTGCGCGATACAAGATAGATTATGTGGAAATACCTTTGGTATATTATCATAAGCATGGCGGGGAGCGGATCACCACTAATGTGGCGAAGAAGATTGCCGGCATGGAGAGGCTGAACGAAAAGAATCAGGAGTATTTGTCGAAGCATCCGTATGCCTTCTGTATCAGAAACATGAAGCTGGCCTGTATGTACGCCAAAGGCGGGGAACTGGGCAGGGCGCTTGGCCTCTGGGGGAAGGCGGCTGGGAAATGTCCGTTTAGAATCCTGCAGAACGCAAAGTTTCTGGCGCAGATCTTCAGGGAAAAGTTTCGCGCCCTGAGGCGTTAGAGGAGAAAACATGGCTTCTAATTCAAGGACAAAAAATTCTTCATTGAATCTGGCTACCACATTCGGGCAGCAGCTTTTAAATATGGCGCTGCGGTTTGCGGTCAGAACGGTATTTGTCTACACGCTGGGGAAATCCTATCTGGGTATCAACGGACTGTTTGCGGACATCTTATCCATGCTTTCTCTCGCGGAATTCGGATTCGACGCCGCTATAGGCTATAAGCTTTACAGGCCGCTGGTGGAGCGGGACGAACGCGCCATCAGGATGTATCTGAAGTTTTTCAAACAGGTCTACCGGGTGGTAAGCGGGGTGATCCTGGGGCTGGGTTTGCTGCTCATACCGGCGCTTCCCGTATTGATCAAGGATTATGACAGACTGGGAGAGCTGGGGATCAACGCTGTTCTGATCTATGTGATCTATCTGTTGCAGAGTGTGTCAAGCTATCTGTTTTTTGCCTACAGAAGCGCTATTATTAAGGCGGATCAGAAGAGCTATATCTTAAATGTGGTGAGCGGGCTGGTAGATATCGTCATGAGCCTGGTCCAGATTGCCATTCTTTTGATCTGGCACAATTACATTGTCTATATCATGGCGCTGATCGGTTTTAATATTGTGCGGAATCTCATTTCCGCCCGGATCGCCACCACGCGATATCCCGATTATTTTGCCGGGGAGACGGACGCTCTGCCGCGGCAGGAGATCAAAGAGATATTCAAGGATTGTTCCGCTCTGTTTGTGTTCAAGGTGGACAATGTTATTGTGAAAGCCACGGACAATCTGGTGCTGAGCAGTTTCCGCGGACTTGCCATGGTGGGGGAATATTCCACCTATCTGCTGCTCTATACCTCTCTGAAAAGTATTCTCACCAGGATGTACGAGGCGGTGAAGGCAAGCATGGGTAATCTGTTTGCAATGGAGGAGGTAGAGCGGAAATATTTCTTTTTTGAGACTACTAATTTCATCACCATGATCCTGTACGGGACGGCCGGGGGCGGTATCGCCATTGTGTCCAATGAACTCATCGGCTGCTGGCTTGGAGCGGATTATGTGATACCGCAGCCGCTGCCTCTTCTGATTGGGATTGAGTTGCTGTTTGTGGGGATCAAGATCAATCTGAATCAGATCAGAAATATTTCGGGGGTTTTTCAGCAGATGTGGTACAGACCTCTCATCGGTATCGTCATCAATCTGGCGGCCTCCGTCATAGGAGTGTCGCTGTGGGGGATTAACGGGGTGGTGCTGGGTACGATCCTGTCGCTGATCTTTGCGAATTTTACCGTGGATCCCTCGGTGATCCATAAATATTGTTTCGGGGGCTACAGGCCCGTGTCGAGATATTATCTGCGCAATTTCGGGTATATGGCGGTTCTGGCGGCAGCCTGTGGGGCAGCCGGGTGGCTGTGCGGTCATATTTTTATGGGGCATGGATGGTATTCGGTGATTGTGCACGGCCTGATTTGTGGTATACTGATACCGGCGGCTTTTTTACTGGTCTATCACAGGACAGAGGAATGCCGGTATCTGATCAAGAAGATGCAGCTTTTGAAAAGCGGGCGGAGGTAATGTGAGAAATCAATTTGAGCTGGATGAGATAGAATTGGAAAATAAAACTGTCCTGATCACCGGAGCGGCGGGATTTATCGGGGGCAATCTGGCACCTGCTCTGCTGCGCAGATATCCTTCCATCCATGTGGTGGGGATCGACAGTGTGAATGATTATTACGATGTGTCTCTGAAGGAATTTCGTCTCAGACAGATTGAAGAGGCGGCACGGGTCCATGAAAATCAGGCCGGTTCGGACAGCCGGTGGACCTTTATCCGGGGTTCCATCGCAGACAGGGCGTTGGTGACAGAGATTTTTGAGACATACCGTCCCTGCGTGGTGGTGAATCTTGCGGCCCAGGCGGGAGTGCGCTATTCTATTGAGAACCCCGATGCCTATATAGAGACCAATATCGTGGGATTTTACAATCTTCTGGAGGCCTGCCGTCATTCCTATGACAAAGGTGCGAAAGGGGTGGAGCATCTGCTCTATGCCTCCTCTTCTTCCATATATGGCGCGAACAGCAAGATTCCGTACTCCACTGCGGATAAGGTGGATAATCCGGTGTCTCTCTATGCGGCCACAAAGCGTTCCGACGAGTTGATGGCTCACGCGTATGCCAAGCTGTATAATATTCCGTCTACAGGCCTGCGTTTCTTTACGGTGTATGGGCCGGCAGGGAGACCGGACATGGCTTATTTCGGGTTTACAAACAAGCTGCTTCGGGGCGAGACCATAGAAATCTTTAATTATGGCAATTGCAGACGGGATTTTACTTATATTGATGATATCGTGGAGGGTATACGGCTGGTGATGCAGCGTCCCCCGAAGCGGCAGGACGGTGAGGACGGTCTTCCCCTTGCTCCATATGCCCTGTATAATATGGGCAACAGCAGACCGGAAAATCTTCTGGACTTTGTAGAGATCCTGCAGGAGGAACTGATCCGGGCCCATGTGCTGCCCGGGGATTATGATTTTGAAGCGCACAGGAAACTGGTGCCCATGCAGCCGGGAGATGTGGCTGTGACTTATGCGGATGTCTCCGATCTGGAGAGAAACTTTGGCTTCCGGCCTTCCACGCCGTTGCGGGAGGGAATTCGCAGATTTGCCCGGTGGTATTATGATTTTTATTTTGCAAAAGAGGGAGAATGATTATGAGTTTTATGATGGCCTTTGGCCTGGCCAGCGTGATGCTGTGCCTGGGGATGGTTCTGCGGGCGAAAATTCCGGCTTTTCGGAAAATGCTTGTGCCTGCCAGTGTGATCGGCGGGATGCTGGGCATCCTGTTTATGAATGTGGCGGGGGGTATGGGAATTGAGCTCGGCACGGACTCGGATATGTTTACGCAGATAGTAAATAATCTTTTTACGGTATCTTTTATCTCTATCAGCCTTACCAGTGCTTCCGGGGAGGACGGCAATGCGAAAGGAATATTGAAGGGAGCGCTGGGACTTGGAATGGTTTGGTGTCTGCTCTACGCCCTGACGCCCATGGTGGCGACTGCGATGGTGGGCGCGCTGGGAGAAGGCGCGGGAATGGATCCGATTTATGGAATGCTGATACAG
Organism: uncultured Lachnospiraceae bacterium; assembly: GCA_947382415.1. GTDB lineage: Bacteria > Bacillota > Clostridia > Lachnospirales > Lachnospiraceae > Acetatifactor. Next base: position 1,543 of record CANCYO010000019.1, on the reverse strand, counting down.
TTTGCGTTCTGTCAGGGGCCCGGTCAGTCCGCCGCCTACGGCGCAATCTTTGAGCAGTTTGGATGGAGCGGGGCCTCCACTGTGGCCATTGCCTTTTCTGCCATCGGGTTTATTGTGGCGTTCTGTATCGGAATACCCATGGCCAAGTTGGGCATCCGTAAAGGTATTGCCAAAAACTGCGGCAAGATAGATGACTCACTGTTAAAGGGATATCTGGCAAAGAGCGAGCAGAAAGAATACATGGTCAAAGACACCACCTGCAACAGCAACATAGAGACGCTTGCGTTTCATTTCGCTCTGATCGGAGTATGTTATGTCCTGGCAGTGGGGATTGCGAAAGTTTTGTCTGTCATTCCCGGGTTTCTGGGAACGTCCATGAGCAGTATGATGTTCATGAACGGTATGTATGCCGCCTATCTGGTCAAATGGCTCATGAAGAAGCTGCATCTGGACTTCCTGCAGGAGAATACGCTGCAGAGCAAGATAACGGGATGGTCAGCCGATTATCTGGTGGTCTGCGCCTTTATGGCGGTTTCCCTGAAGATGATCAGGGACTGGCTGCCCCTGATCTTACTGATCTCTGTGGTGATCACGATAGTCACGGCAGTGGTATGCTTTTATTTTGGCCAGCGGTTTGGCGGATCTAATGATTTTGAGCGGACTCTGGGGCTGTATGGAACCTGTACCGGAACGGTTCCCAGCGGAATTGCGCTGGTCCGTATCGTGGATCCCGATTTCCGCACCGCCACAGGTGTGGAGCTTGGAGCATGTAATCTGGTGATGCTGGCCAGTACGCCGGTGTATATCATCATTCTGGCGGTGGCGTCCGGAAGCTTGGGTATAATGCCTGCAATGCTTGGGCTGGGAGCCTGTGTGCTGGTATATCTGGCTGCGCTGAAGCTCCTGGGCGTGTGGGGCAAAAAGACATTTAGCTGGAAATAAATGCAGGATGGGAGGAGCGGTATGGAGAGGATTTTTTATAACGGCAGAATTATCACGATGGCGAGAGAGAACGCCGGGGAGGAGCTTGCGAAAGCGCCTGAGGCGGTCTTGGTGAGAGACGGACTGATCGTCTTTGCGGGAAGCCTGAAGGAGACCATGGGGCTTGCGGGGGACGAAGCAGAAAAGTGCGACCTGAAGGGTAATTGCCTTATGCCCTCCTTTATCGATTCGCACAGCCATTTTATTATGAACGGTCAGATGGCGTCATGTGCGGATCTGTCGGCCTGCGAGTCCTTTGACGATATTGTCAGCGTATTGAGAACCTATATTGCGGAGAACCAGCTCACGGACAGGGACGTTGTACTGGGATTCGGATATGACCACAATTTCCTGAAGGAAGGCGCCCAGCCGGATAAAAGAGTGCTGGATCTTGTATCTGACACGATCCCCATTTTTATACTGCATATCTCCGCACATCTGGCCTGCGCCAACTCGGCGGCGCTCGAACTGGCAGGAATCGACAAGGCCACACCTGATCCGCAGGGCGGAGTGATCGGAAGACTCGAAGGCGGAGAGCCCGGCGGGTATGTTGAAGAGGCGG
>CANCYO010000018.1 GCA_947382415.1 uncultured Lachnospiraceae bacterium | reverse complement strand
AAAGCCTTCAGCTCCTCCTCCAGTTTTGCTATCTCCTTGGTCAGATCATAGCTCTCGTCCGCCAGAGCATTCTGCGTTCCCCGCTGGCTCTCACTCAGTTTGGCCTCCAGATCCTTCAGATAAGCCTTCTGATCCGCAAGCTGCTGATCCAGCACTGCGAGATTGGTCTTCGCCTCATTCAGCTTGGCCTGATTGTCCGCGCTGTCCGAGATCGCGTTGTTATAGCCTGCATTGGACTTCTCGGACTGAAGCGTGGCCTCCCTGAAATCCCGGTCCAGCCTGGCGCCGTCGTAGGCGATGAGCACATCTCCCGCCTTCACCGTATCGCCTGCTGTCACATTGACATTCGCTAACTTCCCTCCCGTGGGCGCAAAAAATACTCTGACTTCTTCCGCCGACACGGTTCCGCTGGTGCTGACGCTCTCCTGAAGGTCTCCCCGCTCGGCGCTTGCCGTGGTCACCAGGGCGCCGGTTTCTCCGCCTCCGCATCCGCGAAGCATCAAAAACAGAAGCACTACAACTACCACGATTATGATAATAAGCTTCTTTTTACTTTTACCCTTTTTACCGCTTTTCCTGCCGCCCTTTTTTGCGGCTGCGCTGCCGCCCTCCACAAATCCGTTCTCAGTCTCCGCGTCCGAACTCTTTTTAAATATATTTTTCATGATGCCTCCTCCTGTACCTCGTCTGCCTCAATCTTTCCGTCCCTGATCTTGATCACCCGTCTGGCCCTTGCCGCAATCTCATTGTCGTGGGTGATGAGGATGACCGTCCTGCCCTCCTCATAGAGCTCCCGCAATATTCCCATGATCTCTCCTGTGGAATGGGAATCCAGATTACCCGTGGGCTCGTCGGCCAGGATCACCGGCGGCGCCTGGGCGATGGCTCTGGCGATGGCCACACGCTGCTGCTGTCCGCCCGACATCTCGGAGGGCTTGTGATCCATACGGTGAGACAGCCCCACCTTCTCCAGGGCGCGCTCTGCAAGCTCCCTTCTCTGTCCTTTGGAAACACCCCTGTAGATCAGCGGCAGCTCCACATTTTCCCGGGCCGTCAGGTTCGGGATCAGATTAAATCCCTGAAAAATAAAGCCGATCTCCCGGTTCCGGATGTCCGAAAGCTCATCGTCGCTCATGTCCGCGACATCCTGCCCGTGAAGCCTGTAGGTTCCGCTGGTAGGCACATCCAGACAGCCCAGCATATTCATCAGCGTGGACTTGCCGCTGCCCGACTGTCCGATAATAGCCACAAACTCACCCTCATCGATTGTAACGCTCACATGATCCAGTGCCCGCACCTCATTTTCGCCGGGATTATAGACCTTGCAAATGTCCCTGATTTCCACCAATGCACTCATGGCTCTTCTCCTTACACTCCCTTTGTGTTACTTCTTTTGTACTGCTGTACTATTGGTATGATACAGCAGTTTTTTCCTTCTGTCAATGCTCTATCATACAAATTCTACGATTGACATTATATTCTATAAAACAAAAGAAACAACCGAACATTTTCTAAAATTTTTCTATAGAAGTGAAAATAAAAATGAAAGACTTTCTCCACTGCCAAAAGGCCGGCCAGGCAAACAAAACTGCCACGACAGATCGATGATCTGCCGTGGCAATGGCTCCGGTTCATTCTAATTCAGTTTATTTACTAATTCAGTTTATTTAAAATTTACCGTTCAACACAAGGAGCAGCAGTACGCAGCTTGCGATGATCAGCAGCGCCGTCAGGATCACTCCCACATTTATTTTGGTTTTTACGGCGGTCTGCTGCGATTCGATCAGATGAGAGCGCCGCAGAACCGTAACCACAGGTTTATACAGCAGCATGGTGATGGCCGCGTTCAGTCCCCCCTTGATCAGATTAAAGGGCAGGAAGGCCGGCAGCAGCAGCTTTGCCACTTCCTCCCGGGAGACGCCCATATAATAAGGAGTGATCAGATAATTCCAGAGTAACATCGCTCCGACCATGCATGCCCAGCCGCAGAGCAGTCCGATCATGGCGCCGGACAGGCTGTGCTTCTTTTTATACACAAAAGCCGCGGGACAGGCAAATGCGCAACTGGCGATCACATTCATGATAAATCCCAGGATTCCATTGTCGCTGATCGTAAACATCTCCACCAAAGAGACGATAAACGACACTGCAAACGCAGTGAGCGGGCCAAAGATCAGGCCGCCGATGGCGATAATGACGTCCTTGGGATCATACTTCAAAAAAAGGATAAGCGGAATGCGTCCGAAGACCACCGTCACATAAGCAAGCGCACAGAGCATTCCCGTTGTCGTAAGTTTTTTGATTCTGTTGTCCATTGCAGATACCTCCAAAATTGATTTTATTAATTTTGTCGGAAAATCTTCGCATAAAAATCCCCGAACCATTACGATTCGGGGACACAAAAAGCGCAGCCGTTTAAAAACGCCTGTTATTCTTCTTTCATCCAGACTTTACTGTTGGTTCCGGACTTTCACCGAATCAGCCATGAGAACTGTGAGCTCTCACAGGTTGCGGACTTTACCGCCAGTAGGGAATTGCACCCGACCCCGAAGAATTTCCATATGTTTATTGATAGATTACTTCCATTAAATTGTCATACCGTCCGCGGCACGATATGCAACAAAATTACTATACCACCGCCGAAACAAAAAAGCAAGCGCTCATTCTATTTTTTCTGTTATCACCGAACCGTCCTTCATGGTAATCCGGACGCTGTCTCCAAACATCACGCTTTTCATCAATTCCGTAGATATACGGGATGCGTCAAACTGAATATGATATCTTAAATGTAGGCGATCCTCGACATACTCCATTTCCTCCAGCGTCACATCCGTCGCATAGTCCTGAATGTCCTTATTTAATATCAGTTCAACGCTGTTTATCTCCTTTATATCCTCCCCCCGTGTACGGACAGCAAGTATACATTCTCCACTTGCAGATAACAGTTTTGCATGCTGCAGGCATTTTACTTCAAAGCTTTTCTCACCGCATCCGCTTAAAAACACCGACAGCCACAATAATACAACCAGGAATATTCTTTTCATCATGCGCTCTTCTCACATCAGAGTCTGTACGATCCGGTAAAATTAACCGTAGCGTCCTCACTGCTGCTGCAATTCTTGATTGCAAAAGAAAAGCTTCCTCCAACTGCCATTTCCCATGTGTCCGTAATTTTTTGAGGACCTGTATCCCCTGCAACACTACCGCAATTACTGAATACGTTATTGACATTATTCATTAATCCGATCTCATAACTGACATAATTTGAGGTATTTGCGGTTACAGACACATAAATTTTGTCATATACCTCCAGATTTAATTTCTGGTCGGAATACACGATGGTATTTCTGTCAATATCCCAGTCAAAATAATGCGTAGACCGCACGGAACGCATGGAATACTCCTCATCAGCTTCCGTGTAATCGGTTATGTAGGCCCGCGGCGCAGCCTCTGCGGCTTCATCACAGCTTATTACTTTTGCACCTTCCAACAGTGTTTCCAAGCTGTGCGCTTCAATTTCTCCGGACTTTTTCTCTACTATGATATAGGCGCCATAGTCCGATTCGGCAATATCCGCCCGGGCTCTTATGGAGGCTTCCTCCCCGGCACAAACAGAAAGATTGCGTTCAAATACCAGTGTCATTACCAATGCCATAGACATAAACAGAATCATGCTTTTTTTCATCTTTACCCTCCTGTAATTACATCAATCTTCTATGTTTCCAATTAATTGTACCATTTAACTGTATATGTGTCAATTTATTGTTATGCGTTTTCTAAAATAACAAGAGATAGATCACCAGCATCCACTATTCCGAACCAAAGAAACCAAAGACAAGCATTACGAAACCTCATTCATTTCTATCAATTAAATTGACACATAGGAAACTTGTTGCTATAATCAAAAGCGTAACAAGTTGCCCATAAAGAGGATTACATGAATTTAGATGAGTTGATCAAAAAATATTCAAGTTCTACGGAGAGCCAAAGAAAAGCTATTTTCAGCACATTATTTATAGCCGGAAACAAGCTGCAAACGCTTTTTGATAACCATATCCCAAAGGTATCGTTAAAGCAATTTATGTTATTATCAATAGTCAGGCAGTCAAAGGAACAACTAACATTTACCCAATTAGGAAATATACTGGGCTGTTCAAGGCAAAATATCAAAAAGCTTGCTGATGTTTTGATGAAAAAAGGCTTTGTTACCATTCAGCAAAGCCCGCATGATATAAGAGCTATGTATATCTGCCCCACAGAAAAGGTAAATGACTTTTATGCAAACGACTTTTCTGAATACCAGGAGAAATTGAAATATCTTTTTGAAGTTTATACGGACAAAGAGATTGAAACTCTTTTTATCCTTTTATCAAAACTGTATGCCGGAATAGAAAATTTGGAAAAGCAGGCTGTCAATGAAAAAGAGTAAAAAGGCGCTGCTACTGATATATCTTAAAAACGGTTGAGAACGCAATAGAAAATTAAAGAGGGCGATTTAGGCAGATGAAAACAATTGTAATTTACAATTCACAAACAGGGTTTACAAAGCGTTATGCCGAATGGATAGCGGAAGCAACAGGGGCTGATTGCTTTGAAATATCAGCCGCAAAAAAGAAAGATTTGACAGCATATGAAGCAATCATTTTTGGAGGTTGGGCTTGTGCAGGCAGTATCAGTAAAATCAGTTGGTTTAAGGGAAATATAGATAAATGGGCAGATAAGAAGCTGGTTGCATTTTGTGTCGGAGGAAGCCCCATAGACAATCCGGAAATTGACATAGCTCTCAAACGGAATTTCAACGAGTCAGAGCAGAAAAAGGTAAAAGCATTTTATTGTCCGGGCGGATTCAATTATGAAAAAATGTCTACTCCGTCTAAGCTGATGATGAAAATGTTTGTAAAAACACTTAAAGCCAAAAAAGATAAGACAGAAGCGGAAGAAATAATGGTAAAAATGATTTCTTCGTCTTATGATATTTCGGACAAAAAGTATATAGAGCCGATTTTACAATATCTAAAAAATTGATTTTTATTTGGACTGAATGATAGTGGGAGATTGTGGAGAAAATCGTAATCCACAAATCGGAAGCCCTTGACGGGAAACGCCGGGGAAGCTCCGCAGGCTGAATAGGTATAATAATAAGCTTAAAAAGTTTGCATCAAAGCCAATCCTATGATAAAATCAAGTCATTAAATCAGGATTTAGTCATCAGGATTTTATCAAAAGGAGAACATACAATGAACGACATCATGGAATTTTCCAACAGAGAAGCTTTCAGAAACTGGCTTTATGAGAATTGCCAGTCTAATGACGGCATCTGGCTTTTATTTGGCAAAGCCGGCGGGCCAAAGACAATAAAAGCAGGCGAAGCTCTTGAAGAAGCCCTCTGCTTCGGATGGATCGACGGCCAGATGCAGAGCATTGACGATCACACCTATAAGAAATATTTTTCCATGCGCAGAGACAAGAGCAAATGGTCGGAGAAAAACAAGGCTCTGGCCGAAAGCCTTGAAAAACGCGGACTTATGACTGATTCCGGCAGAAAGAAAATAGAGGAAGCCCGGCAAAACGGCCAGTGGTACGCTCCATCCCCCACGGCGGTCACAGAAGAGCAGATCGCCTGTCTGTGTGAACTGCTCGAAGGCTATGAACCCGCCTGCACCAATTTTAAAGCCATGCCCCCATCGGTAAAGAAGACCTACACGCGGGCATACTTTGATGCCAAGACAGATACCGGACGGGAAAAGCGGATCGCCTGGATGGTAGACCGGCTCAATAAAAATCTAAAACCTATGTAAAACCGGCGTCTGATGCATATAAAAACCTGACTTTGCAGGGGTTAAATCAAGAATTAACCCCTGCATTGATCTTCATGGTGAGACTGATGCGTTTCTTCGGCACATCCACATCCAACACCTGAACCTCCACGATATCCCCCACGCTCACCGCCTCCAGCGGATGTTTGATAAACCGGTTGGTGATCTGGGAAATATGCACAAGGCCATCCTGATGGACTCCGATGTCCACAAAAGCGCCAAAGTCGATAACATTGCGCACCGTGCCCTTCAGAATCATACCCGGCTTCAGATCCTTCAGATCCAGCACATCGCTTCTGAGAATCGGCCTGGGCATGTCGTCTCTGGGGTCTCTGGCAGGCTTCTCCAGCTCCTTCAAAATATCTGACAGAGTAATCTCTCCGATTCCAAGCTCCTCCGCCAACAGCTTTTTATCCCTGATTCGTTTTTCCAGGCCGGAAACAACCTCAGCCTGAACCGTCTGACTGCACGACGCCTGACCGCCTGCCGCTTCATTTCGGGCCCTGTTCCCCGTCTGCCCTTTGGGCGTCCTGTCCGCAGGTTCGCTCTGGATATTTGCGCCTGCCATGGCCGCAGCCAAAGCCTGTCCCATCGCGGTGGATGTATTGCGGACCTGTATGGTTTTTGCACCCTGTCCCTGTTTTTTCTGTGTACTGCGCCCCTTCTCCGCGCCTGCCGGTCTCTGGGCCCCCTGTGTGCCGCGGCCTTTTTGCTCCGCGGCCTTCTTCTGCATGGCCTTCACATCCTCCATGGTGAGATCCAGCTTCTCCAGAAGCTTTTCCGCAGCCGCATAGGACTCGGGATGAACGCTTGTGGCGTCCAGAGGATTGTCGCCGTCCGTGATGCGCATGAATCCCGCGCACTGCTCATAGGCCTTGGGCCCCAGCTTCGCCACCTTGAGAAGCTGTTTTCTGTTGGTAAATCTCCCGTTTGTCTCCCGGTAATCCACAATATTTCTGGCAATGGTCTTGTTGATGCCGGAAATGTACTCCAGCAGGGATGCGGAAGCCGTGTTCAGATCTACACCCACTTTGTTCACGCAATCCTCTACCACGCCCTGCAGCGCATCTCCCAGCTTTTTCTGATTCATATCATGCTGATACTGCCCCACACCGATGGATTTGGGGTCGATTTTGACCAGCTCCGCCAGAGGATCCTGCAGTCTGCGGGCGATAGAGGCCGCGCTGCGCTGTCCCACGTCAAACTGGGGAAATTCTTCTGTGGCAAGTTTACTGGCAGAGTAAACCGAAGCGCCCGCCTCGCTCACGATCACATACTGCACCGGCCTGTCCAGCTCCCGCAGAAGCTCGGCAATGATCTGCTCTGACTCTCTGGAGGCAGTTCCGTTCCCCACAGAGATCAAATCTATATTATACCGTTTAATCAGTCTCTTGAGCTCAGCTTTAGACTCCTCCACCTTATTCTGAGGAGCCGTGGGATAGATCACTTTGGTGTCCAGAACCTTTCCCGTGGCATCCACCACCGCCAGTTTACAGCCGGTGCGGAAAGCAGGATCCCATCCCAGCACAACTCTGCCGGCAATGGGCGGCTGCAACAGAAGCTGCTCCAGATTCTTCCCAAACACATCGATGGCTCCGTCCTCAGCCTTCTCCGTCAGCCCGTTTCTGATCTCCCTTTCGATAGCAGGTGCTATTAAACGCTCGTAGCTGTCTGCCACCGCATCCTGAATCAAAGGTGTGGTATATGGATTATCCGCCGTGATCTTCTGCTTTTCCAGATAGCGGATAATGCGCTCCACAGGGGCGATCAGCTTCACGGTCAGCACCTTCTCCGCCTCACCGCGGTTTAAAGCCAGCACACGGTGGCCCGCAATCTTTTTCACCGGCTCCTGGAACTGATAATACATCTCATATACGCTCTCCGCCTTCTCATCCTTGGCGGTGCTCTCTATAATACCCTCCTCCATGGTGACATTTCGGATATAGAGACGATAATCAGCCTCGTCTGAAACCGCCTCCGCGATGATATCCTCAGCGCCCTGCAGCGCCTCCTCCACGGTGGCAACGCCCTTCTCTTCAGACAGATAGCGCTCCGCTTCCTGCTCCACGGGCGCATCCGTATTCTGAGCCAGAATAAACTCTGCAAGCCCCCCAAGCCCTTTCTCCTTCGCCACGCTGGCGCGGGTCTTTCTCTTGGGCCGGTAAGGACGGTACAGATCGTCCACCACCACCAGCGTCTCTGCAGCCAGAATCTTCTCCCGAAGCTCGTCGGTCAGCATTCCCTGCTCCTCGATACTGCCCAGCACCTGATTCTTTTTATCCTCCAGATTTCTCAGATACAACAGTCTCTCGTGCAGATTTCTGAGCTGCTCATCGTTGAGAGAACCGGTAGCCTCCTTCCTGTATCGTGAGATGAAGGGAATGGTATTGCCCTCGTCGATCAGATTGACCGCCGCTTCCACCTGCCATTTCTCCACCTTTAATTCATCCCGTAGTTTCTGTATAATATCCATAACACCCTTTCCGCGCAGTCCGACTACATGGCGCTGCCACATATGCAGCGATATACGGCAGCGTCTCATGACCGCGCATTTTCATCTAACCAGATTGTCTGTAAATTCACACTCTACCATTCTATATAAAAATGAAATAGAGTTCAAGCTCTACCGCACAAATATTTGCTTCCTGATCAAAAATGTGCTACAGTATAATTATAGAACAAAGGAAGTGGTAACAATATGGACTATAATCAGAATGATCCTCTTGGCAGACAGGAACAGCGCATATATGTTCCGGCAACACCTGTGGCCAGCTCTCCGCAGCCATCGGCTAAAACGAATTCTTTCGCCATAGCCGCCCTGATCTGCGGCATTTGCTCCCTGGTGCTTTGTTGTGTAGGAATCCTCTCCATCCCGTTGGGCGCAATGGGGATTTTGTTCTCTGTTTTCTCCCTGCAAAAGGGCAAAAATCTCGATCCGCTCAGCATAATCGGCCTGATCCTGTCTATCATAGGCCTGATTTTGGGACTGCTGATGAGCGTTTATTTCGTGACTGTATATCTGGCCAGTCCCGACTATCATGATAACGACCGTAATTATTATGACGATTACTATGATGATGATTATGATAACGACTACTATGATGATGATTATGACCATCACTATAATGATCACTACTATGACCACTACAATGACGATTTCTTTGATGATTATGATGACTTCGATGATTATTACGACGATTTTTACCGGGATTATTACGACGACTATTACCGCAATTTTTTTGATGATGACGATAACTATTTTGACGGTTTTTATGACTACGGATTCGAGTTTCTCTGATGCTGTGTCAATGTATCAACAATGCTCAAAAATATGACTTTTAGGAGGTAGCGACATGATGATTTCTGCTTTTGGAAACTATTCAGGAAGTTATTCGGGAAATTACCTGAGAGGCAATTATTCAGAAACTCCAGACGGCAAAAAGGCTCCGGGAGAGGAATGTGAGACCTGTAAACGACGCAAATATCAGGACGGTTCCGACGAGATGGTTTCTTTCAAGACACCTCAGCATATCTCCCCGGAGAACGCGGCATCCAGTGTGCGCGCCCATGAACAGGAGCATGTGAGCAATGCCTACTCTGAGGCAGCCATGAAGAATGGCAGGGTACTTCGCGCCTCCGTGTCCATTCGCACCGCTATATGCCCGGAGTGCGGCCGCTCCTATATTTCCGGCGGCACCACCAACACCCAGATTAAATACTACAATGAGGAAAATCCCTATCAAAAGGATCTGAAAGCCACCGATCATGCCAAATATGCCGGCATGCACACAGACTATGTGGCCTGAACAGGCATTCGGAACAGAATTGTATGGAGTACACAGGTATGGAAAATTCTTTTTTGTCCGGAGCGGCGCTGAAAGCCAAAGCGAAAGAAGCACTCTCCGGAAAATACGGTACATTTATTCTCGCCACCCTGGTGGCCGGCCTGATCACAATGGCTGCAAAATATATCATCACCTTCTTCGCTCTGATCATCTTCAGCATGTCCGTTATTATGAAAGAGATGCTGAATGGACATACAATGGAAGAGGTTCAGCGGCTGACAGGCGATCTTGTCTATATGCAGGGTTATGGGGAGTGGTTTAACGCTGTAAATTATGTACTGCAGATAGGTGTCAGCATTTTTACATCGCTGTTTAATATCGGCATCATTTTTCTCTGCCTGAAAGCAGCCTGCGGAAAGTCGCTTAAAGTCTCTGATGTCTTTTACGGCTTTCACAATCAGACGGGCAAATCCCTGCGCCTGACCGCCGTTCTGGTTCTGGTAAGTCAACTCGGCCTGCTGCCCGCGAACTTTGTGTACTTTCTGATTCGCCGCGACGCCCCCTGGATACTGGTTCTGATCGCACTGCTTCTGTTGATGGGCTGCCTTATGATCTATATCCCATTAAATCTGAGCATTTCCCAGGCACTCCTGCTACTGCTGGACTTTCCGGGATACAGTGCCACAGAACTGATCCGGCGCAGCGCTCATATCATGAAAGGACAAAAAAGCCGCCTCTTCTACCTTCAGCTCAGTTTTCTTCCGCTGATATTCCTGAGTATTCTCACCTTTGGGATCGGAAACCTGTGGCTGTTCCCCTACATGAATGTCACTTATACTTTCTTCTATCTGAATCTGATGCAGGCACGGGAAACTACTTCGCCTGCTCTGACGTATTGATCCATTTCAGATAACCGTTGATAAACAGATCCAGGGCGCCGTCCAGCACGGCGTCCACATTTCCTGTCTCCACGTCCGTGCGGTGATCCTTTACCATAGTATAAGGCTGCAGCACATAGGAACGAATCTGATTCCCCCAGCCAATCTCCTTCACCTCACCCCGGATATCGGAAAGCTTCTCAACATTGGCCTCCTGCTTTAGCAAAAAAAGCTTTGCCTTGAGCATCTGCATGGCCTTGTCCTTGTTCTGGAACTGGCTGCGCTCATTCTGGCACTGCACCACTGTCCCTGTGGGAATATGGGTGATACGGATGGCGGAGGACGTCTTATTGATATGCTGTCCGCCCGCACCGCTGCTTCGGTAAGTATCAATACGCAGATCCTTTTCGTCGATATCCACATCCAGATCTTCTTCGATATCCGGCATCACATCCAGAGACACAAAGGATGTCTGCCGCTTACCCTGGGCATTAAAAGGAGAGATGCGCACAAGACGATGCACTCCCTTCTCTGATTTCAAATATCCGTATGCATTGATGCCGTTGACCTGGAAGGTCACCGACTTGATTCCGGCCTCGTCCCCGTCCAGATAATCCAGCACCTCCACCGCAAAGCCCTTTCGCTCCGCCCAGCGGGTGTACATGCGATAGAGCATCCCCGCCCAGTCGCAGCTCTCGGTACCGCCCGCGCCGGCATTGAGTTTCAGGATGGCATTGGTCTTGTCATATTCCCCAGATAACAGCGTACCGATACGCAGCTCTTCAAACTCCGCAATGAACTCGTCCAGCTCGCCGCGGATCTCCGCCGCCATGTCCGCGTCCTCTTCCTCATAGCCCATCTCGATCAGCGTCAGAATGTCGTCATACTGCGTGGAGAGCTTGTCGCACTGTCCCACCGTATCTTTCAGATTCTTCAGTTCCTTCATCTTAACATTGGATTTGTCAGGATCGTCCCAGAAACCGGGCGCCTCCATCTCCATCTCCAACTCCTCAATGCGCTTTACTTTATTCTCCAAGTCCAGAGAGTCCCGCACCTCCGCCAGGGAAGTCTCATAGGACAGGATCTCTGTCTTCATCTGGTCTAACTCTACCATTAAAATGAAAACCACCTTTACCTGTTTTAACTGCTTTTGTCCAGCTTTAACTGCTTTTTATCTGCCTTTATCTGCGTCCGCAGCACTGCTTATATTTCTTGCCGCTTCCGCAGGGACAGGGATCATTGGGATAAACCTTGACATTCTCCCGCTTTTTGGGAGCTTTTGCCAGAGAATCATCCTTGTTGGTTCCGGTGACCTTGGCCACCTGCTCACGCTCCACCTTCTGCTCCACTCTGATGTGCAGTAACAGACGCACGGTCTCTTCCTTGATGTTCTGCGTCATCTCGTCAAACATCTCGTAACCGCTCATCTTGTACTCGATCACAGGATCGCGCTGACCGTAAGCCTGCAGTCCGATACCCTGACGAAGCTGATCCATGTCGTCAATGTGGTCCATCCATTTGCGGTCGATGACTTTCAGAAGAATCACTCGCTCCAGCTCACGGATGGCCTCAGGCTCAGGAAACTCCGCCTCCTTGGCCTCGTAGAGCTTCACGGCCTCCTCCTTGAGCTGCTGTTTCAAGCTGTTCTTTTTACCCTTCTGCACACGCGCCGCAGTCACGGGCTCCAAAGGAACCGTGGGAAGCAGCAGCGTATTCAATTCATTATAATCCCACTCATCCTTGTCCACATCGTCATTGATGCTGATATCCACACAGTTCTCCACGATATCCGTGATCATCTTATAGATATAATCCCGCATGCTCTCGCCGTCCAGCACCCGGCGGCGCTCCTCGTAGATGATCTCTCTCTGCTCGCTCATGACGCGGTCATACTCCAGCAGATTTTTACGGATGCCGAAGTTATTATTCTCAATCTTTTTCTGGGCGGACTCAATGGCCCGGGTCAAAGACGAGTGCTCAATCTCCTGTCCCTCAGGAATGCCCAGCGTATTAAACATCGTGATCAGTCTCTCGGAACCAAAGAGCCGCATCAGATCATCCTGCAACGAAATATAGAATTTGGACTCACCGGGATCTCCCTGACGTCCGGAACGTCCGCGGAGCTGATTGTCGATTCGTCTGGACTCATGACGCTCCGTGCCGATGATCTTTAAGCCTCCTGCAGCCCTGGCCTCCTCGTCCAGCTTGATATCCGTACCACGGCCGGCCATGTTGGTGGCGATGGTCACAGCACCGTGAATACCGGCATCCGCCACGATCTCCGCCTCCATCTCGTGGAACTTGGCGTTCAATACCTTGTGCTGGATGCCGCGCTTCTGCAGCAGACGGCTGATCTCCTCACTGGCCTCGATGGTAATCGTACCCACCAGCACAGGCTGGCCCTTGGCATGGGCCTCCTCCACCGCATTTACGATGGCCTGCAGCTTCTCCGCCTTGGTCTTATATACAGCATCCTGCAGATCCTTTCGTATAACAGGCATATTGGTGGGAATCTCCACCACGTCCATCCCGTAGATATCCCGAAACTCGTTCTCCTCTGTCAATGCCGTACCGGTCATGCCGCTCTTTTTTTCAAATAAATTAAAGAAGTTCTGGAAGGTGATGGTAGCCAGAGTCTTGCTCTCGCGTTTCACCTTTACATGCTCTTTGGCCTCGATGGCCTGATGCAGGCCGTCGGAATAACGGCGTCCCGGCATGATACGTCCGGTGAATTCATCCACGATCAAAACCTGATCGTCCTTCACCACATAATCCTGATCGCGGAACATGAGATTGTGCGCGCGCAGCGCCAGAATGATATTGTGCTGGATCTCGAGATTCTCGGGATCGGCATAGTTCTCTATATGGAAGAAACGCTCCACCTTCTCTACGCCTGCCGCCGTCAGATTGATGACCTTGTCCTTCTCGTTTACAATAAAATCTCCGTTCTCCTCCTGCACCACGCCCATGATGGCGTCGATCTTGGACAGTTCCTGCATATCGTCTCCGCGCTTCATCTGGCGGGCCAGCAGATCGCAGGCCTCATACAGAGAAGTGGATTTACCGCTCTGGCCGGAGATGATCAGAGGCGTTCTGGCCTCGTCGATGAGCACGGAGTCCACCTCGTCGATGATGGCGTAATGCAGATCGCGCAGCACAAGCTGCTCCTTATAGATCACCATGTTGTCACGCAGATAATCAAAACCCAGCTCATTGTTGGTCACATAAGTGATATCACAATTATAGGCCGCCTGACGCTCCTCGCTGGTCATGCCGTTTAAGACCACGCCAACCTTCAGGCCCAGAAACTCATGCACCTGTCCCATCCACTCCGAGTCACGCTTCGCCAGATAGTCGTTCACTGTAACGACATGGACGCCTTTACCCTCCAGGGCGTTCAGATAAGCGGGCAGCGTTGACACCAGCGTCTTACCTTCACCGGTCCGCATCTCAGCGATACGCCCCTGATGGAGAATGATACCGCCGATGAGCTGCACCGGATAATGCTCCATATTCAGCACACGCTTTCCCGCCTCCCGGACAGTGGCAAACGCCTCCGGGAGCAGATCGTCCAGAGTCTCCCCCTCGGACAGTCTCCGCTTGTATTCACCGGTCTTCCCGCGCAGCTCCTCATCCGAGAGCGCCTGCATTGCAGGGCGGAGTTCCTCGATCCTTTTCACCAGCGGTTCGATACGTTTCAACTCTCTGCTGCTGTGAGTACCGAAAATTTTTTCTATTAATGTCATATCATTTCCTTACCAATCTGCGCCGTCCTATCCCATGTATTTCATCACATGCCGGCGCGAATTTGCCGTATGCCGCAGATAACTGCTCAATCTGCAAACAGCTTACCAACTATTTTAACAGATTTGCCCCGCAGATTCAACCATTCATTATCATGAAACTATGAACAAATTATAACTAAATTATAAACCGTATAAATATGCTGAAACACAAAAAATCAAATTGACATACCAATCCCCGAAAAAGTATAATAAAACTAACAATATAACAATACATACATCAATAAATGCGAGGCTGTTATTATGGAAAGACTTTCTACACCGCAGTTGCTCCCCGGCATGGTCGTGGCAGAGGATGTTCTGAGCTACGACCGGAAGCTGATTCTGTCCCAGGGGACAAAGCTCACCGACAATTTAATCACAAAGCTGGATCTGTACGGCGTCCTTACCGTCTATGTGGAGAAAGCTTCCACTAAAGCGGACACGGCAGCAGAGGCTGACACACCGGATATCTCTTATTTTGAGCGCATACAGCATTCTCCCGTCTTCAAAAAATTCAAGGCGGACTACGAGCTGAATGTGGATTCCTTCCAGGACGCCCTGAACAATATGGTGGAGCGCAATATCGAGCTGGATGTCAACACGCTGCTGCAGAACACACTAGACATGATCGCAGACGGGAAAGGCCAGATCGGTATTCTGGATATGCTGCAGAATCTGCGCGAATATGATGATTCCACCTTTACCCACAGTATGAATGTGGGGTTGATCTGTAATGTCATGGCCGGATGGCTGAAGTTTTCACCGGAAGAGGTGGAGCTGGCCACCGCCTGCGGGCTGTTTCACGACGTGGGCAAGCTCATGATCCCCCATGCCATCATCACCAAGCCCGGCAAACTGGACACTGAGGAATTTGCCCTGATGCAGAAACACCCCATCACCGGCTACCAGATGCTGCAGGCCCAGGACGTGGACGATCATATCCGCAACGCAGCCCTGATGCATCATGAGCGCAATGACGGCAGCGGATATCCCATGCGGCTCACAGGAGATCAGATAGACGATCCTTATGCCCGCATGGTGGCTATCGCGGACGTCTATGAGGCCATGACGGCCGCCCGCGTCTACAGAGGCCCCTTATGCCCCTTCCGCGCCATCGAAATACTGGAACAGGATGGCCTTCAGAAGTATGACACCAAATTTCTCCTGACTTTTATGGAGAACGTGGTCAACACCTATCTCCAGAACCGCTGCCGCTTAAGCGACGGCCAGCAGGGAGAGATCATCTACATCAACCGCGACAAGCTCTCCCGTCCCATGGTAAAGTGCGGCGAGACTTATATCAATCTAGCGGAACGCCCCGATCTGACCATCGAGGAATTGTTATAAATCTATTGTAAATACAAAAGAATCCGGCGCACTCAATAATGCTGACCGGAAAATATTACAAGGAGGATTAATCCCATGCAGACAGACAAACCTCTCGCACTCTATATCAATTGGAAAGATCACCCTGAGGACGCCCACTGTTTCTCCACGGTGGCGGAAGCTCTGGAGGCCATGGACCGGCTGGCTCCGCTGCCCGAAGCGACCGCGGACACCCTGTCTCAGGACAAGACTTTTCCCGCTCCGGATCTCGACGCCGTACCCGTCACCTTATACATTGGCGCAGGCATCTACCGCGAGAAACTCCTTGTGGCAAGGCCCAAAGTCACTATGATCGGCGAAGGTCAGGAAACCGTTCTTGTCTACGGACAGGGAGCTTTTGAGGAACTGGAAAACGGAGAAAAGCGCGGAACCTTCCGCACGGCCTCCGTGCGCATCGACGCCCCCGACTTTACGGCAAAAGACATCACATTCCAAAACGACGCCGGATTCGGCCACACCGTAGGTCAGGCTCTGGCCCTCTATGTGGATGCCGACCGCTGCTATTTTGAGAACTGCCGTTTCATCGGGAGCCAGGACACACTTTTCACCGCTCCACTTCCCCTGAAAGAGGCCAAGCCCGGCGGCTTCAGAGGCCCCGGCGAGTACAGGCCCCGTGTGATGGGCCGCCATCTCTACCGTCACTGCTTTATCCAGGGAGATGTGGACTTTATCTTCGGCAGCGCCACCGCATGGTTCGAGGACTGCGAGATCTATTCCAAGATGCCCGAAGACCGTGAGCCGCCCAAAAGCCCCGACGAGGAGGTTGTCTACGGCTATGTGACCGCCGCCTCTACCTTCGAGGAGATTCCCTACGGCTATGTCTTTCACGCCTGCAGACTCACCAGCGACTGCCCTCCCCACACTGTTTACCTGGGCAGACCCTGGCGGGAATTTGCCAAGACCGTATTTTTACAGTGCGAGCTGGGCGAACATATTCATCCGCTGGGCTGGAAAGACTGGAACAAGCCCCACGATCATTTCTTCTATGCAGAATACGACTCCACAGGCCCGGGAGCTGCCCCGGACAAAAGAGCTGATTTTTCCCACCAGCTCACAGCAGAGCAGGCCGCGAAATACACCATGGAACAGGTGCTGGACGGCTGGATGCCCGGGGATGTACAGTAGAACGATTCAGATGCACAACAGGCCGGCTATGAAGATATATCCATATAGTCAGACTTTTTCAGCGAGAAAGTTTTGGCTGTCTCGCTGATTGTATGCGAGCCATACCATCGCTACTCTTTCCGAATTTTTCATTTGATCATTTCATAAAAACTCCTTTCCAAACAAAAAATGCACTAAACATACAATATGTCCAGTACACTTCCAAAACCATCGGCTTTTTATTTATATATCCCCATCCACTTCATCAGAGAAATATTGTCTAGTGTGTTTGTAAATTTTTAATAAAAATTAGTCCATTAATGAGTTGTATTTCTACATATTCGATAGCAAATCTAAAACTATACTATTTTCTAATCAGTGTGTAGGTTGTTTCCATTCCCCCATTCTTATCAAATCGGGGCAACAATCTTTAAAAGGAAATTTTCACAGGCAGCTTTGCAACCTTCTCTCTTACCTCACCTCTGTTTTGGTCTTTCATGGTTTCATAAAGCCTTTCTATTTCCTTATCTAATTCTTCTTCAGACATTTTTTTATATTTTTCAGGAATCTCCAGAATATCGTTTTCACATACCATCCTCTGTTACCTCCTTTACCATAATATCGAACTTCGCGACTAATTCCATAAGAGCCCCTATCTGTGCTTCGTATTCATTATAGCCTTTTTTCAGATATTTTTCAACAACCATCATATAATAGTCTTCCCGTATTTCCTGATTTGAAGCATATTTGAATATTTTACCATCATGGCAGACTACAATGCCGAGGCCATAGTGATTGATAAAATTGGAATTCAAATCATTGATACTGGGTGGGTAACTGTTCGGATGAGAATGCAGCGTAATCAGATTATCATACTTTGATATTTTGGAACATATACTGTTTGAATATACAATCTGTTCTTCAGAACAGCTCTCAGTTTCCTCTGCTATCACCGTCTGATGCGCCGCATCAATCCAATACATATCCTCAAACTTTGTTCCCGATCTATGTTCCAACATCCTTTTTGAAAGTTGAAATATGAGACGGTTCAACTCAGACGAATCGGAAATAAAATCAAACTTTCTTCGGTAACTGCCACTGTTAATATATGTATGGTTTATCGCTGTATGCTTGTTTCTGCCATATCTTTGCCCTTCATTCTCTGCCTGTGGCAAAAAGCACTCTGCTTCAATCTCTCGTTTCGTATTTACCATGAACTGCTCCGTCTCCTTTTCTTATCCAATTTTTCGACTGATTTCATACTGACAAAACATACCTGTTCCTGTCAAAAGTGCAGGACATTCCCCTTTGCTGATCTTTACAAAGTCCGTCATCGACCTCCGTATAGGACTTCATACTAAAGAGCATATATTGAAGTCAGCACAGCCAGTCATAGGATTTAAGCTGCTCTGTCACATCCTCTTTCCTTACCGCAACATCTGCAAATTTCCATTTACCACAAATGAATCAGCCGCATATGTATATTTTAGCAGATGCACATTTCCACTAAAATACAGCGATTTACGGAAATGACTACCTCTACAGTTCACAACATATCACATTTTCGGAATATCCTTTTTCTCCAACACGGTAACATTCATCCTGTGAAAATCATAGCACTGTTAAACCGAACCGTTCCTGTCGTCCTTCTTCTTCAATAACTGGGAAGTATCCAGCGTCTGCTGTGCCCCCGCGGTTTTTCCGGCACGTCCGGTCTTTCCGGCGCGCTTTGACTTGCCAGTCTTGCCAGCCTTCCCGGCTTTCTCCGGCTTCTCACCCGCATTTCCGGCAGCCCTGCCTGTCTCAGCCCCGTCTGCCTCAGCCTCTCTGCCTGAGACTACTCCTCCGCCCACGGTGCCCTCTGTGCCATTCAGATTTGACGGTCCTGCCTCCTGCCCCTGAGTACCAGCCTTTCTCTTGTCGCCCCGCCCAAATCTCCATGCAGGCACATACTGAAACCGGCGCATGGTCACATCCATAAGGAAAAGGCAGACCGCAAGCCCTAACAGCCAGTTGGTCAGAGGATAGCTCTCTCTGGCCCCCGTGTTGATACGGCTCCAGACCGGCTCCTGCTCCGTGATGACCCGTCCGTACTGCTCCACAAAATGCAGCCAGGAGGCCGGACTCACGTCAAACTTATATTCATCCGAAAACTGAACGGCAGCGGCCGTAGTCATATAGCTTTGAATCTCTCCGCCCTCAGTCCGGCGTATATTATAATGATACAGGCCCGTCAGAGGCGTGGAAAGCTCCGCCTCATATCTGCCCGGAGCCGTAGCGTGAAGCTTCACCTCGCTGCTCTCCCCCTGAGGATCGATAGCCGTCACCAGAATCTCCGTCTCACCGCCATAGTTCTGCGTCTGATAGACCACATTGGTAAACTCACCCACCGTCACCACGTTCACATTGTCCTCACCCATGTTGACATTTCCGGTGGAATAGTCCACGATCCGCTTCCAGAGCTGGACATAATCCTCCTGTCCTGAAAAAGCGCCGCTCCACTCCCCGGTGACGTCGCTGTTCCACGCCGCGGTTCTGCCCAGTCCATACTGCCACACGGTGAGGATCGGATCATCCTTCTCGGCAGCCGTGATGACCGGACTGGAAGCAGTCTTAGGCGTGGCCGAAATATATCCGTAAATCGCAGGCCATCCTTCCGAAAACAGATTGGCCGTCAGCTCATGTCCCCTCTGCACAGCCAGTCCGAACACACCGTTCTGAATATAGCTGTCCCCGCCCAAAAAGACCTCCTGCGCAAAAATTCTGGGAAGATCGCTGGAGAGATCAGAATAATAATATCTGCCGCCGCAGTTGTCCGCCAGACGTTCCAGAAGCCGCGTGTCCGACCCGCTTCCCACCGCAACCGTGGAGAGGGTGATGCCTCCCCCCGTATAGTCATTGATCACATCCCTGAAATCATCGGTTTCTCCCATACCGTCGGTAAGCAGCACCACATGCTTCACGGACGCCTCGCTCTTTGCCAGAGCCCCATACGCCTCCTTTAACGCCGGTTTGATGGTGGTTCCGCCACCCTCGCTGATCTTCCTGATCTCCTCCTTGATGGCAGGCTTATCCTCAGCCTGCTGAAGCTCCACCTGCCACTCATACTGATCGTCAAAGGTCAATACGCCCACAAAATCCTTGTCTTCCAGATTATCCACAGCCACCGTAGCCGCCTTGATAGCCACGTCCAGATTGCTGGCGCCGGAAGCATCCGCCTCACTGAGCATACTGCCGGAGTGATCGATAACCATGACCATGGCCATGGAGGGAGACTCGTTCACGCTCCGAAGCTGCATATCCACCGGCAGCACAGTCTCCAGTACGGTGTCCCGATATCCGCCCAGCGCAAAGCTGTCCTCTCCGCCGCAGCAGATGAAACCACAGCCATAATCCTTCACATAAGTCTCCAGATTCTCCAGGAAGCCTCCTGGCAGATCATCTATATAAGTGTTCACCAGAATCATAGCTTTATAATCCAGCATGGCATTGATGCTGTCGGGCGCATTCAGCGCAGAGACCGCGCTGTAATCGCAGCCCGCCGCGTTCAGCACCGAAGTAAAAGCTGACACATTGGCATTTTTACCGGAGATCACAAGCACCCGCGGCACAGCCTCCACCACAGAGTAGGCGCTGAACGTGTCATTTTCCGGGCAGGTATCTCCCTGCGCCTGTACCTGTACCCTCAAGCCCTCCATGGAACCGCTGTCCGCATTCTCCTCCACCTGTGCCCCGAACACAAAGCGATTGCTTCCCTTGTTCAAATGTACCTGACTGGCCAACTGCTGTCTGCTTCCCCTGAAAAGCGTTATGACTGCGTCCGTGTCATAATTGCTCTCCACCAGCACTGTGGCCGAATACTTATCCCCCGGGTGCAGATAGGCCGGCAGCGTCACCTGATCGATATAGGCGTCCGGCGTCTCCTCATTCTCATACAGCAGCGTCAGCAACTCAGCCCGGCTCGCGGACAGAGCCTGTGCCATATTGCGGATATCCCCTCTGGTCTCCCTACCGTCCGTGAGCACCACGATCCTCCCGCTGTATTCCCCCGGAATCAATGTCAGAGCCTTGGAAAGCGCATCCTCAAAATTTGTGGCTGTCTTCTCCGGCAGTGTCATCAGACCGCCATAGCTCTTCTCCGCAGTCAAAAACTGCTCCACCAACGCATTCTTCCCGAAAGTCACAATGCCATAGACATTCCCCGACGGCATCTTCTCCACGGTCTCCCGCAGATACTTCTCAACCTCCTCCAGATGCGCCTCATTGCTGTTGGAGATATCCACCACAAATACCGTGGCCGTGCGGCTGCTGCCCCTGTGGAACCGTATGCCAAAAAGCGCAAGCAACACACACACAAACACCGCACCTCTCACAATCAGGTAAAATTTCCCCCGATAACGCATCTGACGCACATAAACGATCCACTCGATCACCAGCAGGAGCAATGCCAGCACCAAAAACAGGTTCCGCAGCGTCCGCTTGACTTTTTGTACCTGCAATCCATCCGAATCCGCCACCGACAAAGCTTCTGCCCGTCCGTCAGACTCCGTGGCAGTCTGAAATCGCACCACATAGGGCTCCTGATACTCCTCATTTCCGATCTGATACAACCCTGCTTTGCCGGGACGGCTCTCAAACCGCTCCCTGTCAGCCTCCGCCCAGGGCTGCAGGGCGATCTCCTCCCCCGCATAGTAGACATTCGAGGCAAGCCAGGAGGTGTCCGACAGATAAATCATGGCATTGGCCAGAAAAACCGGAAATTCAGCCCTGAGCGGAAAGTCCGACTCCCGGATGTCAAAGCCCACCACAACCTCTCTTACGCCATCCGTCTCGCCATAATACCCCACACATTTTCCGTCGTACTCCAAAAAGCTCTCCGCCCCTTCCGGCAGCGCAAAGCAATAAGCCTTATTCACCCCCACGGTAAAACCGGACAGACCCGAAGTCAGATCACAGTCCGTCATGTCCAGTACCACATTTTCCAAAGTCTCGGTTACACCGGAGTAGACGTTTCCCGCTCCGGCGAAGATCAGCCGGTTCCCCGCCGGGGCTTCGGGCAGACATCCCGCGTCGTAGATTGCTACATTGTATGCGCCGGATTCCGCACCCGCAGCCGGATCTTTATCCGCCTGCAACGCCCCGTCCGTCTTCGCTTTGGTAATGCTCTGCCCCGTCACAGCCTGATAGGCCTTCTCGATAAAGGTGTTGCCCTCTCCCACCAGCAATCCCTCTATCAGATTTTCCCGGCTCTTCACCGCACGGGAGACATTGTCCCCGGCCAGACTGTCCCCTTCTGCCGCCCCGCTTCCATGATCGGGGGCAAAAGCCGAACCCGAAAACACGATCCCGCCCAGACGGGAAGTGAGCGTCTGCCCCTGCCAGTCCACTCCCTCAAAGAGGCAGACCTTCCCCTCCGAAGGGGCAAGCCGCATCCGGGACAGGGCCATGAGCTTTTCTCCCTCGTCATACAGACTGATATCAAAGGAAGCCTCTGCGTCACTGTAATTGGACACACTCACCATCACATCATATAGCCCATCCTCGCGTCCCGCAAAGACCGTATACTCATTGGCCACATTGGATACAGCCTCACCCACCACATGAAGCTCTTTATGGACAAAGCCCCGCAGTTCCCCGAAGACCTCCGCCCCTGCGCCGTCAGTATACACCAGAAGATCCGCAGCATTATCCGCAGCTCCCCCTGCAGCGTCTCCCGCAGCCCCCTGTGCGTTATTTCCCGCAAGCGTGTCCAGAATTCCCTGCGCCAGCCCAAGATCTCCTCCGCTGTCACTGCATTCCAGACTTCGCAGCGTTTTCGTCAGGCTCTCCGCATCCGAGACATCCACCGCCAGAAGCCTCACGTTTGCAGCATCAGCCGTCACGATGGAAAATCGGGTATTCTCCGCAGTACGCACATACTCGCAGGCCTGCTCCACCGCCTCCTCCAGGCGGCTCTTTCCCGAGACGCCTACATGCTGCATACTTCCGCTGGTATCCAAAAGCAATACCTTTCTCCCGCCTCCGCGGCCGTCCGTCCTGATAAAGGGCGACATCAAAGCCACCACTAACAACGCCACAGTCAGGATCTGCAGATACATCAGGATATTGTGGACAAACTTTTCAAAAAAGGTCCTGGACTGCTCATTCTTCAACAGCTTCTTCCAGAGCAGATTAGACGAGATCCGATAGTCCAGACCCTTAGGCTTCAGCAAATATAAAATTATGATCACCGGAACCGCTGCCAGAAAAAACAGCGGCCACATACTCTCAAATATCATATAGCATCCTTAAATCCCGAAAAATCAGTTGATGAATCTCCCGTTCCGTACTGCACACCGAATAAAACGCCCCCGTCCTTGCGCACTCCCTCCGAAGCCCGTCCAAAAAAGCCTGCAGCGCCCGCTCATACACACGGATGCTCCCGGCATCCAAAGTCAGCCGCAGTGTGCTCTCCTCCTCCATATCGATCAGATTCCGGGTGCCTGTAAGCCCCACGGAGAGCTCCTCCCCTGCCAGCACATGCAAAAGCACCGCCTTCTGCCTGCGATAGTCCAGAAAACGCAAAAGTTTTCCCACAGCCTCCTGCTCATTTTCCAGAAATGTCTCCTGCAGGAAATCGCTGATGATCACCGTCACACCCGGCCCCTTTAACGGCAGCCGGCTGATGGCATCCCCGATATCCACCTTCCCGTCAAAGCGCCGCTGCTCCAGCCAATCCGTCATCCTGGGCAGGGCCCGTTTCCCGCCCGAAGCTACAAAGGGAGACTGCATGTTCTGCATATCATAGAGAATCACCCGATCCATATTGTTCAGACCCATGTAACCCAGAGCGGCAGCCAGCATACAGGCCAGTTCACCCTTTTTCTTTACCCCGTAATCCATGGAGGCGCTGCTGTCGATCAGAATAGACACCACAGCCTCCTTCTCCTCCATATATTCCTTCACATAAAGCCGGTCCAGACGCCCATAGGCATTCCAGTCAATGCGGCGTATATCGTCCCCGGGCATATACTCCCTGAAATCGGAAAACTCCGTGGAGGAACCCTTCTGCATGGACTTGCGGTTTCCCGACAGATTCATGGAAGACCTGTGCCCCATTGCCAGCCTGAGTCTGGACAAAGTATCAAAAAATGCGGCATCCGGCATCATACTTTCACCCTCTTATGGTTTCTTCGCGGCAAGAATCCGCTGAATGATCACATCCTCACCTACGCCCTCGCTGATGGCGTCAAAGCTGGGAATAATCCGGTGTCTCAGTACAGGATAAGCCATCTCCTCCACATCCTGAAACGCCACATTCAGACGCCCCTCCAGAAAAGCCCTGGCTCTTGAGGCGCGGATCAGCGCCTGGGCCGCCCTGGGACTTGCCCCCTCCCTGATATGGGGATTCTCGGCATGAGTCTCCATGACGATATCCAGCGCATAATCCAGCACCGCATCCGCCACAGGAATCTGATTCACCAGCGCTCTGGCTGCAAGCAGTCCCTCCCCGTCCAGCATTTTCTGAATTTCAGCCGCACCGCTCCCCTCAGTCAGCTCCACGATCCCCTTAAGCTCCTCCTTTGAGGGAAAGCGCACCAGAATCTTGAACATGAAACGGTCCAACTGCGCCTCCGGCAGGGGATAAGTCCCCTCGTTTTCGATAGGATTCTGGGTGGCCAGCACAAAGAAGGGCTCCTCCAGAGTATGGCTTTCATTTCCCACCGTCACGGTGTGCTCCTGCATGGCCTCCAGCAACGCCGACTGCGTCTTTGGCGTGGCGCGGTTGATCTCATCGGCCAGAATCAGATTGGCGAAAATGGGACCTCTTTCAAACGAAAAAGAACTGCCCTTCTCGTTCTTGACAATGATATTGGTTCCCGTCACATCGCTGGGCATCAGATCCGGGGTAAACTGAATCCGTTTAAAGGACAGATCGAACACCCTGCCAATGGTACTGACCAGTCTGGTCTTCCCCAGTCCCGGCATACCTTCCAGAAGCACATTGCCTCCCGTGAGCATGGCCAATATCACCTGCCGGATGATCTCCCTCTGCCCGATGATTCCTTTTTGTATCTCCGCTTCGCAGGCCGCAATCCGCTGCGCCATATAGGCCGGATCTTCTAATCTGCTCCTGTCCAATTCACTCATCGCTCTGTCGCCTCCCTGATTCAACCTGATTCCACCTAATTAAAGCTTGCAAAATAATTTTTGATCACATTTTCCATACCGCTGGGGTAACGCCCTGCGGCAATGCCCTCGTAAGCGTTGCGCTCATAGCTTCCGATCACCGCCTCATGGGACACATGCGTCCCCTCCCAGCTCAGGCCGTTCTGCGCGCGGAAATACTCGGAAGCGTCATGATCTACCGCATTTCCCGTGAGATTACCGCTGTCGGCAATGGCATTTGGCACACTGACATAATCGTGGGCCGTGTTGCTGCTCCCTGTTCCGCGTCCACTGCCGGAGCCGTCGCCTGCTCCCTGACCGCCGCTGCCTTGGCCGTTGCCGTCTCCCTGACCGCTGCTGCCTTGACCGTCGCCGTCTCCCTGACCGCCGCTGCCTTGACCGTCGCCGTCTCCCTGACCGCCGCTGCCCTGGCCATCTTGACCGTTTTGACCACTTTGGCCGCTTTGACCATTTTGACCGTTCTGGCCGTTTTGACCGTCCTGACCATTCTGGCTCCCCTGACCGTTCTGTCCCTGATTGGAGGCAAGCTGATTTCCTCCCGAAGGCTCTTTCCCGCTCATCTGCTGCAGCTTCTCCGCCATGGCCTGCATGGACTCCGCCGTGACTGCCGAAGCGGTTGCTCCATTCTGAAGGCTCTGTGAGATACCGGACAACTGACTGCTCATATTTTCATATTTATAGTGAAGCTTCTCGCCGGCCGCTGCCAGTGCCTCTGCGGACTGCGCCTGCTGATACTCCTGCATGGACGACTGCAGCATCTCCTGCATCTGCTGCAGGGCCGCCTGCTGTTCGGGTGTCAGCGTCTCCTGCTCCAGCTTGCCCAGCGTCTCTATAACCTCGTCAATCTCTTTCTCCTTCTCTTTGGCCTCAGCTCTGATCCCGTGAAGCTCACGTGCCCGGTCCTTTACCGGGGAAGGTATCAGCGCGAGTCCTGCCAGCAACACCATTAGCCCCAACGGCCATACTGTTCTTTTCCGGGAGGGCAAAAGCGGTATCCTGATTCTGTCACGATTCTCTGAGAGCCGCCTCATGGCGTCCTGTCTCTGGAGCGCGATCATTGCCCCCTTTTTCTCCCTGTTTTCGTAGGCAGTGATGATCCGTTCCTCAAATCCAAAGCCATCCATGGCAAGCGCCGCCTGCTCCATGGTGCATCGTCCTACACAGCCCGCTGCAAACGCTGTCAGCGCGGCAAGCACAAGGGCAATCCCCGCATAAAGATTCGCATAATAAAGCGGCGTCACAAAAGCCGCAATCTGAAAGAGAATGCCCACTCCCGCACCCACGCTCAGAGCAAACAGGAATTTTTTCACAAATCCCGCCAGATTCAGCCTCCGGCGGCAGGCCTTTATCCTGTCAAGGAACTCTCTCAGCCCCATACCGTTTACACCCGTCCTTTCTCAGCTCAGGCTTTATACTCCCGTGGCTCCTTCAACCCTTCCGCGCCTTGCCGCGCTTTCGTCCCGAAGCGGAATGCATGGGATTTACCTTCCATGCAGCCGCCAGCATAAACAGCAGCGCCAGCAGTAAGATACAGCCCGCCGACACAAACATCCATCTCTTTCCGGTGGCCAGATGATAACTCAAAAATCCCACATCCGATCTGGAGAATACATAACCCGATCCCCCCAAAAGCGAATTGCCCGTCATGATCTGCATAAAGAATTCTTCAAAAAACACGGCAGGATTAAACAGCAGGACCAATACGGACTCCCCCGCACTTGATGCGCCCATGGCGGCCCTCAGCACAAGAGGCAGAAACGTCATGAAATAGATCATAAAATAAAAAGCAAAGGATAATATAACAGCCGTTATTGACCTGCGGCAGAGAGCGGAACAAAATATCCCGATACTCCCCGACAGCACCGACAGCAAAATGATGGTGAGCAGAAAGTAAAACAGATTGATCCAGCTCAAGCCCCCCAGCACAAACGCCAGCGCCATGATGGGCGTACTGGCTGCCACAAAAAACAGGATACGCAGCACAGCGGATATTACTTTTCCCAATACGATGGAAAAGGGAGACATACAAGTGGTCAACATGATGTCAAGAGTCTGACGCTCCCGCTCCCCCGAGATGGAAGACGCGGTGATAATGGGCACGATCAACGCAACGATACATACCTGCGACACTGCCAGAACCGGAAACAGACTGACCAGATAACTATAGACATTTCCTGCGCCATAGATATTGGTACTGTTCCCCTGAATCACAGCCATGGTCAGAAGGTAAGCCAGCGCCAGCAGCGCCTCATAGGCAAAAAGTCCCCAGCTCAACCGCATACTGCGCGCTGCCACCTGCAGGTCCTTTTTCACGATGGGATTCAATCTCATTTTCATTGCGCTGCACCTCCTGTCAACTGCATGAACAGCGATTCCAGACTGCCTTCCTCCCTGTGGAAACCTGTCAGAATCACCTGATTTTGTATCAACCGGCCAATCAGTCCGCAAATCTCCTCGTCCGTTCCGCCGTAGGAGATGATCAGTTCATTTTCCCGGACAGATTCCACAGTGACTCTGTCCTGCTCCTTCATGACCCGCACCGCCGTCTCCATCTCAGATGCAATATGGATGTGTATGCGCGTCCCGCCCGAAAGCTGCTGCATAATATCCTCAATCCGGCCAGCCGTCACCAGCTTTCCCCGGTTCATGATACCGATACTGCTGCACATCTCGGAGAGCTCCGAGAGAATATGGGAACTGATGACAATGGTCTTTCCCATGGAATGCAGATTTTTCAAAAGCTCTTTCATCTCCACCCTGGCTCTGGGATCCAGGCCGGAGCTGGGCTCGTCCAGAATCAACAGCCTGGGATTGTGGAGCAGGGCTCTGGCCACGCAAAGACGCTGTTTCATGCCCCGGGAGAGGGTGTCCACATAGACCTCCTTCTTGTCGGAGAGATTGACCAGCTCCAGCAGATCGTCCGCAAGCTTTGCGATATCCCGGGAGTACATTCCATACATGGAGCCATATAAATCCATATATTCCCGCACCTTCAGATTGTCATATACACCAAAGAAGTCCGGCACATAACCGATCAGACGCTTCATCTCCCTGCTGCCCACATCCGCCGCAGTGCCGCCTATTTTCACCGCACCCCCGCTGGCTTTGAGCAGGCCGCACACAATGCGGATCGTGGTAGTCTTGCCTGCGCCGTTAGGTCCCACAAAACCGAACAGATCTCCCTCGGGTATATGCAGCGTCAAATGGTTGACCGCCGTAAAAGAACCGTAATTTTTTGTCAAATTGTTGATATACAGCATACTGCCCCCCTATTGTATCGCATAGAGACATCCATAGGATATCTCGCCGCAGGTATCGTCTATCGCCTTATCCCAGTCCGCCGTCACGCCCATGATCAGCAGATCATTACTTCCAAGCTCAGGATACACGGAAAAAATCCCGACCCCCAGAGCCGCCAGAGTGTCAACGTCCTCTCTCTTCTGCTTCTTCCGGCTGACATCCACCAGCATGTCCTCCAGAAGATCATACAGATATCCATATCCGATATTGGAACGATAATTCTGGGTATTGTTGTAAATACATTCCGCGTCCTGCAGATCACAGCGCGCTCCCGCTGCAAGGCCTTTATAGACATATACCGAATCGTTTGCTACAAGCGCAATATAAGCAAAGTCCCGGTCCGTCCCGTTGACAACGGTTCCGCCGCCACCCGGCTGAACGCTCCCGAAATACTCAAACGAGAGTTCGCCATCACTCCTGTTCGGAAAACCGCCCGCACAGAAATAACTGTCCTCAAAGCTTGAACCTGCCCGGATGCCGAAAAAGAGCCTGTCCCCCTCTCTCCGAATATGATTGTAATAATCGTCCTCATCCCGTCCATAGCGATAACTGTCCGCACACGGCCCCACATAATCATAATCCTCCGCCAAACGTAAGCCCCACTCTCCATGGTTGGCGTCATAACAGTGCAGCCAGGTTCTGCCCCCCTTATGATCAGACAGATTTTCCACAGTCACGGAATACACCCGGGTGCTCACAACCTCGAAACCTCTTCCTGCCAGAAAAACCAGAAAGATTCCCGCAACAGCCGTCACAGGCACAGCCACCCAGTAAAGCTCTCTCTTCTTTAACAGACGCAGGATCATATAAAGCAGGGGACCCGCAAAAATCACATACAGAATCACGATTAATCTCAGCGCACCGAAATTCAGAGAACCGCTGCTGTTCCCAAGTACACTCAGAATCCTGCGTTGGATATTCCCATATTCGGAGCTGCCGGATGACGTAGAATATGCATAACGCGAATCGGCCGTCCTGCACACTTCATTCAAAAGATAATACACGAATGTTTCCTGATTGATATAATCAGTATAAACGGATGCATCCTGCTCTCCGAGCTCCGATAACCCGTAAGGCACAATGCCCGCTGCGCCGTCTCCCATAGCATCCACCATAACAGAGGTCTCGTTGCTGCTGTCGCCATACCGTCTGTCCAAATCCCTGAGCTGCGCTATGGAAAGCTTGGAAAAATCCACATATTCGTTTACATTTTCCGGACTTTCTCCCGGCTTAAGAATTTCCTCGCAGTCTACTGCCAGATAGTCCAGGCCTGCCAGTGTCTTCTCTCCATAACTCCCGGTCCCGACGATCAGCACCCCGCCATCGTAATTCCAGAGCTCCAAAGCCCTTACTTCCTCTTCCGTCAAGACAGAGGTATCATATCTGTCGATCACCAGAATGGTCAGTCCATCTAAGGTATCCACCAGATTATCCTGATTTAATTCCACAAGTCTTACAGGATACTCATCACTTCCAAAATATAACGCCTGCCCTCCCATATCCAGATAGGTGAGCGTGGAATACGCATCGCTGAGAATACCAAGACTCAGAGCGTTGCCCGCATCCAGCAAAAACCGGTCAAATTTCTTCTCCGCGCTCTTTTGAGACTTCTTGTCCTGCAGAACGACCTTCATCGTTCCTCCGGAAACCTCCTGCCCGTCCCTGGGAATCCTGACGACAAACTGTTTGGTACTGCCCTGCGGCAAAGACAAAGCCGTATCATAAGCTGTGGTATACCAACTGTATCTCTCCTCTATGGACAATCTGGCGATTCCCTCCCAGTCCTGTCCGTTATTCTGAACGGTCAGTCTGATATCATATGTATCCTGAGCCTGGGGCACCATCACCGCGTCGATGACAAAGTCCTCCTCGGCCAAAACCGTCATTTTCGCTCCACCAAAGAACATGATACCCAAAAGCGTTACCAGAATCCCAATTCTGCCCTTCATCTGCAATACGTTCCTCTCTTCCATTCTCCAAAATATACCTCTACCATAACAGAAATTTTTCCGTTCGACAATGTTATATGGGCAATTTAAGAAAACCTTAAGCAACAATTCCCGCCATCCTGATTTTTATATAAGGTATTGACAAATCTTCCGTATGTGATATATTATATCGTAAGTAGTAAGTGATAAGTAGTAAGTAAGGAGGATGTCAGATGAAAGATTTGACTATTACACAGGAGTATTTGATTTGTGCCGTAAATTCCAAAGGGAAATTTTCCGGCTTTAGCACAGAGCGATTGGTATGTCTTGTAGCATCCGGTTTATTAGAATTACAGTTACAAAATTGCATTAAGATTGATAAGAAAAGCGTTACTGTAACAGATGAACTTCCGGACGCTAAGGCTTATCTGAAACCTTTGTATGATTTTATCAATCAATCAAAACCGGTAAAATTGGAAAAAATATTAGAAGCATATACCTATTCCGTCACCGATAAAAACTTATATGAGCTTATCAATTCCATCGGCGCTTCTCTGGAGGATTCAGGTCTGGCAGAAGTTACCCGTTTAGGCATTTCCGGAAATAAAAATGCCTGCATCCCAAATGCAAAAGCTGTTCATTATGTCATCGATATGATAAGGGCAGAGTTTTTGGAAGATGTTGACATTACAGAAGAGATCGCCGCTCTGGTCATTCTTCTGGATAAGAGTAAGCTGTTAAAGACCTGGTTTGCCGGGTATGAGCAAAAAGAAATAAAAGCTAAATTAAAGGAAACCGCCAACTCTGACACTGGAAAAACAATCAAAGCCATGATCGATTATGTGGAAAACCTGATTGCGATGATGAGCGTTTTAATTGTAGCCTACAGCTAATGGAGAAGTTCATATGTCAAGACAAAGAAGCCTGGATGTAATAAACAATTCAGAGTATGTAACCATCGGAGAACTGGTAAGACTCACCGATATGCGGTACAGTACATTAAAATTTTATACGGAAGAAGGTATGCTGCCCTTTGAACAGGCGGAAGAAAATCTGACACGACGCTATAAACGGGAACAAAGTATAGCGCTGATTCAAAAAATAAAGGAATTGCGTCTGAAGGGAAAATCTATTCCGGAGATTAAAGACATTTTGAAATAATACCCAATAATGCTCTGTTGTCTTGAAAGACCGCCCCATCATCATAGCGGCGGTCTTTCGACAAACCCAAATCATCCTATTTG
This sequence comes from uncultured Lachnospiraceae bacterium, assembly GCA_947382415.1. Lineage (GTDB taxonomy): Bacteria > Bacillota > Clostridia > Lachnospirales > Lachnospiraceae > Acetatifactor. Next base: position 16,116 of record CANCYO010000018.1, on the reverse strand, counting down.
AATAAAGTATTGAGGATTCCTCTCTTGAGTACCTGCATACCGGTACTGATGAGCTGCCTCTCAATCTGATTCTTCCTTCTCTCGCTGGCCTGCTCCTTCTTTTTCTGCGCGGCGGCTTCTTCCTTCTCCTTTTTCTTCCGGGCGTCCTCTGCAGCCTTCTCTCGCTGTTTCTGCGCCGCAGCCTCCTCTTTGGCCTTGCGGGCCTCGAAGGCCTCCTGATCCTTCTCGAGCTGCGCTCTCTCAGCCGCCAGCCTCTCCTGCGCGGCCTCCTGCTCCTGCTGCCCGGTGAGCACCTCATAAGCAGAGATTCCGTCGTAAGCCCGGTCATATTTACTCATGCCGTCCCGAGCCATCAGTCCCCGTCTTGTCGCCTCATCCACAGGCCCCATCAAACTTTGTGGACAGATAATGGAAGTCCGCTGCGCCATGCCGGGTACGCCGTCCACATCCAGAAAAGATGTCAACGCTTCACCCACCCCCAGCTCCATGATCACATCCTCCGCCTTGAAAGCCGGATTTACACGGAACGACTGCGCCGCAACCTTTACCGCCTTCTGCTCGGAAGGCGTATAGGCCCTCAGCGCATGCTGCACTCTGTTGGACAACTGTGCCAGCACCGGGTCAGGGATATCCCCCGGGCTCTGAGTCACAAAATAGATGCCCACGCCCTTGGAACGCACCAGCTTCACCACCTGCTCGATCTTCTGCACCAATACCTTTGGCGCATCGGAGAACAGCATATGCGCCTCGTCAAAGAAAAATACCAGCCTGGGTTTATCCAGATCGCCCGCTTCCGGCAGTTTTTCAAAAAGTTCTGCCATCATCCACAACAGAAAACTTGCATAGAGGGCAGGGTTCTGCACCAGCTTTACGCAGTTTAAAATATTTACCATACCTTTGCCGTAAACATCTGTGCGTATCCAGTCTGATATATCCAGATCCGGCTCGCCAAAAAACAGATCGCCCCCCTGCGTCTCCAGCGGAAGCAGCGCCCGCACAATGCTTCCCAGCGACTGGGTTGACATATTCCCATAAGTAAGCGTATACTCATCCCTGTGCTCCGCCACATAATTGATGGTGGTGCGCAGATCCTTCAGATCAATGAGCAAAAGCCCCCTGTCGTCCGCAATCTTAAAGATAATATTCAGTACGCCCTCCTGAGTGGCGGTAAGTCCCAGAATTCTGGACAGAATATCCGGCCCTATATCGGAGATGGTCGCCCGCACAGGATGCCCGCCCTCCTGATAGATATCCCAGAAACACACCGGATATGCTTTATAGGAAAACGCTTCCCTGATACCGAACTTATCAATGCGTTTTTCCATACTCTCAGAGGCTGTCCCGGCCTCTGCAAGCCCTGACACATCTCCCTTGACATCGCACAAAAACACAGGTACTCCCGCATCGGAAAAGGACTCTGCCATAGCCTTCATGGTAATGGTCTTTCCCGTACCGCTTGCGCCCGCGATCAAACCGTGCCGGTTAGCCATATTAAGCTGCATATGAACACGCTGCCCTTCGGCAAGCCCCATATAGATCTGTCCGTCTGTATACATTGCTCTTCCTCATTTCTGCGCCTTACAGCGCGGAGTTTATTAACGAAATTCAAGTCTCTATTCTGTAAAACTGATCAAAAGCCCCGGGCACTGCTCCACGGCTTCTGCACAGAGCGCCCTGAGGGCCGCCCCATAATCAGGCAGATTCCGCATAAAATCTTCCATATTGTAAAAGGTCAGTTCCCCGATTCCGTACTGCCCTGTCAAAACATCATAAAAAGCGTCCAGATTCCTGCCGTAAAAGGCGGGACAGGGAAGCGTCTGCACGATCAGGTCGTGAAACGCCTCTCTGGTTCCGACATTCTGAAGATCGATCTCATATCTCATGCCGCATCTCCCCTGCCTGCTGTCTCCGTATATGATTTACCTGTTTTATTGCCTGTATGTTTCCTGCTTCATCACCTGTTTGTTTCCTGCATTATCGCCTGTTTGTTTCCTGCATTATCGCCTGTTATATCGCCCATTTATTGCATGCTTTATCAATTATAGATAAGCGTAAAGCTGGCATAATGATCCTCCGTATAATAAATCAGTCCGTCGTTGGAATAGACGATACGTTTTGCACCGCGGCTGTCCGCCCCTAATGTATCGATGTCACACTCTCTGTAGCTTCGGCCCTCCGCCTCCGGCAAAAGCCCTTCGTAATTGCCGAATTTATCGCCGCCGATGCATTTACCCGGAGCATAGGCCTCCAGAGAACCGCCCTCCCAGCCCAGATCCCGGGCTTCCTGCTTGGTGATAAAGTTGTCGGGCAGCTTCTCATAAATCTCCAGATACAAAGCCACATCCTCGCAGGTGGTATAACTGCCGTCCTCGTCCAACAGCTCCACCAATCCCAGCTCCCACAGCCCGGCAGCCGACTCTCCGGACTCTCCATCCGCAGCCGCGGAGGGGGCCTCCGTAAACGCATCTTCCCGAGATACGGACGGCATCTCCACGAATCCCCCCGCCTCTTGGGGCGCTTCCCCGTCAGATTCCTGCTCTGCCGCCATGGAAGCCACGTAAGCCATGGCCTGATCTATGATCTCCTGTTCTTCTTTGTCTTCCATTGTCACGATGCCGCAGCCCGCGTACAAGATCACCGCAAGCATCGCAAACCACAGAGCCAGACGCCTCCCCCTGCTTCGCAATCTCTTCATATCTCTCCAATCCTCTGTTATCATACCTATATATCTGTTTTCAGCTTCCCGTCTGCCTGTCCTCAGGCCTGATCATACAGATTCTGCACAAACTCCTTCACCTGGAGATTGTTCTCAGGCGTAGTGTTCTCCAGTGTCGCATGGATAAAAGGCTTTCTGGTCTTCATAAATTTCATGACAGAAGTATAGTCCATCCGTCCCAGGCCTGCGCCCACGGACACCAGCTTATCGCCCTCCACCACAAAATCCTTCAGATGTACCATGGCCACATCCGGCCCCAGCAGTTCGATGGCCTCGTCCACGATGGCCACCTGATCCTGATAATTGCAGATATCCAGAAGATTGACAGGATCCAGGATAATCTGCAGATTGGGAGAATTAATCTCGTCCAGCACCCTCCTGGCCCTGACCGGATTACACACGATATGCTTCCACACAGGCTCAATGGCCATCACCACTCCCATCTGCTCCGCATACTTTACCACGGGACGCAGATTGCTGATAAAGGTCTGCAGCGCCTCCTCGCCATGACACTCCGGCACATGGGTATAACTCTCATTGGGCGCTCCGGTCTCCGTACCCACAACGCCGCAGCCCAGCCACGACGCAAAACGGATATGCGCCATATAACGGTGAGTGATCTGTCTGAGCTTCTCCGGGTTCGGATTGGCCAGATTCAGATAACATCCCAGCACCGCGATATCCACATGATTCGCAGCAAATACATTTTTGAGATACATGGCAAGTCCCGGTGTCAGAGCCTCGTCCGTGGTGGGGAACTCGTCGATCACCTTGGCCAGCGCCAAATGTCCGCATTTGAAGCCAAGCTGGCTCACATCCGCAATCCGCTCCTCAAAGCAGAGCTTTTTTGTATCATGTAATCTGATTCCTAATTGCATTTTTACCCAACCTTTCTTCCATTCATTCCTGCAGCCTTACTCTTCATACTGCTCCAGATCATCTACGCCGATAAACTCATAGGCCTCGCCTGTCTGTCCGGTGATCTTCACATTGTCCAGCGTCAGTCTGGAGACATTTCTCGCAAACAATCCCCGCTTACTGCTCTTCTCCACGCCCTCGGACATGGCAGGCACATCGCATTTTGCGTCCTCCGCATAACTGATGAAGATATTTTTCATATAAATCTCCTCGATTTTGGCCTCGGGAAGACCGTCAAAATACCCCGCCGCCACATGGCAGTTGGTGCAGTCCATATTTTCAAATACCATCTTCTTGATAGCCGGAGTCCTGTCATCCACAGGATAGGGATCCCGGGACTGTACATACTGTGTCTTGCCGTCCGGATCACAGAAATAAAACGCATTGACCACAAGGGGAGTCATTACATGATCCAGGGTCAGATTGCGGAAAGTGATATTGCTCAAGATCGCATCCTTGCCCCGGCCCCTGCGTGTCTTGATGCGCAGGCCTCTGTCCGTATGACGGAAGATACAGTCCTCCACGGTCAGATTCACCACGCCGCCGGCCATCTCGCTCCCCAGCGTCACCGCACCGTGACCGTTTTCCATGAGACACTGACGGATATGTATGTTCTCGGAGGGCGTCTTATGCTTTCTGCCCATATAAATTTTTCCGCTCTTGACGGCGATACAGTCATCGCCCAGCGAGAATCTCACACCCAGAATCTCTACGTTTTTGCAGGACTCCGGATCAAGACCGTCAGTGTTGGGCGAATCCGAAGGATTCTGCACCGTAAGGCCGATAAAGCGCAGATTGTCGCTGAAATACGGATGCAGTGTCCAGGACGGAGAATTGCAGAACTTCACCCCCTGCAGTGTGATATCCCGACAGCCGCTGATAAAGAATAATCTCGGTCTGAAAGCGATATTCATAACCTTGGGATTGTTCCACCAGTTCTCCCTGGAGGCATTGCCATTGATGGCGCCTCTGCCGTAGATCACCACATCCTCCACGCCCACGCCGCAGATAATGCCGGAAAACATGGGCAGAGGATTCCCCTCCCAGGTACCAAGATTGTATTCATCCGTCTCGTCATAGCTCTCTATCATGGCCGGGAAAGTAGGGAACATCGTGCGGTCGGTAAATGCCAGAAGCTCCGCTCCCTCTGCCAGCTCCAGTCTGATATGGCTCTTTAAGAACAGGCTGGTGATCCGATAGGTGCCGGCAGGAAAATATACCCTGCTGTCAGCGGGACAGGCCATGATGGCTGCCTGGATAAAATGAGTGTCGTCATGTTCCCCATCGCCTTTTGCACCAAATTTCTTCACATTTAAGGTCACGAACTCATAGTCCGTTTTGAAACTCACCTCGCCCAGCTTCTCCCCTTTGGTTCCAGCCGTCTCGTCCTCGCAGGCAAATACCTCCACAAGCTGCTTTGTGTCGGGAATCAGATCATATAAGGATGTGATGGTTTTATCCGTCACACCGTGACTTTCCCCATTCACAAATACTATATAAGGCTTGTTTGTAAAATGTCTGCCTCCGTCTGCAATCTCAATGGCAGCGCTTCTGGCTGTACTCATAACATGCTTGATTTCCATAGCTTCTATCTCCTATCTGCCGCTTCTGCAGCCTGTTAAACTCTTCTTTCATACTTTTCGGCCAGCAGAATATCCGACTCACAGGCCTGCAGTACCGCCGCCTTAAACAACTCTGCATCCGCAGCATCCCGCACGGCGTCCGTATCGTAAAACCTTGCCAGCGTCTCACGCACATTGGCCTTGAAGATATCAATGAGTTCTCTGTAATACTCATAAATCTCAGGGCTCATAAACTGTATGGTATGTATCCACATATCCGCTGCCTTAGCGGCATTGCTAAAAGTATAGTCCTTCTTTAACATGCCGTCCCACACACGCATCTGCGCGATCAGATCAGGATACCCCTCTTTCTTGTTGCAGACAGTCTCATATGCCACATACACCGGATAGGCAAGACCCGCTGCCTTCCACACATCCCCATCCACGACTGTCAAGTCAAAAACCCCGTCTGCCGTTCTGGGCAACGCCTTCAATTCCGACACAGCTTCCCCCGCTGCTGCCGCATCGCCGTTCTCCACAGCCTGCAAAGCCTTTTGCAGTTTTTCTTTCAGCTCCATCGCACATACCTCGCTCTTTCTGTTTTAGTCAATTAGTCAGGTGTTTGCGAAATGCCATAACCCGCCCGATTTTTCTCATATAGCTATTATACCGATTTTAGGGAAGACAGGCAATACTTCACTCTTGCTTTTTTCCGAATTCATGTTATAATGGTTTCGTTCATACGATTCAAATATTCAGACGAATCAAATAGATACCGGTAGAAAGAGGTGAAAGGATGTTTAACTTTTCCTGCAGATGAAATTAAACAGGCGATGGTACGGTTTTACAGTACGATTGCGTTTCCTGCGGAAAAGTTAAAGACAATCCCACTCCATATCAGTTTATTGCCGCTTCTTATAAGCGGTAAAAGTATTGGACGCTATGGCGGGCTGCAGATATTAACTTTTCTGCAGCTCTGTTTTTTATTGCAGCTTTAATTTTTATCCATGGAAGGAGGACTCAAATCATGTCAATGATCAAAATAGAAAACCTGACCTTTTCCTATCCCACCAGCTATGACCTTATATTCGACCATGTGAGCTTTCAGATCGACTCTGATTGGAAACTGGGCTTTGTCGGGAGAAACGGAAGGGGAAAGACAACTCTTCTGAAGCTTCTTTTGGGGAAATACGAATATAGCGGAAAAATTACCGGCTCAGTTCAATTCGACTATTTTCCCTACGACGTGGAGGATAAAAGCCGTCAGACACTGGAGATTCTGCAGGGAATCTGTCCCACGGCCCAGGACTGGGAATTCCTGAGGGAACTGTCCATCCTTGAGGCTGACCCAGAGGTACTCTTCAGACCCTTTCAGACACTATCAAACGGAGAACAGACAAAGGTTCTGCTGTCGGCTCTGTTCCTCAACGAAGGACATTTTCTCCTGATCGACGAACCCACAAATCATTTGGATGACAGAGCCAGAGAACTGGTAGCGGCCTATCTGAACAGGAAAAAAAGCTTCCTGCTGGTATCCCATGACCGCCGCTTTCTGGATGACTGCGTGGACCATATCCTTTCGCTGAACAGAGAGACTATCACGGTGCAAAACGGTAATTTTTCTTCTTTTATGACCAATTTTGAGCGGCAGCAGGAGTCTGAGGCAGCGCAAAAGGAACACTTGCAAAAGGATATCCGACGCCTGCAGAATGCGGCAAAACGTACCTCGAACTGGTCCGACCGGGTGGAGGCTTCCAAAACCGGTGCCGCCGACAAGGGATATGTGGGACACAAAGCCGCAAAAATGATGAAACGGGCCAAAACAATCGAAACAAGACGGAATCAGGCAATTGAACAAAAATCCCGGCTTTTGAAAGATCAGGAGACTGCCGAAAACCTGAAGCTCACACCGCTTTCCTATCGTGCCGATATCCTTGTCTCCTTCTCGGACGTCGTTCCCCGTTATGACGGACACAGCGTATGTAATCCCGCCTCCTTTACCGTGCAGCGTAGAGACCGGGTGGCACTGTGCGGCAGAAACGGCAGCGGCAAGAGCAGTCTGTTAAAGCTCCTTGCGGGATTTCCCATCGATCACACCGGCACAGTCTCCACCGGTTCCGGTCTTACAATCTCCTATGTCCCGCAGGATACCTCTCATTTAAAGGGAAACCTTTCAGATTATGCGCGCGAAAACCGGATAGACGAAAGTCTGTTCAAAGCAGTTCTGCGCAAACTGGATTTTGAGAGAATTCAATTTGAAAAAGACATGGCCGACTTTTCCGGCGGCCAGAAGAAAAAAGTGCTCATAGCCAAAAGTCTCTGTGAACCGGCCCATCTGTATGTATGGGATGAGCCTCTTAATTTTATAGACGTTTATTCCCGCATACAGATTGAGCGTCTGATCATGGAATTTTGTCCTACAATGATCTTCGTAGAACATGACCGGTTTTTCCGCGACACCGTAGCCACCAAAATCATCAACCTGCAGTAATGCCGCAGAATCCTGTCTGTCGAATTTGTTTGGGAGCTTCGCCTTACACCGGGCGGCTCCCAAACAGTTCCAGATATTCTCCTGCCCTCTGTTCGGACACCTGCAGCCTGTTTTGCAGTCTGTTCAGAATATCGTTCCTCGAAAGGTCAAATTCCAAACCCATGGCAACAATTTCCTCCGCTTTTCCTTCTGCTTTTCCATATACTTCTCCCCGCGCTATCCAGTCCTTCCTCAATTCTTCCATTGCCAGACACATATCGTATCCGCCTCCTTCCTGATCATCTTTCTGCTGTTCCAGTTTTTCCAGCAACTCTGTGCTGTCTGTCATGACCGCTATCGTCTCCGCCGTCTCCCGATGCACATGTGAAAAATCTTCTCTATTCCAGAGTTTATCCATTTCTTCCTTATTCTGACGCAAACACAGCACTTCCATCAGCAGCCTTAATTCCGTGTGAAAAACTGACAAATAGCGATACATGGCGTCATCATATTTTCCCATACTCCTCCTTCTGCAGAGAAGGTTGTCACAGCCTGCCCCTGCCAATGTCTGTTGTTGTCACATATCAAATGGAAAAAACAAGATTGTTCAGCAAAATTGCCATGGCAGAACTGCCTCAGAAAACTCCGATTCAAAACCTGAAATCAGAAACTTGAAATAGAGAATCTAAAATAAAAACTGCTCTGATTTAGAAACCTTAAATTTAAGATATTAATATTGTATGATACATTGAATGATCTGTCAAGCAAAAATGCCATACTGAGCCCCCGCAAAGCGCCGGCAGACAACAGCTCTGCGGGGATCTCCTTACTTTTTTATATGGTTCAGCAAATCATATGATTGCTCCAACAAATCTTTGGCACTATAAATATAATAAGCATACGCGCCCTCATCCCCCGTTGCCCAAATCTCTTTCGTCCCGGGTTGATACCCTAAAAAGATCTGATCCAAAAGCTGCATTTTACACTGCATTGTATCGGGATATACAAATACGGCGCCGTCAATCCCGTATGTAGTAGATACCAGCAGAAGACGATTCTCCGTGTCCATCGTAAGCGTTACGTTTGAACCATGCTCGCGCAGGCGCTCATCCAGCTTTAAGACCCCGGTCAGACCGCCTGTCTCAATGTCATATTTGCGCAGATATCCGTCAGCCGTATAGGTAATAATCCCGTCTGAGTCCGGCGTAAACACAATCTTCTGTATCTGAACTTCCTGTGCCTCAATTTCTTTTATTGTTTTCGCCTCATCCAGCGAGTGAATGTGAATGATATTGTTTTCTGAATAAGCGGCAGTCCTGTTATCATGGGAAAATGCTACGCCGGCATATTTGTCTGATAGGAGAAATGTCCCATCCTCACTTTTCAACAATTCCTGAACGGAACCGTCCTCCAGATCAATCAGGACAAGCTCTTTATCACCGCTGACCGTATCCGTCATCTGAACAAATATCCACCTTCCGTCATCACTCAAATGACTTGCAAAATAATCCGAAATCCTCTTGTGAACCTCCTCCTCATACTTCCATACAAGCTCCGTCTCCTCCTCCGTAATCTTTTCAATCTGCTTTGTCGCCACAATAAACAAGGCGGTCCCATCTTTTGAGACATATAGGCCATCCTCCATAAAATCGCCTGTAACAGTACTGAAATCGGCATAATAAGTAGTACCCGTCGGGGAACTTTTCCTCTCCGGATTTTCCGGTTCTCCTGTATTCAGATCATAAAACCTTACACCCCGACCGCTGCAGACAAAATAATGACTCCACAGCACAGCCTGATCGCTGTCCGTCTCAAACTCTCTGATCAGTTTCTGAGATTCCGCGTCATAAACATAATACTTACCATCCGCAACACTTTGAAACATATATTTACTGCCGTCTGCACTGTATTGAAAATCTACAAAATGATCGCCGGAAACCGAAACCGGTATATATGCATGATATCGCTGGTCCAATTGCCTGGAATACAACACGATCTCGCACTCATTTCCGCTGCACAACGCATAATGTCCGTCATCACCCCTTATGAACGGCTTCTCCGCATAGCTGCCAACAGTCTCAACATGCCGCAATTTATTCGCGTTTCCCCTGTATACCTTCCCGTCCTCATAGAATACAAAAAGTCCTTCCTCCATATCCTGATAATATTCTATATTACAGATATCCGCGTTTGAAACCCTGTTGTCATAAATCTCAAAGCTATCCAGATCAATTATCAGACAAGTGGGACCTGCGCCCATGACCAGAAGCGGCTTATCCTGTCCACGGGATTTTTGCATGATCACATGGTCCTTTATAGAACTTTTCCCTTCGCCGGTATAGAGACCCGAATCGAGAACCTCTCCCTCGCAGCTGACGATGCATAGATTAAAAAATCCATCCGCACATACGCGGACAGCGACTCTGTCCGAATCAATGAAGCATATGCCTCCTGCAGCATCCAGACCATAAACCTTCGGCAGTTGAACCAACTGATAGTCTTCCTTCTCAGTATCCAGAAAGAGCGCAAAACCGGTACTATGATCCTTACAGGTCAATAACACTGCACATTTTCCGTCTTTAAAATCCACGGTTTTGTCATCAATCATAAACATATGCTCCAGCCAAAACGCTGATGCGCCGCTGCCGTTCCCCTCCAGATCGGATAATTCGGAAAGAATATCTCCCACGCCGTATACCGGTGCAATCTGCTTCGTTTCAGGATCAAAAAAGGTCAGGCACTGAGTCTCCCAATCTCCGTATGTCTGCATCAGGAGCATATCTGTATCTTCGTCCCGCGCACACGCATATAATTTAGGAGTAAGCGTTGTTCCCCACACCGGCTGTGTTGATTCTCTTACATTAATCTGCTGAAGAGCATCCGGCGACGCTATGATGACGCGGTCATTTTCATAAAAATATGCCAATAACAATACTTCCGTCAGATGTTCATCCACTTTATAATCCAGCAAAAGCGCTCCCGTATCCACATCCCACACATAGACGTAACGGTTCTCATCATAGGCCAAAAACAGCGTACAATCATCATTATACTCGCATCCCAGTACAGCTCCGCGAGTGACAAACAAATGATCCTGCTTCACATCGGGAGAAGTCTCATAGGCATACAGTGCATCTGTCAGTATAGACTCTGTGGTGCCGGAAATTTTCTCCGGGCTGCTGTCATAATCATACGATTCCAGTATGGTTTTTACCGCTTCCTCTCTGTTGGCATTTTCAAGTAAAAGCGATGCCATCCTGTTGGAAATGTCGATTGTGTTCTGCTGTAACTGTTCATTCTGCCCGGAAATCACCTCCGCATTGCTCTGCAGTTTTTTGTTCTGCCCGGCAATGACCAGGAGCAAAATTGTCGTAATACATGCAACCAACGAAACCAGCGTCAACCCCGAAAGCGAAACCGTAAGAATCCGCCGGATTTTTCTTCTCTGATGTCTCTGGTACAAATCATCATATCTGCACCCTGCCAGAGGCGCCACGATACGAAGCAATTCTCCTCTCAGCCTGTTCAGCGTCTTCTGCACGGAAGCTGCCGCTATATTTGCGGCCAGCGGTTCTACCTCCTCTATCGTCTGAACCCTCTCACCCTCAGGCGTATTGATCCATTTTGTCACAGTACACAATTCTCTCGGAAAGACCTCCGAGGGAATCCCGTCAACCAGAACCGTAATGATGTTTTCATTGGTCCCTCCGTGCAGGCTTTTAAAAAACGTGATCTCCTCCATACACCAGCGGGATTCTTTTGTGGCCCTGCTGCACAAAACAATCAAAAATTCGCTCTGCAGCAGAGCTTCTTTAATATTATCACTCAGATTATTGCTGGTCGGGAGTTCCGATTCATCCCGAAAAATGCGCCAGGGAGCCTTCTCCTTCCTCAAACCTTTGGGCAAACGATAACTCTCCAGACTTTTCTGGAGTCTGACCGCAACCGCTTTGTCCAAAGGCAGATGCCTATAACTGATGAAAGCCTTATACCTATAAGTTTTTACATCCATATTCCTTTCAACCTTTCCCCTCCCGCGAAAACCCCGCGTGATCCCAAGACCACGCGGGGTTTTATCCATAAAGATTCCTGCAAAATTCTAATCCGTTTCCTGGCTCCTTGCTGATATCAGCCGTTACAGTGTCACGCCCTGCTTAAAGATGGCCATATCATGGAAACCTGCCGCCTCGCTGCAGACCTGTCTGCCGCTTGCAGTCTCCACCACCAGATCAAACAATCTCTGAGTCTCATCGTTCATATTGCTGTCCTCCACCAGTACGCCGGCGTTAAAATCAATCCAGTTGGATTTTTTGTTTGCCAGCCTGGAGTTCGTGGCAATCTTCATAGTGGGCACAGGGGACGCAAAAGGAGTTCCGCGGCCAGTGGTAAAGAGCACGATATGCGCGCCTGCCGCTGCAAGAGCGGTAGCCGCCACCAGATCGTTTCCGGGGGCACTCAAAAGATTGAGGCCCGGAGTCTTTACTGTCTCGCCGTAAGCCAGCACACCTTTCACCAAAGCGCTGCCCGACTTCTGGGTACAGCCCAGAGACTTATCCTCCAGCGTAGAAATACCTCCCTTTTTGTTGCCGGGGGATGGATTCTCATAGATAGTCTGATTATGACTCTTGAAATAATTCTTAAAATCATTAATCAGATCGACAGTTTTCTCAAACAGCTCCTCGTTGGCACAACGGTTCATAAGGATAGTCTCCGCGCCAAACATTTCGGGCACTTCCGTCAATATCGTGGTGCCGCCCTTGGAGATGAGCAGGTCAGAGAAACGTCCCACCAGAGGATTGGCGGTAATACCCGACAGACCGTCGCTTCCGCCGCACTTCATGCCGATCACCAGCTTGCTCACGCTTATGGGCTCGCGCTTGAAAGTACCGGCGTAGGCAGCCAGCTCCTTGATGAGCTCAACGGAATCACTGATCTCATCGTCATGCTCCTGCGCCACCAGGAATTTAACGCGCTTCTCGTCATAATTCCCGATGTAAGGCATCAACACATCAATATTGCTGTTCTCACAACCCAGACCCAGCACCAGTACACCGCCGGCATTGGGATGATTGATCAGATCCGCCAGAATAGCTCTGGTATGCTCCTGATCGTCGCCCATCTGGGAACAGCCGTAAGGATGAGGGAAGGTGATCACCTCTCCCACTGTCTCCAGTCCGTCCCTGTTGGCATTCAGCCAGTCGTTTGCCTGCTTTACGATAGCGCCCGCCACATTGTTCACACAGCCCACAGTGGGAATCACCCAGATATCGTTGCGGACGCCCACCTTGCCGTCAGGACGGTTAAAGCCCATGAAGGTCACATCCTCAGTCCTCTTCTCCTCCACAGGAGTGGGATCATAGCTGTATTCCAGCAGATCGCCCAAGGCAGTCTTCACATTGTGTACATGAATCCAGTTGCCTGCTTTTATATTCTCCTTGGCATTGCCGATGCGATAGCCATATTTGATCACTTCGCCGCCCTCGGGAATATCACAGATCGCCATCTTATGTCCGGCAGGAATCTCCTCCAGCGCGGTCACAGATCTGCTTCCACCTTCTGTGTCTACGGTGATCGTCTCACCCGCAGGGATGGTGTTCAGCGCCACCACCACATTGTCATTCTCGTTTATTTTCAGGAAATTCTGCATAATGCCGCCCTCATACCATTCGTTTTAATATCATCCAGATAAGCAGTCACCGCATCGGTGAGCCCGGGAACCTTGTTCAGATCCTGACCATGGAAATCCTCTCTGCCAAGATAAGCAGTCACAAAGCTTCTGGTATCTTTACCGCTGTTGTCGCGGAAGAACTCCAGCACGGGCATATCATCCTTCACATTGTATTCCTGACCGTCTCTGTGTCCGATCAGCGCGCCGTCCCTGATCTCAGTGCCTGTGTAGAACGCCATCAGAGCAGCGATGGAGAAGGTCATATGTGCGGGAAGTTTGCCGAATTTATCAACATATCCCAGAAGGCTGGGCAGACATCTCGCTCTCCACTTGGAAACGGAATTCAGGGAGATCGCCAGCAGCGCATGATCCACATAAGGATTGTTGAAGCGGTTCACAACCTCTCCCGCAAACGCCTTCAACTCGTCCTCAGGCAGCGTCAGTGTAGGGATAACCTCATCAAAAATAGTCTTGTTCATAAAGTTGCGGATATCTTCATCTTCCATGGACTGTCTCACGATATCATTGCCGCACAGCCAGGATGCAAGCACAAAGGAAGTATGCGCACCGTTTAAGATACGAACCTTTCTCTGCTTGTAGGGATGATGATCATCCGTGAACACCACGGGAAGGCCTGCGCCGGGCAGATCAAACTCCTTGCTGATATCCTTGTCCGACTCGATTACCCAGAGAGCGAAGGGTTCGCCCGTCACCATGATATGATCCTCATAACCCAGCTTCTCCCACTCTTCCTGCTCGGTAGCGCGGGGATAACCGGTGACGATACGGTCTACCAGTGTAGCAGTAAAGATGCAGGCATCCTCCACCCATTTCTTAAACTCTGCGGACAGACCCCAGAGATCAATAAACTGCATCACACACTTTTTCAACATGATGCCGTTATCGTCGATCAGCTCCACGGGCAGCATCACAAGACCCTTGGACAAATCGCCTTTGAAGGTCTCAAATCTATGATAGAGGAACTTGGTCAGCTTTCCGGGGAAAGTCTTGGGAGGATTCAGTTCAAATTTATCAGTATCGTCAAACACGATACCTGCCTCGGTAGTGTTGGACACCACAAAACGGAGCGTATCAATCTCGGCAAGGCTCATGTACTTCTCATATTCGTTAAAGGTATCAACTGCATCGGCCACACTGGTAACCACGCGGTTGATGATCTTGCCCTCTCCGTCCACATTTCCGCGCAGGGAAACCGTGTACTGACAGTCCTGCTTGTGGAACATGTCCAGATTGCCGAACTCGATGGGCTTGATCAGAACGATATCACCGTCAAAGGTTCCCTTCTCGTTGGCGATGTCGATCATGTAATCCACAAATGCGCGGAGGAAATTACCCTCTCCGAACTGAACCACCTTGATCGGTCTCTCTTTTCTGCCTGTCTTTGACTTGTTTAAGATTTCCATATTATCTATATCCTCCATTCTGCGCTGCCCGCGCATCTTAAGTTTCCGGCCGCCGCCGGCTTTTCCACTTTAATGAATCCACTATAACATATTTTCCAGATTTTTTCCACTATAATTATAAAAGAGCTAATTAAAAAGAAACCTCGGCGATCATGCCTGCATTCAGGCAGTAGAAGCCTGTCTTCCCGTCATCGTGGTAGTCTCTGGCGGTTGCTGAATGTCTCCTACGAGTGACGCGGCAGGGGGTATGGGCCAAACGGGCGCCGGATGCAGTGGCAGGACTGCCCGTTTGGCCCATACCCCCTGTCGCTGTACCCAAAAGAGGCTTCCACAACTGCCTGTATGATTCCCAATAACTGACGAGATGTATATAGAGATCATTGTGTACTTTTATTCTATATCGGCAGCATTTCTGTCTGTCTCAGCAATATATAGAATATATCCGCTCTTTGGCAGATACTTTACCGTTACATAATCCCCCACCTCCAGAGAACCTTTTGCAACAAACTTGCATTGAATCCCATTAATGGTAAATTCATAGCCTGTTTTTTCCTCCTCATCAAAATCACTATGCATTCTTGGAAAAGAGAATTGCCCTAATCCTTTTATGCCTGTAATCTCTCCCTGCATTTCAACTGCATCAACTTCTTTCTCTTCTCGCAAATATATTCCGCCATTGCATAATACCCCGATTTGTATAGCCACTACTACTCCAAGACCTACCAGCATGAATAAATGAAAACCGTTTCTTCTCCAGTCCCATTTCCTACTCCATGCCACATAAACAAGCCATGCCCCATGCAGAAGTATAATAATAAAAGATGCTATCGCAAAAAATTCAGGAGTTCCAAAACAACATGCTTTATATAATCTATAGTCTACATACACTTTTCTCACCTACCATTCTAATATTTGTATAGGTCCAAAAAAGAAATCATAACCAAAGCCAAAACTGAAACCATTTGAAAATGTACCTGATGTAGCTTTTGCACCTACACCATATTCCTTGTCTGGATTCCAGCAATGATCTGCTCCCAGCCAAAAAGCGGCATTCCCTCCTATAAAATTTCCCGCATAATCACTCGGTTTCTCATAGTTCTCCACCATACCAACAGAAACACTCGGACCGCATTGATATCCTATACCTCCACCAAGATGAGGATAAAGATTTATATTATCACTTCCAAAATCAATCACTGCGGACATACCTGATTTTCCATATATAGGCACGCCCAGCGCACCGGACGAATCCACCACCATCACGGAATCCGTTGCCGCCGCGTAGCAGGTCACACCGCCGGTATATATGACATAACCTATAGCCGCCGCTCCGGCTGCTGACACCGGCCCTCCAAAAA
>CANCYO010000017.1 GCA_947382415.1 uncultured Lachnospiraceae bacterium | reverse complement strand
CGATCATTCTGGGAAACTCGTCTATCCTGCAGTTGGTGGCAAAATCGTCCAGAATAAACTGCACCGGAACCGGAAGCTCACTGTTTGGACACTCTTTGTCCGCGTACTCGCACAGCTCGTTCATCGTCTGGGTAAAAAACAGATTAGCCAGACTGTCCAGCGAACGGTCCGTGTCGCTCACCACCACAAACAGCGCAGTTTTGCGCCTGCCGATGGAAGCGATGTCCACATCGTCCGTAGCCATCATCTCTCCCAGCTCTTTGGTATCAAATGCGCCCATCTTGGACGTGGCCGTGATCAGTATGCTCTTCAATGTCCTGCTGGCCGCGGCGCGAAACCTGCGGTAATGCCTCACGGCAAAGCTGCCCGGCCTCTCTTTCTCCGCGTCATCCATCATGATATCCAGAGGATTCTTGTCATCCGCACTGTCCTCATCCACCTTGCAGGCGTCGATGAGCTCCAGCATATTCTTCAGGCTCCATTCAGATTCATCCCAGAATTCCCACAGATATGCGATGACCGACTCATACAGAAGCTGAGCCGCCTGATCCCAGAAAGGATCCAGACTGCGGACGGCGTTGGACTCCCTGTCACTGACCAGCATATGCGCGATCTTGACGATATCCTGCTCCCGTTTGATATAGTGGAAAAAGTTATAATGAGCGGAACTCTCAGGATGGGTAAAGTCCAGTTTCTTGACGACATAACCACACTCTTCCAGATAGCCTTTGTACTTTCGGTACAGATTGCCTTTGGGATCCGACACCACATAGCTTCCATTGGCCTGAAGCAGATTGGGCTCCACGATGCTTCTGGTTTTGCCCGAGCCGGAAGTGCCCACCACCAGCACATTATTGTTCACCCCTGTGGTCATACAGTCCATATCAAAGGACACGCCCTGGGCCAAAAGTATTTTTCCCGGGTTTTTCTTCATAGGATTTTCTCCCTTATCTCATCACACAGCCCAAAAGCAACGGATTCTTCTGCATTCATATAATAAGCGCTGCCCGTGACCCGGCGGATCTCCTCCGGTGTCCTGCCCGTATGTCTGGCCAGAATCTCATTTACAATCTCTCTCGCAGCCTCTGTGGAGTCCAAAAGGCTGTGACGCTGAGAGGCGGCAAATCCGCCCACGCCGCCTGCGGTCAGAGGTCTGTCTAACATGGTTTTAGAGTGGGGCAGGATAAACCGCCGCCCCTTTTGGCCCCCGGCCAGAATGACTGCCGCCATAGAGGCGGCCATACCCGTACAATAGAGATTCACCGGCGTGTCAATAGACTGCAGCATGTCATAGATCATCAGACCCGCTTCCGCTCCTCCACCGCTGCTGTTGATATAAATATGTATGGGCTGCTCCCCCTCGTCTTTTAGATATAAAAGCTGGGAGAGCACAGCATTTGCCATATTCTCATCAATCTCTCCCTGCAGGAATACTCTCCTGTTCATAAGATGCCTGGTGTAAAGCGCTATCTCCCGCACTCCGCTGTGGGATTCCTCTATGACCGCAGGCATCCATTCTGTGTAACTCATACTGTTCTCTCCTTTATCCCCCCGGGCATAGGCCTGCTATACCCTCCCCTTTTATTGTTTGAATGCTTCCTGCAGTCGCTTCACCGATTCTATGTCAAGCCAGGCCTCCCGGACTTCAAATCCTGTTATTCCCGCCTCCAGAGTGCATTCCACAAATTCATACTCATTGTCAAAATAGAACTTCTCCGCCTTACACACAGTCACCGTTCTTCTCCGGTCTGCAGCCGTGGCAAAGCGGCTCCTCAGCTCGCTGTAATCCGTGGTTGCAAAAAGATTCTCCTCCGCAAAAGACCAGCCGTCATACTGCAGGATAATATCGTATTTTCCCAGGCCTGCCTCGCTGCCTCTGTTTGTCAGGCCGTCCACGCACAGAAGCAGTGTAGAGGAACCGGTCAACTGCCCCTGCTCTTCATAAAGCCATTTGGCAGTGTTCACGCCGCTTGTATCATACCCGTAGACGACCCGGGCAACGCCGTCGTCTCCCGGCCAAAAATACTCCATATTCTCGTCATATGCGGCTTGTTCTTCCAGATCACCATAATCGTTCCATATTTTTTTCATAAACGCTATATGACCGCTCTTCCTTGACACGGCCGCCCCGTTCCCGTCATAATAGCTGCGGCAGATCTCGCGGCCTGCAGTGTCATAGCCGGTCTCCTCCACGGCATAACCGTCGGAGCAAACGGTCAAAGCATTGTCCCTGTCGCGGCACTCCCGGCGCACACAGCGCCCCATCACATCATAAATCTTGACCATACAGGCCACGCCGTCCTCATCGGCAATGACTTTACCGTCGGAGTCATAGTGCCATCCCTGTGTCTGATTGCCATATTCGTCATAATGATAAACAATCCTCCTCGCCAAAACGGCACTCTGTTCTCCCCCTCCCCCAGGAACGTCATATCTTCTGCTCTCAGCGATATTCCCACGCTCATCATGATCAAATTCCCATAGCCGGATCAGTCTCCCGTTCTCATCATAACAGCGGCTTGCGCAATGCAGATCCCTCTCGTCGCGGGTCAGCTCATAGACAGCGACGCCATCCTCATCCGCACAGGGCCTGCCGTTTTCATCCTCGTAATACTCCCGGATCACTTTATCCCGCCCGTTATATTCATCATGAGCTACAAGGCAGGACTCCTGTCCTTCCTCATCCAGCATATAATCCCTGCGGCAGAGCAGATTCCCTCTCCCGTCATACTCCATCTCACTCGCATAACTTTGTCCGGTCACAAAATTCCCGTCCTGATCCCGATAGTATTCCGAAACTCTCTGTCCCCGCTCATTGTACGCCGCCTCCATTGTGGCGTACCCGTCCGAATTGTTGACCGGTTTTCCCATCTGATCATAAGCGGCATAATGAATGCAGTTGCCGCGCTCATCATACTCATTCCGCTCCTCATAAACCCCGCTGATCGTAAGCGGGCCGCCGTCTCTGCCAAAATACCGGTTTCCGGTAATCTGTCCGCGGTCGTTATATTCCGCCTGCCAGCCTGCATAATTTCCGCCTTCGGTACGCGCATAACAGGGCTGTCCCTCTGTGTCATAATATCGCTCGGATACGGGATTGCCGTCCCCGTCATATTCCCTGCTTATCACAGCGACTCCCTGAGCACTGTAGCAGGGCTGCCCTTCTTCATCATAAAAAGAGACTGTACTCAGATGGTCCGCACTGTCATAGCCATAGACCACCAAAGCCGCATTATTGCCGGTGCGCACCGGATTGCCGTCCGCGTCATAATAGGCATCTTCCACAGTCAGGCCTCTGTCGTTGCGCGTCCTTTTCTGAATCGCATAACCGTTCCTGTTCAGCGCAGGCTCTCCGTCCCTGCCATAATAAGTCCACACAATGACATTCTCTTCATCCCGGTATTCCGTGGTCTTGCCCGCCTCGCTCAGACTCTCTGTCCAGCAGGTTAATTTCCCGTCCGTTCCATAATACCACGACTCAACGATCCGCCCCCGGTCGTCGTATTTGGAACGAAAAGCTGCAACACCGCTCTGATCAGCCATGGGATTCCCCTCGGCGTCACAGAAATCCAGACCAATATTACGTCCGTTTTTATCGTTCAGATACCTGCTCTGAAACACTCCGTTTTCCCTGTCATAAGCGGAATTTCCATTCCCATCCGTCCCGCGGTGCGCCTCCATGAATCCATGCTTGTCGTAGGTCATATCATACTGTGCCACGCCGTCGGAATTTGGCGCCGGATGCCCTGCGGCGTCCAGACAGCGCACCTGTACCACACATCCGGTCTCATTATATCTATTTTCCCAGCAAAAGACATTCCGCTCATCCAGCGTGGGCCTCTCCTGAGCGTCATACACACTGCACCGCAATATCCTCCCACGGCTGTCGTATTCATAATCCGTATAAACCACCGGTGTGCCATACTGCATCCGAAGAGCCTCCCCGTCCTGCCCCAGATTGATCACCCGGAGAATCCTGCCCTCCTCATCCCGGACATAACGCTTGCCGTAAATGCCGTTCCGGTCACAGACCGGCGTGTTGCGATTATCCCGCATATATAGCATACGGATCAGATAGCCGTTCTCGTCGTACTCTAAAAGCTCTCTGGCAATCTCGCTGTTGTCCGAGGAAAATACCATGAGAGCATCCATTCCCAGATTGCCGCTCAGATCAGAGGGCAGCGTGACCACCGCCGTATCGTCATGCGGATTGTGAAAATCCACCGCATTCAGACTGGGCGTATAATTCTTGATCAGTTGGATTTCCCCGTATGCATCCCGCTGTGTCACAGAACTCAGATTGCCCGCTTCGCTGTAATAGAATTCAATGACAGGCAGCTCATCAAGAGCAAAAGCAGTGCTCGCATATGTAGGCGTACCGGCAGAATTCACCCGTTCCAGACGGATGATCTTATTCCTCCTGGTCACGATCCTGTAATAATCGTGGGCGGTCTTTTGGTCTTTTGCGCTGACCCGGCCAAGACCCACAGGCAGCTCATTCTGATAGATATAATTCCAGTAATATGCGCTGTGGGGCATCTCATACCAGACCAGCCCCGCAGTCACTGCCAGCACAAGGGCGGACACAATGGCGGCCGCCGTTTTGCGCCTGCGGCTTCTGCGTCTGTCCCGCATCACAAGCTGATCATAGCGAAGCTGCATCAATGAGGCTATGACGCGCAGTACGGCCCTGCCACGCCCCAGCTCACGGACACTGACGCCCAGCAATTCCTCATCGGGATAATTCATCAGAGCCGGGTGATAACACTCCGCCGCACTGTCCGCTGCATGGGGCTCCCCGTCCACAATAAATGGGATGATATTCCGATTGCGCCCAAGCTCCTGAAAATAACTGATCTCACGCCCCACCCACTCGGAGGCGGCGCTGTTTGGAGAACAGATAACGATCAGATATTCGGACTCAACCAATTGATGTTTTAATTGTTCCCAGAGTACGCCTCCGGGGAGATCTGTCTTGTCCCGGCATATGGGAAATATCTTCCGGGGAAGATTCTGATTCTCCCTGCGCAGCACAGTGGGAAACCGATAGGTCTCCAGCCTGCGCTGAATCCATCTGGCCCATTTCTCGTCCGCGCGTCTGTAACTGATAAAAGCATAATAGCTATATTCTCTTCTCTCCATAATACCCACCCTCTATATTCTTATTTTAATTGCTGCCGTCCCCAAATGCAATCATTATTGAAGCTCCCCCGGAATCATGCTATACTGTAGGCATTCGGTTCCCGCCGCAAACAGACCGACCCATGTTACAAACAAGTCGATCCATGTTACTGTGGAAATTTATGCAAATACATTCTGCGAGGCGCTTATGACTGTCATTAAAAATATCACGGAAAAATATATGAGGGAAGCTCTGCGTCAGGCAAGGAAAGCCAGCGCATTGGGCGAAGTGCCCATCGGCTGTGTCATTGTACACGAGGGAAAAATCATCGGACGCGGCTACAACCGCCGCAATACAGACAAAAACACTCTGGCCCATGCGGAGATCACCGCTATTAAAAGAGCCAGCAAGGTCATCGGAGACTGGCGTTTGGAAGAATGTACTTTATATGTGACGTTAGAGCCCTGCCAGATGTGCGCCGGCGCCATCGTTCAGGCCCGCATCCCCGAAGTTGTCATCGGCTGCATGAATCCCAAGGCAGGCTGCGCCGGATCTATCCTGAATATTCTGGAGATGCCACAATTCAATCATCAGGTGCAGGTCACCAGAGGCATTCTCGAAGAAGAATGCAGCGAAATACTGAAGACATTTTTTGCAGAGCTCAGAGTTCGCAACCGGGCCGAAAAAGAAGCCCGGTGCGCCGCATCCTCCGTCACTCCTCCGGCAGATAAGTCGGAGCGTTCTTAGGGCTCTTACCCTTGATAACATTGTGATAATACGCATAGGTCATGGGAGTGTCGGACTTCAATACATCCGCATCCACCACCCTGCCCAGAAATACCGTGTGGCTGGAGGTCTCCATTTTGTCGATGACCTCGCACACCGCATAGGCGCAGGCGTCGGCCACCACAGGCATACAGCCCTTAATGGTCTGTTCCACATTTTCAAACTTGTCTTTATCCCTGCCGCTGAAGAAACCAAATGCCCCGATGATACCGGGATCGGAATTCTCCCCCAGAATCGAGATGGCAAAGCGGCCAGACTCCTGAATACAGCCGTTGGTGTAATTATCATGGTTGATGCTCACCGCGACAGTTGCGGGATCTGATGTGATCTGCATGGCACTGTTGGCCGTACAGCCCGTCGCCCTGCCGTTATCCCATGTCGTCACCACATACACACCGTAGGACATGTTTCTGAATGCATTTTTGTTCATTGTTCATACCTCCTGCCTGTTTATATCTGAAATTCACTCACGACTCCCTGTTCTCAATACGTTAATAAGCTAATTTTAACAAATAATTTTTTGTGCGGCAAGATAAAAGCCCATATTTTCCACTCACAGCTTCAATTGTATCTAAACGCTTGTGGCATCCGGCACAAAATGATAAAATATTGATAAAATTAAAAAGGCGCCGGCATATGCTGCCTGAAAGGGGATGAAAGCATGTTATGCAACAGAGTGATCGACTTAAGCGCATATCTCTGTACAAGATCTGATGGGACGAAGCTTGTACAGAGATTTCGGTACGGAAAACAGGGATTTTCCGAAATTTAATTCGTCCACATTGGATTTTGTACTTATAGGGAGAAACAATCAATCTATAAGGAGATAATTCAATGGATAAAAACTTTAAAAAATATGTGATATTATGGCTCAGTCAATCTGTCTCACAGCTCGGCAGCGCCATGACCTCGTTTGCGCTGATCCTGTGGATTTACACGGTAAATCATTCCGCACTGACAGTCTCGCTAATGTCGTTTTGCAGTTATGTCCCGTACATTCTGGTCAGTCCCTTTGCGGGAGCCTTTGTGGACAGACACAGCAAGAAAAAGATCATGCTGGCCGCAGACAGCGTCGCCGCGCTCTGCACATGCAGCGTCCTGATGCTTACCTTGTCAGGCGGGCTGCAGATCTGGCATATCTATGTGATCAACGCTGTCATCGGATGTATGAACGCTTTCCAGTCTCCCGCATCCGGCGTCGCGCTGGGGAAACTGGTACCGCAGGATAAACTGGCAAATGTAAGCGGCATGAATTCGTTTTCAGGCAGTCTGACATCCGTGCTGACTCCGGTGTTGGCTGCGGCGCTGTTTGCCCTGGACGGATTGTCACTGATCCTGCTCATAGATCTGATCAGCTTTGCCGCCGCCTTTTTGATACTGCTCTTCGTGATAACCATTCCCGAACAGACACCGTCCGCGGAGCGTCAAGACTCTGTGTTCAGCGGCTGCCAAGAGGGGTTTCGCTTTTTATGGCAGGAAAAAGGCATTTTCATGATCGTGCTCACTATGGCACACCTGAACTTTTTCTCAAGACTGACCTATGAGAATATTCTATCTCCCATGCTGCTTTCCAGAAGCGGAGATAACAGCCTTGTTCTCGGCACCGTCAACGCGGTCATGGGACTTGGAGGTATTCTGGGCGGTTTGCTGGTATCTGCGGGAAAGCTGTCGAAAGACAACATCCGGATGATCTATGTCTCCGCGGCGCTCTCCTTTGGTTTTGGCGATCTGCTCATGGGACTCGGACAAACTATTTCCGTCTGGTGCATTGCCGGACTGGCGGCAAGCCTGCCCATTTCCTTTATTAATGCAGGACAAAATGTGATTCTCTACAAAAAGGTTCCTCAGGAAATGCAGGGAAGGATATTCGCGGTCAGAAACGCCATCCAATACAGTACGATTCCTCCGGGAATCCTGCTGGGCGGCTTTCTGGCAGATTATGTGTTCGAGCCCTTTATGCAGGGAAGCTCCACTGCCGCATCCATACTACAGAAATTGGTGGGCACAGGCTCCGGAAACGGCATGGCTGTCATGTTCCTGTGTACCGGAATTCTGGGATTGTCCTTCAGCATTCTGTCCTATTTCCATAAGGATATACAGGCGATGAGAAAGGAAGAACTTACTTGACAAACCGCCGTGAAAACGGTAAACTGAAAAAGCCGTATGTATCGGATCACCGGCTTCCGGTGATGAAATTCGGTCTCACGCAATGAGAATCCGCGAACCGTGTCAGGTTGGGAACAAAGCAGCACTAAGCGGAAGCTCTCATGTGCCGTGAGGAAGCCGGGTGGAGTCGGAAGTCAGGACCGGTACATGCGGTTTTTGTATGTCGACTGCACTTTTTATATGTTGACTGCATGATATTTGTATGATACTACCCAAATGCATGAGGAATACCCACATGATCGCAGAAAACAAAAAAGAGGCTGTAACCAATTTCCTGAAAGACTGTACCCTCTGTCCCCGGCGCTGTCATGCAGACCGTCTCTCGGGGCAGACCGGCTACTGCGGCCAGACCGCTGAGATCACCGCGGCAAGAGCCGCGCTGCACTTTTGGGAAGAGCCCTGCCTCTCCGGCTACAGAGGCTCCGGCACCGTTTTTTTCTCCGGCTGCAATCTGCGCTGCGTGTTTTGCCAAAATCATGACATTGCCCTCGGCAGGGCAGGACAATCCGTCTCTGTTCCGAGACTGACGGAGATTTTTCTGGAATTGCAGACAAAGGGCGCACACAATATCAATCTGGTTACGCCCACACATTTCATACCTCAGATCGCACTGGCATTAGATGCAGCCAGGCAGCAGGGTCTTCTGCTGCCTGTAGTCTACAATACCGGAAGCTATGAAGAGCCTGATGCCCTGCGCCTTCTGGAAGGTCTGGTGGACATCTATCTCCCGGATCTGAAATATTTTTCTCCCGAACTGAGCAAACGCTTCTCCCAGGCGCCGGATTATTTTGAGAAAGCGGCCGCCGCACTGGCCGAAATGTACCGCCAAGTGGGGCCGCCTCTGTTTACTGATGAAAACGGACTTTTGCAGCGGGGCATGATCGTGCGCCATCTGGTACTGCCTGGACAGACCCGGGATTCCAAGAAGATTCTGCGCTATCTCTACGAGACCTACGGTGACAACATTTACATCAGTATCATGAACCAGTACACTCCCCTGCCCCAAGTAGCCCATATCCCCGAGTTGAATCGCCGGGTAACCTCTGAAGAATATGACCGGGTATTGCATTTTGCCAGACGGCTCGGCATATCAAACGGTTTCCGGCAGGAAGGTTCTGCGGCGGCAGAGAGTTTTATTCCGGCTTTTGACGGGGAGGGACTGTAGTTCATTACAGCTCCACAGGTATCAGATAATAACCAAAGGCTCCTTCTCCCGCAGGCTCCGCCGCGCACTCAAAGCCCTCAAATCCAAACATAACCGCTATCTTTTTCTCCCGCTGATACAGATTCCCCGGCACACCTATGTAATAATACAGACTGTTTCTCTGACGCACTCTGGTGAGGATCAGATGATGATAATTATAATAACCGTGCAGCAAAAAGCTATTGTTCACCAGCTTATAATAGCGCCCGGGCAGAATGACAAAATCGCTTGGCCCCAGGGACAGATATTCCCGTTCATCCGAAAAGGGATTGATGTGAGGATAGATCGCCCAGAGCTGCTCCCACTTATCCTCCCGGAAAGCCGTCAAAGCGGCATCGGTCTCCTGCTGTGAGCTGCTGTCCGGTACAGGCATATCCGCGGCCTCTGCTTCCGGTGTCTGTTCCCCGGCCCACCCGGCAGGCATCTGCAGTTGCATCTGCGGTTGATGAGGCCGTGATTCCTGTTTCGCCCGCAGTTGATGCTGGGGCTGCGGTATCTGTTGTGCCTGCGATTCCTGCCGTGGCTGTGATTCCGCCTCTATCTGCGGCTCCTGCTCCGGACTGCGTTCAACATTGCGCTCAAAATTACGCTCCATATAATTTCTTCTGCTTTCGGGGGCCGCCCACAGACATTGTATCTCCTTGCCTTCGGAAATAGGGACGCGCAGCCCTGTGAGCCGGTTATAATCCAGACCTTGTCCATCCAAATCATGACTGTTCAGGTCCTCCAGATAGATCTTGATGCCCCCGTTTGCCAACTGCAGCTTACACAGTTCCCGCTCCTCATCTCCGCAAAGCAAATACAAGGGCCGCGTAAAACAGTCCTTCCGATACAGGCCGCTGATCTGCAGACTGATATTGCACCGGCCGTCAGACCGCTCCAGCTTTACAAATCCTGCGCCTTTGCAGCGCTGGCCGTTTTCCATATAGTCCAGATATCTGATCTGCCGGTCATATTCCACTGTCGGTCGGGTTTGTCCAGAATACATAAAAAATCCCCCCATATATTTTCTATTGCAATATATGCGGGGAATTTAAATTTATGCATACTGTTTCGGAAGTTTCTGTTTTGGAAGTTCCTGTTTCAGAAGCTCCCATTCCGGATGCCCTCACTGCAGGGCAGTTCCTCACAAAGTCTCCAGATATTTCATATAATTGACAACCATCAACGCGATCTTAAAGGTAAGCGCGTCGTCAAAGCTGCGCAGATCCAGACCCGTACTCTTCTGAATCTTCTCGATACGATACACCAGTGTGTTCCGGTGAACGAAGAGCTGGCGCGAAGTCTCCGACACATTTAAATTGTTTTCAAAAAATTTATTCAGGGTATTCAGCGTCTCTTCATCCAGATCGCTGGGCACATGTTCTCCAAATATCTCTTCAATGAAAATCTTGCAGAGATTCACAGGAAGCTGATAGATCAGGCGTCCGATACCCAGCGCGCTGTAGGCGGCAACATTTTTCTCGGCATAGAATATTTTGCCCACATCCAGAGCCAGCTTCGCTTCCTTATATGATTTGGAGACGTCCTTGAGCTCCTGAACTACGGTTCCGTATGCCACGCGCACATTCAGCATAGCCTCCGTATTCATCATATCCACGATGGTATCAGCCACCTTCTCCAGCGCCTCGGCACTGCTGCCCTCCTCCAGCGCCTTGATCAAAATCACACTCCGTTCATCCACCGAAGTCACATGGTCGCCCGCCTGTCCGGAAAACATGCCTCGCAAGAGCTCCGTGACGATACTGTCCCTCTCCGCCACAGTCTCCACCAGAAATACGGCTCTTGGCACATTCACCGCCAAGTGCAGCTTTCTGGCGCGGTTGTGAATATCTACCAGCAACAGATTATCCAGCAATAAATTCTGGAAGAAGCTGTTTCTGTCATAACGCTCTCTGTAGGCGATGGCCAGATTCTGTAATTGGCACACCGCGATCCTGCCCACCATGTACGCATCATCGCTCATCCCTTTGGCTACGATCACATACAGAAGCTCCCCGTCGTCATATATTTTCATGAGATGCTGATTGCTGATCACCTGACTCTCCGCCAGCGATTCCGCAAAACCTGCCACCAGCTCTGCCGTAACATCCGCGTTCGCAGAGGTGGCGGCCACCAGCACTCCTCCCGGCTCATAAACGCTCAGATCCACTTTTGTAATTGCCTTGAGCTCATCAAGGCTTGTTTGAATCATTTGATTGGAGATCATATTCCTTCCTTCCATATGCAATGCAGACAGCATTACTGCGTTATATTAACGAAGCCGCTGCACTGCAGCGGCCTCGCGGTAAACTTTTATTATGTTGTGTATCAAATACACGTCCCAGACTAATTGGTAATAATCTGCTCGGTTTCCTTATCGAATACATGAATCTTCTCAACATCCAGAGCAAACTTAACAACATCGCCGGGTCTTGCATTGGTACGGGAATCTACTCTTGCAGTCATGGGGAACTCATCCAGATCAAAGTACAGATAAACCTCTGCACCCAGCAGCTCGTATACCTTGATGGTGGACTCAAACACGCTTGCAGGTGATGACTCGATATGCATATCGGAATCATATACATCCTCAGGACGGATACCAAAGGTAACGGTCTTTCCGTCATAACCGCCATCAATCAGCTTCTTGGACTTGGCAGCGGGAAGAGGAATAGCCTTTCCTGCGATCTCCAGGCTTGCAACATCGCCGTTTACTCTTACAACAGCATCCAGGAAGTTCATCTGAGGAGATCCCATGAATCCTGCAACGAACAGGTTCTGAGGCTTGTCGTAAAGATTCTGAGGAGTGTCAACCTGCTGGATAACGCCGTCCTTCATAACAACGATTCTGGTACCAAGGGTCATAGCCTCGGTCTGGTCATGGGTAACGTAGATGATGGTGGTACCCAGTCTCTGATGCAGCTTTGCGATCTCTATACGCATCTGCACACGTAGCTTTGCGTCCAGATTGGACAGAGGCTCGTCCATGAGGAACACTTTGGGGTTACGAACGATTGCACGGCCCATTGCCACACGCTGTCTCTGACCACCGGACAGAGCCTTGGGCTTACGATCAAGGAGAGGAGTCAGGTCAAGTACCTTAGCCGCCTCTTTAACCATCTTGTCGATCTGATCCTTGGGAACTTTTCTCAGCTTCAGTCCAAATGCCATATTGTCGTATACGGACATATGAGGATACAGAGCATAGTTCTGGAATACCATTGCGATATCTCTGTCCTTGGGCTCCACATCGTTTACTACTCTGTCTCCAATCTTCAGCTCACCGGAAGAAATATCCTCCAGACCTGCGATCATACGAAGAGTGGTGGACTTACCACAACCGGAAGGACCTACGAAAATAATAAATTCCTGATCTGCGATCTCAAGGTTGAAATCCTTAACGGCCTCAAACCCGTTGGGATATACCTTGCATACATTCTTTAAAGATAAACTAGCCATTGGTATAAACTCCTTTCATGTGTAGATATCATTCATTTAAAGTTAGTATATCTAAATTCCCTCACAAAAGCCATGCATTTATTTCACAAATATTTTTATCCAGATTGTAAGAAATGCTTATGAAATTCAACTTTTTTATACAGTCTTGTCAACTTGTACAAATGATTGGGCTTTTCTTAGTTATTTTGACTAATCTCTATGCTCTCGTCCACTTCATCCCGGAAAATCCTCTCATCCTCTTCCCCATCGCCCGGATTCTGTTCCGTTCCCTCGCTCTGGGCCAGAATTTTCTGTTCCAGACTCATGAACAATTTGTTGTACAGCTTTGCTGAGAGCAGTGCGGGCAGCGACAGGCAGAACACAAATACCACCGGAAATATCCCGTTCCACAAGTACAGCATGACATGTGGCAGAACATAGAGCACGATCATCAGAATCGTCTTGGGAAACTGCACAATGCTGAGCACAAAGGCGTTCCATATGGTGCGCCTCACCGAATTGGAAAATTTCGCCTGCACCGGAAACACATAGAGCAGCGTGAACAGACTCATCATGGCGATGATCAGGATCAGCATCTGCAGTACGCCGCCGATTTTCACATCCGTGGTGGTCATGATGCGATAGTCGACCCCAAGCACACACGCCACCGCCAGAAACAGACACCAGATGATAGTAGACTGTCTGAAATTTTCTTTAAAAGCTTTAAAAAAGCCTCTGGTGATATACCCCTCCTCATTGCGCACAATCTTCAGGGCCATATAATTCAGCGCCGTCAGGGACGCCCCCGCCGTGACAATGGGAATACAGCAGATCATGGTCAAAATATTCAGCCACATCAGATCTGCCATCTTACTCAAAAACTGTATCAAAGGACCGTCAATGTCTAAAATTCTCAAACTCTTTCCCCTTTCCTGCTAAAAGTATTTTTCCATGGCAGTCACGCGTATGCCGCCGATCTCCTCCTCGGGACTCACCGCCTGAAAACCGGTCTTTAAATAAAATCCCACCGCATATGGCGCCGCCTGAAGAGACATGTAATTCTCTCCCGCCTCAGTTTTTAAGTAATCACAGAAGTGATCCAGAAGACATCTGCCGATTCCCTGTCTGTGATAGGACTCGTCCACAAACAGGAGCGAGAGATGATTCCGGTTACGGACGGACGCAGCCCCGATCAGCCGCTCTCCGTCCACAGCTACCATCATCTGATAATCCCCTCTCAGAAAGGCATGGAACAATTTATCGTCTGTAATAAAATCCAAAAAATTGCGAATACCTTCCTCGGAGTAATCCGACGCCTCAAACTTAAGAAATGTCCGCCAGATCATCTTCATGGCAGGTTCCCAATCTTCCACTCTTGCCCACCGGATATGATAGGGCAGTTTTTGTCTGTCGTCACCATTCATACCATTTCACCGGAAAACAGCGGCCGGAGCCAGTCATAGATATCCTGCCTCACCTTCTCCGCATCCGTCTCATTCAAAATCTCGTGCCGGTCTCCCTCATAAAGTTTCAGTGTAAGATGTTCCAGCCCTACAGCGTCCAGAGAATCAAAGGCGCGCTTCACACCCTCCCCATAGTCTCCTACGGGATCATCTGTACCTGCCGCAAACAAAACCGGAAGTCCCTTGGGAACCTTCTGAAGGTTCTTCTTTTTGCGAATGCGCGCGACCAATTCAAACAGCGTCTGAAAACCGTTCACCGTAAAGACAAATCCACAGAGCGGGTCTGCATTGTACTTGTCCACATTTTCCGCGTTCCGGCTGATCCAGTCGCTTTCCGTGCGCGGATTCTCTATACGTTTGTTGTAGGAACCAAAAGCCAGCTTATCCAGCAGACGGCTCACATGTCTGCCGCCGGCAAAAGCTCTCTGCAGACATGCCACCGCTTTTGCACTGTATACCAGTCCCGCAGACTGCATTCCGGTTCCCACGATCACCGCCCCCTGTATACCTGTTCCATAACGGCACAGATAATTGCGCAGAATAAAAGATCCCATACTGTGTCCCAGAAGGAAGTACGGCGTTTCAGGATACAGCGCCTGAGTCATTTTCTTCAACCGGTGCACATCCCTCACTACCACCGTGGCCGGATCCTGCCTGCAAAAATAACCCCGTGTGCCCCCCTCAGCCACAGTTTTACCATGGCCAAGATGATCCTCTCCTGTGACCACAAAACCTCTTTCCACAAAAAATCGTGCTGTCTCCTCATAGCGTTCTATATATTCCGCCATACCGTGAACGATCTGCAAAACCGCTACAGGTCTCCCCTCGGGCAGATTCTCCGCCTCCGGCTCATAGCGCAGCGCGTGAATACGGCTCTCTCCATCCCGGGAGTCAAAATAAAATTCCGTTTTCTTCATCTTCCCTACAATCTTCTCCTGCAATCTTTCCTGACACTCTCGTCTGCGGCTCCCACATTGCCGGCAGATTGTCAGCAGATCTCCGCGCCAGCAGGCATCTTCTTCTCCGGCACCATCAGCGCAAGATTTCCTTCCGCGTCCTCCGCGCACAAAAGCATGCCCTCCGACAATACTCCCGCCAGCTTTGCAGGCTTCAGATTCACCAGAACCATCACCTTCTTGCCCACCATCTCCTCAGGGCTGTAATATGCCTTGATGCCGGACACGATCTGCTTCACCTGACTGCCGATTTTCACCTGGCTGCACAAAAGCTTTTTGGACTTGGGCACCGCCTCGCAGGCGATGATCTCGCCCACCTGGAACTGCATGGCCGCAAAATCCTCATAAGTGATCTCCGACTTGGCCTCTATATCTATTACGCCATCTGCGACACTGCTGTCATTTTTGTTCTCATTTCCATCGCCATTGCCGGAAGCGCCTTCCTCAGCCTGTACCGCTGCCATCTGCGCAGTCGCGATCTCCTCCTCTTTGGCCAGAACCTCTTTCATATCCAACCGGGCAAACAGGATCTCCGGCACATCTGTCACCTTGTTTCCGCTCTCGTAAAGTCCAAACTCCTGCAGCCTGTCAAAATCCCGAAGAGAAGTATTGAGCTGCCCGGCAATCTTCTGCGCGGTCTCAGGCATAAAAGGCTCTAACAGGGACGCTCCGATGACAATGCCCTCCACCAGATTGTAGAGCACCGTGGAAAGCCTGTCGGCTTTGGCCTCATCCTTTGCCAGTACCCAGGGTTCCGTCTCGTCTATATATTTATTACAGCGCTTGAAAATACCGAATATTTCCGTCAGGGCATCCGCCACGCGATAGGTCTCCATCTTCTCCGCAACCTTCGCGTAAGCTCCCGTGACCGTCTTCTTCAAATCCTCATCCACCACGCTGTCCTCCGGCGTAAGCTGAGCGCCCTTGTCAGCCACCACACCGCCGAAATACTTATTACTCATGGAGATCGTCCGATTCACCAGATTGCCCAGCGTATTGGCCAGATCGGAATTCGTGCGCTCAGCGATCAGCTCCCATGTGGCATTCCCATCATTATCATAGGGCATCTCATGCAGCACATAGTAACGCACTGCATCCACGCCAAAGAAAGCCGCCAAGTCGTCAGCATAGACCACATTTCCCTTGGATTTGCTCATCTTGCCGCCGCCCATGAGCAGCCAGGGATGCCCGAAAATCTGCTTCGGCAGCGGCTCTCCCAGCGCCATGAGGAATATCGGCCAATAAATCGTGTGAAACCGTATGATATCCTTGCCGATCAAATGCAGATCCGCAGGCCAGAGCTTTTTGTACTGCTCACTGCTTTCGCCCTCTGCGTTATAGCCAATACCGGTGATATAATTGCTCAGCGCATCCAGCCACACATAGACCACATGCTTATCGTCAAAATCCACGGGAATACCCCAGCGGAAGGAAGTGCGGGACACACACAGATCCTGCAGACCGGGCAGCAGGAAATTGTTCATCATCTCATTTTTGCGGGACACGGGCTGAATAAACTCGGGATGCTCATTGATATGCCGGATCAGCCTGTCCGCGTACTTACTCATACGGAAAAAGTACGCCTCCTCCTTGGCAGGCTTCACCTCCCTGCCACAGTCCGGACACTTGCCGTCCACAAGCTGGGACTCTGTCCAGAAAGATTCGCAGGGCGTACAGTACAAGCCCTCGTAAGCCCCCTTATAGATATCTCCCTGATCATAGAGACGCTTAAATATCTTCTGCACCTGCTTCTCGTGATCCTCGTCCGTGGTGCGGATAAACTTATCATACGAAATATTCAGCAGATCGCAGAGCTCACGGATCGTCCCCGCCACCTTGTCCACAAATTCTTTGGGTGTGACTCCTGCTTCCTGAGCCTTCAGCTCAATCTTCTGGCCATGCTCGTCCGTGCCCGTCTGAAAGTAGACATCATAGCCTTCCTTTCTCTTAAACCGGCAGATACTGTCCGCCAGCACCACCTCATAATTGTTGCCGATATGCGGCTTGCCCGAGGTGTAGGCGATAGCCGTCGTAAGATAGTATTTCCCTTTATTCTGCATAGTCAAACTCCTCGTTTATTAAATTCATAGTATATCCGACAAAAAATGGAATTATTAGAATCATAGTACAAAATTCGTTTTGCGTCAACACAGGGATTGCCTAAAGATTCAAATCTTTCATCTTCTTCAGGGATTCCAGATATTTTATCACATAAGATAACTCGGCTGAAGTCAATGTGACTGCCACATCCGAAATTCTGGTCAATACGGCAGGCGGTTCCGCTGCATCCCGGCCAAACAACAGATAATCCGCCGATATCTGAAAGCGTTTACAGAGCTTATAGATCGTCTCCTGAGACATTCCCTTTTTTCCATTCTCTATCTCCGAGAGAAAATTGATGGAAATATCAATCTCCTCGGCGAACTGCGCCTGTGTATACTGCTTTTCAACACGAATCTTATGAACGCGCATTCCTATTTCCCGCTTCAACTCCAATGACTCCAATGACATAGATACCCTCGCATACCCCAGACTTCGCCGTCTGCGGCACCTTACTGACTCTCCTTATACATTACATTTGTATTGTAAACCACTTTTGATAGATTACACACCAACAAAGGTAATGTAATTTTCGCTATTATTGGTATTTATTGTTGATAAATCAAACTACTGATTATATAATTAGCTGAGAGCTAACCTGCCAGAATTGATTTCGGTGAAGGGCAGGAACAAAATTTCGAGGAGGAGAAACGTGAGAAGCATGAAAAAAAAATCAAAAGGGAAGTTAAGGGCGAAGCAACGAACTGTTGGCTGTAAAAAGCTACTCGGTTTTGTGTTGAGTATCGCACTGCTGCTTGAATCGTCCGGTATGCAGGCATTTGCGACAGAGATGCAGGAGAATATTTCTGACATGCCGGAAACCGTAAATATTGACAACCGGGCGGAGAATGATGAAGCGGAGTCTGCTGGCGAAAATCCTGCTGACAAAGATACCGGAACAGTAGACGGAGGAGATACTGATATCGCCTCCGGAACGTATAACGGCATGGATTGGCGGATCGATAAGGATGGACTGCTGACAATCGGCGGGAAGTATCTGGAGGATGATCTCCTTACAGCACCATCTTGGCTTGATTATAAATATAGGTATGAAATAGTGAACGTCAAAGTGAGCGCAACAAACGTGACAAGCACTAAGGAATGGTTTGAGAATTGTAGCAACTTACAAAAAATAGACTTAACTATGTTTGACACCGCCAACATCACCAATATGAGCGATATGTTTGCGGGTTGTTACCAACTCACCAGTCTGGATATTTGCAACTTCGACACTACCAACGTCACCGATATGAGCTATATGTTTGATAGTTGTAGCTCGCTTACCAGTCTGAATCTTAGCAACTTCGACACCGCCAACGTCACCGATATGAGCTATATGTTTGATGATTGTTTCTCGCTCACCAGTCTGAATCTTAGCAACTTCGACACCGCCAACGTCACCGATATGAGTTCTATGTTTTCGAGTTGTCACTCGCTCACCAGTCTGGATCTTAGCAACTTCAACACCTCCAACATCACCAATATGAGCGATATGTTTGCGGGTTGTTACCAACTCACCAGTCTGGATATTTGCAACTTCGACACCACCAACGTCACCAGTATGAATTCTATGTTTTACCAGTGCAGCTCGCTCCCAAGTCTGAACCTTAGCAATTTCGACACCAACCAAGCAAGAGATATGGGCAGAATGTTTGGTAGCTGCAACTCACTCGCAGGTTTGGATCTAAGCAATATAAATCTTTCCCAAAGTGATACCGAAATCATAAGTATATTAAGATGCTGTAATCGCTTGAAATGGATCAACACGCCCATCAACCTCACCGTCGACATTGACCTTCCCCGCGCCATGATTGACGCTGACGGGAAAACATACACTAAGCTTCCCAAAGGTCTGGATAAATCCATCAAATTAGAAGCTATTGACAAGGATAGTATTGCCTCTGGAATATATAACGGCATGGATTGGCGAATCGATAAGAACGGTCTACTAACGATAAATGGGGATTATTTGGAATATGAGCCTATTAATGACCTGTATCATAGTCCGCATTGGTTGGATTATCGCAATATAATATCAAGTGCCAAAGTAACCGCTTCGCATGTGACAAGCACGGATTTTTGGTTCGCCCGCTGCTATAAACTACAAAAAATAGACTTGACCGAGTTTGATACCAGCAAGCTCACCGATACGTGGCGCATGTTTAGCGGTTGCTCTGCGCTCACCAAATTGGATTTTGGCAACTTCTATACCTCCAACGTCAAAGATATGAGTGAGATGTTTAACGGTTGCTCTGCACTCACCAGTCTGGATCTTAGCAAGTTCAATACCTCCAACGTCGAATATATGCACGGGATGTTTCGCGATTGCTCTGCGCTCACCAGTCTGGACTTTGGCAACTTCAATACCTCCAACGTCAAAGATATGAGCGAGATGTTTCGCGGTTGCTCTGCGCTCACCAGTCTGGACCTTGGCAACTTCAACACCTCCAACGTCACCGCCATGAGTGAGATGTTTCGCGACTGCGAATCTCTCACCGATTTAAATCTTAGCAACTTCGACACCTCCAACGTCCAATATATGAACAGGATGTTTCGCGGCTGCTCTGCACTCACCAATCTGGATATGAGCAATTTCGCCACCGCCAATGCTGTCGGTATACGCGGGATGTTTGAGGGCTGTAAATCCCTTGCCGGTCTGGATTTAAGCCATATGGATCTCTCCAATTTGGATCCTTATGAAAATTCAGTTGATGAAGAGTATTATGATCCTGATTATTATTATGATGACAATGATGATGTTTACAACGATATGTTAAATTTTTGCGGTCGCTTGAAATGGATCAACACACCCATAAATCTTCACTTCGATATTGACCTTCCCCACGCCATGACCGACGCCGAAGGGAACACTTACACCAAGCTTCCTCTCGGTCTGACCACATCCATCAAACTGACCAGACCATCCACCGGCGGCGAAACAGAGGACAAGGATAATATTGCATCGGGAACATACTACGGGATGGTCTGGCACATTGACAAGGTAGGTCTGCTGACAGTCTCCGGAGAATATCAGGAAGATGTCCACAGTGATAAAAACTGGCAGGAGTATACAGACAAAATTAAAAACGTAAAAGTGACTGCCAGCGGCATACAAACCACCAAAAATTGGTTTATGAACTGCACTGATTTAACCGGTATAGATTTAAGCAGTATGGATGTTTCCAAACTCGAAAGCGCAGACCAAATGCTCGACCACTGCGACAACCTGGAATGGATCAGTACGCCCACAAACCTCAGTGTCAGCATTGCGCTTCCTTTCCCCATGAGCGACGAAAACGAAAACGCCTACACCACGCTGCCGCTTAATCAGGCCGTCTCATTAAAACTGACTTATACGGAAAACTTTGCCGTCACGGCCATCGCCGATCAGACCTATACCGGAAAAGCGATCAACCCGGACATAACCGTATCCTACGGAAAACGGATATTGACTCCCGGCATTGATTACACTGTCACTTACAAAAATAACACAAATGCCGCAGCGGCGGACTCCGCCAAAGCTCCCGCAATCATCGTCAAGGGCAAAGGTAATTACACGGACAGCATTACCCAGACCTTCACGATCCTTGCCAAATCACTGACTGAGTCCAACGCAGCCGTCGCCTCCATGACATATACCGCTGATGGCAAAACAAAAAAATCCGTTCCTTCCGTCACGGCAAACGGCGTTAAGCTCAAATCGGGAAAGGATTTTATTGCGGAATTCCCGGATACTGGTTCAGGCGCATATCAGCAGCCCGGCCGTTATAATGTGACCATCAAAGGAACAGGAAACTATCAGGGAACCGTCACCGCAGTCATGGTCATCCTTTCCGAAGACCAGATTCAGGCCTCCAGGCTGAAAATCGGCAAGCTTCCCGCCTGCACCTATACGGAGGGAACGCCCGCCGCCCCTGTACCCACAGTGACTTACGCGGGTAAAACTCTTGTACCGGATAAAGATTACGCCATTTCTTACCGCAACAATGACCGGGCAGGTAAAGCGACTCTGATTGTCACGGGTCTGGAAAACACGGATCCTCAGGGCGTCTATATCCACGGTACGGTAGAAAAGACCTTCTCCATCAAGGGTACTGCACTCAGCAAAGCAAAGATCAGCTACGACAATCAGGCATCCTTTACCGGAAATGCCATCTGCCCTGCCGTAACACTGACCCTGAACGGAACCGCACTGCGTCCCGATACGGACTACACCGTGTCCTACAGCCACAACATCAATGCAGGCAAAGCGACGATCACGCTCACCGGCCGGGGCGGTTATACAGGTACCGTGAAAAAAACCTTCACCATCCGTCCTGCCGAGACTGCTGCCGACAACCTGAATGTAAGCTTTGACAACGGTTCCGCAACAGCCTTCTACAACCAGAGCGGCGCTAAACCCGCCGTGACCGTAACAATCGGCAAAACGGTATTGAGGAGCGGCAAAGATTATTCTGTCACTTACAAGAACAACAAAAAAACGGCTGCCTTCAATGCAACGAAAGCCCCCACCATAATCATCAAAGGCAAGGGCAATTACAAATTTCAAAAAAGTCTCACCTTCTCCATTCTGGAGAAAGCCCTAAGCGACTCGGATATCACAGTCACAGCGCCGGATGTATTTTCCGGCACAAAGAAAAGTCTGCTGTCAGTCCCCGTCCTGACTGACGGAAACGGCAAAAAATTAAAAGCCGGCAGAGACTACACTGTCACAGGATATTTTATAAACGGTCAGGCATTCGACGGCCAAAGTCCGGCTGCCGCCAACACTTTTGTCACCGTAAGACTTCGCGGCACAGGCAGCTATACCGGAGAGACCAAAGCCACCTACCGCATTGCGTCCAAGGACATCTCTAAAACAAAAGTAACCGTGTCCCCGATCGAGTTTACCGGCGGCACAACGATTCTGACCGACAAGATGATTCAGGAAGGCAAGATCAAAGTAACCGACAAGGCCACCGGACAGGAGCTGGTCTACGGCACTGATTATATCATCACCGGCTATAAGAACAATTCCAGAAAAGGGAAAGCAACCCTGACCCTTCAGGGCATCGGCAAAAACTATGGCGGTACCAAGGTCATAAAATTCAGTATTGTTGCCAGAAAATTCAAAAAATAAAGACTATGAATCCATTGATATCATGAAAAAAGAAAAGATGGTTGTCGTTAGCCATCTTTTCTTTTTTCATTTTCTTTTTTCATGAAAATTTAAGCTATAACGCTATTTTATATTTTGCACCCATCGGGAGCAAAATTATAAATTAATTCTGTTCTCAATATCTTCAATAGTTGGTAAATTCTTTTGTAGATCGTCGGAAATCTTATTAGAAAGTTTGTAATCACTAATTCCCATTGGTTTATTCACATCTTTGAGTGCATATTCAGCAACAACCCTATCTTTCCCCTTGCACAAAAGCAACCCTATTGTTGGATTATCATTCTCTGTTTTAAGTTCTCCATCTATGGCAGAAAGGTAAAAAGATAGTTTTCCTGCAAATTCCGGTTCAAACTCAACTGTTTTTAGTTCTACAACAAAATAACAATGCAACTTTACATTGTAAAATAAAAGGTCAATGAAAAATTCTCTATTGCCTACTTTTAATGGTTATTGGCGTCCCATAAAAGCAAAGCCACTCCCAAATTCTAATAGCAGCTTTGTTATCTGTTGCACTAATTCACCTTCAAGTTCAAACTCTTTCAATTTTCCAATACTTGGAACAAAGTCAAAAACGTATGGATCTTTTATGATTTCTTCTGCTTGTTCTCCTAAAGGTTGTAATAATCGTTCTTTAAAATTTGTTGTTTTTACAGCTAATACTTGTCTTGAATATAAATTACTTTCTAATTCATACGCTAAAACAGTGCTTGATCAACCATTTTCAATGCATTGCGTTGTATACCAAATATGTTCATCCTCTGTATCAGCCTTATCAATCAACAACTTTATTGCTTTCCAACTAATTTTTGCCCCCACTTGGTGCAAAATTTCTTCATTCGAGATACGCTTTGCAAACTACTTCATATAATTTAGATTTCGAACTGTATAGCCAGTAGAATCAGGATATTCTATTTTCAGATCTTTTGACAAATTCTCAACAAATTTATTCCCCCATTTACTGTATTCGAGAATGACTTTTCCTATATTCCAATACAATATATTTCTTTCCACATTTGCCGAAGTCATAACTCTATATTGTGAATTAGCAATGTACTTTTTCACGTTTTCTAATACGCTAAAGTAGCCGTTCATTGCAATCTCATTTTCTTTATTCATTTTGTTACACTCCATTTATTACATTCTTTAGCCTATATCCTAAATCTTAATCTCCGTCCATTTCCCCTGCTTAAACCGCACCGAGGCAAACAAAAACCGGGATATCTGGTCGCCCAGCACACCCAGCCAGATGCCGGTGATGCCAAGTCCCAACGTATAGCCGCACAGGAAAGACACAGCGGTACGGATGACCGTCACGCTGACGGTGGAGCTGAGCGCGGTGTAGAGCGTATCGCCCGCGCCCCGCAGGCAGCCCATGTAGATGACCTGACGGATCTGGAAGATCACTGTGAAAATGATCACATACATGATGGTCACACCGATAGCCACGATCTCCTCCTCCCGGAAAAACATGCCGTAAAGCCATCTGGCCCCCAGAAAATAGAGAACTGCTAGACAGACTGAGATGCAGCCGCCCAGCATCTTGCAGGTGCGCCCGTATTCTTTGGCAAGCTCAGGCTTTCCCTCTCCCAGACTTCGTCCAATAAGCGCCACCGCCGCGGACTGCAGGCCGTCTCCAAAGGAGAAGGACAGGCCCATGATATTCATGCCCACCTGATGCGCCGCCATGGCGTTTGTCCCCATGTCCGCGGCCATGATGGCTGTCATCATAAATCCGATACGCATGAGTATCTGCTCAAAAAACACACTGTAGCCCACCTTGATCAAGGAGATCAGCGAAGCCATGGTAGGCTTAATGCGCTGGGCAAACACATGAGGTATACTGATAAATCCCTTTTTATTGAAGATCGAACAGATACTCATGATGCAGGACACCACTGTGCCAAGCACTGTGGCCAGCGCCGCTCCCTGGATGCCCAGCGCAGGAAACCCGAGGTGTCCGCCAATGAGCAGATAATTGAAAATAATATTAATAACATTGGAGGTAACATTGGTACGCATGGTGATTTTGGTATTGCCCGCACCCCTCTGCGCGGAATTAATTGCAATCTGAATACAGTTAAAAATCATGCCGCCCATAATAATACTGAAATATGCCACGGCCATATCGTGCGTATCCGACGAAGAGCCGCACAAACTGATGATGGGGCCTGCCAGCGTCACAAACAGCACACTCAGGACAACTGCCGCCACAGCCACGAAAATCAGAGCCGTAATGAGAATCTCATTGGCATCCCGCTTTTTGTCCTGCCCTCTCCTGCGGGCCACCAGGGCAGACAGCGCCACACCGGAGGCGATAAACAGAGACATACCCACGAACTTGGGCTGTGTGGTCAGTCCCACAGCCGCCACCGCACTTTTGCCCAGAGAGCTTACCATAAGAGAATCCACCAGACCGGCAAAGGCCACAAAAAAGGACTCCACTATGGCGGGCCATGCCATGGCAAGCGAATTGCGGATAATTTCTCTGTCATATGCATGTTTCCCGAATTTTCCTTTTTTCTCCACAACTGCCTCCGTTTTCAAAGGTCAACACCTCCGCTACCGTTTATTTTCCGTGGTAAGTCTGCTGTACTCTCCGTTTCTGTCATAGGAATCCATCAGATAACTGTCATCCGTCAAAACACAGTCGATCTCTTCCTCCACGCCTTTGTACCGGCTGCGTTTGCGCATATCCTCCTTCGACTCACGCTGTCTGTAATCCAAAGGCTTTTTCCCGGCAAATCTACCGGCCAGCCTGTTGCCCAGTTTCCCGCCAAAACGCCTGGCCAGCTGTCCTGCGGCATCCCGAAATCTGATCCGCACTTTCACAAAAGGATTCTCCCGTATCTTACCGGGATCGGAATGTGTCGTGAAATAAGGATTGTCTGCTGTCTTCATCTGTGGATATTGTACCGCCATAGACGCCGCAGCGACTCTTGTATCATGGATGACCCCATGGCCATCCTCCCGATCCGGCACCGCCACGGGATTGGTTCCTTCCGCCCGGCTCTCGCTGCCGTCTACCGGTCTGGAGGTTCCTGATACGGAGTTCCCGGCTACATCCGTCCCCCACAGACGCCCCAGCAGACGCCTGCCGCTGCTGATGGTATTTCTCAGCAGGTCGATCAGGGACATCCCCTGTTGTCTGGTATCAGGCATTTCCGTCATTTTGGAAGATGCAGAAGAAGACGCACGCATACCGCCCGTCTCCTCATTCTTCGTATGATGTTCATGAATACAGCCTGTCACATGATGCGAACCGTTATGGCCGCCCAGACCGGAACTTCCGATTCCTCCAACCTGCATAAGCTTCCTCCCGTTAACCCATGTTTGCCAGAAGCGTCCTCACGTTGCTGCACACATCCCCCCTGTATACTGCGGACCCCGCCACAATGACATTGGCTCCCGCAGCCACGGCCTCCGCTACATTGCCCACACAGATTCCGCCGTCCACCTCTATGTCGATGGAAAGTCCCTTTGCCTCCGCCATGGCGCGCACTTCTCTGACCTTATCCAGACAATGCGGCATCAGCTTCTGACCGCCGAACCCGGGTTCCACCGTCATCACAAGCACCATGTCCACCAGCTCCAGATAAGGCTCCACCGCTGACGCTGACGTCCGGGGCTTGATGGTGATACCCACTTTTCTGCCGAGAGCGCGTATCATGGCAATGGTTTCTTCCACATGCTCCGTGGCCTCTATATGAAAGTTGATCAAATCCGCTCCGCAATCCGCAAACTCCCGGATATACCGCTCCGGCTGCTCGATCATCAGATGTACGTCAAAAAACAGTTCCGTCCGTCCCCGAAGACTCTGTATCACCGGCATTCCATAGGAGATGGACGGCACAAACATGCCGTCCATCACATCAATGTGAAGCCACTGGATATTCTCCCGTTCTACCTGACGAACCGCTTCCCCCAGATTCCAGAAATCTGCGGACAATATGGATGGCGCTAAGATATTCATAACCGTTACTCCTCTTTCAGCTTGTATCATAACAAAATTCGCCTGAAAAAGCAAATACGGAATTAAGAACATTCAGCAAATCATTTATCGTATCCTTACTATTTAGCCGCATTCTTTATTCAGTCTTAAAAAATAATGGTATTACGCCCCCGCTCCTTGCCCAGATACAGCTTTTCGTCCGCCTCCTTGACAGTGGACTCCAGTCCCTGATGAAAATTGTATTCCGCAAGTCCGAAGGTCATGGTGACACTGACGGTATCGTCCCCTCTGATGACCTGCAGGGCATTGATCTTTCTCTGCAGTTGTTCCAGTTTGATGTATGCCTCATCTCCATTACAGTCCACAAACACCAGCAGAAATTCCTCCCCGCCCCACCGCGCGGCGATACCCTGTCCCTGCATCTCTCTCTTAAACAAAGCGCCGATGCACCGCAGCACCTCATCCCCGCAATCGTGTCCGTAATTATCATTGACCTTTTTAAAATAATCAATATCACAGATACAGAGACAAAAGTCTCCATACACATCCGGATTCCCGGCTATCCTGTCCAGGCATTTCATGGCTTTGCGCCGGTTATACAAACCGGTCAAAGTGTCCGTATTAGCCTGTTCCTCAAGCTCATAATTATATTCTACCAGTTTACCCTCCAGCTTCTGTCCATCTTCGCTGCAGATAAAAGCGATCACCGAGATACACCAAAATATGGTGACGGTACTCAGTATCTGCATGGCATTTTCTGCCCCGCTCTCCAACGCCCACACCGCCTCCGCCTGATGATATAAGAAAAAAAGCAAAATCCTGAATACACTCAACGCTACCGCAAACAGAATCTTTCCGGTATGATGCCTGTAATCAGAAAAGAAATAGAGTACCAACAGCACAATCAGGAAATGCTGTACTCCCACATTCCATCCCAGCCCGTACACTACCGCGCAGACCCAGAGAATGATACAACCGTTAAAGCACCACAGGACAAATGTCTTTCTCAGATGATAGGACAGGAAAAACAAAACGAGAAAAACCACGGGGAGTATGCCATAGAAAGCAAAAACATCCCTGCTCCCGAAAACTACGCCTCCCAGAAACATACTCAACAGACAATAGGCGCCTATCGACAGCATCATGATCCTCAGGATCACGATCACTGTTTTTGATTCGTTTTTTCCGCCGGTATCTTTGCTGATAAAATCAACTGCTTTTCTTCCTAACACCAGGTACTTCCCCCCGCTTCGCCATTAGTCCAAAATTGTCACTTCATAGTCTGTCCCGTCGATAGTAAGCTTTTCGATACTTTTCCTGGCGCTGAATATTTCCTCCTCCACATAGGAGAATTTCTCAGGCGTCCTGCCCGCCTCCAACAATTCAATAATGGCCCGTACCCGGGGGCCGTGAAGCGGATTGCATTCCGCAATGCAGGTGATCTTGTCCTCCCGGACATATTGCAGCGCCTGCTCATTTACGCCGTCAAAAGAGATCACCATGATCTCTCCGTTGACAATGTCAGATCCCACACTCCTGCCCGCCGCCCTGATTGCTTCGATAGCTCCCAGTGCCTCGTTGTCATTTTCACAGTAAACCACATTGATGTTATCATACTGCTTCAGCAGGGATGCCATGACTTCCTTTCCCTTCGCCTGCGTGAAATCTCCCGTCACCTCAGCGATCAGTTCCCAGCCGTTTTTCTCTACCGCATCCTTCAGCCCCCTTGTGCGGCCAATCTGGGCCGATGCTCCAATGGTGCCCTGAATATTCACGATATGAATATCTCCGGAATCAATCCCCTGATCTGTCACATATTGATTGAGCCATTCCGTAACCTTCTTTGCCTCGAGCTCAAAATCAGATCCCACCCAACAGGTGAACAGACTATCATCCGAAACGTCAACCTTTCTGTCCACTACAATAACCGGTATTCCGGCGTCTCTGGCCTCCTGCAGAACCGTGTCCCAGCCCATCTCTGTGACCGGAGCCAGCACAATATAATCTACCTCCTGCTGGATAAAAGTCCGTATCGCCATGATCTGATTGGCCTGCTTCTGCTGTCCGTCCTCGAACAAAAGCAGATATCCGTTCTCCTGGGTAAATGTAGACTTCATCGAGTC
Source organism: uncultured Lachnospiraceae bacterium (assembly GCA_947382415.1). GTDB lineage: Bacteria > Bacillota > Clostridia > Lachnospirales > Lachnospiraceae > Acetatifactor. Next base: position 20,679 of record CANCYO010000017.1, on the reverse strand, counting down.
AGTATTCGCACTTCTCCAGTCAGACTCCGCACCCAACTGGGAAAATCCTACCACGATATACTCCTTCTCGCCGGATTCTCCTGAAGACTCCTGCTCTTTTGGAACGGCAGAACTGTTCCCGCAGCCTGCCGTAAGCAGTATTGTCACCAGCGCCAACACCGTCCCCACGCTTCTGAACATTTGTGCAATTCTCGTCAATCCTGTCAATCTCATCAATATTCCCTTTGGTTTGTGTGGAAAAAGAGGTCGCCGCATATCCGCAGCTACCTCTTTCCCCAGATTTACTGTCTTGCCACTCTATCAATATCAGTTCTTTACCTTCATAGCCAGCTTCTTACGCGCCATGACTATACTCTGCACCACCAGGAACAGACAGAGCATACCCGCAATGGTAATTCCCGTCCACCATGCGTCGTTCAGTCCTGCCGAGGACACGATATTCTGAATCGTGTTCAGCGACAGTACGCCAAAGAATGTACCGATTAGATTGCCCACACCGCCAGTGAGCAGGGTACCTCCGATAATGGAAGAGGCGATGGCGTTCATCTCCATGCCCTGGGCATGGGATGGCGAACCCGAACCCACATGCAGAAAATAGATAAATCCGCCGATACCCGCCAGAAGGCCACAGAGTACATGGGAGATAAATTTGGTTCTTCTCACATTGATACCCAGCATTAATGCGCTCTGGGGATTACCGCCTACCGCATAAAATCCGCGTCCCAGCTTAGACCATCTGAGCATACAGAACAGCACGATTACCGCAAGCAGCGCTACCACCACGCCGATCTCGATATAGGCGTCTACATATTTTCCCAGCTTGTTCACAGAACCCATACCGGGAATGATGATACGGGTATCCTTCAGCGCTACGAAGGCTTCGTTCTGCACATTAAAGGGATCCGTATTTACAATCGTGGTCATGCCTCTGGCAAAAAACATGCCTGCCAGTGTGACGATAAAAGGCTGAATATCCAGATACGCCACCAGAAAGCCCTGAACCAGACCGAAAGCCAGCCCGATAGCCAGAGCGATCAGCACTGACACAAAGAGATTGCCGTTGTGAAAGTCCAGATAAACCGCGCAGCACATGCTGACCAGAGCCGTGACACCGCCCACAGAGATATCGATACCGCCTGCGATCATCACAATACTCATGCCGCAGGACACAATGATCAGCGCCGCATTATTATTCAAAATATTGAAAAAAGTCTGGGGCCTCAAAAAGCCCTTGCCCTGAAACAGGATCGCGCCAATGTACATAACAAAGAATACCACAATGGTGATAAAAAGCAATAGATTTGTGTCGGTCATATTGCTGAATTTACTTCCCAGCCCGGCCTTCGGGGCGGGTGTTTTTTTCGTTTGCGACATATCAACCGACCTCCTTTACATGCGTTTTCTGCTTTATCTGCTTGCTGATGCGGCCCAGATATTCCCGTACCTTGGGGGCGCTCAGCACCACCAGAAGGATTACCACCACTGCCTTGTATGCAGGCAGTGCAGTGGACTGCACTTTGAATTTATACAGGGTAGTGGCAAGGAACTGAATCACATAGGCACCCAAGATAGAAGCCTTCATGTTGAACTTTCCGCCGCTTAAAGCGTTTCCTCCCAAAGCCACCGCGAGGATCGCATCCATCTCAATATCCTTTGCAACGACAGAATAGTTGATAGAGGAGAAACGGCTTACCTTAATGAGTCCTGCCATAGCCACACACAATCCCAGCACCACAAAGGTCAGGAATTTGATGAACGCGGGATTGAGTCCGTTGAGTCTGGAAGAACTCTCATTGATACCCACTGCCTGAACATACAGTCCCAGATTGGTAAATCTCAACACCAACGCAATGACGAGTATACATCCCGCAGTGATGAAAATCGGCGTGGGTATGGGTATGCCCGGAATAAATCCTCCGAATACACCGAAGGAGGGATCGCTGATAATGGGCAGCTCATTGTTATTGATCCACGCGGCGATGGAACGTCCCGCCGTGAACAAAATCAGCGTTGCTACCATGGGCTGTATCCGGAAATAAGCCACCAGCACTCCGTTGAAAGCTCCGAACAGCATTGCCACCACACAGCTCACCAGAATCGCCACGAAGATAGGGGCCTGAAGTGTGTCCGGTCTGGAGTTGGTACCGCAGAGCACCCTGAGCACCACGCTGCCGCTGATGGCTATGGCGGCTCCCACACTGATATCCTGACCGCCGGAAGCAGCCGTTACAAGCGTCATGCCGATGGCAAGAATCGCCAGCTCCGAACCGGAGTCCAGAATGGATATGAGATTGCCGGACAACACCGGATTGCCCGCACTGTTGTAGTCCAGCGAGATCCTGTAAAAGGAAGGATCCATGATGAAATTGAACAGCGCCAGCAAAAACAGTGCCGCCAGCGGAATAAACATCTGCTGTCTGAACAGTCTGGCGGCAAAACCGGACGCCGGTTTTTTAATCTCTTTACTCTGTGTCATTCTTATCACCTCCGGCAATGGTACTCATGATCTTATTCTGGGTCAGATCCTCTCCCGAGAGCTCGCCTACCACTTTGCGGTCCCTCATGACCACCAGGCGGGAACAGGTACGAAGCATCTCGTCTGTCTCGGAAGAGATAAAGGTAACGCTCATTCCCTCCGAAGCGAGCTTAAGCACCAACTTCTGTATTTCGATTTTAGTACCCACGTCTATTCCTCTCGTGGGCTCATCCAGAATGAGATATTCCGGATTGGTGAGCAGCCAACGGGCCAGAATGGCTTTCTGCTGATTGCCTCCGGAGAGAGATTTGATAGGCGTATCCGCGGACGCGGTCTTGATACCCAAAAGTTTGATGTACTCCTCCGCAAACTTGTTGGCCTCCGACTTGGATAAAGGCCGGAAGAATCCTTTGAGCACCTGCAGGGCAATAATGATATTCTCTCTCACCGAGAGATCTCCCACAATACCGTCTATCTTGCGGTCCTCCGGCAGATATGCGATCCCGTTTTTCATGGCGTCCAAAGGCTTTGATATCTTCACCTGTTTTCCGCTCTTTTTCACCGTTCCGCCCAGCACTCTGTCCGCCCCGAAAATAGCGCGCACACACTCGCTTCTGCCGGACCCCAAAAGTCCTGTGAATCCGTTGACCTCACCCTTTTTGATATAAAAATCAAAGGGTGCAATGCCCGCGTTGCTCACAAGCTCCTGCGCCTCAAACACAGGCGCCTGAGCGTCGGCTTTATCGTAGACGGCCTGTTCGCCCTTGATATCCGACATATCGTCCAGCTCCTTGCCCAGCATCTTGGACACAAGCTGCACCCGGGGCAGATCTTTGATCTCATATGTACCCACGAGCCTGCCGTCCCGCAGCACCGTGATCCTGTCGCACACCTCATAGACCTGATCCAGGAAATGCGTAACAAAGATGATGCCCACACCTCTGGCCTTCAGATCCCGCATCAGCCCGAACAGCTTTTCAACCTCCTGCTCATCCAGAGAGGAAGTAGGCTCATCCAGGATCAACACTTTACAATCCATATCCACGGCCCGGGCGATTGCCACCATCTGCTGAACGGCGATGGAACAGCTTGCAAGCTGCTGCGTGGCCTTGGCCGGTATATCCAGAGAAGTCAAAATCTTCTCCGCGTCCTCATTCATCTTTTTCCAGTTCTGATATACTCCCGCCGTGCGCCCGATATACATATTCTCGGCCACCGAGAGATTCGGACAGAGCGTGATCTCCTGATATACAGTACTGATGCCGAGCTTCTGCGCATCCTGCGGCGAGTGGATGGCCACCGCCCTGTCATTTCCCGCGACAAAAATCTGTCCCTCGTCCTTGACGTAAACGCCTGTCAGGACCTTGATCAGCGTGGATTTTCCGGCGCCGTTCTCACCCATCAGCGCATGAATCTCGCCCTTGCAAAGCGAAAAATCCACTCCCTGCAGAGCGCGTACTCCGGGAAAGCTTTTATGAATGTTTTTCATTTCCAGAACAATGTTTTCTTTCACCCGTGTGCTCACCTCTTACTCATTATTTTCTAAAGTCGTCCACGTTTTGATACAGGTCTGCTAAAAAAGCGTGGTACAAGCGTACCATTTTCATCTACGCCGCGCCACGCTTTTTAGCATTATTATGAACTTATGTTATTAGATACCGTATTTCTCTATATCGTCCTTTGTGATCTCGTTAGCGTCAAAACCCTTCTCCTCCATAATGATGGTCTTCTCGGAGATTGTGCCGCCGCTCTCAATGGTCTTAATGATGTCATCGATGTATGAAGACTGGAAAGGATTGCACTGTCCGTCATAGTTCCAGTTCTTGTCAAACAGTTCCTGAAGAGCCCACTTATTGCAGTCGAAGCCCATGATGATAACGTCTTTGCCTACGCCGTGAGAGATACCGGCCTTGTCGAGAGCCGCCACAGCGCCTCTTGCCATATCGTCGTTCTCTGCATAGATTACGTTAAACTTCTCGCCTGCATCAATAACGGACTGCACGATCTGCTGTGCCTGATCTGCATTCCAGTTAGCGGTCTGCTGATTCACAAGCGTCCATCCCTCATCCTTAACAGCCGCGTCCAGAGCAGCGGAACGTCCCTGCTGTGCAGCGGTACCCATCTGACCCTGAATGTGGATAATCTTATACTCGCTGAGTCCCTGTTTCTTCAGCCAGTTCACTGCGGTCTCGCCTTCCTTGTTCATATCGGAAACGATGGAAGCCTCATAAAGAGAAGGATCCGCGTTGATGGTACGGTCAAACAGGATCACGCGGATACCCGCATCCTGTGCATCCTTCAGAACGGAATCCCAGCCAGCGGTATCTGCAGCGGAGAGCAGGAGATAGTCAACGCCATCCTGAATCATCTTCTGAGCTGCGCTTACCTGCTCCTCGTTCTTCTCGCCATAAGCGAAGGACGCTTCATATCCGTTCTCCTCGGTAAACATTGCTTTCAGATCCTTGTCGTTTGCCGTGCGGTAGCCGGACTCGTTGGGATTGTTGTTGATGATGCCTACCTTGATCATTTTGTCCGTAGTGTTCTGATTGTCCCCGGCACTGTTCTCTGTGCTGGGCTTATTCTCAGGTGTAGTGCTCGGAGTATTTGCCGCGGGCTGATTGCCGCAGGCAGTAAGTCCCATTACCATGGTCGCAACCATCAAGGCTGCCATAAGTTTCTTTTTCATGTTTTTCAACCTCCCTTGTCGGTCTTGTGATAATATTATTTTACGTTGGGTTTTCCAAAAAATCCATTCAGATTACCGACATAAAGGTTTGTTTTTTTATCAAAAATTAGAGGATGTTTACTTTTCTACGAAATCAGTTAAATTTTCCATTTTTTCGCTATTGTCCTCGCCTGCGGGAAGCAGGATTTTCACCTCTGTTCCCTCCCCATAGACACTTTCAATACGAATACCGTATCTGACGCCGAAATTGAGCCGGATCCTCTCATTAACATTATAGAGTCCATAGATATCGCTCTGCTTTGGCACTTTGTTCTCTATACCCTCCCGAATCTGCTGCAGACGTTCGCTCCTGATACCGATTCCATTGTCCCGAATCCATATCGCCAGCATATCCTGCTCCCGTTCTCCGCTGATGACGATGCGCCCGGGCCCCCGCTTGTTCTTGATACCGTGGTACAACGCGTTTTCCACCAGAGGCTGAATCGTGATCTTCGGGATATTGTAACAATAAAGTTCCTCCGGCACATGTATCTCATACTGCAGAATATCCTGATACCGCACCTGCTGAATCTCCAGATAACTTCTCACATGCTGCAGCTCCTCCCGGAGGGAGACAATGTCCTTGCCCTGATTCAGCGAAGTCCGGAAAAATTCCGAAAGGCTGCCCACCATGCTCACCACCTTTTTCTGTTCCCCGGCCTCCGCCAGCCACACGATGGCATCCAATGTATTATAGAGAAAATGCGGATTGATCTGCGACTGCAAAAGCTCAAATTCCGCCCTGCGCAGTCTGGTCTGCTCTCGGGTAACCTGCTCCAGCAGTTCGTTGATCTTGTCGATCATGAGATTCAGTGAATCGCTCAGCATGCTGACCTCAGCACTGCTCCTGACATCAAACCGGACCGTAAAATCTCCCTTGGCCACCTGACCGGTGACCTCACTGAGCTTTCGGATAGGCTGTGTGATGCTCAGAGGAACTCTGTAGAACAAAAAGATGATCAGCAGCAATATCCCGAAAAAAGTGATGACCAAAAATCTGACCATACTGTCATAAAAACTCTCATACTCGCTCCGCAACGCCTGCAGGTCTTTGACTTCATAGTAAATATACTGCAGAAAGCTCTCCCGCAGCAGGGAAGTGACAATCTGGATATCATTCTCCCAGATCTCCATGTTTTCTTCGTATTTACTGCCCTCCGCCAGATTCTCATAGATACGGCCCGTATAAATCTTCAGGTTCTTCACATATTTCTTAACGCTGTCCAGACGCTCCCTGTTTTCCCGGTTATCCGTGATCTGTTCCAGACCTTTCACAATACGTTCAGCCTCCTCCAGCATAGCGTCCAGTCTGGATTCTTCAAGGGACTTGTTGCCTACGATGAGAAGATAAGTCTCGTAATCAAAATCCTTCTTAAAATCAAGACTGAATTCGCTGGCTTCGGCGGTGGAATTGATCATGTCCTTGTAATTGCGGTTTACGATCCACAGATTATAAAAAGACACCAGCGGAAACAGAATGATGGGCACCAGCAGCAACAGATAAGAGGATCTTATCTTTGCGGCAAAGGTCTGTCTGTTATAAAACTGTGTCAGCCGTCTGCTCATTTAATCTTCTCCGTCCTGATTCTTGGCTCCGCGATACTGTGTGGGAGTCATACCCTGAGTCTTCTTGAACACATAGGAAAAATAATGCGAATCCTTATATCCCACCTGTGCGCTGATCTCGCTGCTCCTCTTGCCCGTACAGCGGAGAAGCTCCTTGGCTTTATTCATCCTGTACTCTGTCAGATACTTGATAAACGTGCGCCCCGTCTGCTGCGCAAAGATCATGCTCAGATGATTTGGCGAAAAATTCACATGGGAGGCCAGAAGGTTCAGTGACAATTCCTCATCCGCATAGTTCTCGCCGATATAGCGCAGGACTTCATCCACAATATCTCCGTACCGGTTGCTGGCTTTGTTTTCCCGCAGCTCCAGGGCACGGTTGATCAGCGCCACAAGATACTGCATGGTACTCTCCACACTCTGCCATACGCCGGAGGTCATGTCAAAGGGTTCCACCTCGTCTCTGGGAATCTGCATATCTTCCAGAAAATCCGCCACACAAAAATAGATATCCATGGTTATGTACTGTCGGAACATATTGGAGCGCATGACATCTCCTCCCAGATCGTTACAGAATTCCTCCATAAAATAGATGGTCTCCTCCCGGTCTCCCAATTTCAGGAAATCCCGGATCTTTCCCCTGTCAATCTGTTTGGGATTCACATTACTCAGGTCAAAATCCTCTCCCGCAGGCCACGCTCCCCGCCCGGTGTCTCTGCTGTCCAAAATACAGCTATCCTTCATCAGATAGCGATGTGCAAAGGCATGGCTTGCCGTCTCGAAGGAATCCGGCAGCTCACGCAGACGATTCACCGGCACTCCGATTCCGCAAAAATAGCGTATATTCTCATAACCTGCCAGTATCTCCTTCAGGCTGTCCAGATACTCCTGCTGCCTCTGTTCAATCTCCTCCCGGGAATCTCCCCGGAATATAAGCGCCTTTCCCTCCAGATTCCTCTCGAATATCAAAAGCCCCATCCTCTCGCCCAGACGGCTCAGCTTCTGTTCAATCTCAATGAGACTGTTGGAATACTCATCCTGCGCATGCTGCATGGACCGGATCTGAAGCAGAACGATATTATACCACAGCGCGGACAGATCGATCTGCAGCCTGTCCGCAAGCTCAAGCAGTTCCGCGGCGGATTTTGATCCGGTGACCAGATATTGAAACAAATCCTTCCTCTCCTGAAGGAAATTCTCGGCCATCTCTTTCATATACTTTTCCCTGATCTCACGCTCCTTGCGCTTTTCCTCGATCCCCGCGGCCAGAGAGTCCACCTCTTTCAGCAGTTCGTCACCGCTGATGGGCTTGGTGAGATAGCGGGCGATGCCCAGCTTGATTCCCTCCTTGGCATACTCAAACTCTTCATATCCCGTCAGTATAATAATCTCGATCCAGGGCATTTCCTTCTTAATCAGACGGCTCAAGACCAGTCCGTCCATAAACGGCATCCGGATATCCGTGATCACAATATCCGGCTTGAGCTTCTGTATCAAGGGAAACGCCAGCTCACCGTCCCCGGCCTCCCCGCAGAAATCATAACCGTGAGACTGCCAGTCAATATTATTTTTGATCCCCTCCCGCACCACAAACTCGTCTTCCACCAGAAATACCTTAAGCATAGCCCAATCCCCCGCCTCTGTGCGCCTCTTTTTACGATTGCCAAAAGAGGGCTCTCCCTCCGGCCTTTTCCGGCCTTTGGGACACCCTCTTCATCGCCCGGTTTTCACACCGTTTCACAATGTATTATAAAAATTCTTTTACGGAACGATACACACCCTCCGCGTCCAGACCGTACTTTTTCACAAGAGCTGCCGCGGAGCCTGACTCTCCGAACACATCCTGCATACCGAGCTTTTTCACGGGAACCGGATGCTTTGCGCACAGACAGTCGCACACGGCGCTGCCCAGGCCCCCGATAACGGAATGCTCCTCCACGGTGACGACACGTCCGGTCTTTTGGGCGCTCTTCACAATGATGTCCTCATCCAGCGGCTTGATGGTGCAGATATTGACCACTTCCGCGCTGACTCCCTCAGCCGCCAGAAGCTCTGCCGCGCCCAGAGCCGAATCCACACAGATACCGGTAGCCACTATGGTCAGATCGCTGCCCTCACGCACCACCGTACCCTTGCCGATCTCAAACTGATAATCGGGTCTGTCATTGATCACAGGAACTGCCGCACGCCCGAATCGGATATACACAGGACCCTCATACTCCAGAGCCGCGCGCACTGCCGCTTTGGCCTCCACATCGTCGGAGGGACACATGACCACCATGCCGGGAATGGTGCGCATGAGCGCGATATCCTCGTTACACTGATGGCTTGCGCCGTCTTCACCCACGGTAATTCCCGCGTGAGTAGCGCCTATCTTAACATTCAGATGCGGATATCCGATGGAGTTGCGCACCTGCTCAAAGGCTCGGCCCGCAGCAAACATGGCAAAGGAACTCACAAACGGGATCAGACCCGTCAGGGAGAGCCCCGCCGCAACGCCCATCATATTTGCTTCTGCAATACCGCAGTCAATATGTCTGTCGGGATATGCCTTGCGGAAAATACTGGTCTTGGTGGCCGCAGCCAGATCCGCGTCCAGCACCACCAGTTGAGGAAACTCCTCCGCCAGCTCCTTCAGCGCATTACCGTAACTTTCTCTGGTTGCTATCTTCTTGATCGTATTATCTGCCATTACGCTTCAACCTCCTTTGCCAGCTCCTGCTCGATTTTGTCCAGGTCAGCCATCGCCACGGCGAACTCCTCGTCATTGGGAGCTTTGCCATGCCAGTCGATACTGTTTTCCATAAAGGAGACACCCTTGCCCTTTAAGCTGTGCAGCACGATACAGGTGGGCATTCCCTTAGTCTCTCTGGCCTCCCTGAAAGCGGCCCGCAGAGCGTCAAAGTCATGAGCCTCCACATTGATCACATGGAAGTTAAACGCCTCAAATTTCCTGTCGATGGGATAGGGGGAGCACACTTGATCAATGGGGCCGTCTATCTGGAGATTGTTGTTGTCCACAATCACGCAGAGATTATCCAGCTTGCGGAAGCCCGCGAACATGGCGGCCTCCCACACCTGACCTTCCTCGATCTCTCCGTCGCCCAGCACGGTATAAACCCGATAATCCTTATTCTGCAGCTTTGCGCCCAGAGCCATGCCCGCCGCTGCGGATATCCCCTGCCCCAGAGAACCGGAGGCCATATCCACGCCCGGAATATGCATATTGGGATGTCCCTGGAGATAAGAGCCCAGCTTCCGCAGAGTCACCAGATCCTCCACCGGGAAAAAGCCTCTGTTTGCCAGTGTGGCATACAGGCCGGGAGCCGTATGTCCCTTGGACAGCACAAAACGGTCTCTGTCTTCTTTCTGCGGATCCTTGGGGTCAATATTCATCTCCTCAAAATATAAAAAGGTAAATACGTCCGCCGCCGAGAGGGAACCGCCGGGATGCCCCGCCTTTGCGCTGTGTACCCCCGCAATGATACCCTTGCGGACGTCATTGGCGTGTTTTTTTAATTCCAAATTCGTCATGTGATCCTCCGTTTCCGAGCAGTCTGCCGCTGCGGCAGTCTCTATCCAAACATTCAGTAATATCATACCATGAGTTGGCCTGTTCGTCCATTTGCAATTTTGGTTTCAGCCATTTTAAGCCACTTTCAACTATTTGAGGAAGCGTTCTGTCCGTAATAGGCGTTCTTACCGTGTTTGCGGTTATAATGCTTATCCTGAAGCTCCTGAGGGGCAGGAGCGATCTGCGGATTGATGAGCTCCGCACGATAGGCCATCTTGGCCACCTCCTCCAGCACCACCGCATTATGCACAGCCTCTTTGGCGTTCTTGCCCCAGGCAAAAGGGCCGTGACACTGACACAGGACCGCCGGCACCGCCAGGGGATCCCTGTTCATACGCCTGAACTCGTTGACGATCAGATGTCCCGTGTTTTCCTCATAGGCGTCCGCGATCTCCTCCGCCGTCAGACAGCGCAGGCAGGGCACCGGACCGTAAATATAATCCGCATGAGTGGTGCCATAGCAGGGAATATCCCGCCCGGCCTGGGCCCAGGAAGTCGCATAGGAGGAATGGGTATGTACCACGCCTCCGATCTCGGGAAAGGCTTTATACAGCTCCAGATGGGTGGCAGTATCCGAGGAAGGTCTGTAATTTCCCTCCACCTGATTGCCCTCCAGATCCAGCACCACCATATCCTCGGGCCTCAGTTTGTCATATTCCACGCCGCTGGGCTTGATGACAAAAAGACCGGTCTCTCTGTCTATCGCGCTGACGTTTCCCCAGGTAAAGGTCACCAGACCATAGCGGGGCAGATCCATATTGGCCTCATATACAATTTGTTTTAATTCTTCCAGCATCGCAAACATGCCTCCTTTCTATTCCACTTATGCATCTCCACTTATGCATCCGCTTATGCTTCTCTCATTTCTGCTTATGCTGACTTTTTCCGCTTACATCCGCATGGAATCGACCGCCGCCTTCTGGACAGGCAGCGCGGTCTTGTACGCGGCGATGAACCGCTCGAAACCCTCCACGTCCTCCGTCTCGGGATCCACCGTGCTTCCCGTCTGTCCTGCAAATATGTTGTGATCCAGATAATCCGCCAGACTCTCGCCGGCTTCGCGCTCGCGCATATAGGCAGCCAGAACCGCCATGCCCCAGGGCCCGCCCTCGCTGGCGGTATCCATCACTGTCACCGGCGCATTCAAAGCTGCAGCCAGGATCCTCTGTCCCACTACAGGAGTCTTGAACAGTCCGCCATGTCCCATGAGAGCGTCTACTTTCACATGCTCTTCTTTCAGCAGAATATCATTGCCCACCTTCAGAGAGGCCAGGGCGCTGCACAGATGCGTCCTCATGAAATTAGCCAGGGTAAAAGAAGCGTCCGGCATACGCACAAACAGCGGTCTTCCCTCGTTCAGCCCCACCACCGGCTCACCGGAGAAGAAATTGTAGGACAGCAGACCTCCGCAGTCTGCATCCGCTTCCAGCGCTTTGCGGTAAAGCTTCCCATAGAGATCGTTTTTGTCTATCTTCATGCCGAAGGTCCCGGCAAACTCTCCGAACAGATTTACCCATGCGTTCAGATCGGAGGTGCAGTTGTTACAGTGTACCATGGCCACCGGCATACCGTCGGGCGTGGTCACCATGTCGATCTCCTCATGGACATTGGAAAGCGCTTTCTCCAACACCACCATGGAAAAGATAGAAGTACCCGCAGATACATTGCCCGTGCGCACACGCACCGCATTGGTGGCCGTCATTCCCGTGCCCGCGTCTCCCTCGGGAGGGCACATGGGAACGCCGGGCTGTAGAGTCTCCGTGGGATCCAGCAATTTTGCGCCCTCCTCGCTCAGCACACCTCCCTGTTCTCCGGCGGAGAGCACCCGGGGCATAATCGTCTCCAAGGTCCAAGGCAGCTTTTCCTGTGCGATCAATCCGTCAAATTTTTTCATCATTTCAACATCATAACTGCCGGTCCCGGAATCTATGGGAAACATACCGGAGGCCTCTCCCACTCCCAGCACCTTCTCCCCTGACAGCTTCCAGTGAATATATCCGGCCAGCGTGGTCAGGAAGGCAATATCCTTCACATGCTCCTCATGATTTAACATGGCCTGATAGAGATGGGCGATGCTCCATCTCTGGGGAATGTTAAAATGAAAGAGCGGCGTAAGCTTCCTGCACGCTTCCTCCGTCATGGTGTTGCGCCAGGTGCGGAAGGGAACCAGAAGCTTTCCGTCTGCGTCAAAGGCCATGTACCCGTGCATCATGCCGGAAAACCCCATGGCCCCGATTCTGGTCAGGGGCAGATCGTATCTGGCCTTCACGTCCTCCGCCAGATTTTTATAACAATCCTGCAGTCCCGTCCAGATATCCTCCAGACTGTAGGTCCAGATATTATTTTCCAGCCGGTTCTCCCACTCATGGGCACCCATGGCGACGGGCTCATGGCCTGACCCGATGAGCACGGCCTTGATCCTCGTAGAACCGAATTCGATACCCAAAACCGTGCTGCCTTCCTGCAGTTCCTTCTTTATCTGCTCACACATACCTTCTCCCCCTTAACGATAATATACAGAGTTCCATCTAAGCTCATTTTTCAGCGCCGGAATCGTGGTATTCTCATCGATCACAACGCTCTCAATACCCATGGCGTCGGCCCAGTCCACCATCTGCTGCACAGACAGATCATAGGAGAAAGCCGTATGATGCGCACCGCCGCAGAGAATCCACGCCTCCGCTCCCACTGCCAGACTGGGACGGGGCGTCCAGAACGCTGTGGCCACAGGCAGCTTGGGCATGGGCTTTTCACACTTTTTACAGTCAACCGCATTGATGATCAGGCGGAAGCGATTGCCCATATCCACAAGAGAAGTGGCGACGCCCGGACCGGTTTTGCCGGTGAATACCAGACGGGCGGGATCTTCACGATTTCCCATGGACAGAGGCTGCACCCGGATACTGATGGGACCGTCCGCGATGGTAGGGCAGACCTCAAGCATATGCGCCTGCAGGATTCCCTCTTTACCGGGCACAAAATTATAGGTATAATCCTCCAGGAACGAGGTACCCTTTGCGTCCTGCTTGCCCTGCGTCATGATCTTCATCAGGCGGACCATGGCGGCAGTCTTCCAGTCGCCCTCCGCGCCGAAGCCGTAGCCCTTCTCCATCAGTCTTTGAATAGCCAGACCGGGAAGCTGTTTCAGTCCGCCCAGCATACCGAAATGCGTCACAATGGCGTGATAGTCTCCGGCCTCCAGAAACTTCTCCAGCCCGAGCTCTATCTGTGCCTGGACAGCCACGTGCTTTCTGAACTCTGAATCGTCCCTGCCCTCCGTCACGATCTCATATCTGTCGTAATACTCCTGCACCAGAGCTTCCACATCGCCCTGAGACACTGCGTCTACATATTCCACCGCATCGTTCACATTAAAGTGATCGATCTCCCAGCCGAATCTGACCTGGGCCTCCACCTTGTCGCCCTCGGTCACCGCCACATTGTTCATATTGTCTCCGATACGGCACACGCGGACATGTGAAGACTCCATCACTCCGATGGCCGTGCGCATCCAGCCTGCCAGACTCTCCGCCACGGCGTCATTCGCCCAATGGCCCACGATAATCTTGCGCTCTATGCCCATGCGCGTTACGATGTGACCGTATTCCCGGTCTCCGTGGGCAGACTGATTCTCATTCATAAAATCCATGTCGATGGTGTCATAGGGAATTTCCTCGTTGAACTGCGTGTGCAGATGACAAAGAGGTTTATGATACTCCTGCAGACCGATGATCCACATCTTGGCAGGTGAAAAGGTATGCATCCAAGTGATGACTCCCGCGCAATTCCCGTCGTTATTGGCCTCATTGAAGGTGCGGCGGATAGAAGCCTGATCGATGAGCGTGGGCTTCCACACCAGCTCACAGGGCAGCTTTCCCGAAGCGTTTAAGCCCTCCACCATTTTGCGGGAATGCTCCGCCACTTTACGCAGACATTCGTCGCCGTACAGATCCTGCGAACCCGTGCAGAACCAGAACTGATACTTCTTCATTGCTTTCATTTGGATGTCCTCCTTTAAAATTTTTCAATATTTTCTTCGCACCACGGAATCGCGCTCAACCACCCGGGTGTCGAATTCATAACTGTCCACAGGTTTTCCGCTGTCGATCATCCTGAGTAAAAGCTGCGCCGCTTTCGCCCCCAGCTTCTCCTTGGGATGGGGCAGCGAAGTGATCTGTACTTCGCTGTGGATGGCCAGATCCGAGTCGTCAATGCTGATGAGCGCCACATCCTCCGGCACCCGCATCCCGCGATCGCCAAGGATCCTCACCAGTTGAAAGGCAATCTGATCATTATAGCAGAACATTGCGCTGCACGACTCCAGACGGTTCAAAATCTTGTCTGTGCAGTAGGCAAGCTGCTTGGACTCATCTGTGTCTATCCACACCATACGGGAATCCGTCACCGAATATCCGGCGCTGGCCATGGCCTGCAGATACCCCAGATACCGCTGTCTGCCCTGACCGTCGTCCAGCTTCAATATCGCTCCGATATCCCGATGGCCCTTGCCGATCAGATAATCCACCGCCTTGCGCGCCGCCTGCACATCATCCAGCGACACATGGGGTACCGATAACTCGGGATAATAGGTGTTGATAAAAATAATGGGAATATTTCTGGCCTGCAGCTTCTGATAAAGCCGGATATTGGGATTGGGCAGCCCGCTCTTGGTCCCCTCCACGATCACCCCGGCCACATCATCCCGGCTGATGATATCCAATAACACACTCTTTTCCCGCTCCAGCGTGTTGTTGGTAAAGGAAATCTGCACCGAATACCCCTGGTCAAAAAGCGTTTCCTCTATCCCCTGAATGATCTTGGGAAAGATATAACTGTCCACATAAGTGGTGATCACCGCAATACGGCTGCGCTCTTCCCTGTTCCCGCGCCTGCGGTCATTCAGATAAGTACCGCTTCCCTTCACCCGCCGCAGCACTCCCTGCTCTTCCAGAATACCGATGGCCGTCCGCACAGTCTGGCGGCTGATGCCAAATTGACTTGACAGTTCGTTTTCCGAAGAAAGCTTATCCCCGGGCGCCAGGTTTCCATTTTCAATCAGCCCCATAATATAATCTATCAGATCCTGATACTTGGTTCTCTCGTTTTTCATGCCGGCTCCCATCTGCCCGCCTCAGCGGGCACTCAAATTCTGATGGTATCTACCTACAGTATAGCTATCCTGTATTTTATTGTCAATACATCTTTTTCTACTAATTAATACATTTATCGTAACTTGTATTAAATACAACTATGCCTCTGCCTGTTCGCCGTCATAATATCCCAAACAACGCATAAATTGAAATGAAATCTTAATCCCGACAAGGTGATTCTATTGTGAAAAAACGTCCCTCCCTCTCCCCCCGTCAACTGCTGCTCTGCGCCGCCATACTCCTGATTTTTACCGCTCTTGTCCTGTTTCTCTTCGGGCACAGACGGGATGAAAAACAATTTACCAATCTGACTCACGACCTGTTCGTGGAACAGATGACCTCCAACACACTGAATATGCACTATACGCTGGCCTATCCGGAAGATTTTGGCATCTATGACTATAAGCCCTTACTGCCCGGCTACAGCACCGACGACGATCGCGCCGCCCGGCTGGCTGTAGACAATACTCTGGAAGAGTTGTCGAAGATCCGCCCGGGAAAACTAAGCTTAAACGATGCCTACACCTATGATCTGCTGGTCCGCAAATTAAAAAACTCTCAAAAACTCAACGAATTTACTTATTACCAGATGCCCCTGTCCCCCTCCTCCGGCATGCAGTCACAACTTCCCATACTGCTGGCCGAATACACCTTCCGCAACAGACGGGATGTGGAAGACTATCTGGCCCTGCTGGATCAGACGGACACCTACTTCGCCTCCCTGCTGGCCTTTGAACAGGAAAAAGCCGCGGCCGGACTGTCCATGTCAAACTACTCCCTGCGCCAGGTTAAAAATCAATGTGACACAATTGTCGCAAAAGATGCGCTGGAAGAAGGCACACATTTTCTCCAAACCACATTTCGTGAACGCCTGATTCCTCTGGTACAGGACGGCAGCCTCTCAGCCAAAGACGCGGAAAAGTACATTCAGCAAAATGACCGCCTGCTGCGCACAGTCGTCCAGCCCGCTTATGAGGCCCTGGCGGACGGACTGTTTCTGCTGGAAGATGGCAAAGGCGTTCCTCAGCTTCCCGCCGGATTGTGTTCCCGCCCTTCCGGAAAAGAATACTATCAATATCTGCTCATCTCCCAGACCGGTTCCTACCGACCTGTGGAAGAGGTCAAATCCATGCTGCAGGAAAATATGAAAAGCGAATACAAAGTTATCTGCACAATGATACAAGAGCATCCCGAACTGGCCGGAAAGCTCAAAGACGGCTCCTACGCACAACTTCCCTGTACAGACGCAGACGCCATGCTGGCAGATCTGCAGAAAAGAATGCAACAGGATTTTCCCCTGCTGCCGGATTGTGACACTGCCAAACCTTCCCGCGATTTTCCCCGGGTTCAGGTTAAAAGCGTCTCTTCAGATTTGCAGGAATATAGTGCTCCCGCCTTTTATCTCACAGCTCCGCTGGACGATACTGACAGCAATGTCATATACATTAACCAGAAAAATGCTCCCTCCGGTCTGGATCTCTACACAACACTGGCTCATGAAGGCTATCCCGGCCATCTCTATCAGACGGTATATCACAATCGGAATTTTCTGATCCGGGAAGAGAACAAAGTTCGACAGCTTCTGGGATATGGCGGCTATCTGGAGGGCTGGGCCCTTTATGTGGAATTCTATGGCTATGACTATGCCACACAGCTTTTGCAGGAACAGGGCCGACAGGAAGACGCCCTGTGCGTCCAACTGGAAAAGCACAACCGCAGCCTGATCCTGTGCCTGTATTCCACACTGGACATCATGATTCACTACGACAATGCCTCCCGGGAAGATATCGCAGAATTTCTGCAGGATTTCGGCATCCACAGCACAAACGCCGTCAATACCGTTTATAATTACATAGCCGACGAGCCCTGCAATTATCTGAAATATTATCTGGGCTATCTGGAGATTCTGGAGCTGAAAGAAACCGCCAGGAGCTGCTGGCAGAGCGAATACAACGACTACGATTTTCACAGCTTCCTGCTGGACGCGGGGCCTTCGGATTTCACTGCCCTAAGCGCCCTTTTAGAATGACAAAGCCGAATGGCAAAATATACAGATTGGATTGACAAACTATCGGTTTGGTTCTATGATGTCTTGGATGTGATTCTGTTTGCTAAGGAGAATCGAGGACTTTCCATGGAACAATTACTTTTCAGCTTAAACGCTACCATACCGGTGTTTCTTGTGATGTTGACCGGCTACCTCATCAGACGCCTGGGTATGATGGATGAACCCTTTGTCAGGACATTAAATCAATTCAATTACAAAGTCACTCTCCCGGTATTATTGTTTAAGGATATCGCCGAATCGGATTTCTACAGTGTCTGGGACACAAAATATGTACTCTACTGCTTTCTGGTCACGCTGACCAGCATTGCCGCCATATGGACGACAGCAGGGCTTTTATACAAAAATAAAGCCCTGCTTGGCGAGTTTGTTCAGGCTTCCTATCGGAGCAGCGCCGCCGTGCTGGGCATTGCATTTATTCAAAATATCTACGGCAATTCCGGAATGGCGCCCCTGATGATCATCGGTACCGTGCCTCTGTACAATGTAGCCGCGGTACTGGTACTGTCTTTCACCGGCCCTTCCGCCCACGGATTGGACAAAACCTCTCTTAAAAAATCAATTAAAGGCATCTTGACAAATCCCATCATTATTGGCATCGCACTCGGTATGTTCGTGTCCGCCTGCAGGATTCAATTTCCTTTTATTGTAACCAAGACCATCGGTAATATTTCCGTACTCGCCACACCGCTGGCACTTCTGGGACTTGGCGCGGGCTTTGAGGGCCGAAAAGCCCTGAAGCAGCTTGCACCCACGACAGCGGCATCCTTTTTAAAATTAATCGTTTTACCTGCGCTTTTTCTGCCGTTAGCGGTCATTCTGGGGTTTACCCAGGAAAAACTGGTGGCCATCCTCATCATGTTGGGATCTCCCACCACTGTAAGCTGTTATATTATGGCTAAAAATATGGGACACGAAGGAACGCTGACTTCCAGCGTAGTGGTGGCAACTACTTTTCTGAGCTCTGTCACATTAACGGTATGGCTGTTTGTACTGCGAAGCATGGGGATGATCTGAATATGAATCTTATTTATTGAGTCTGAGTCTTATTTATTGCATCTGCGCCATAGAATATAGTATACTTCCAACAAACTGAGGCTGAGATTTGCAATGAATGTCTTTCTTCATCTTTCAGATATCATCATACCATTGATTATTTTTTTTATTGTCAGTTATGGGCTGGCATCCAGAGTGAAAGTCTATGAAAGCTTTCTGCGCGGTGCAAAGGACGGCCTGAAAATCGCAGTGGATATTGTTCCTACTTTGATCGGACTGCTGGTGGCGGTGGGCGTACTGCGCGCTTCCGGTTTCTTTGAGCTATTGGGCAGCTTGCTGGGACCTGTCACGGAACAGGCCGGACTTCCTGCCCAGCTTGTTCCCCTGCTTGTCGTAAAGCTATTCTCCTCTTCCGCTGCCACCGGCCTGGTATTGGATATCTTCAAGACAAACGGCCCTGATTCTTACGCTGGCACGGTAACCTCTATTCTCATGAGCTGCACTGAGACGGTGTTTTACACCATGAGTGTTTATTTTCTGGCGGCGAAGGTGACGAAGACCCGGTATACTTTGACAGGGGCTTTGCTGGCTACGCTGGCAGGGACGGTGGCCAGTGTGGTGTTGGCGGGAGGGATGTAACTGACACCATCTCATTGCAATCTGCATTCCCTCATTATGAAGTGACATACTCCGAGGATAGTGTCTATAAACCGGATAAGAGAATGTTTTGATGAGAGTGCCCCTTCCCGCATTTCTTTTGACCACAATGCTCTCTACTTTATGTAAACCAGATAATTATTTGGCAGGCATCGCATCTCCTGCATCTCTCAGGTTTCCCTTGTCAAGCCAGCAGCGTGTGGATTGAACGAATTCTTCCACCTCAAATAATTATCTGGATTAAGCCGGTTACAAATTACATTGTTTCCTCGTTGCTTCCATTTCCCCATACCTTGCTCAGCATCGCCTGGTACTTTTGAGACAGCCTCACCCATTCCATCGATTCAGGACCGTCTAATATTATCGGAATATGCTCTCCTCTGGCTCGCCTTTTCTTGCGCTCTTCTTCCAGAGCATCCTGCTTTTCTCCCAGAAGTCTGGCTTCATTGTCCCACTCCCGTTTTATCCTGTCAATCTCACGCTTTTGCTCTTCTGTTAATTCTCTTTCTTGCATACTCAATATATCCTTTCTCTCTCAGAAAATCGAATACCAAATACTGAATATCCTAGCCTTCCTGCTGCAATCTTTCCAATGCCCTGCGATAATAAGCATGATACGAAATATTATCCATGGACTTTATCTTTTTGACAAGGATATTAAAATCCATACTTCCGCACGGGGAGTGATCATAGTCATATTTTCGCGCTCGAATAAGCATTTCAATCCACACTCCCGCACGGGGAGTGACAAAAGGTGTAAAGCCCTTGATTTAATAGACTTTACACCTTGGATTGTGTAATATATGTATGTAGTTATGGTTATGCCGTATGCACTGAGTTGTCAGCTTTGTGCTTGTCTAAAATTCTATGCACCCTCTCGACTTCATCAAGTATCATTTCATCCATAGCTTTTAACTCTGCTGTGGACTTCATGATCTGACGTTTTACAGTATTCAAATCTTTTTCAATGCTTGCTACTTTGTCGAGTAATAGATCAAGTTTTTCACCGTCTGTCATATTATCACCGCCTTTTGTTGTGATTGCTGGATTATTGTAGATATAGATACAGTATAACACAACTGAGGGTGTAAAGTCTATTAAATTGTCAAGGTACTTGCTTATTTCAATCCACACTCCCGCACGGGGAGTGACATCATAGATTTTTTGCCGCTGTATGGTTATATATATTTCAATCCACACTCCCGCACGGGGAGTGACGCAGGAGGTTATTGACACCCTGAATCGTTACCGATTTCAATCCACACTCCCGCACGGGGAGTGACATCTGCAAATGTCGCAGAAACAGACACAGGCTATATTTCAATCCACACTCCCGCACGGGGAGTGACGTATTGTTATCCTGTACAGGTCTGGCTCGGGACATTTCAATCCACACTCCCGCACGGGGAGTGACGATGAGGAATCAAGTACCGGGAGTTTCCAGATTTGATTTCAATCCACACTCCCGCA
>CANCYO010000016.1 GCA_947382415.1 uncultured Lachnospiraceae bacterium | reverse complement strand
AATTTCAACATATAGGTTACAAAGGCATTGGGAAGATTCACAAAATATGTAACAATCAAGTTGTTTCCAGAAAGTTTATAAGTAGCAGCAAACCCAATTCCAACGGCAAACAGCAAAAGAATATCCTCAAAGGTACGAAATCTCGGATAGCCCACATGGTAAAACGAAAACAGCAAGCCAGAAACCAGAATTGCGGTTATTGTGCCAAATTCTTTCTCAAACTAATTTTGAAAAAATCCATGGAATAAAAACTCTTCAAAAAAGGTTGTCATAATCAGTGGCACAATCCCCATAGGAAGCAAGTTCCATGAAATAATTCCACCTTTAACCACTATGGGAATAATTTGTCCGCCAACCGAAAAGTAATAAATACTACTAAAATGAAAACTTGCTTTTTCCCAAGTGCTTTAATCCCAAGGAAGTCAAATACATTTTTCTCTTTCCGCAATAAAAATAGAGGGATTAAAAAGCTTAACAATATACCATATATGACATTATAGAAGCAGAAATAGTATATCGGTTTAAGAAGCAAATTTGCAATGCCGACACAAAGCACTAATAGTACTTCTAATGTCGATGTCATAAAAATTGTTTTTATCTTATTCATTCTGCTTTATTCCCCCCGCTGTCGCTATATAAGAACAAGTTGCTCACAGACTTATAAACAAAAGGAATATACATACAAAACAAAGTAAGGCGTTCCCATAATCCTTCATACTTCAAAAAGGCATTTTGAAATTGCTCCTTATTTCCCATAACAAAACAGGCAAAGAAAATAAGCGATAAAACAAATGAGCTTATACTGATGATGCACTAAAGCGTGTCATTTTGCTTAAATGATACTATCCCATTTAACAATGGTAAAAACAGCAAAGCCATAAAACCGATTGCAGCACCTATTCCATATATCTTTGAGGCTGTAGTAACTATGTCTCTGCTCTCGTTTACACTAAAAAATCCAGAAATAAGCCCTGCACCAACAGCAAAAATTCCAATCGAAAGAAGTATGAAAACCGCCAGAACAGGAAACCTTGCTCATAATGACAAAAAGTATGCACCTGCTGTAAATGCAAAGAAACCTCCAAGCCAGATAAGCCATAAATTATAAATAAGTCGGACAGGACTTTGCGAATTACCTAAAACACTCATAACCATTATCCTGCCGTTATATTCAGAATAAAATCGTTCCAGTATCAACGGAACAATAAACTCCCCTATAAGTCAGAAATATGCCAGACCGAACCGTTTATAGTCTTTCTGACAAAGGGAAAAGGAATTTATAGCTACGCTAAAAGCATCCATCCTACAATTCAATTACGATACAAATATCTTTTCCATTGCCGCATTTTTCTTGAATACATTTACGCCAGAGGAACAACAGGAGCTTTTGCGGGAACGCCTTACCATTCTGCAAAAGTACCGTGCAGGCATTGAAAAGCAAGTAAATCCATTATGGGAAAATGAGGTTTCCGCTATCCATTCCTCAAATGTAAAACGAATGATTGATTTAGTAGATGCAGAAATAACAGGAACAAACAGATTGCTTGAAAGCTGCATTAAAAACGCATAATCCTAATTTATAATGAGCCGATAAACTTTTGATTTCTCACTTGTTTATCGGCGCTATTCTTCATATTCATACAATATAGATTTTGATAAATATTCGCTCATTTTTACCTTTCTGGAAAACGGTATAGCGTCGGTAAGCCTTTCAACAGGAGAAGAAGAAATACTGTACGACAGATTAAAAATGTTTTAAAACCAAACCGTTACGCTGCATAAATTTTCCGAATCCGCTCATTCTAAGGACAGAATGCAACAGAATCGAGAATACAATAGAATACAATTCGGAAAGGACAATCTTCATGCGAAAAATAATCCCTTTGCATCATAACTGGCAGTTTACCAAAACACCCTACGCAGATCTCTCCCGTGAGAATGTGCCATGGTATTCCGTCTCCCTCCCCCACACCTGGAACGCGGTGGACGGTACTGACGGCGGCGAATATTACCGGGGCGAATGCTGCTACAAGACTACCCTGTGCCCTGAGGCGCTGCTGGCGGACACACCCTGGAGCGCCTGTCCGGGCCGGGACACTACGGCCGCAGGAGCCTGCCCCGCCTGTGCCGGCGCCGAAAAGCCTGAACACACACGCTCCTCAAGCCTGCTGCCCTGCCGCGCGATTCTGCGCATCCCCGCTCTGTCTCTGCGGGGCGATGTCTATATTGACGGTAAAAAACTGGGCTCCCACGAGGGAGGCTATTCTGCCTTTACGGTGGACATCACCCGGGAATTCCGCCAGGCCAGAAAAACCGGAGGCAAACTGGAGCTGATCGTCTCCGCGGACAACAGCAATCACGGCCACATCTATCCCCAGATGGCGGACTTTACTTTTTATGGCGGTCTCTATCGTGGGTTGGAACTGCTTTTGCTGCCCGAGGTACATTTCGATGTGGAGTTCCATGCAGCCAAAGGGCTGGCAGTCACCAGCGAACTTCCGGACATTCCCGACCACGCCCTGCTGCACCTGAACAGTTGGGTCAATACCGAGTCCGAGGACTACACGATTCGCTACCAGATCGTGGATCGGGACGGCTCCATAGCGGCGGAGTGCTGGCGTCCCGCCGGGGACGCCAAGACCGATATTCTCCTGCCCCGGCCCCATCTGTGGCAGGGCGTGGACGATCCCTATCTCTACCGCTGCACCGCCACTTTAGTCTATCGCAACGAACAGGTAGATCAGGTCTCCACCACCTTCGGCATCCGGGAATTTTATGTAGATTCAGAAACGGGCTTTTTCCTGAACGGGAAGTCCATGATGCTGCGGGGTGTCTCCCGCCATCAGGACTGGCTCTACGAGGGTTATGCCCTGACCAGAGAACAGCATTTTCGGGACGCGGAACTGATCCGGGAGGTGGGAGCCAACACCGTGCGGCTTGCCCACTATCAGCACAGCGAGGATTTTTATGACGCCTGCGACGAAATGGGTTTCATCGTCTGGGCGGAGATCCCCTATATAAGCTGTCAGAGCGACGATCCCGCCGCCCATGAGAACGCCTGCAGTCAGATGAAGGACTTAATTTATCAAAATTATAATCACCCCTGCATCTGCTTCTGGGGCCTCTCCAACGAAATTACCATCGGCGGAGAAAAGCCCGGCCTGAAAAAGAACCATCAGGAGCTGAACGCCCTGGTAAAGGAATGCGACCCCACCCGTCTCACCACCATAGCCCACGTCACTATGCTGCCCATGGACTCCGAGCTCCACGGCATCACGGATGTGGAGAGCTATAATCATTATTTTGGCTGGTATGGGGGAAGTTATGAGCACAACGAGAAATGGCTGGATGAATTTCATGAAAAGTATCCCCACATCTGTCTGGGACTGTCCGAATACGGTGCGGAAGGCATCATCACCTATCAGCCCGACGAGCCCCGCTGCAGAGATTACTCCGAAAGCTATCAGGCCGAATATCACGAGCATATGGCACAGATCCTCATGGAGCGCCCCTATCTGTGGAGCACCTATGTGTGGAATATGTTTGATTTTGGCTGTGCGGCCAGAGACGAAGGCGGCGTGGCAGGACGCAACAACAAAGGACTGATCACCATGGACCGCCAGATCAAAAAGGATGCCTTCTTTATCTATAAGGCCTACTGGAGCAAGGAGCCCTTCGTCCATCTCTGCGGCAGACGCTATGCCTGCCGCGTGGGGGACACCGCCGATATCAAAGTCTACTCCAATCAGTCTCAGGTAAGTCTTTATCGTAATGGCGAGCTTTTCGCCACCAGGGTGGGCTGCCGCGTGTTTGTATTTGAACAGGTGCCGTTAGAGGACGGCTTCACCTGGCTCACCGCCGTAGCCGACGGCTGCATCGATACTATCACCATCGAACAGGTGGAGGAAAAGCCCGGCATCTACACGCTTCCCCCCGAGGAAGATGAGGGCGACGGCGTGGTAAACTGGTTTGAGAAGATCGAAACCGTGGCCAGCGACGCCCCCATGGAATTTTCCGACGCGCATTACTCCGTCCATGATAAAATAAAAGACATCCTCGCTCATGACGAGGCCTCACGCATCCTCTCCGCCGCCCTCTCCTCCATGAGCGGCATGAAGCTCAAAAAATCCATGCTCTCCATGATGCAGGATAAGACGGTAGTCGGACTCTCGGAAATGTTTACCGCCATGGGAAACACCTCCGCGCCGGACAATGCCCTGCAGATCATCAACGCTGAGCTGAATAAAATACAGAAGCATTGACAGGACGCCGGCTCTTAGTGCGGTTCACGGCAGGCTGCTGACTGCAGACCTTCCCTGCCAGCACAAAACATTCATGAGCGATCAGCGGAAATGCGGCAAGTCCCGCAAGGAGCATCCACTCTCCCGCAGAGAGCCATGCCGTGCCGAAGGCATTCACCAGAAACGGCACCCTGGTCACCGCAAACTGCAGGGCCAGTCCCACCGCGGCAGCGGCAAACATCAGGGGATTGTCCCTGTGGTTCATGCGAAAGACCGAGCGTCCCATATCCCGCATCCCCACCGCGTGGAACAGTTGGGACATGCCCAGCACCGTAAAGGCATAAGTCTGGGATTTGGCCAGAATAACGCTGTTTTCCATCATCTCCCGGATGCCTGCAAGATCAATGGCTCTGCCCGCGGCCTGCAGCGCCGCGCAGGGCAGCAGCAGAAACGCCAGCAGACTGATCCCTGCAATAAGTACCCCGTAAAAACAGGTACAGGACAGTCCGCCCCGGGCAAAAAGGCTCTCCTCGGGCCTTCTGGGCTCATGCTCCATCATGCTCTTGCCGTCATTTTGATCGATTCCCAGCGCCAGCGCGGGCAGGGAATCCGTGATGAGATTCACCCACAGAATATGGCTGGACTTTAAGGGTGATGCCAGGCCAAAGAGCACTGCCGTAAACATGGTAAGAATCTCACCCATATTGGACGAAAGCAGGAAGATCACCGACTTCCGAATATTCTCATAGACACTGCGCCCCTCCTCTATGGCCTTCTCTATGGTGGCAAAATTATCATCCACCAGAATCATATCCGAGGCCTGTTTGGCCACATCCGTTCCGTTTTTCCCCATGGCGATACCGATGTCCGCACTTTTCAGAGAGGGCGCATCGTTGACGCCGTCCCCTGTCATGGCCACGATTGCCCCAAGCTTCTTAAATCCTTTTACGATCCGCACCTTCTGGGCAGGCGAGACCCTTGCAAATACCGTGATGTTTCTGTCCCGGAGCTGCCCTGCAAGCTCTCTGTCGCTGAGCCGCTGAAGCTGATCCCCTGTCATGCACTGCTCCGCCCGCTCTGCAATTTCCAGTTGTTTCGCGATGGCAAAGGCAGTGTCCACATGATCCCCGGTGATCATCACCGTCTTGACGCCCGCCCGGCGGAAGGTCTGTACCGCTTCCACCGCCTCCGGCCGCACCGGGTCACGCATCCCTACCAGCCCCAGAAAAATAAGCTGTTCCTCCAAAGGCTCCGCTCCTCCCCGATACATGGCTACCGCCAGCGTCCGGAGCGCACCCGCGGCCATCTCCTCCAGGGCCTGTTCCACAGCCTTCCTGTGAGCAGCAGTCATCCGCACCTCTCCCGTATTGGTCCGAATGTAAGTACATCTGCCAAGCACCACATCCGGCGCCCCTTTCGTAAAGCTCACGCTCTTTCCCTGCGGCCCTCTGTGCAGCGTAGTCATCATCTTCCGGTCCGAATCAAAGGCAAGCTCTCCGATCCTCGGCGCGTACCGCTCCAGATTCGCCTTCTCATAACCGTACTGCGCGCCGCAGTCCAGAAGGGCAAGCTCCGTGGGATCCCCCAGACGCCCCGCAAGCTCAGCGTCATTGCACAGCACCATCCCCTTCAAAAACTCCTCGGACAGCTCCCCGCCCACGTCACAGATACCCGCTCCCGCCTCAAAACACTGCTCTACCGTCATGCGGTTGCGGGTGAGAGTCCCTGTCTTGTCCGAGCACACCACACTCACGGCCCCCAGAGTCTCCACAGAAGGCAGCCTGCGGATAATGGTGTTGGCTTTCACCATCCGGGTCACGGACAGGGCCAGGCAGATCGTCACCACTGCGGGCAGTCCCTCCGGCACCGCCGCCACCGCAAGAGAAATGGCCACCAGAAGCATCTCCATGATATCCCGGTGCTGACACATAGCCAGCACAAAGAGAATCCCGCACAAAAGCAGTGACAGAATACTCAGCACCTTGCCCAGATCTCCAAGCCGCTTTTGCAGCGGAGTCAATTCCTCTTCCTCCTCCGTGATCATGGAAGCGATCTGGCCGATCTGGGTCTGCATTCCCGTGGCCGTAACGATTCCCTCCCCATGACCGCCGGTGACAACGGTGGTCATAAACGCCATGTTAAACCTGTCGCCCAGGGCCAGCTCCTCCGAGTCCTCCCAGTCCGTGCGTTTCTCTACCGGCAGATTCTCACCCGTGAGCGCCGATTCCTCTATTTTGAGATTTGACGCACGGATCAGACGCATGTCCGCCGGCACCTGGCATCCGGCCTCCAGGCACACCAGATCTCCCACCACCAGCTCAGCAGCCGGAATCTCCCGCCGTACTCCGTCCCGCAGCACAATGGCATGGGGCGTGGTAAGTTTTTTCAGAGCATCCAGAGCCTTCTTGGCTTTGCCTTCCTGTACCATCCCAACAAACGCGTTCAGAAAAACTACCACACAGATGATGGCGGCGTCCGCAAGCTCTTTCAATAAAAATGAGATTACCGCCGCCCCCAGCAGCACATAGATCAGCGGATCCTGCAATTGTGCCAGAAAAGACTCCACCGGAGTCTTGTTCCTTGGAGCCTGCAGCTCATTGCGTCCCTCCGCCAGCAGTTTCTTCGCCGCTTCCTCCTCCGTCAGTCCACTTTCCACAGCTTCATATGCCCTCTCATCCATCATTCATTCCACTCCTATATCCTGTCTGTTTTAACGGACACTGATTTGCCTTCGTTCCTTACATGATATGCCCGTCCATGGACAAGTATGTCTCCGCCTTCCCTCCCCTCCCTCAAACGCTGAAAAGCCTTATTTTATAACAATTAACGGCATCTGTAGCCATCAACCATTTACAACCAATTTACAGATATGAGTAGAAATAAAATTTATTTTGTGGTATGATGTATTAAAATCAATACACTGACATTAATATTGACATCTTCGGAGGTGATTTTATGTTTGGCAGCAAAGGAAAAAAAGACAAAACTACGGTTCCCGCAGACAATACTCTGTTGATTGAATGGATGGACAAAGCAATTGCCGGAGATTTTTCTCCAGTGGATCTGAGCCAGTTTCAGGATCCAAAGCTGGCAGAAAAATATAATCAGGTATTGGGCAGTTTTGTACAACTGAACAATAATTTTGTCATGCGTCTCAACGACTCCATGACCCTGATCGGCGACAGCAGCTGCGTCAAAGACATGATCGAACAGGTTAATTCTCAGACAACTGCCATCAATGACATGCAGGGCTCCAGTCAGGAGCTTGGTACCTCCGTGCAAAATATTCAGGATGCAGTCTATACGATTCAGGAAAAGACGCATAATGTCAGAGAGGACGCAAACTCCTGCGTAGTAGACATGAATTCCAGCATCCGCACTGTAGACGCCTCCGTGGCCAGCGTACTCCGGATCAACGACCAGATCGCAGATTTTCAGGCCAAAGCAGCCAAGATCAACGAGATTATCGACATGGTCAAAAAAGTGGCAAGCAAGAGCGGACTCCTGGCACTGAACGCCTCCATAGAGGCCGCACGGGCAGGCGAGGCCGGAAAAGGCTTTGCCGTGGTTGCCAATCAAGTGAAGGAACTCTCCGCCAACACCACACAGTCCGCCGAAGACGCCATGACCTATGTGCGCGAGCTGCTGGACGGCATCTCCAATCTGGCAGAGTCCATCAACACCACCGCAGAGCAATTGGCCTCCGGCAATACCAGCATTCACCACTCTCTCGAGAGTCTGGAGCATATGAATGAAAACATGAAGCTGGTGAGCTCCGAAATCGACCATATTTACGGGGAGATCAATACCCAGTCCGCCCTGACGCAAGCCTTTGTGGCCTCCATCGACACCATCGCAGCCAGCTATGAAGACCTGTCCAAGGGCTGCGTGGGCACCGGTGCGCATATGTACAAGATCTCCCGCCTGATAGACAATCTCCGCTCCGATGTGGCAAGACGCCGCGCGAAGCTGTACACACAGGACTGGATCACGGTATATGAGATCGACCATCTGATCTTTACCTGGCGTATTTACAATAACCTGGCCGACTTTGAGACGCTTAAGCTGGAGCAGGTCAACAATCCCAAAGGCTGCAAATTCGGCAAATGGGTGGCCGCGCAGACAGACTCCCGCATCACCGGCTCTTCCGCGTTCAAACAGGCATCCAAATTTCACAATGAGATTCACACCCACGCAGTGGACTCCTGGAATGCCAAGGACAGCGGAAACCGCGAGGAAGCCTTCCGGCATTTCCAGCTTGCCTACGCCGCTTACCCTAAGTTTGTGGCAGCGCTGAAGGATCTGAAGAAAGTCATCGCCTCCACCGGAGACACGAATTTCTCCAAGATCGAAGAGATCTGATGATATGAGCGTTTTAAACAACATACACGCAGCCTTTATCTGATAATCGGATAAAGGCTGCGTGTATGTTATACTTTATTCAAATCTCTTTCAAGATATCTATAGCAATCGTTGTATCATCGATTTTTTCTACACTAAATCTACTTGTTATCGTCTCCTTCGTCTCACCAAAAAATTTTTTGACCAAACTCTTAGAATTAATATTAATTCCATCTACTTCTTGACCTCTATACTTTCGTCTTGTTGCTCTTAAAGAGTTCTTGCCTTTTACTTTTGCAAATCTTAATCCTATTTTTTCAACTTTATTTCCGTTTTTAGCTTGCAATACATCTATCCATTCATATGCATAAATATCGTCAATCATCTCACATGCGCTAGGATTTAACGAAATTCTCCCTTGCCCTATGCTGGCAAATGCCTCTCCGCTTCTTCTCGATATTTGCTTAACATCTATTGCTTCCCACACAAGATTCCCCATATTCTCTCCTCCTTTTATTACATTTTACATCGCCTTTTCTCCTCTGTCAACATATTTATTCGTTTTATCTTCATTCCCTTCTTTGCTTGCGCTTTGTTTTTTTACAGTTAAAACTTTCTTGCTTTTTTTGCACTTTCTGCTTATAATAAATGCAGTGCTACCAATATCGGGTATGCGGTTAGCCCTCTTGCAGAGGGACTGTGACCCCCTGATTACATAGAAACTCTTTCATTTGTGTTAGAGAATCCTGTACGAAAGAGGGTGTTGCCAATGTTAACATTCGAAAGTCTGGTTGCTGTTATCAGCCTTGTGCTGACAGCTTTCGGACTCGGATATGCTATCGGAAGCAATCATAAAACACAAAAATAACCGCCCACACTGCAAATGAAGCGGTTATTCTTGTAACTAAATTATTTGTGGCTAACCGTATATTCGGTAGCACTTTTTCTATTACAATTATATCTCCTTTATCCTGAAAGTGTCAATATATCTAATTATAAACTTTCCCATACCTTTCCCATAAACGTCATAATTTTTAAAAATTGAAGTATCAGAACCAGAATACTCTAATAGCAATAGCTTATAGAAAAATAATAACTTACCCGTACGTCTCTTCATTTATTTCACATCTTCCTGCAGCAAAAGCTTCGTATACGCTTCCCGGGGATGTTCAAACACTTCCTTCGTATCGCCCTGTTCTACGATCTCTCCGTCCTTCATGACCATAATGCGGTCACTCATCCGATATACCACATTAATATCATGCGAAATAAACAGATATGCCACCTGCAGCTCTTCCTGAAGGCGCTGCATGAGTTCCATGATCTGAGCCTGAAGGGTCACATCCAACGCAGACACCGGCTCGTCCGCGATCACCAATCCCGGTCTGGTGATCAGAGCCTGACCGATGCTGATCCGCTGACGCTGTCCGCCGGAGAGCTGCGAGGGCTTTCTGTGGAGGCAGCTCTCATCCAGTCCCACTCTCCTCAGCATATCGCAGGCTGCCGCCCTCATATCCGCCTCAGACATCTGTCTGGATTTATCCAGACGTCCCGCCGCCCGCAGAGGTTCCTGTAAAAGCCAACCCACTGTCTTGCTGGGATTCAGGCTGCTGTAAGGATCCTGAAAGATCATCTGCGGCCTTGTCGAAAAATGTCTGATCTCGCCCTCCACGTTCCTGTTCATGCCCAGTATGGCCTTGGACAGCGAACTCTTTCCGCAGCCGCTCTCTCCCACAAGCCCCATGACCTCGCCGGGATATAACACAAAGTCCGCTCCTGAGACCACACGGCATCTTCTCCTGCGCCCAAAGAGGCTGTTTGTCCCCTCCTGATAATACACGTTCAGATCATGCACTTCGAGAACCGGACGATGTGCCGCCCCTGAATCCCTGTTTCCTGCAGCAGTCATGCACCCTGTATCAACTACGTTTCCTGTATCATCCGTACTCTCCCCGGCCCTCGTCTTACACCGCACCCGGGTGGGGACCGCCTGAATCAGTCTTCTGGTGTATTCCTCCCGGGGATTCTCAAAAATCTCCTCCGCCGTCTGCGTCTCCACCACCCTGCCGTCCTTCATCACCGCGATCCTGTGGCAGATGCGTCTGGCCAGATTTAAGTCATGGGTGATAAAGAGCATGGCGTTGTGCTCCTTTTGATTGATCTCCCGCAAAAGAGCGATGATCTGATTCTGAATAGTGACATCCAGGGCTGTAGTAGGCTCATCGGCCACGATCAAATCCGGGTGCAGGATCACCGCCATGGCGATCATCACCCGCTGACGCATCCCCCCCGAGAGCTGATGGGGATAGCAGTCATAGAGCTGTTCCACATCCTTAAGGCCCACAGACAGGAAAACCTCCAGCACCTTCTCCCGCCACTGCTGCCTCGGAATATCCGTGTGGAGCATCAACATTTCCTCTACCTGAGCTCCCACCTTCTGAGTGGGATTGAGAGAGGTCATGGGCTCCTGAAAGACCATGGACATACGCTGCCCCTGGAACTTTCGGTACAAAGCTCTGTTTTGAGGTTTTCCTGCCTCAGCCAGCACCTCACCGTCAAAAATCACCCGCCCTGAGGTGATCTTCCCGCCCTCAGAGAGCAGTCCCATCAAGGTCAGCGCCGTCACGGACTTGCCTGAACCGGATTCTCCCACCACTCCCAGAATCTCCCCTCTTTTTATCTCCAGATTTACATTTCTAACGGCCTCAGTGCCGCCGAAGCTCACGGACAGATCCTGTATCTGAATCATTGGATTTTCATTTTTCGGGAACTTCCCGGCTCTATTTTCCATCCGCTGCCTCCCCTGAACACTGTCGAATCCCCTCTCCCAGAAGCGAAAAACCAAGCACGATCCACACGATAGTCAATCCCGGAGCCAGAGCATACCACGGAGCGCGCAGCAGATACCCCTGGGCATCCGAAAGCATTTCGCCCAGACTGGCGTCAGGCGGCCTGACACCGATTCCCAGATAGCTCATACCGGACTCCGCCAGAATCCCATTGTTAAAACCGATCATCACAGACACCCAGAAAGTGGAAAAGATATTGGGCAGAATATGCACAAACAAAATCCGCAGCCTTCCCACACCCATCAGTCTGGCCCGGCTGATATAGTCCGCATCCCGAAGCCTTATAAACTCGCTTCTCACAATGCGCACAAAGCTGGGTGTAAACACAATGCCCAGAGACAGGATCAGATTCTTTTTGCCGCTCCCCAGAATACTGATCATTACCAGCGCCAGCAGGATGCTGGGAAATCCGTTTACCGCATCCGTAAAACGCATGACGATCTCATCCAAAAGCCCTCCGAAATACCCGGTGAGAGCGCCGATTAAAATGCCAAATCCCCCGGAAAAGAGCACCACCAGACTGCTGATAAAGATTGTGCTGCCGGCTCCCTTCATCACGCGAGACAAAATATCCCTGCCAAAATTGTCCGTTCCAAAAGGATGCTCAAAAGACGGCGCACAAAAACGCTCCGCGGCAGACATGGCGGTAGTGCTGCAGGGCGTCCAGAAAGCGCCCACAAGCGCCATGAGCACCGCGGTCCCCGTCATAAAAAGACCGATCCACAGCCAGAGATTCCCTCTATGCATCAAACCCTTATGCTTCGAGCCTTTCAGCTTATGCAGTTTTATCCTGCTTTCATCCTGTGCCATACCGACTCCTGTGTGTCATACCAATCCTGTATGCTGTCGATTCCTGTGTGCCGCTGACTCCTGTATGCCGTCACCCTTGTGCTCATTTATGACTGATCCTGGGATCGATCATGCGATAAAGAATATCCACCAGAAAATAGACCACGATCACCACCGCCGTAATATACAGCACCAGAATCTCCACCACCGGCAGATCCCTGGTGGAGATGGAACTGATCAGCAGCCTTCCCACGCCGGGCAGTCCGAACACCTGCTCCACAACGATACTGCCTGCAACGATCTCGGCAATGATCATGCCCAGAAACGTCACCACCGGCATCAATGCGTTGCGCAGCACATGCCCGTACATCACCCGCTGCTCCGTTGCGCCCTTGCTGCGGGCTGTCCGCACATAATCGGAACTCATCTCCGTGAGCAGGGAATTGCGCAGAAAACGGGCCGTCATGGCAATCTTCGGAACTGCCACAGACAGCGCCGGAAAGACCAGATAACCCAAAAATCCAATAAAATTATCCTGATAGCTCACATATCCTCCGGGAGTAAACCATCTGAGAACCATGCCAAACAGATAAGTCACCAATATCCCCAGAAAAAAGGAAGGCACCGCCATGGTAGTCTGAGTCAGCACACTGAAAACAGCGTCCGCCGCACGTCCCCGGCTTTTTGCCCAGAACACGCCCAGCGGAACGGAGACAACAATAATCATAATTACAGAAAGAACCGCCAGCCACAGCGTCACGGGAAGCTTGTCCCCGATGAGCTCCGCCACCGGCATCATCTCATTCATTGACTTGGAATAGCGATAGCTTTTTCCCAGATCCCCCCGCAGTACGCCCGTCATCCAGTTCATGTAACGCACCACAGGCGGGTCATTTAAGCCCAGCTCCTCCCGAAGTTTGGCCTCTCTCTCCGGAGTGGCCTCCGTGCCCAGAATAGAACCCACCACATCGCCCGGAATGATCTGAAAAGCGAGGAAAGCGGCAACAGATACCAGGAACAATGTCATAATGAGAGTAACCGTTTTCTTACCAAAGTACCGCATTGCCGCCACCTCCTTTCGTTTATATTATTGCTTTCGTTTTATTACTGCTTCGTATACCGCACCACACTCATATCCTGCACATACACAGGATAGAAGGTATAGCCGGAAAGCTCAGGCTTCACCGCCACTGTGATGGGGGGAACGGATAAGAACGCCGTGCCCGCATCCTCCACCAGCATATTCTGCAGCTCCTTGTAATACCCTGCCTTCTCAGCCAGATCGAGACTTGCCGCGGCCTTCAGATAGGTCTCATCATACTTCGCATTGGCGTAATTGATGAAATTCTTCGGAGATTCCGTCTGGAATCTGTTCAGCAGATATCCGGGAGTCTGATCGCAGGTGATGCCGCTGATAGTCGCCTGATAGTTCCGTCCGTTGTAGACCTCATCCAGCCAGGTTCCCCACTCCACAGGAGCAATCACTGCGTTGATGCCGGCCTCCTTTAGCTGCTCTGCCACAACCTCCGCAGTCTGCATATGCACCTCATAATTGGAAGGCACTTTGATCTCCAGTTCGATTCCGTCCGGATATCCCGCGTCCGCCAAAAGCTCCTTTGCCTTCTCCGCATTGGCTCCTGTGCCGTAGACGTCATTGACGTCCACATAAAAATCCTGCAGCGTCGGCAGCATGGCAGAGCTGATGATCGCTCCGTTTCCGCCGAACACAAACTCATTCACAGAGTCCTTATCCAATGCATAGCAGATAGCCTGACGTACCCGTACATCACTCAGAGTCTCATCCGCATTGTTCAGAAACAACGCCTGCACTACATTGGAAGGTGCGGACATCACCTGAAAGCTGCCGGAGAGTTCCGCCGCCTGGGAATCCGTGAGATAGGGATAGATGTCGATGGAACCGCCCTGCAGGTCCAGAAGCGCCGTGTCCGGACTGTTCACGATCTTAAATGTGACCTCGTCCAGATAGGGAAGCCCCGACTGCCAGTAATCCGCATTCCTGGCCAGCACAACTCCCTCCTGGGGCTTGTAGGACACAAAAGAAAACGGTCCGGTACCCACAGGATGCGCCTCGGCTTCCTCTCCGCTGCCCGCGGGAATGATAGCCGCCGTGAAGCTGTAGATCAGCTCCATATTCGCGCTGCCCACCGATACCTGAACCGTCTGGGAATCCAAAATATCTACGCTGGTAATGCCTCCCTTTTCGGCGCTCAGAGTGGACATGAGTGCCGTGCCATCCAGAATTCCTGCGCAGCGCTCCAGAGAATATTTGACATCCTCCGCCGTCACCTCATCCCCATTATGGAACTTTACACCCTCTCTGAGAGTAAAGGTGTACACCAGTCCATCTTCGGAAATGCTGTAATCGCTTGCTACCGCATTCATCAGATTGCCGTTGGGGTCGGGCTTTACCAGACCTTCAAAAATGTTGAACAGAATCTCTTTCGTTCCTGCCGCAGTCGCTTTGTGTGGGTCAAGACTATCAATATCCTGCTGTATTCCTACAACTACTGAGGACTTATCCTCCGAAGACTCTCCCGTACCGCCTGCGCATCCGCCCAGTGCAGTCATAATCAGAAGTGCCGCCATGAAGTAAACGCTGATCCGCTTTTTCATACTTTTGCCTCTCCTCTTCGTCAAACAAATCTCTCATTATTCTATTGTCTCCCTCATTTTACCATATCAAACCGCTAATGCAAGTTTTTTTATTCGTACAATCCGATAACTGAAAACAGGCGGCAGATATGATCAGATAAGTTTTAATTATTTATCTCCATAGTGGCCTCTGCAGTGAACAATATAAAGCCGCCCGCTTTCCATATGATAAACAAGCCTGTCTTTTTCATTAATGCGGCGGCTGTATTCGCCCTGAAGATCTCCGGAAAGTGGTTCAGGTTTTCCGATTCCTTCCATACAGCCATTCCGCTCTATATCCCGAATGAGCTGGTTGATCCGTTTTAATATTTTCTTATCCTGAGTCTGCCAGTAAAGGTAATCCTTCCATGCATCGTCCGACCATACTTTTTCACTCATCGTCCACCTCAATTAATTCGTGAACAGTTCCTTTTCCGGCTTTTAGCTCTTGGACAGATTTTTTTACATACGCAATATTTGTCTCAGAAAAAAATGGATCAGTAGTCTGGGCAATCTCAAACGGAATACGGTTTTCGCGTAAAACTGCTTTCACAAAAAGATTAATTGCGGTGGATGTATTCAAGCCAACATTGGAACAAAAAGTGTCAAAGCTGGCCTTATCTTTTTCATCTACCCTTGCAGTTATAGTTGCCAGTGCCATAAACTTTTCTCCTCTCTTACTTCTTATTTTGTGATTATTATAGCACTATTGTATGCCAAAAGCAATCTTACGTATTACAAAATCCAAATTTTACATACATTACCAACTATCCGCAAACCTGTTTGAATAGTCATCTTAGAGCAATTAACCCTCCGCGATGGCGTTGCCGGTATAGAGCTGGTAATATCTGCCGCGCTCCTCCAAAAGCTCGTCATGGGTTCCGCGCTCAATAATGCGTCCCTGCTCCAATACCATGATACAATCACTGTTCTGCACGGTAGAAAGCCTGTGTGCGATGACAAAAGTCGTCCTGCCGCTCATGAGCTTATCCATGCCGTCCTGCACGATCTTCTCCGTTCGGGTATCAATGGAACTGGTGGCCTCATCCAGAATCAGTACAGGGGGATCCGCCACAGCCGCTCTGGCGATAGCCAGAAGCTGCCTCTGACCCTGGCTCAGATTGGCTCCGTCCCCGGTGAGCACCGTATCATAGCCCTGGGGAAGCTGACGGATAAAGCCGTCCGCATTGGCAAGCTTCGCCGCCGCGATGACCTCCTCGTCCGTGGCGTCCAGTTTGCCGAAACGGATATTTTCCCGCACCGTAGCCGTGAACAGATGGGTGTCCTGCAGCACGATCCCCAGAGAACGGCGCAAGTCTGCCTTCTTAATCTTGTTGACATTGATACCGTCATAGCGAATCTTGCCGTCCTGAATATCATAAAAACGGTTTATCAGATTGGTGATCGTCGTCTTGCCCGCACCCGTGGATCCCACAAAAGCGATTTTCTGGCCGGGCTGCGCATACATGCGGATATCATGCAGCACCATCTTGTCGTCCGTGTAGCCGAAGTCCACGCCGTCAAACACCACATCGCCCTTCAGCTCCACATAATCCACGGAACCGTCCGCCTGATGCGTGTGCTTCCACGCCCACATGCCGGTGCGTTCCGCACACTCCACCAGCTCTCCGTTTTCTTTTCTCACACGGACCAGCGTCACATAACCGTTGTCCGTCTCTTCCTCCTCATCCAGAAGATCAAAGACACGCTTTCCGCCCGCCAGGGCCATGACAATACTGTTGAGCTGCTGGCTCACCTGATTGATGGGCATGTTAAAGCTCTTATTAAAGGTCAGAAAACTCACCAGCCCGCCCAGCGTAAATCCCCCGATGCCGTTCAGCGCCAGTACGCTTCCCGCGCAGGCCACCACCACATAACTCAGATTGCCGAGCTGAGCGTTGATAGGTCCCATCAGATTCGCAAATTTATTGGCATTGTAGGAGCAGTCGAACAACGCGTCGTTCAATTCCCTGAACTCTTCCTTGCTCTTCTCCTCGTGGCAAAAGACCTTCACCACCTTCTGCCCTTCCATGCGCTCCTCGATAAAACCGTTGATCTTGCCCAACGCTTCCTGCTGTACTTTAAAATACTTTCCGCTCCTGCCCACCACATTTTTGGTGGTAAACAGCATGATGCCCACCATGACCAGAGTCAGCACCGTCAACGGAATATTCAGGCTGATCATGCTGGCCAGAACACTGACAACAGTAATGACGCTGCTGATCATCTGAGGAATGCTCTGGCTGATCATCTGCCGCAGTGTGTCGATATCATTGGTGTATACCGACATGATATCCCCATGGGTATGGGTGTCAAAATATTTGATGGGCAGTCTGGACATATGGGCAAACATATCGTCCCTGAGCCGCTTCATGGTGCCCTGAGTCACATTCACCATGACTCTGGCCTGAGTGTAAGCGCAGGCAATTCCCAACAGATAAAAGCCTGCCACTCTTCCCATAGCATAGAGCAGCGGCGTAAAATCGGGATCGGTCTGCTCAAGCATGGGCTTGATATAATCGTCTATCAGAGTCTTTAAAAACAGAGTTCCCTGTACGCTGGCCAACACATTGCCCACCAGACAGGCCAGCACGATCAGACAGTGAAAGCCGTAATTCTGAAACACATAGCCCAGAAT
Organism: uncultured Lachnospiraceae bacterium; assembly: GCA_947382415.1. Taxonomy (GTDB): domain Bacteria; phylum Bacillota; class Clostridia; order Lachnospirales; family Lachnospiraceae; genus Acetatifactor. The sequence goes on along the minus strand of CANCYO010000016.1, from coordinate 32,300 downwards.
GCGCTTAAATACCTTTCCGGGATTCTCCACTCTGGGACCCGCTCCCATGGGAGCCCGCCTTCCCGGACCAAACGCCGGGCCTCTGGCACTTCTTTGTTCTGCCATTACAGCTCACCTCCCTTTTCGTCAAAATCTCCGCTTCCTCCGGTCTGAGCTTCATAGACCTCGCGGTATATGTCATTTGTCTCCAACAGCTCCTCGTGCGTACCCACCGCATCCACACGTCCGTTTTCCATGACGATAATACGGTCTGCATCCTGAATGCTGGAAATTCTCTGTGCGATAATCAGCTTTGTGGTTCCCGGTATCTCAGTGGCAAAGGCCTTGCGGATCCTCGCGTCTGTGGCGGTGTCCACCGCGCTGGTGCTGTCGTCAAGGATCAGTACCTTGGGCTTCTTCAACAATGCTCTGGCGATACAGAGCCTCTGCTTCTGACCGCCGGACACATTGGAGCCACCCTGCTCAATATAAGTATTGTACCCCTCGGGCATCCGCCGGATAAACTCATCCGCACAAGCCAGCTCACAGGCTCTCCTGCAGTCCTCCTCCGTGGCGTTCTCATCGCCCCAACGGAGATTTTCGAGAATCGTTCCCGAAAACAATACATTTTTCTGCAATACAACAGAGACCTGATTGCGCAGCGCCTCCATATCATACTGGCGCACATCCCTGCCGCCCACATACACCGTTCCTTCAGAAGCGTCATAGAGACGGCTGATGAGATTCACCAGGCTGGTCTTGGAGCTTCCGGTTCCTCCCAGAATACCGATGGTCTCACCGGGCCGGATATCCAGATTGATATCCTCCAATACAGGCTTCTCGCTGTTTTGATTATAACGGAAGGTCACATGATCAAAACGGATACTGCCGTCCGCAACCTCATGCACCGGCTCCGAAGGATTTGTCAGATCCGCCTTCTCATCCAACACCTCACAGATTCGTCTGGCGCTGGCAGCGCTCATGGTGATCATGACAAACACCATGGACAGCATCATCAGATTCATCAGGATATTCATACAGTAATTCAAAAGGCTGGTAAGCTCTCCGGTAGTCAAAGAACCGCCCACGATCATCTTTGCCCCCACCCAGCTGATCAGCAGGATGCAGGAGTAAACCGTAAACTGCATCAACGGGGAGTTCAGGGCCAGAATGCTCTCCGCTTTCACAAACATATTGTAGATATTGCCGCTGGCCTTGTGAAATTTATCAATCTCATACTCTTCCCGCACGAAAGCCTTCACCACCCGCTGGGCCGTGACATTCTCCTGCACACTGGCATTCAGATCGTCATACTTTTTGAACACCTGCGTGAAATAACGCATGGTGAAACGGATGATCAGGGACAGACATGCCGCCAGAATCAGGACCGCCACCAGATAGATGCTGGCCACCCGGGCATTGATGAAAAAGGCCATGCCCATGGCGCAGATCAGGCTGATGGGAGCGCGCACACACATGCGCAGGATCATCTGGTACGCATTCTGGATATTGGTGACATCCGTGGTCAGTCTGGTCACCAGACCCGCGGTGGAAAATTTGTCAATATTGGAAAACGAAAACGTCTGAATATTCCGGTACATTGCCTCCCGCAGATTCCTTCCGAAACCCGTTGACGCCCTGGCACCGCATCTGCCGCCCATGATGCCGGCCCAAAGCCCCACCGCCGCCAGCACCAGCATAACGCCTCCTACTTTGAAGATATAGGCCTGATCGCCCACGTCCACGCCCTTGTCGATCATGGACGCCATCAAAAAAGGAATCAGCGTCTCCATCAGAACCTCCAGAATCATAAAAATCGGAGTCAGAATGGAATCCTTCTTAAATTCCTTCACCTGCTTTAATAATGTCTTAATCATTTCTGTCTGATCACTCCTTGTCAGTTGAAATATTCCCCCTGCGCGCCGCGGACATACCAAAATGGGATATGATGTCAATTGAGTCAATTACCATCATATCCCAATAAATTTTATAAATCAATTAAAGAAATCTAAAATTTTTGAATCTAAATTTTTTATTAAACTCTCTCAATCATGCAGCTATGCTCTTTTGTCTTTTCATCGTAATTGATTCCCACCAACACAATCTCGCGGCCCAAATCCTTTAATAACGCAGGATAATTTCCGGTCTTAATCTGACTGATCGCACCCTCTGACGATTTGTTCCATTTTAATTCAATAATTAATGCCGGAAGCAGAGATCTGCGCTTTGGCAGGTACACCACATCCGCAATTCCTCTGCCCGACGGAAGCTCCTCAATCTTAAGATATTGATCTACCGCGGCAATATACGCAAATTTAATCACATAGCGTAGCGCTTGTTCATCATTATAAAAAGTCGGCGCATACTGCGTATCACGTACCTTTTGAATCGCCTCAGCCACGGCTTTCGCGTCGCCCGCAATCGTGTCTTCCAGAAGTTTTCGGGATCGGTTTATCAGTTCGAGCCACTTATGGTTTGCCCCCGTCCCCTCAAGGATCTTCTCAAACTCAATCCGCACCTCTTCATTTGGAATGCGCGCAGTCTCTTCCTCTTCATGCCAAGTGAGATATCCTAAATGAATCAGAAGCGTCAACACATCATCCCTGCTCTTGAATGTCTCAAAATCGTTTTCAAAACTGCTTGTTCTGACTTCTACCGCTTCGCCGGCTATCAGTCGCGCAATGATCTCCTGAAGCCCTTCAAAATCCATATTGATATAAGTCATCAATGATTCTGCCGCAGAGGTTTTCTGCCAATAGGAGCCAAACTTCCGGTTCTGCATGGCACACATAACGGAATAGGGATTATAAACAGAACCTGCATCCTGAAATTCATATCCGTCATACCACTGCTTCACTTCTTCAAAATTCATACCATGCTTTTCACACAGAACCCGCACCTCTTTTTCCGTAAATCCCGTAAAATCCACAAACTTATATGGTTCAAGAATAGTGTATTCCCTGAAGTCGGAAATAGCCGACTGTGAACCGTCCTTTTTAATCGGCAGAATTCCTGTCATATAAGCGGCCGCCACAACCTGTGGCGTAAAATTATTATTCTTAAACCATTCACGAAGAAGATTCAGATAACGCTTCTTGGCCACGTCATCTGCTTTTGCCTCACGAATCAGCGCGTCCCACTCGTCAATGATGAACACAAACTGTCTGCCCGTCCCGTCCACACAGCGAATCAGATTATCCGTGAGATTTTCCCCACTTGCATAATCAGGATATACTTTACTCAATTCACTCTGGATAGCATCAACAATCATATTGGGCACATCCGCCAGCGGAATCCCTTTTCTGTGTGCCAGCGAAAGAAAGCTCGTAATATCAAGATTGACGACATGATACTGATTCAGATGGGCCAGATACCCTTCCGTTCCCGCAATCTCCTTATCATCAAAAAGCGCACACGAATCGCAGGAACAATCATAATACGCGCACAGCATCTTTGCCGCATAGGATTTGCCAAAACGCCTCGGTCTGCTGATACAGGACAACTTCGCCATGGTTCCCACGGTCTGATTGACCAAGGCGATCAGACCGGTCTTATCCACATATTCCGATTGTAAAATCTCCTGAAATCCTCTGTTGCCGGGGTTGAGATAGGTTCCCATTAAAGATGTCCTTTCCGGGTGAAAATACACAATTGCTACGAATAATTAAATTTTACGTCCTGATATGGGAAAAGTCAATGTTTGCGGATTGCTTTGTTTTAAAGGCATAGATAATATGATATTGCACTGCCGGATACAGGATATCGCCCAATATATTCCCTCTGATTCTGATCAGCCCCTGTAAAAAACTCTCTAATAAACCGAACCAAATGTAACGAATCTATATTACCGATACAACATCCCATCAGGCCTCTCGTCTGTACCCTCTGATCACACAAACGATAAACACCGCGACAAACGCCAGAAGAATCACCTCCAGAACAACAACCGGAAGCACCTGAATCAGCAGGATCGTACCCGCATCCACCAGAAAATGTATACCTACCGCCAGCACATAGAACAGGGACTTCTTATCTTTGACCGCACGGTAGACCAGCCAGGAGAGCCCAATATGCAGCGTAATCGCCGATATGCGCTCCACCCCGGCCATCAGAAACGTACTGGGCGCAAGCAGCCAGAGCTGGGAAATCTGCGCGTACGCTGTGGCAGCCGTGTTTTCATCTAAAACAGCCAGCATGGCGTCCAGCCCGCCGCCATTGATCATGAACGCCATTACCAGATTTGAGATATAGGTCACGCCCGTGATCAACACTGCCTCGATACCGCCATGGCCGATACCGTACATAATAGCATTCTGCCTGTTCAAACTCTTTGACATGCAAAATCGCATCGCCAGAAACCGCCCTGTCTCCTCAAAGAGTCCGGCCGCCAGTCCGCCATAGATCGCATAGAGCCAGATATTACCCGTAAGCCGCTCCCCAGTCATTGTGAGCACCACAACATGCAATATCTGCTCCAACACCAGCGCAAACAGGAAAAAAGTGCCACAGCCAATAAAAAACGCGGAGAGCTTCGCCTTCGTCCTGATCTTCCAGAAGATACACAGTCCCAGCGGCAGTCCAATACAGATAAGCAGTGTGACCAGCATAGCCGCAATACTTGCAGCCGGTATCGTCTGAGCAGTATATCCCATGGCAAAAGCCCTCCCGTATCATTAAGATAACTCAACCTTATTCATATATATACATTATTCATATATATACATAAATATCTGAATAAAATCATTCTATCACGCCTGCTCTAATATCTCAACCAATTCTTCCAAGCTTTTTTTGCCGAAATAAGTCTCCTCTCCGTCCACCACCATACAGGGAACCGCCATGATGCCGTATTGATCCTTATACTCAGGAAACTTCGCCAGATCATACATCCACGCAGAGATTCCCTCCGAGAGCGCCGCGATATGCTGTGTGCCCGACACCACATCCGGGCAGTTAGTACAGGAGAGAGTGGTCATGATCTGAACGGTATGGGGCTTTGCAAGCGCTGTTATCCTTTTTTGCAATCCGCCCTCCAGCGGCTGTCCCGGCCCTGCCGTGTTATAGAGCGCCAGCACAAAGGAGTTGAATTCATGTCCCCCCGGAACGCTGTAGTAGCGAATGCCATTGCCGCGCTCTCCCACGCGGATCTCCAGATATGGCATGTCTGATGTCTGAACCGACGCGTTCCCCTGCGTCTCTGCACCTGTCCGCTGCCCTGCTCCCGCCGCTTCCATGCGCTCATACACCACCTGCACCTTGTCCGAAATGCCCTCCAGCTCCTTCGCAAATTTCTCCAGTTCCTCCGACGCCCCGCTATCCGTAAGAACCGCCGCCACCGTCACCGTCTGTTCAAACTTGGCAAATATCTGTGCCAGATGACTGCGCATCACTTCATCTATTAGAGCGCCCACCGATCCGGACGCTCCATCCGTACCAGCCGCACCACCTGTACCAGTCTCCCCTTCCAAGCCGGACCGGCCCTCTGCAGGCGTCTGCTCCTCCTTCTCCCAGTTTGCCTTGGACATGCCCAGCTTCTCCCGCAGTTTCGACACATAGTGCTCCAGCGAAGTGGCCGCCACAGCCCCGTCGCCCACGGCGGTGACCACCTGCCGCAGACCTTTTACGCACACGTCTCCCGCCGCATAGACTCCGGGCACATCCGTAGCCTGTTCCCTGTCTGTGACAATATACCCCTGTTCATTCAGACCGATCTGCCCCGCAAGCCATCTGGTGGCAGGTTCATAACCGGCAAACACAAAGACGCCGAAAGGCTTCCCGTCCCGGGGCACATACGTCCACTCCTCCCCGGTCTCGTTATTCCACAGTCTGGCTTTCGCAAGAAAACGCTCACCCTCCACAGCCTTTACTTCCGTGTTAAAATACACCTGAATATCAGGATAGTCCAGCAGCTTGTCCGACACACCCGCCGCACAGGTAAAGTCCGGCTCCCGCACGATCATAGTGACTTTGGAAGCATATTTGGTGAGAAAGATCGCCTCCTCCACGGCGGCAAAACCTCCGCCTACTACCAGCACTTCCCTCCCGGTGAAAAATTCACCGTCACAGGTTGCACAGTAAGCCACGCCTCTTCCCTGAAATTCCTGTTCTCCCTGAAAACCGATCTTTCGAGGGCTGGCTCCCACCGCCAGTACGATTCCCAGCGTCTCGTACTCTGACCCGGACTCTGTCTTCACCCGTTTGACCTCGCCAGAAAGATCAAGCTCCGTGACCCTTCCCATCTGAAACTCCGCCCCGAAGCGCTCCGCCTGCCTGCGCATCCCCTCAGTGAGGCTGCTGCCGCTGGCCTGTTCCACACCGGGATAATTTACAATCTCCTCGGTGATGGTAATCTGTCCGCCCACCTTCTCCTTCTCCAGAACCAATACGCGATATTTTGCTCTCGCAAGATAAATGGCGGAAGTGAGCCCCGCCGGGCCCCCTCCCACCACAACCACATCATAAAAGTTTTTCATCCCATTTCCTTTCCGTTCAAATGATCCGGCTCCGGCATCTGCCACAGACTGTACGCCTTACCGTCTGTCGCCTGCAGCCAACGCCGCCTACAGAATACCCACCAGATCCAGACTGGGTTTTAATGTCTCGCCGCCGGGCTGCCATTTTGCGGGACATACCTCGTCACCGTGCTCCGCTACAAACTGCAGCGCCTGTACCTTGCGCAGAAGCTCCTCCGCATTTCGTCCCACATTTCCGGCGCTGACCTCATACGCCACAATCTTTCCCTCGGGATTGACCACAAAAGTGCCTCGCTCCGCCTGTCCGGCCTCGGTGATCAGCACCTCAAAATCCAGACTCAGCTTGTGGGTAGGGTCAGCCAGCATGGGATAGGTCAGCTTTTTGATCCGCTCGGACGCATCCTTCCATGCCTTGTGGACGAAATGAGAATCCGTAGAAACCGCATATATCTCGCAATTGATCTTCTGAAACTCACCGTACTTGTCCTGCAGATCTTCCAGCTCTGTGGGACATACAAACGTAAAATCCGCCGGATAAAAGAAAAATACCGCCCACTTTCCCAACACATCCTCCTTTGTGACCGTGCTGAACGCATCCTTGTGAAAAGCCTGCACGGAAAAATCACTGATCTCTCTTCCAATTAATGACATCTCAAAATCCTCCTTCATAAAATCTGTTAATTTCTAAATATTAAGCACTCCCAAAAGCCCCAGCGTCCAATATCCCAGTCCCAACACCCAACTGGTGAAGATTCCGTACAGGATCACAGGGCCCGCTATGGTAAATATCTTACAGCCCACTCCAAACACCTGTCCTTCCACAGAAAACTCCACGGCGCAGGATGCCACACTGTTGGCAAAACCGGTGATGGGTACCAGCGCGCCCGCCCCGCCCCATTTGGCCAGCTTGGAATAGATACCAAAACCTGTGAGGAGCGCGCTGGCAAGCACCAGAATCAGACTGCACCAGCTTGCTGCCGCCTTCTCGTCCAATCCCAGATTCTGCGCCGTATTCAAAATGAACTGTCCGATGCAGCATATAATACCGCCCATGATAAATGCCTTCAGCATCTGAAGCCACAGATTATGTGTAGGCGTCACTTCCTTCACATATTCGTTATATGCCTGCTTTTGTCTCTCACTCACTTCCGTCATATCAGATACCTCTTTTCCGCCGACTTCCCGGGCTATTTTCTGTAAAGTTTTCTACGCTTTGCCTGTGCCCCTAATATGCCCTGTATCACTGCAAAATATGCATCATTGCGGCGCGTCTTCTTTTCCCTCTCTGCCCGCGGTCTCAATGAGAGCCTTGTCCACATCCTGCTCGTAATTGCGCATGGCAACCTCCAGCGGCGTGGGATCCTTTGTGATCCTACGCCCGCCGATATGGTTGAAGAACACAATGATGCCTGCGGCCAGACCAATGGAATAGGATACTTCCAGCACATTGGGCCCGGCCGGTTCCTGAGCCATCACGATGCGATAAACTTCCGTAAACACTTCGTTGATGCCCACATCATTGTGATAGGCCATGATGGTGAAGGCCGTTCCGAAAAAGCTCACCAGGCACACCAATGCAGCCTTCAGCCATTGCCCCATGCTCTTGTGACGGCTTACATTCACCCATTCCACCAGCACATCTGTCTCCCCCACCACTTCCACGCTGATGCCGCTGCAGGCCTCCTCCATGAGCTCTACAAGCTTCAGACTGCTGAGTACGCAGCGTCTGGGATCCTGCTTCCCGAAGCGGTAAGCTCTAAGGGACCTGCACTTTGCCTGGACATTCTTGTCCGAACAGTACACATCACCCAGATCCTTCATGAACACATCCTCGCCCTGCACTTCCACATTGCGGTCACATTTTAAATAAACTGTCGCATTGCCTGCCATCTATACCGGCCTCCCCTCACTGTACAACCCGGTGCAGCTCGTTCCAAAAATAAAAGAGCGATCCGCACAGCTTACCCGCCGCCATGCTTAGAACCGCAAGTCCCAGACCATGACGAAATGATATTCTTCTGGCAAAAATCGGCACTGAATCCAGCATCTCTGCGATAGCCAGAGCCAGACATCCTATAAACATCCCCGAAAAAAGACCAAAAACCCCCTGCAGCACATTTCCCAACAACCGCCACCAAAAAGCAGCTTCAGGAAAGTTGCCCTGCAGGAACGCTCCCAATTGGCTAAATTCCGGGAACAGGCTCAAAAAACCTCCCAGTATGGAACCAAAGATCACCATCTCCTCATAGAGAACCACCTTGCCCGCAGTGTGCGTCTTACCCGCAAAACGCGGTACCAGCCCTACTGCCACCAGCACCGTGAACACACCTGCAGCCGCCAGAAGGCCGTAGCTCGTCCCCAGGATGACCAAAAAAATGCTTCGCACCGTAATATCCTCCTTCGCCGTGCCAAACTATCAGACACAGTATATGCAGCATTCCTGATTCTTAACAAAAATTCCGGTAAAACATAATTTCCTCCTTATAAAAAAAACAGAGCCGCTTTCCCGCAGTCTCCTGCGCAGAAAGCGGCTCACAGCCGTTTTCGCCATCTATGGCATCCCATATTGATCAAATTACATTCCGCTCTATGCGGACACTTCATTCAATCTGTTCTCAAAATCCGTCTTGGTCAGAGGCTTATCAAAGAAAAATCCCTGAGCCAGAAAACAATTGTGCTGCTTCAGAAATTTAACCTGTTCAGCCGTCTCCACACCTTCCACGATACACTCAAGCCCCATCTCCTGCGCCATGGAAATGACATGGCCCAGCATAATGCTGCCGATCCTGTCTCCTGCTGCCACGGGATCGAGAAAGCTCTTGTCGATCTTGAGCACATTCCACGGAAGCTCCTTGATGAGGTTCAGAGACGAATACCCCACTCCGAAATCATCCACCGAAGTGCTGATACCCGCATTCTGCAGTCCGGTGACAACCTCCCGCAAATCCTTGAAATCCACATCCGTGGTGGTCTCAGTCAGCTCGATCTCTATATATTCATGTGGCACCTCATAGCGGTCAACCACACTGAGAATATGTTTCACCAGATCCTTATTGCCCAGATGCCTTCTGGAGAAATTCACGGAGACCTTCACGACCTTCTTGCCCGCCGCCATCCATCTGCGCAGGTCTCTGCACACATGCTCCAGCATATAGAAATCCAGAAGCGTCACCGCCTTGCTCTGCTCAAACACGGGAATAAACTTGCCCGGAACCATCATCCTGCCGTCGTGAAACCATCTGCACAGAGCCTCAGCGCCGGACAGACTGTAGTCCTTCAGGGCGACCTTGGGCTGATAGTACACCTCAAACTCACCGTTCTGCAACGCCTCCGTGAAAAGCTCGTCAATGACAGAATTTTCCTTGATATTCTCGGCAAGCTCCTCCGTGTAGAACACATAGGGCTCCTTGTTCACATTTCTGGCCAGATTGTAAGCGATTTGCGCATTGTCTAATATCTCAGAGGCATCCTTCAGATCCTCCGGTATCAGATAATAACCCGCGGTGGCGCTGACAAAAATACGCTCCCCCGACTCCTCATCGCAGACGATACCTCTGCCCTTCAGGTGATCTATAACCATGTTCAGATTCTCTTTCAGAAAGAACACAACAAAATTATCACCGCCCACACGGCAGATCAGTTCATCCCCCACAAACCGCTCCTGCAGCTGACCGATATAACCAGCCATGATCTTCGTTGCGCCGTCTCTGCCAAGCTGCTGGTTAATGCCGGAAAATCTCTTCAGATTAAAATAACCTGCCCCATAGCCGCCAATGCTTCCATCCTGCAGCTTTCTCTCACAATGTTTCATAAAATACGGCAGATTATAGATGTCCAGATACGGATCGCGGAAAACCAGCCGCTCTGTCAGCCGGATCATACGGTTGCGCCCGTTGTAGACAAAGAGCGACTTCGCCAGCACGGCAATCTTTTCCCGCTCCAGCCCGCTCCATTCTTTGGCCCCCTCAGAGGGACAGACTCGGTATACTACGATACTGTCGGTTCCTTCCGTCTCGCGGCAGACTATCGCATTCTCCTCACAAGCCTCACCGGTCTGATACAAAACCGCACACTCTCCCTGCCCTGCAGTCTCATGCTCCCCGTCCTCATAGAACCATTCCTCCACCCGGGCAATCCGCAAAAGTCTGCACAGCCGCTCCAATATTTTTGCAATATCAGGATGAACGGGATCAGAGATTCTCTCCATCCGCACCAGAAATTCATCCATAGCCTCTGAATATTCTTTGTAATCAAACTCCATGATCTACCTCTCCACGGCGTCTCTGCCCTCAGGAAGCAGAAGCCTGCACATTTAATTGAGGAATATTGATCGTAAATACAGTCTCCACATCCTGAATGCTCTCAACCTCCAGCGTACCGGACATTCTCGCAAGCAGCATGGGAATCACCGCAATGCCTATGCTGTCTCCCTCATCGTAGGGAATCCGCCTCTCGATATAGCCTCTCAGCGCCGCAAGCTCTGCCGGAGTCATTCCCTTTCCCGTGTCTGCGATCTCTATCACGAGATTGGTGGCATATGACCTTCTCGACGTGGAAACCCGAATGGTAACTTTCCCGTTTTTGGTATGCCGCACGGCATTCTGCACAAACTTGGCCACAATCTGACGGATCCGCCCGGCATCGCCAAGCAGCACCTCCGGCAGTCCCTCTCCAAACAGCACCTGTATCTCATCGCCCCGTTTCCGGGCAGTCTCCAGATAATCGCTCCGCACACCGTTGATCAGCGCTACAATATCATACTCGCTCTCATACAGCTCAATCTCACCGTTGGCAATCTGGGAAAATTCCACCGTGTCGTCAATGACTGACATAAACTCCTCGCCCTTGTCCATCAGCTTCGCCAGTATAGAGGTCGCCTTCCCGTCCAGATGCGCGCCCTTCAGTTCCTTTGCAATGCCGATCCAATCCTGCACATGCTGCTTCATATTGGCGTTCATGTCCACGATAAAGTGATTATGCGAACGGGCCACCCGCTCCAGCTTCCTGCTCTGCTGCAGCGCAATGTAACTGCTGTACGCCATCTGGGACAGCACCTCCGCGATCTCGCACAAAAATTCCGCCGCCCGCTCCACCTTCTCGTACTCTATCAGCTTTACCTTGGCTGCAGCAGCTATGTACGCTTCCGGATCGACCCCAAGAATCGCCGCGGTCTTCCTGAGCTCCTGCTCCCCGGGCCGCTCCGCGCACACCTGCCCGCCGATAAAGCTCCCCACAAAGATTCCCTCCACCATGATGGGCGCCGCAAAATCCAACAACCCCGCATGGCATTTATAGACCACAGACTCGCCCTTCTCCAGCGTGAGAAGCGCTCCTCTCATATCACACTCCGCACAGCGTGCCATCCCGTTCTCGGTGCTCCGGGTGAGATTCATGCAAAACTCCGTAAAACCGCTGCCAACTGTGACAGGTCTGCCGTTGGCGTCCGTGGTGAGCGCGGCCATACCTGTAAACTTGGAGAAACCATTCTGTATCTTCTGCAGTACCTGTACATCTATCAAGTCAGTCAATCTGATCTCCTGCTCCTGCATTCATACCACGCCCCCCTTCAATACTTCTATTATACAATGCAACAACCGTTTCGTCCATCCTCTGAATCCGGAAAGATCAGTCTTCAATTCTTAATTTATTTTTAATTTTCAGGCAGCTCCATTTCGTTTTCCATCGCCCGGAAACCAAACTTTTCATACAATGGCCTGCCCGCCTCCGTAGCTTCCAGAGAAATATGGGAAATACCACGCCTGCGCGCCTCATCCACCAGCAGCTTCAGCGTATACCCGGCGATTCCCTGTCTCCTGTATTCCGGCGCAGTATACAGATTCATAATATAAGCCTTTCTGCCGTCCGGCACATCTCTGGTGGGCATCACCTGATAAAAACTCACGCCTCCTGCGCCGATAAAACGCCGTCCGCCATATTCATCATAGATCAACCAGGCAGTATGCTCTCCCGCATCCAACGCCCGCTCATAATATTCACGGGAAGCCCGTTCCACCGCCTCCAGAGGCTCTGTCTCCGAAAGCCCGTTGGCGGCGCGAAGAACCGTAAGCCTGGTCCTCACCAGCTCCTCCAGATCGTCCCCGGTGGCTTTCCTGTACTCATAGAGGGTATCCGGCAGCCTGTGCTCGTACATCTCAAGCGCATCCTCGTTCTCCTCCAGAACTTTCATAAGCCTGGGCATGGGGTGAGCGTAGACCTTGTTGTAGTCCACCTCTCCAACCTCTCTGTTCACCCGAAACTCCAATTGTTCCCGCTCCAGACTAAACCCTGCGTTCGGAACCCCGGCGCTTCCTCTGGCGTCCAGCCGGATCCATTTTCCAATACTTTTTATGTAAACGGCATTCAGCGAGTGGATGCAGAATCCCGTCTCCGGCGTATCGCCCAGCGTCAGTCTCTGATAGCATATCCCTGCGGGAATACCGCAAGCCCGCAAAAGCGCCGCCAGCAAGTTGGATTTTGCCCAGCAGATCCCCACCTTTTGTTCCAACACCTCCGAAGCCTTCCTCGTGACCCGTCCATCCTGCACATCCCAGGAATGCTTTATTTGATCCCTGACATATTCATAGATCATCTGAACCAGATCCACTTCACCCACAGCCCGGTCCTGAAACGCTTCCGCCGCAGATATAATCGCGGGATGCATCCGGTCTATATACTCCGACGAAGAGAGATATTCCTCCATGTCATCTGCCAATTTCAACATATCATTACCTCAAACCGGAAAACTCAACTGCCGTTCTTTCAAAGACCTGACTTTTCGCTCCGTGACCCTGTCATTTGAATCCGGTTTCCCACACAGCATGGGCGACTTCGGATCATAGTTGCCGCAGTTTTTCATAACACTTTCAGAACTAAAATTTGCATAACAGTATTTACAGCCATTGCGGCAGGTATTATATGCGCCGATGTCCACGCTTTCCACGCACCCGCATTCCCGACGCTGATTGTCGTCTTTATCCGCTTGTATGCTACACCCGATAATGCTTTCTATCAGCGCTTTATCGATACAACAGTTGTGTTCTATTCCGCACTGCTGTAAATCTATCGCTTCAGCACAGCTTGCGGTCCGCATCCCGCATTTCCTGGCAATTGCGCTCAGTTCTCCTGCAAATTCCAGCAATTCCGTCTTGCCGATCTCACAGGCTTCCATCAGATCCATATTCTTTTTATTTTTTGCATATCGGTCCACAAAACTGATAACACATTTCTGTGTATATCCGTTAAGCGCAGCCGCAATCTGTTCAAAGGCTTTTAAATGATATTCCGCCGTATACTTCTTTGTAAAAATAATGGGATCATATCTCCATATCACCCTCTGCATCCCTGTCTTTTTCGATAATTCCTGAAAAATCGGTATCATGTTTTGTTTTTTATGCGGAACATTGCACTCTATATCTGCTCCATATCCGGTCAGGGTAAATTGAAAATAATAATCGTAACCTGTAAGCTCGCCCAGGCGGCCCAGCATGGGTTCAGGATTCTTCGTCCAGAAAACAATACAATCCACAACTTCCGGCGTTATATCGATCCTGCTTACCTGATGCACATTCATTGGATTCCTGACATACGCAAATCCCTCTTTGATCCTATTAAAAAACCACTCCGAATAGTAATTCGGAATGTCTGTTCTACGGCTTACACTCAATATCATTTGAACTTTCTCATTATGCAAAGATTTTATTTGTCATCTGCCTCAATATCCTGCTGGTAAATAACGGAACCGTCCGCATTCAGATAGATCAGGCGAATCCCGTTCAGAGTGACGCCATAGTCTTTCCTGTAATTCTGAATATCCGACCGCACGGCCTCAGAACCGCTTTCCACACCTTTTGCCAATTCTTCCTTAATCATATCTGAAACTTCTATCTGATTCGTATACTGATAATTGTAGCCGAGAACATCCGACTCCTCCAGCGTAATAGCAAAATGCATCCCCTGTCCGGAAAAAATATTGTTGATGAAATCTTCCACATTCTTGCGGTCATCGCCTTCATACCAATCACTCAGGGAAGTGTCCTCGCCTGAGGATGCTGCGGGGTCTGAAGATTCTAAAGTTTCCGTAGATTCTATGGATTGCGAAGACTCAGAAGACTGATCGGCAAAGATTTTGCCCTTAATCAGCTCGGCGCCGGCAGACTGCTCGCTCTTGGAAATTGGATCATCATTTTTCACAATTTTGCTGCCACAGGCGCTAAAGCTCATCACCAGAGTCAATGAGATTGTCATTACCAAAATTTTTTTCTTCATAGTATTTCCCACTCCCTCAATTTTGTAAAATCATAAATAATTATACTCGGCTTTCTGATAAATAGCAATAGTTCATCACATATTTTATGCTCTCGTTTGTATGCTACTTGAATGCTATGTGTGTGCTACGCATCAAAATTCAGCACTTTTTACCACAATTTTGAAAACACAGACATAAAGAAAACCCTTGAAAATACCGAACTTTCAAGGGTTTTGCCAATCTCTTTAATTGAACTGTAATTATCTCTTGGAGAACTGAGGCGCACGTCTTGCAGCCTTCAGACCATACTTCTTTCTCTCCTTCATACGAGGGTCTCTGGTCAGGAAACCTGACTTCTTGAGAACGGGTCTGTACTCGCCGTCCACCTGAAGCAGCGCTCTTGCGATACCGTGTCTCACAGCGCCTGCCTGTCCTGTATATCCGCCGCCCTTCACATTTACGATCACATCAAACTTCTCAGCGGTCTCAGTGGCAACCAAAGGCTGGCGAACGATAACCTTCAGCGTCTCAAGACCGAAGTAATCGTCCATATCTCTCTTGTTGATGGTCACATTCCCCTTGCCGGGTACCAGATATACTCTGGCGATCGCTTTCTTTCTTCTACCTGTACCGTAGTATCTCTCTGTCTTAGCCATGATTTATTCTCCTCCTTCCCGTCCTTTAGAATGTCAGCACTTCAGGCTTCTGTGCTGCATGATTGTGCTCAGGTCCTGCATATACATGCAGTTTGGTGAACATCTGTCTTCCTAAAGGTCCCTTGGGAAGCATTCCCTTGACAGCAAGCTCTACAACCTGCTCAGGCTTCTTTGCGAGCTTTTCTCTCAGGGTTGTCTCCTTCATACCACCCACATACTCGGAGTGATGATAGTAAATCTTCTGATCCAGCTTCTTGCCGGTCACCTGAATCTTCTCAGCATTGACAACGATCACATAATCGCCGGTATCAATGTGGGGAGTGAAGATCGGCTTGTTCTTACCTCTCAAAACTTTTGCAACCTCGGAAGCCAGACGGCCGAGAGTCATGCCTGCAGCGTCTACAACATACCACTTTCTATCAATTGTAGCCGGACTAGCCATAAATGTTTTCATGATGTTTCCTCCATGTTACTCTTGCGGTTTTTGTCCCGTCTGCCCATGTCCGGCGGATGTCCGGCCACCTTTCATGCGTTTTCGGAACAGCTCTTGATAAAATGTAAAACTGTATTAAAAATGCCTTGTCGGGGCTTTGACTCGGCATTTTGAAACACTGTCACAGTTGTATATTATAGGATAGCAGGGCCTGAGTGTCAAGGGGTAATTTGAATTATATTTGGAAATCCGGTCACTTCTCCAGCTCCTCAACAAGAAAGCTCTCTTTTTTCAGGTCACAGTAATGTCTTCCCTTTTCTGCGGTAAATTTCAGCACACAGTAATCGGGATCGGTAACGCCCTGAGGATAATACATGGTATCTCCGACTCTCCAGATCTCCTGCCTGATATCCTGATCCTGTAAAACCTCCATAGTGCCCGTGAGCATTATGCCCTCGTACTGAAAGCGTCCTCTGTGATAAAAGTAAACGCTGGCCTTTGGGTTCTTCAAATACTGCTGTGTCCGCATGGCCGAGGTATTCGTGGAGAAATACAGGCAGTTTCCCTCAATCTTGCGGGGTGTAAACATGGCCTTTATATTCGGAAATCCCTCCTCGTCAACCGACGCGATAAACGCGGTCTTCTGTTTCTGAATAAACGCAACAATCTGTCCCCAATCAGTCATAAAAAATCCTCCTTATCATGTTGATCTGTCAGACGCAAGTTCAGCCTGCGTCAGTGTCCGGAGTATTCTTTCGAGAAACAGCTCAAAAGTCTCCCGCTCCGCTTGCGAGAAACCCTGATAAAACAGAGTGTTCATCTGCCGGGACACCGTCTCGTACCGCTCCCGCAGAGACTGCGCGTATTCCGTGAGGGATATGATAGTCTGCCGGCGGTTTTCGAGATTGATGTTCCTCTCCAGAATACCTTTGCGTACCATTCCGTCCACCACTATGGAAACCGTATTTTTTGCAAGAGAGGTCTGTCTGCTGATCTCGCTGACCGTCAGCCTGTCTCTCTTCCACAGAATAAACAGAATCCGCCCCTGACCGCCGCTTATCTCAATACCGTTTTCCGCCAACAGCCTTTCAAATATCCTATCCTGCAGCTGTTTGATCTGAGTGATATAAAATCCGCCTTTTGTCTCCACAGTAAACACCTCATGATCATTCTTAATATTTCTCAATAGAACACTTCTATATAGAACAGTTTAACTATAACATACCCCTGTCTGAAAAGCAATCAAAAGTCCCAATCATATTTCACCAACGTCAGCCCATGTGCCGGAGCTGTGGGACCTGCCGCAGCTCTGTCCCTTTTGTCCAGTATGGTCTGCATATCCCGGGGCAATCTCCTGCCCTCGCCCACTTCCAACAGAGTACCTGCGATAATGCGCACCATATTATACAGAAAGCCGTTCCCACAGACGCGGATCACCAGATCCTGCCCCTGCTCCTCCACCGTCAGCTCATAAATCCTGCGCACGGTGCTCTCCACTTGGGCCCCCGTCTGGCAAAAGCTCTTGAAATCATGTTCCCCCACCAGATAGGAAGCGGCCTCCCGCATCCGTTCTACATCCAGCCTGCGGTAAACAAAAAGCGCGTACAGGCGTTTGGTGGGCAGCGGGAATTCCCCCCTGTAGATTCGATATTCATAGGTCTTTCTGCTCTCGCAGTGCCGGGGATGCCAGTCTCCCGCCACCTCCCGGGAACGCTGAATCCGGATATCCTCCGGCAGCCGCTGGTTCAGCGCATATGCCATTTTCTCCGCAGGCATACGGGCAACCGTGTCAAATACCGCAAGATTCCCCAGCGCATGTACGCCGGCGTCCGTCCTGCTGGCGCCGGTCACCGCGATCTTCTCCCCGAACAGCTCCGACAGGCAGCGGTTCAGCTCACTCTCAATGGTAATTCCGTTGTTCTGTAGCTGCCAACCGTGATAATTGGTGCCGTCATAAGCCACTGTCAAAAGAATGCGCCGTGTATTCCTTTCATCAGCCGATATCATATCCCGCTCCTTATCTCTCCACCGCTTCCGCTTCTTTCGTCCCTCTCTGCATCAAAATACAATCCTTCCCACAGCGATACTTGCCGCAAGAAAGCAAAAGACTGCAAAGTAAGCCAGATAATCCCTCTTTTGATAGATTAACGGCTTCATCTTGGTGCGCCCCTCTCCGCCCCTGTAGCATCTGGCCTCCATAGCCATGGCCAAATCGTTGGCACGTCTGAAGGCGGAGACAAACAGAGGCACCAAGAGAGGCACCATGGCCTTGGCCCTCCTGAACAGATTGCCGCTCTCGAAGTCCGCGCCTCTGGCGATCTGCGCCTTCATGATCTTGTCAGTCTCCTCCAGCAGGATCGGGATAAAGCGCAGCGCAATGGACATCATCATGGCCACCTCATGTACGGGTACCTTAAAAATCTTTAAGGGACGCAGCATTCTCTCCATACCATCCGTAAGATTGTTGGGTGTGGTGGTCAGCGTCATCACCGAGGAGCCGATAACAAGCAGAGACAGTCTGACCGCCATAGTCACAGCCAGCACAATTCCCTCCCGGGTCACCGTCAGCTTCCACAGCCTCACCACGGGCGTTCCCGGAGTCAGAAAGATATTAAAAATCACCGTGATCAGCAGCAAAAACAAAATGCTCTTCATGCCCTTTACCATAAACCGGAAGGGAACCCCGGAAAGCCTGATCACAAGCGCCAGTCCGAGAGCAGCCAGCAGATAGCCCGCAAAATTCCGAAAACAGAACAGCGAAATGATATAGAGCACCGTGGTTCCCAGCTTGACCCGGGGGTCCAGTCTGTGAATCACCGATTCAGTTGGATAATATTGTCCTAAAGTGATATCTCGTAGCATAAAACCCCTTATCTGCGCAGTGCCTGCATGATTCCTTCGGCCGCTTCACCGATGGTGGTGGCAGCGGCGTCCACATCCAGTCCGTTTTTCTTTAACTCATGTAAAATATATGTGACCTGGGGAGCCGCAAGGCCAATCTCCTCCAGTTCCTTATAGTGTGCAAAGACATTTCTGGGCGTGTCGTCATACAGCACACTGCCCTGATTCATGACGATAATGCGCTCCACATACTCCGCCACATCCTCCATGCTGTGTGACACCAAAAGGATCGTCATACCCGTCTCCTGCTGCAGCTTTTTCACCTGCTGCAAAATTTCATCACGTCCTTTGGGGTCCAGCCCCGCCGTGGGCTCATCCAATATCAGCACATCCGGCTTCATTGCAAGCACCCCTGCAATGGCTACCCGCCGCTTCTGCCCTCCCGACAACTCAAAGGGAGACTGGTAGAACAGCTCGTCAGGAAGTCCCACCTTACGCAGCGCATCATAGGCCCGAAGCTCCGCTTCCTTTCTGGAAAGCCCGAGATTCTTAGGCCCAAAACACACATCCGTGAATACATCGATCTCGAAGAGCTGATGCTCCGGGTACTGAAATACCAGTCCCACCCTGCTGCGCAGCTTCTTCATATCGTAGTCGTCGTCATAGATATCCTCACCATTATAATAAATATGTCCGCTGGTGGCCCGCTCCAGTCCGTTCAAATGCTGCATTAACGTAGATTTGCCGGAGCCCGTATGTCCGATGATACCCACAAACTGTCCGTCCGGTATCTGCAGGCAGATATCCTTCAGCGCATGCACCGCCAGGGGTGTGTCCGCTCCGTATATATAGTTTACATGATCTAAAATTATGGACAATTTGCATTTCCTTTCCGGCTGATCTTTCCTATTTCATCCACCAGTTCCTGTGCCGTGAGAATCCCCGTGGGCAGATTCAGTCCCCTGCATCTGAGCTCATGCGCCAGAAGCGTCGCCTGCGGCACATCCAGCCGCAGCTCTTTGAGTCGCTCCACCTGAGAAAATATCTCTCTGGGAGTACCCTCCATGGCAATCTTACCCTCGTTCATGACCAGCACCCGATTGGCATAAATCGTCTCTTCCATATAGTGCGTGATCAGAATAACCGTGATCTGCTCCACATCGTTTAGAGCGCGCACGGCGCGAATGACTTCCTTCCGTCCGTTGGGATCCAGCATGGCAGTGGGCTCATCCAGGATAATACACTTGGGATGCATTGCCAACACGCCCGCGATGGACACACGCTGCTTCTGCCCTCCGGAAAGCTTGTTTGGCGAATGTTTGCGATATGCATACATCCGCACGGCGCGAAGGCTCTCCTCCACACGCTCCCAGATCTCCTTCGTCGGCACTCCGATGTTCTCCGGGCCAAATCCCACATCCTCCTCAACCACCTGACCGATGATCTGATTATCCGGATTCTGGAATACCATGCCCGCAGTCTGGCGGATATCCCAGACCGCATCCTCATCGGATGTGTCCTTTCCGTCTACCCACACCGTCCCTTCCGTGGGATTCAATATGGCGTTGATATGCTTGGCCAGCGTAGACTTCCCGGAGCCGTTATGCCCCAGGATCGCTATAAACTCTCCCGGCCGTATGTCCAGGGTCACATGATCCACCGCCGTGGTGATTCCCTCCACGTTTCCTTCTTCATCCCGCCTGATATATTCATAAGTGAGATCCCGCGTCTTGATGATATTCGGCATCACCGTGTTCCCTCCGTATTCCCTGCAATTACCTGCGCATTACCTGTGACCGCATACCTGTGCGCCGCATCACCTGCACATCACCTGTGCATATGCTCCCGTATGCCATCCGTCCCCTATTGTACTAAATTCTTCGGGAATTTACAACCATCAACACAGGCAATAATCCAAAACGCAAAACAGATTGCTTTCCATCTGGAATTTGCATATCATAATAAGTGTAAATTTTTTTTATGCGAAATTGGTAATGGGAGATGAGATATAATTAAGTATTCTATCTCACAGGAAGTTGTTGAAAAATCGCTTCAAATGCTAAAAGAATTTAATCCGAGAATTCATTATAGAGAGGTTGAGTATTCAGCGAAATATATTTTAAAAAAATAATAGCTGTATTGAAAGATTTACCCAGTGCAATGCCTGATGATATTTTCAGGCGGGACATCTCAGAACTTTTGGGCTATTTTGATTATTATGTTTCATCTTCTGTTGATTCTTTCGGAGGGTCAGACACAGAAAATACCATGTTGTGACCCTCCTTCGCAACCAGAGATTCCACCCTGCCTCCCGCTGCCGACACCGGTTGAACTACAGGCACATCAGCGATCAGACTGTTTGGGAATTACCGGTATCCACACCTCATATTGCGCGTTCTGGGGATCCGGATTTAAATAGACCTCAATATCAGGAGCATTGGCATATTCATACCCTGAGGTGGGCAGCCACTCCGTTACAATGCGCTGTTCCAGCTCCTGCACCGACTGATTGGTTCCCGATCCGGGAAAGACCGCCCAGGTAGCCGCAGGCACGATATACTCCTCAAATGCATCATCCTTTTTGGTGCTGGACACGGCAATAAAATATTTCCACTGTTCCTGATCATTGCAGGCGCTCACTCCCAAAAGCCCCATAGGCGGAGTGTCCATCATGGCTGCCAGCTTCTGAATCGTTCCGTTTGTTGCCGCCTCCTGCCACATGCCGGGCACAACCCCGAAGTTTTTCTCAATGTCCTGCTCCAGTGGCGCAGACACACCGATAATCCGAAACGCTTCCTTTGTCTCAATTCGATAATTCATCTCTTCCGCTCCTCTCACTGCGATTCTGAATGTAATAGGAGGAAACGACTTTACCGATACGCCCTCGCCCCTGACCGCCGACGGGGCAATACCGTGAACGGACTGAAAGGCTCTGTTAAAAGCTGTCGGCGACTGATACCCGTATTTTGCTGCAATATCGACAATCTTCTCCTTACCGCCCTGTATATCCACCGCCGCCAGAGACATTCTTCTCCTTCGGATATACTCTGCCAGTGGAACTCCCGCCATATAAGTAAACATTCTCTGGAAATGATAGGCGGAACAGCCGGCAATCCGTCCAAGCTGCTCATATTCGATCTCATCCGCCAAATGCTCCTCAATGTACTTCATGCTCTGATTTAAGCCGTCAACCCATTCCACTTCAGATTCCTCCTTTTACACACATTTGTTTACAGTGACAGTATAGAACATATTATACCATAAATCCTCTCTATATCTGCACGAAAAAGAGAGCTTCCATCCGCTCCCGCCGGAACGTCCCGCCAAGAGCTCTCGTCAATACTCATAGAGCAGGCGGATCTCTCCGCTCCTAAGCTCTTTGCAATAGCATACACTGCGGCCCCGGTCATAATAATCCCGCCAGCCGATGCTGCTCTCCCGATTGTAACTCAGATCCGTCACAGTAAAAAACAGCTTTCCGTCCACAAGATCAAATTCCGATATCTTCTGCATCCGGCTGCCGTCCACATAGGCGTCGATGGACAGCCCGGCGCTCTCCTCCCCGGAAAGCAGCACATAACAGATACCGGAGGTATCGGGATACCAAAGGATGGCATTGCTCTCGCCATGCAAATAAGGTTTGTCATACGCCGCATAGGGCGGAGGCAGCGTGATATCCGGTATGTTCTGTCCCCGCAAACTGACAGGCCGTATCCCTGTGTCCTCCGGCGACGTGCGGATCGCCTCAGAATCCACATAATATAGAACCCGGTCTTCCCCAACGTCATACACATAAAAATATTCCCAGCCGGAGACCGCCTCCACCCGACAGCCGCTCCCGTCTTTTTTCATACTGTATACAGGCCCTCCGGAATACATATGGGCATTACCGTTATAAGAACCTGTGGAAAAGTAAAGCGTATCACCCATACATCGAAAGCAGGGGATGTCCATAGGATACTCATACATCGCGTCCTCACCCATACAATCCAGATATTCCTGCCGGGTGATCATTTTCAGAACAGTGACCGTTCCCTCGTAATCCACGGCGCACAAAACAAGTTCCTCCCTCTCAGTCTCTTCACTCATCTGATACCCGTAGAAAAACACCTCTTCCTCCGTAGCATCCAGATAATAAGCCTTGTCCTCCACCAGAACACGCTCCCGCCCGGCAACCGTATCCGTACCGGCATCAATATCGGCATTGGTATCAGTATTAGTATTGGCATCAGTATTGGTATCGATCAGGGACAGGCCTCCCTCCGCTGTCCGGCAAATGATCCTGCCATTCTTTTCGGCCAGTACCCGGGAGGAGGCATACTCCTCCACCTCTTTTCCATCCAGCCCGCAGGAATACACTCTGTAGGTATCATTCTCACAACGCTGGGAATACATCCTGCCGTTCACGACAAACAAAGGTCCGTCTCCGCTGTCCACTCCCGTCTGCGTGATTCCGCCGTCAGGCTCCATGCACATCAAAGCTTTCTCCACGCCCTCAAGGGGCTCAAAATCGGCCCACAGACCGCCCTCCGCCAGAGACTTGTCCGTGTACTGCCTGAAATACACTCTGCCCTCCCAGAGTGCATACAAACCGTTCTCCATGGCAGGCAACGACTCCAGATCATAAGACACAGGGCTTCTGCCATACAAAAGGACATTCTGCTCTGTCTCCTGTTCTGCTTCTGCGCTTTGCTCTGTTATAGCGTCCGGCGTATTTTGCAGCGCATCTGCTCCGATATTTATTTCAGTATTTATTTCAGCATTTATTCCGGCATCTGTTGCGGCACCATTTCCGGCACCATTTCCACAGCCGGACAGGAGTACCGC
Organism: uncultured Lachnospiraceae bacterium; assembly: GCA_947382415.1. Classification (GTDB taxonomy): domain Bacteria; phylum Bacillota; class Clostridia; order Lachnospirales; family Lachnospiraceae; genus Acetatifactor. The sequence goes on along the minus strand of CANCYO010000016.1, from coordinate 8,846 downwards.
CGCCAAAAGCAGCAACATAATTCCGTTTTTTCCCATGTTCATCCACTCCCGCTATCTCTTAACCTTTGTTCTGCCTCCTGGCATCCTCCCTGTTGGCGCCCAACTTCGACTTTACCAAATTTATATTCAGGATTTACAGGCCAGCAGCTCTATTGCGCAGAGCCAAATATTCAAAAAATCCGGCGGAATGATAAACTGAAGGAATTCTGTCTTCATCCGTGATTTTCATAATGAACGCCCGTGCCGCTTTACCTACCCCACTAATATCTAATTTCCCAGCGTTATCAAAACGTATGATATTCTCATCAAACAACTTGTGATGATTTTCGCACAGCCAAATCCCATTATCTCCGCTAATAGCATGCCTCAACTGTTCGTCAAAGGTTAAAGGCTGCTTTTTAATTATGCTTACCGGCCAAACATGCGCACCCTGTATAATCTCCGGAATCTCACAATTGCACAATGCACAGCGCTTTATGCCTACCCTGCCAAGCAGATTAGATTTATACCGCGGAGAACGAAGACTGTTGTTTTCTGTAAACTGTTTTCTGTCAAATTCCAAATCTGTAGGAACAATATCCACATTTCCCATAAGTTTAAGCGTCCTGGCACAGCTTTCCGGCATATGCCGCAGATTTTTCTCCAGTATTTCATACAGAGTAATATGCTGTCCATGCCGTTTAGCCAATACAGATGCCGTGAAGCCAAGCATCGCTGCATCGTACTTGTTCGCCCCGTATGTCTTGCCATAAATCTCAATATCTTTGAATCTTTCTTTTGTAACATAAGAAGCCTTATTACTCCTGTTCTTTTGGGCCGCAATTTTCCTGGAAGATATGAAGTCTTCAACCGAGCCATATGATACTATAGCCAAATCCAACACTTCAGCATTTAAAAATCTGAAACCAATAGTCTGCATCTGCCGATACGCATTCATAAAAAACTCTGTTTGAAACCTTACCCCCGCTCCCAGAAAATAGTAATACAGTTCTTTATTCTCAGCTTCACTCTGATAATAGATATTGAACGCAGTTCCGACACTTTGAACAGCGGAATTTCTGCCTTTGGCCTCCTCCTCTGAAAAGCTTATAAATGCATTTTTATCACCATACTTCAACACTGCAAGTCTGCCTTTATTATATGACTCAGGCAGGCAATCGTCCTCATAGTCATTACCAACAAAATCAACTGTGTACTCTTCTTGCCCTGTTATTCTGAGACAGACGTCCCTAAGCACCGCATCCGTCAAAAAATTCTGCATACTTTTTCCAGTCACGGAGGACTTATTCATGTTTTTCTTTATGACAAAGCGTGGTACTGACATAATTTTCTCCTTCTCTGACTGTCTTTCAATCCATATGATAATTTAAAATCAGTATCTCTTTTCTGGGCTGTCCCGATATTCCTATAACATCTCCCAAAGTAATGCAGGTATACTCATTTCTGTTGAGCCAATTCTCCAGAGCAGTATTGACCACACCCTTATGTTCCAGTACATAGGAAAGCATACAGGGAACATGCAATCCTGTCATCTCATCAATAAATTCAAATAATTCCTGCTCCAGCTTATCGTCCCATCCTTTAAAACCGCGTTTTCCATCATTATAGCTTCCGGTAGTCAGCTTATACGGAGGATCCAGATAAAGAAAGGTATTTTCATCAATAGGAATCTGATCTCGCAGAGCAATATAATCCGTGCTGACAAAAAAAATATTCTTATCTTTAATGACTCTGCTGAAGCTGATGAGTTTTGCCAGAATATTATCATTAAACCAGCGGATTCCCGCCGTGTTGTTAAATCCATAATTGCTATTAAAACGCATCTGTTGCTGAAAGCTGTACAAGGTTATGGCAAATAACATGCGGCTGTCCTTTTTCTTCTCCGGCAGTGAATTATAATAAGCTCTCGCCTCCAGATACGCTTCCTTATTGCCTTTTTCCAAATGGTGATTCTCTATAAATTTTTTCACATAGGTAATATACTCGTATGTATCATAGTTCTTAAAAGACTCAATCAGATCCTTTACTATATAATTGATGTCATTATACCAAATCGTGGTGGAATCCGAATTAATTCCCACATTAAAACCACCGCCAAATACATCGACAAAGCCGGAAGTCCGCGGCAAATTAGCTCGAATATATGGGATTATCTTGGCCTTACTGCCAATATAATTAAGCGGCGATTCATAGACTACCTCTCTGGCAGGCTTTTTTTCCATGCAAAACAAATACTCATAATGAGTCTTCCTGTTTTTAGATTTCCAGTTCTCGTATTTTTTATAGGGTATCGTAATACATTCAAAAGAACCCTCCACGCCATACCTCTTCATAACTGACTCGATATACTCCTTGCTCATATCTCCGTCATTGTTATAACTCAGGAAAACATACCGGGCCTTGGTTTCAGCAATAATCTGATCCAGCAAAATGTGAACCTTATATATCTTGGACCAGTCCGAGCGCATTGCGCTTGTGCTTCGGGAGCCAGTCACCCTGCTGATAGTCTTTGGCTGATCATTAAGAATCAGCGTCTCCAGCAAATGATACTGTGTCCCATATTGGTTCTGGGTATATGGTGGATCGAGATATAAGATATCACAGTCGATATCACCAATGATATGTTCAAGCTTTTCCGTATGTACCTCAATTTGATACCCTACTTCTATACCATCAGAGATATCAAGAAACTGGATGCTTTTCAGCGCTCGTTCATCCCATTTTTTCAAAAAAGCTCCATAAACTCCCGCGGTATTGGATACAAACGAAACGGACTCAATCAGGCAGGCCAACAGATAACGGTATTCCTGTTCCGTGACTCGTCCCTGCCCGTACCATTCTTCGATAGTCTGCCTGAAGTAATCCACGCGCCCCGCGTTATGCTCGGATAAGTACATCCTGGAGGAACCGCCGGGAGAATAGGTTCTAAAGAAATATCCTTCTACAATCTCATCATTTGAATTAAAAAATACAAATGGATCAAATCCCAACTGTTCAAATGTGCATGTAGCCGAAACCATACGCCCATAAGCATATGTAGAAGCACAGTTCAGATTGTCGTTTATGACAACACTACAGGTATCCTTAAAAGCATTGGCCACAGCCCCCATACCACAAAAAGCATCAAAGAAGACCGTGCCCGCCCCGGCCTCCGTTCTATTCAGGATAATCTGTTTAATCTTATCAGTAATCGAGTCTTTATTGCCTAAATATCTCAAGCTCAAGCTTCCTCCATATCCGTACACCCGGCTTATCCGTATGTAAAAATAAGTCACTTAATACATTATAACACAAAAGCTTCCGGTTTACCTAATCCTATACTCAACTTTCTCCATCCTGCTCGATCACCAGCAGGTAAAAAACAGGCCCGCCAAGGGCGACAATACAATCATAACGACAGAAAAGCAAAAAGACTCAAACGAAGTGAGCGTTGCGCGCTGTTTTGAGGGAAACATATTCTGCAAAAGAGCGTCTGTGCGAACCTGTAAAGCGTCATCGCCCACCACCGCAATAAAGCCGCCCAATACCATCACCCAGTATATTGGTGAGTGTTCCGCCAACACTCCCGCCAGCACTAATACGGTTGACACAACAAATATCCATCTATAACGAATCTTTGGAAATTTTACTATCAACCCAGAGCCGACAATGCCGCCCATTTCCATAAACAACAGCGCCAGTCCAAGCCACCATTCGGACATCCCTTTTTCCGGAAGCTTTGCCTGTAAGAAAAACAACAGCAGAATATCCACCGCGCCCACAAAAGAATTGCAAAACATGAGCCCCATGGCCTTACGGGCATCTTTCAAAAAGGTCAAACTTTCCTGAAGACACAACAACAGCTTTCTCCCTGTTTTATTTTCCTCAACCCTTGACCGGTTTCCTTCGCAGCCCTTTCCTGCGTAAACTTCATGCAGAGAAAGCAGAATGGCGATTTGAACCGCACCCGTAACCAGACTCGTACCATAGGAAATTCTGTGCCCGACCATCAGGGCAAAACCTGCGCAAAGCGTTGAAATGCCGCTGCAAAGGCGATAAATGATCAACTGATTGGACCTGTACTTTTCAAACCTGTTTTCCGCCCCTGCAAGTTTCAGGGAATCATAGGCCAAAGCCTTATCTGAGCCTGATGAAAAATTGTAGCTCAAAGCAAAAAATGAGAGAGCCATGCAAACCATAAAAATATGATTGGAAAGGATCATTACTGCACTGCCGATCATTCGCATAATCGTACTTACGATCAGCATTTTCTTTCTACCGAAAACATCTGCAAAAACACCGGACGGAATTTCAAAGATAAGGCTTGTTATGTGAAATACGGTTTCAGCTATGCCGATTTCAACAAGGCTGTAGCCTCTTGCCGCCAGAATTGCTACCCACGCGCCGGTAAGCGACATGTTACCCAGCATGGACGACGCATATAATTTTGATATTTGTTTTTTAATATGAAACATAAAAAATCTCCTTAACTGAATTTTGTATCATAATCGTTAAGAAGATAATGCGCAAATCTGTTTTATTTGCAAAAACACCAAAACTGTAATGAAAGCTCAGGTGCATAGATGACAAATCAACTTAAAAAAAGGCGCACTATCCCCATATAAGGGAAAAATGGAACCTTTCTGCAGTTGTAGATTCGTCATCTTCCAGAACATAAAAGAAACCTCTAAATGATTTTTCAAAAATATATATGCTATTTATATCATATCCTGCAGGTAAATTCAAGAAGGCCGCGTAAACTTCCATATCAATTTTCGAGAACGGATTCCTATCAGTTCCCATAGTCTGTTGATTTGTGCTATAATGTGTTTGTAAAATTTGGGCTTATAAAGATAGAAGCGAGGTATCAGATGAATCAAATAGACAGAAATAAACTGATCAAGATGGTCGCCATCCTGTTCTTACTGGTAATGGCAGTAGGGATCGTCACTCAGATACACAAAAAGAATTCCATGACGCTGGATGAATATGCCAAACTGCATCCTGAGCTGTCCGCAGGATCAGAGTCCGATACAGCCACCGATGCCACAAATGAATCCGGCATTTTAGACGTCAGCGGAGGAGATCTGTCTGCAGGCGACCCTGTTTTCGAAGATATCTCCGGCGGCGACAGCATTGATACTACAGCCCCCGTCACAACACTCGTGGGCGCACTCTTAAACGGCGGTGCGGATGGACAGGCTATGCTGGCGGAGCGGATTACCTATGTGAACGCCTCCGGCATCGTCATGGAAGCATTTTACTGTGAACCGCTGTCTGAGAATCTGCAGCGCTATATCACCGGGATATCCTATCCCATCGTTGAAGGAGCCGACAACCCGGACACTGAGGCTGCAAACGGCCAAAATAAAACGGACACCCCCGCGGTAGGCTATGAAGATCTGCGCTATATCCATATTCTGCACTACGGTTTTGACGGCGTCTCCACAGAGGGCGAATTGATCTGTAACGCCGCAATCGCCCCTGACCTGCTGGATATCTTTTACGAACTTTACCGTAACGAATATCAACTGGAGAAAGTGCGCCTGATCGATGAATATGCCGGAGATGATACCGCCTCCATGGAGGACAACAATACTTCCTGCTTTAATTACCGCGTGGTAGAAGGTACAAAAAATCTGTCCAAACACGCGCTGGGACTGGCGCTGGACATCAATCCTTTCTACAATCCCTATGTGACCTACGAAAAAGACGGCAGCACCCGTATATCCCCGGCGGATGCCGCCCCCTACGCAGACAGAACGATGAGCTTCTCCTATAAAATAGACGAAAATGATTTGTGCTACAAGCTTTTTATCGAGCACGGCTTCACCTGGGGCGGCAACTGGAATTCCTCTAAGGATTACCAGCACTTCCAGAAAACTCCCTGATCATAAATTGATAATTTCCGGTTCTTTCTCTATATCCTGCATTCCTTCGTCATTGGAATCCGTGTCGGGTATAGTGCTGGAAGGCTGTATCGGGACAGATTTTTCCTGATACAGCACCGGAGTGATATCCGAATTGATCATGGAAGCGCTGTCAGTGTTCACAGCCCCCCATACGAAAACTCCCGCTATAACCGCTATTGTAAGGCAAATAACGACCGCTGCAATTCTCCAAACAGATTCACTCCTCCGCCACATAAGAACTCCTTTCCGCAACATATCAAAAGCTTATTTCCACTATATCTGAAATACGCAAACCGGCGTCTGTATGAATGACCGTAAAGATGCAGAGAGTGTCTCCGCCGACCAAAGACAGATCTTTATACGCCTGTATATAATAACATGTATCAGTAACCTGAAAAATGGTCCAGCCATCCTCTACACCAATTGATACTCCGTCTGCATTCTCCCCATACAGCTTTCCATCCTCTTCCCAAAGCTTCGGAATCGGTGAATGCAAAATACGCGGCTTTATCCATCTGTCAATATATTCATCCGTATAGACTTGCTCAAGTTCTTCCCAGACCTCTTGCAAACTACTCTTTTCTGTCAGTAAAAAATACTCCTGACCCTCCCGAAAGATTGACTGACTCCAATCCGGTTTTCCATATTCTGCCGAATCCAACTCAAAATCAAGCTCCTGATGCTCTGAAAGCAATACTTCCATTTCCGCATATAAGTCCGGAGATTCTTCACGCGTACACCTTGTTGTCCTGTTAAGGAAAATATGTGTGCCATCGATATTAGTATGATCACTCTCCTGCACCACTCTACTCTCCACTTCACTTTCCAGTTGTTCAGACTGCACATCCTGTTTTTGTGGCACGGAACAGCCAGCCAGAAGACACATCATCACAAGCACTAATACAGCAACTCTTTTCACCATATTCTACCTCGAATATACGTATATCCTGTGAACAAAATATCCATCATCAAAATATTGTGAAAGCATCGTATAATTTCTACTTGCCGGATCACAGATTATGATATCACCTTCTGATGTATATCCGTAGCCCACTACAAAATGTGTACCAGAAGGCCGTTTCAATCCAATAATAGCTGGTCGGCTATATTCATCAATTGCTCCTACTACATTCAATCGGGCAGATTCATCTGAAATACCATTGTCATTGCTAACGGCCGTTATAATCGTATATCCATATGTATCTGCTGCAGGTTGCCATTTAAACTGGCATGCATTATCCCCCAATGCAGTGTTGACTGTGGCTGGCGTATCAGATTTTGACGAAATAAGATTTCTCACCATTGTAAAACTGGTTAAACAGCACCCCGCCTTTCCTATCGTAAGTCCTTCAGTTTGCATTATATCCTGCGCCCACCTTGAATCCGCCTGCTTTAATCTCTTGATATTTGATAACTTTACTGTTGTTCTGCTCTGAGGATTAGAAAGAATTTCCCGCCCACGCTGTATCAGATATTCGTTAATCTCATTATATTTAGTAGTATCTTCATGCACATCATAGTCAATAATGGCTTTTTCCTCTGCATAACCATTTAATACATCTACAAATCCTAAAGCTAATACCAGCACAAAACTTAATACAATCCTATTTCCTAATTTCTTTCCTGCCTTCAGCAAGCGTTTCATCATAGTCTCTCCTTTTGCGTTGTTTGACTGTTGCGTTTGATTTATATAATATAAATTACATTATTTCATGTCATTTGTCAAATATATTTATTGATAGTCCATATCAAAAGTGTCTTTTCAAACATCCTTCTGCTGATAACGCCCACATTGAGGTATTTGTGTATCAGCAATATTACCCTCCCGTCTCCCAAGGTTCTTGATAACACTTCTATCAGCTTGCTCCCATACCAAGCGCACTTTAAAAAGAATCGGCCGCCCCTGTGGGCCAGCCGATTCCGCGTACATCACTTATCCATATACAATCTGTCTTATACCAGCTCCAGAACAACTTCCATTGCTGCGTCGCCCTTGCGCTGTCCAACCTTTACGATTCTGGTGTAACCGCCCTTGCGGTCTGCATACTTGGGAGCATACTCGTCAAAGAGCTTTGCAACCAGATCCACTTCCTGAGTAGCCTTTTTCTTGCCTGCCGCATCCTGAGGAACGGACACAACGGGATTGAGCACTTTCAGCATCTGACGTCTTGCGTGAAGTCTGGAAGGCAGATCCTTTTTGATCTCCTTCTCCACCTCATCATATACGGTAACAGTAACACCGTTCTCGATTCTCAGGATCTTGCCGTCCTTGTCGCGATGAGTCTCGGAGAGAACCTTCTTGGTGTCCTTGTCGATGATCTGCTTTACGCGATTGCCGTCCTTGTCCTTGCGGGCAACCTTTGCGGTAACCTTCACAAGCTCATAGTTATCTTTCTCCTTCACAGCCAGAGCGATAAGCCCTTCAGCAATCTTTCTCACTTCCTTGGCCTTGGCCTCGGTGGTGATGATCCTGCCGTGATTGATCAATGCGGTAACCTGATTTCTGAGCAGAGCTTTTCTCTGAGAAGAGGTTCTACCCAATTTTCTGTACTTTGCCATAATTTAATTTCCTTTCTCCATTCATGGAACATCCGGCCACGCTCTTTGGACTTACTTACCGAATGCTTACGGCGTCCCAGACGCCATTTGATTGTCATTGCCCATTTAGAAGATTCCCCGCGCGTACGCTTTGGATTTACCGCACGGGAATATTCTGTTTAATTATCCTCGCTGGGATTGAGCTGCAGGCCCAATTCCTTCAGCTTTGCAAGCACTTCCTCCAGTGACTTGCGGCCCAGATTACGAACCTTCATCATATCCTCAGAAGTCTTGTTGGTCAATTCTTCTACTGTATTGATACCGGCGCGCTTGAGGCAGTTGTAGGAGCGAACGGAAAGCTCCAGCTCGTCGATGCTCATCTCCAGCACCTTCTCCTTCTCGTCATCCTCCTTCTCC
>CANCYO010000015.1 GCA_947382415.1 uncultured Lachnospiraceae bacterium | reverse complement strand
TTACGATTTATTTAGTAAAATTAAGGCTTTCGGGGATTCCTCCGAAAGCCTTTTTGGTGGAAGTATGACAATTCTTCAACCGGAATCGATTTATTAGCTTAATTCATATAGTAACTTAGCATATGTTCATAAATGCTTCTTGTCTGTTCTTCATCTCCCCATGATAAAGGGTCATCAGCATAACAGAGAGTCCAAAATGGTTCTATGTCCTGAATGTTTCCGGGAAGACTTTCTCATAAGCTATACATTCGACTTGAAAAATATTTGATATCTGAACAATTTTCGTAGATCACCTTTAATTTGCTCATCAAAATTCTGCCAAACCGTTCAAGGTCAAAACTATTGTAATCAATATGTGTTCTCACATAAATAATAGCTTTTTTGATATCTGTTTCCCATTCCAAATAGAGCAAATCATCATTTTCGGGAGTGCTGAGAAATAATTCATCCAGTCGTTTATTGTATTCGTTTTCTGTCACTAATTCCTCATAAAGCAAAATCGCATAAACCAGCAGCTCTTCCATGGTAACAACCCCATCCCAATTAATATATTAGATTATAGAATATATATCTGTCACCTGCAATGCAAATTTACTGCCCTCGTTTCAGCGGGTACACAATTCCCAAAAGAGAGATTTATTATTATGGCAAGTGGAGTACGTAAGTGGTATAATCAAATTGTCAGCATTAAGTAGCCTATTAACCAACAGACAGAGATGAGATATGCACATCCTTTTGCCTGTTCAAAAAAGGAATAACTCTGTAAGCGTTTTGTTTTTTACAGACTTATCATGGGGGGAGAAAAACTGTATGAGAGCAATGTACAGGCAGGGCAATGCAGAAAATGCAGCGGCACAGGCCGCAGCTGAGCTGAAGGGCTGTTCGTTTATTGCATATTGCGCGGATGACGGGCAATTTGCCGCAATCAGTGCAAAGCTTCATGAGCTGATGCCGGAGACGAAGATGATCGGTACAACCGGCTTTATGCTTCAGGACAGCGGAAGCTTTTCCGAGGGAATCGCAGCGGTGGGTTTTGAGGAGAGTGAGGCGGAAGTTTATGTGGGCGTGCTGAAAGAAGCAGCTACCTGTCCGATCAAGTATTTGCCGGAATTGAGAGACTGTCTTGACAGGATTAAGTCAAAATACAAAAGCACTCATTCCTTATGTTTGGAATTTGCCACCGGATATGAGGAGAAAATGGTCTCTACAATGAAGATTTGTCTGGAACCGGCCGGTGTGCGGCTCCTGGGCGGAACCTCCGGCAATACGGGGGAGGGACAGCCTAAAAAAGTGGCGTGCAATGGAGAAGTTTACACAGATGCCGTTGCATATGCCGTGATCGGAAGCAAGATGGGAAAAATTGAGATTGTCAAGGAAAATCTGTTCCGTGAACGGCCTGTCACGCACAGGGTGACACGCGCTTCCGAAGACGGCAGAACCGTGTTTGAGATAGACGGCCGTAAAGCCATGGATGTCTATGAGGAGGAATTGGGATATTCGGATGCCAATGTGGGGGATGGCGTGTTCAAAAATCCGCTGGATCGTATTGTGGGGGCAGAAAATTACATAACCGCTATTTTCAGCTTTAATTCCAATAGAAGTATTTCCACCTATAAAAATGTTCAGAAAAACGACCTGATCTGTTTTACCGACATTGAAGAGGATTATCAGGGTTATATGGAAAATACCATGAAAACGGTAACGAAGACAGGCCGGGTTGTAGGAATCATATCGATCAACTGCATTTTGCGGTTCCTGTTTTTCGAGAAGAACTCCTATACGTCTGCTTATGCGCGGATGATGAAGGAGATGTCCGGCGGCGTTCATCTTGGTATGGTCAGCGACGGGGAACAATATGTGGAGCAGCATGTCAACCAGTCCATGGTCTGCGCTGTCTTTATGAGAGAACACTAGGGGGGAAGGATTATGTTTGGCAGGAATAAAAAGGAGAAAACAGAAGCGTTCAAAACAGAAAAGATCCGTTTGGGGGCGATCATGGACGCCATTGGATTTTTGGTCAGGAAACATAAAGATATCAACGAGGAAGAGGAACAGACCTTAAAGGATATGGCTGATATTGAAGCAGTTGCAAAACGGCTTCAGGACAAATCAACGACGATCATAGGTAATGTAAATCAGTTTGGCGAGCAGTTCCACGATATCATTGCCGTCAATGAGGAGCTGCAGAGCGTGGCGGACACGATCGTGGAAACCAGCGCCAATGGCAATGAGAAAATGACGTATCTGATAGAAGAGATTTCTCATATCAAAGATTCAATTAAAGATATTCATGCCGTATTAGATGAATTTCTGGCGGCGTTTGGAGAGATCCGCGACACGACGGAGAACATCACGCAGATCGCGTCCCAGACGAATCTGCTTGCTCTGAATGCCAGTATTGAAGCGGCGCGGGCAGGCGATGCAGGACGGGGCTTTGCGGTAGTCGCAGATGAGATCAACTCCCTGGCTTCCGATACAAAGGTACTGGTGGGGCAGATCAATGGCACGATGGCAAAAGTAGAGTCCCGGGAAAATAAACTTTTGGAGAGTTTTGAATCCATGAACCTGCTGGTAGACAATAATGTTGAGAACGCGAAAGACACGCAGGGCGCAATCACGAACTTTAACAGGATTGCTCATGATGTCAAGGAGAAAACGGAGCGGACGGTTCAAAATGTTCTGTGTGCGCAGTCGGAGGCAGAGAATATCCGAACGGAGATCGGACATGAAAAGGATATGTATGCCGGTCTGGATGAAACATTGTTCAAGCTGAAAAAGCAGTTGTCCCGCAAAAGCGTGTTATTTGAGGATATCAATAATATACTCGGACAACTGCCGTATATCTGTGAAGAATATAACGGAAAAGACATGGTTGTAAAATAAAATGTATTCTTAAATATGCGCGCCGCAATTCCTGGAAAAATCCGGGAGTTGCGGTTTCTATTATCTTTGTTTCTTTGTCTGCGTTTTGTGGGAAATACTGGACGAATAATCAGAAGCATGTTAAAATATCTATTTAAGTAGGTTGAGGAGAAAATGCCATGAAATGGGAAGAAAATGTACGAAAAGTAGTGCCGTATGTGGCCGGGGAGCAGCCCAACAGGCCCAATATGATCAAGCTCAACACCAATGAGTGTCCATATCCGCCTGCGCCCGGAGTGGCGAGGCTGGCGGCACAGTTAGACATAAACGCTCTGAGGCTGTATCCTGATTCGGATGCGATGCCGCTGACGAAGGCATTGGCTGAGTATTACGGAGTGAAGCCGGAGCAGGTGTTTGTGGGTGTGGGCTCGGACGATGTACTGGCTATGGCCTTTATGACATTTTTTAACAGCGGGAAGCCGATTTTATTTCCGGATGTCACTTATTCTTTTTATGATGTGTGGGCAGAGCTGTATCGGATTCCGTACCGCACATGCGCTCTGGATGAAAACTGGCATATCCGTCCGGAGGATTACAGACAGCCAAACGGCGGCGTGATCTTCCCCAATCCCAATGCGCCCACGGGATTGGCAGAGGGGCTGGATCTGGTGGAGGAGATATTGCAGGCAAACCGGGATGTGGTGGTGATCGTGGATGAAGCTTATGTGGACTTTGGGGGAGTCAGTGCGCTGCCTCTTCTGGAAAAGTATGATAATCTGCTGGTGGTGCAGACTTTTTCCAAGTCCAGAGCCATGGCGGGACTGCGGATCGGTTTCTGCATCGGAAGTGAGAAAATGATCGCTTATCTGAAGGATGTGAAGTTTTCCTTTAATTCCTACACCATGAATTATCCGTCACAGGTGTTGGGAGTGGAGGCTGTGCGGGACGATGCCTGGTTTAAGGAGACTACAGGTAAGATCGTGCGCACCAGAGAGCGGGTGAAGGGAGAGCTTCGTGAGCTGGGATTTTCCTTCCCGGACTCAGCGGCAAATTTTATTTTTGCAAAACATGATACAATCCCGGCGGAGCGGATATTCCAGGCGCTGAGGGAACGGGATATCTATGTGCGGCACTGGAATAAACCAAGGATTGCGGAATATTTGCGCATCACAGTGGGAACGGATCAGGAGATGGATGCGTTGATTGCATTTTTAAAGGAATTTATCCGCAGTTATCAGTGCTGACGGGACGGATAAAACAAGTGGACATGAAACATAATAATAAAAAGAATGGAGCAGGTTTATGCTGAAAAATTATTTGATTATCTTTTTGATCTCTATGGTGCCTCTGATCGAGCTGCGCGGTGCGATTCCCTATGCGGTGGGTTTTGATCTGCCGCTTCTGCCCAGCTATATTATCTGTATTCTGGGGAATATGCTGCCTGTACCTATCATCTTTCTCTTTGCGCGGAAGGTGCTGGAATGGGGAGCCGACAAACCGGTCATCGGGAAATTTTTCACGTTCTGTCTGGAGAAGGGGCACAAGGGCGGCGTAAAGCTGCAGCAGAAGGCAGGAAGAGGTCTTTTTGTGGCGCTGTTGTTGTTCGTAGGCATTCCTCTGCCCGGCACAGGCGCCTGGACGGGAACGCTGGCGGCCAGCCTATTGGATATGGATTTTAAATCCAGTGTGACGGCAGTGCTGTTAGGCGTGATATTGGCCGGAGTCATTATGGGGCTTCTCAGTGCAGGTGTATTCGGCGCTATCGGCCTGGCCATGTAGGTGTGCGTATGGCGGAGACGTACTCTGATTTTGCGGAAATTTATGATGAACTGATGGACAATGTGCCCTATGAGACGTGGTGTGATACCCTGACTGCATGGATGGAGAAGTATGGGGTATCTAAGCCCGTGCGCGGCGAACATATCCAAGGGACGGAGGATGTCCGGGGAACGGAGGATATTCAGGAGATAGAAGATATCCGGGAGATGGATGATATCCTGGCCACGGATGCTGTCCTGGCCGCGGAGCGGGATCTGGTGTTGGATCTTGGCTGCGGCACCGGTGTGCTGACGGAGCTTCTGTATCAGAAGGGATATGATATGATCGGGGTGGACAATGCCCCTGCCATGCTTGATATTGCCATGAGAAAGCGGGAAATGAGCGGTGCGGAGATTCTTTATCTTCAGCAGGACATGCGTGAGCTGGAGCTTTACAGTACGGTGGGAACGGTGATCAGTGTCTGCGACTCCCTGAATTATATTCTGGAGGAGGATGAGCTGCTGCAGGTATTTCGACTGGTGAATAATTATCTTTATCCGGGCGGTCTGTTCATATTTGACTTTAATACGGTGTATAAGTATCGGGAGGTCATCGGAGATACTACCATTGCGGAGAATCGTGAGGACTGCAGCTTTATCTGGGAGAATCAGTATGATGAGGAAAGCTGTCTGAATGAATACGATCTGACTGTGTTTGTGCAGGAGGAGGGCGAATTGTTCCGGCGTTTCACGGAGACCCATGTGCAGCGGGGCTATGAGGCGGAGCAGATGAGAGCGCTTGTAGAACAGGCTGGACTGGATATTCTGGAAATTCTGGATGCGGATACTCTGAAAGCTGTGACAGAGGAGAGCGAGAGAGTTTATATTGTTGCAAGAGAAAAAGATAAGAGGTATCGGGATGAGTGATTATATTGTGCGGGCTGCGGCGGCAAACGCCCAGATCCGCGCCTTTGCATGTACGACGAGAGAACTGGTGGAGGAGGCGCGGAATGCCCATAACACCAGTCCCGTGGTGACGGCGGGGCTTGGGAGGCTGCTTGGCGCAGGCGTCATGATGGGCAGTATGTTAAAGGGAGACAAGGATATTTTGACGCTTCAGATCAAGGGGGACGGCCCGGTGGACGGGCTTACCGTCACCGCGGATTCCCATGGGCATGTGAAAGGGTATGCGAATGTGCCGGATGTGATCCTGCCTGCCAATGCCATGGGAAAGCTGGATGTGGGCGGAGCTGTGGGGGCAGGGTATCTGAGCGTCATCAAGGATATGGGATTGAAGGAGCCCTATGTGGGACAGACCGAGCTTCAGACAGGGGAGATCGCGGAGGATCTGACTTATTATTTTGCGGTATCCGAGCAGACGCCCTCCTGCGTGGGTTTGGGAGTGCTTATGGAGCGGAACAATACCGTGCGTCAGGCGGGAGGCTTTATCGTGCAGTTAATGCCCTTTGCCGAGGAAGAGACCATCAGCCGGCTGGAGGAGAATCTGCAGAAAATCGCTTCTGTAACGGAGATGCTGGATGCCGGCAATTCCCCGGAACAGATGCTGGAGTCATTGCTGGAGGGTCTTGAGCCCGAGGTGACGGACACACTTCCCTGCAGTTTCGCATGTAACTGCGATAAGGAGAGAGTGGAACGGGCTTTGATCAGCATTGGCAGAAAAGAACTGCAGGAAATGATCGACGAGGGCCGGGAGATTGAGGTAAATTGTCATTTTTGTAATAAAAACTATGTATTTTCCGTGGAGGAACTGCAGGGTTTATACCGGCGTTCCAGATGAGGAGAGAGTATGCATCACGGTTTTATCAAGGTGGCGGCAGTCACCCCTAAGATCAAAGTGGCCGATCCGGCATATAATGCCCGGGCGGTCTGTGAGGAATTGGAAACGGTCTGCGAAAAAGGGGCAAAGATCATTGTGTTCCCCGAGCTGTGTCTGACCGGTTATACCTGCGGAGATCTGTTTCTTCAGGAGCTTTTGCTGGAGGAGGCAAAACAGGCGCTGTACACTGTGGCCAGGGCCACGCAGGGGAAGGATGCGCTGGTATTTGTCGGGCTGCCCATGGAGCGCGACGGAAGGCTCTATAATGTAGCGGCAGCTCTTCAAAATGGAGAGATTCTGGGTCTGGTACCCAAAGTAAATATACCGGTCTATGCGGAATTTTATGAGGGCAGGCATTTTGCGGAGGGTAACGATCAGGTGGCGATGTTTGCCCTGGATGGCCGGGAGATCCCGTTTGGCTCCAACCTTCTGTTCCGTTGTGCCGGTATGAACGGACTGGTGGTGGGCTGTGAGATCTGTGAGGATCTCTGGGTGGCAAATCCGCCGTCCACCAACCATGCGCTGATGGGCGCAACCGTGATCGTCAATTTATCCGCCTCCAACGAGACGGTGGGAAAGGACGAGTACAGGGAGCTTCTGGTAAAATCCGCCAGCGCCAGACTGCTGTCCGGGTATATTTACACCTCCGCGGGAGAGGGAGAGTCCACGCAGGATCTGGTCTTCGGCGGGCATAATCTCATCGCGGAGAACGGGATCATATTGTCCCAGGTGAAGCGTTTTGTGGGGGAGACGATCTATGCGGATCTGGATGTGAACCGTATTCTGGCAGAGCGGCGCAAAAAAGGGACTTTCGGCAAGGAGCCGCAGATTCCTTATCACACGGTAACCTTTCATCTGCAGCAGAGCGAGACGCAGCTTGACAGAACCTTTGGCTGTACGCCCTTTGTTCCCTCTGATGAGGAGCAGCGCAATCGCCGCTGTGAGGAGATATTGTCCATTCAGGCGTATGGTTTAAAGAAGCGCTATGAACATACGGGCCTTCAGGCCGCGGTGATTGGCATATCGGGCGGACTGGACTCCACGCTGGCGCTGCTGGTGACTGTGCGTACCTTTGATCTGCTGGGGCTGGACAGAAAGGGGATTTTCGCCGTGACCATGCCCTGTTTCGGAACCACGGACAGAACCTATGACAATGCGTGCAAGCTGTCTGAGACCCTTGGCGTGACGCTGGAGGAAATAGATATTCGGGAGGCGGTAACCCTTCATTTTCGGGATATTGGGCAGAGTATGGACAGACATGACGCCACCTATGAGAACGCACAGGCCAGAGAACGGACACAGGTTCTGATGGATATTGCCAACCGCGAGGGCGGACTGGTCATCGGAACCGGAGATATGTCGGAGCTCGCCCTTGGCTGGGCTACCTATAATGGGGATCATATGTCAATGTATGGGGTGAATGCGGGTGTGCCGAAGACGCTGGTGCGGCATCTGGTCCGCTATTATGCCGATACCTGCGGCAATCGAGAGCTTTCGGAGCTTTTGCTGGATGTGCTGGACACTCCTGTGAGTCCGGAGCTCCTGCCGCCGGTGGAGGGTAAGATTGCTCAGAAGACAGAGGATTTGGTGGGGCCCTATGAGCTGCACGACTTCTTCTTATACTATATGCTTCGATGTGGATTTGAGCCGGAAAAGGTATATCGGGTGGCCGGGCTGGCCTTTAAGGGATTGTATGAGGATGCGGTCATTCTCAAGTGGCTTAAGACCTTTTACCGCAGATTCTTCAACCAGCAGTTCAAACGCTCCTGTCTGCCGGACGGCCCCAAGGTTGGAAGCGTGGCGGTTTCTCCCAGAGGAGACCTGCGTATGCCCTCCGATGCCAGCGTGGCCGCATGGATGGCGCAGCTTGAGCAGTTGAGTTAAGCGGTTAAATTAGTTAAAATACCGGTATGAACAGAGAGGGGGAGGCGTTTGCCTCCCTCTCTCAGTCTGCGTTTCCCTGCTGTCCTTCCGGCTGGGCTTTATTCAATGAGTTGCGAATTGCCTCCAACAGTACGAGGGAGGTGTATTTGCTGTCCGCAGTATAGGTGATATTGTCCAGAGACTGCGTTTCGTAGACCTGATTACAGATGGATTCCAACGCAGGCTCCAGCAGCGGATACATGGTGGTTACGGATTCACTTAAGTTTACCAGACGTATGGAGGTGATGGCTTCCTGTCCCACGATGACTTCCACATCGATGGACTGTCCACCCAGCACCAGTTCGGTAGTATAGACTCCGGGTATGTAGGCGGCTGCAGAGGTCGCAGTCGGGGTGTCGGGCGATACTGTCTGGGGAGGTACTTCAGGCGTGTCAGGCGTTTCTTCTTTATCTTTGGGCAGGAACATGACAACCAGCATGATAACCAGCAGAATGCCCAATGTGGCGAAGATACCTGTATAGATCAATTCCTTCATATGAAGTACCACAATTTTAGTCTTTGCGCTCATCCTTATACTCCCTGGCCCTCTCGGGCATTTTCCTTTGTAAAGAATATGACCGCAGCATGCAGAATATGCCGGATAACGAATATTGCGGCAAAACTTGACAATTGCGGATAAAAGTTGGTATTATGGAAGACAGGACAAGGGCGTTCTTACAGGGAAGGGTAAGAGTGCCCTTTTGTACGGTTATTTTTGATTAAAATCTCTGCGGCAGGGATGGGCCATGCCGGGAAAGGACAGTGTTATGAAGCATTATACCAGAGCGGATATCATCAGATTGGCGAAGGAAGAGGACGTGGAGTTTATCCGTCTTCAGTTTACGGATATGTTCGGGCATCTGAAGAATATGGCGGTCACCTCCAGTCAGTTGGAGCGGGCGCTGGATAATCAGTGCATGTTTGACGGTTCTGCCATCGACGGATTTGTGGGGATCGAGGAGTCCGATCTGTATCTGCACCCGGATTACTCCACTTTTGAGATTTTTCCATGGAGACCGCAGCAGGGGAAGGTGGCTCGTATGCTCTGTGATGTATATTATCCCGACGGCAGCCCCTTTGAGGGCGATCCCAGGTATGTGCTGAAGCGCGCCATCGCCCGGGCGGAAGAGATGGGCTATACCTTTAATGTGGGGCCTGAATGCGAGTTTTTCCTGTTTAATATGGATGAGAATACCAGGCCCACTACAGAGACTGACGAGCAGGCAGGTTACTTTGATATCGGGCCGTTGGATTTCGGTGAGAATGCCAGACGGGATATCGTCATGACGCTGGAGGACATGGGATTTGTCATCGAGACATCTCATCACGAGATGGCGCCGGCGCAGCATGAGATTGACTTCCGTTATGACGAGGCCCTGCAGACTGCGGACAATATCATGACCTTCAAGCTTGCGGTGCGAACCATTGCCAAACGACACGGGCTGCACGCCACCTTTATGCCGAAACCGAAAATGGATGTGCACGGTTCGGGTATGCATATCAATATGTCGCTGCACAAAGGCGACAGGAATATTTTTACGGATCAGGAGGACGCGCTGGGGCTGAGCCGGGAGGCATACTGGTTTATCGGCGGTGTGATGAAGCATATTAAGGGGATGGCGGCCATCACTAACCCCCTGGTCAATTCCTACAAGCGTCTGGTTCCGGGATTTGAGGCTCCGGTCTATATCGCCTGGAGCGCTGTCAACAGGAGTCCGCTGATCAGGATTCCCAAGGTGCGGGGAGACGGCACACGCATCGAACTCAGAAGCCCGGACTCTGCGGCCAATCCCTATCTGACGCTGGCTGTATGTCTGATGGCGGGACTGGACGGCATTGAACATCAGATTGAGCCCCCCGCTGCCATCGACGGGAATATTTTTGCCATGTCGGAGGCGGAACGCAGGGAGGCGGGCATTGAGAATATGCCCTACAGTCTGATGGACGCCATTGAAGAATTGGAGAAGGATGATTTTGTGCGCCGGGTACTGGGGGAGCATATCGCAGAGAAGTATATCGCAGCCAAGTGGGAAGAGTGGAGAAGATATCATCCCCAGGTGTCGCAGTGGGAGATTCAGGAATATCTGTACAAATACTAGACTCTCTTTTGAGTATAGGAAAAGGGAGGTGGGCATTTGACAAATATAATAGTAGCGCTTCCAAGGCTGGAGGATGCAAAGGGCATCAAGAATGTGCTGGTGCGCAGCGGTTTTCAGGTTACAGGCTGCTGCAGCACGGGGGCGCAGGCCATCAGCCAGGCCGACGGCCTGCACGACGGGATCCTGATCTGCAGTTATAAACTTGCGGATATGATGTACAATGAATTGCACGAATGCCTGCCCCAGGGGTTTGAGATGCTGCTTGTAGCCTCGCAGAGTGTGATCCAGGAGTGTTATGGCAACGATATTGTGTGTCTGGCCATGCCATTGAAGGTAAATGATCTGATCAGTACGGTGAATATGATGGCGGATCAGATTCTGAGCCGACGCAGGAGACAGCGTTTGAAAGCCAGGACGCGCAGTGCGGAGGAGGACGCCCTCATTCAAGCCGCAAAGGAGCTCTTGATGGCCAGAAACCATATGGATGAGGAGGAGGCGCACCGCTATCTTCAGAAATGCAGTATGGACAGCGGTACAAATCTGGTGGAGACCTCCCAGATGGTGTTGTCAGTGATGAAATTTTAACAGGCCGGATAATGGACAGGATAACGGACAGACCGGATATCAGACAGATTAAGTGCAGAGGAGACAGAGGAAATGAAGTTTACAAAAATGCAGGGCTGCGGCAATGACTATGTCTATGTCAACGGATTTGAGGAGAGGCTGCCGCAGGAGAAAAAGCCGGAGATCGTGAGGCGGTTGAGCTCCAGGCATTTCGGAGTTGGCGGTGACGGCGTTATCTTTATCAATCCGTCGGCGGAGGCGGATTTCGAGATGGAGATGTTCAACGCGGACGGTACCAGGGCGGAGATGTGCGGAAACGGTATTCGCTGTGTGGCGAAATATGTATATGACAAGGGCCTGACGGACTCGGAGCACATCAGTATTGTCAGCGCGGGAAACGTCAAATATCTGGACCTGACCGTGGAGGGGAAGACCATTGTCTCCCGGGGGACTGTGACCCGGGTACGGGTAAATATGGGCAGTCCCATTTTGCGGCCGGAAGAGGTACCTGTGGTGGCGCAGGGCGAACAGGCGGTGGATGAGCCCATTCTTGTGGATGGCAGGGAGTACCGGATGACCTGCGTATCCATGGGGAATCCTCACGCGGTGGTCTTTGCGGAGGACGTGGAGCATCTGGAATTGCAGCAGATCGGGCCTTTGTTTGAGAACCATGAGAGATTTCCGAGACGCACCAACACGGAGTTTGTGGAGGTAGTGGACAGAGCGCATGTGTTCATGCGTGTCTGGGAGCGGGGCACCGGCGAGACGCTTGCCTGCGGCACGGGATGCTGTGCCACTGCCGTGGCCTGTGTGTTGAACGGACTGACAGACGAGACGGTGACGGTGCGGGTGCTGGGCGGAGAGATTCTGGTAGAATGGGACAGGGAGCGGAATCTGGTCTTTATGACCGGTCCGGCTGTCACTGTGTTTGAAGGGGAGGTAGAAATCAATGTTTAAATTAAATGAAAATTATCTGAAATTACCCGGAAGTTACCTGTTTTCTACAATAGGGAAAAAGGTCAATGCATACGCATCGTCGCATCCCGACAAAAAAATCATCCGCTTAGGGATAGGCGATGTGACCCAGCCTCTGGCTCCGGCCATCATTCAGGCCATGCACGGTGCGGTGGATGAGATGGGAAGGGCGGAGACCTTCCGCGGCTATGCTCCCGATCTGGGTTATGAGTTTTTGAGAAACGCCATCGCGGAGAACGATTATAAGGACCGGGGCTGTGACGTGAGTGCGGACGAGATCTTTGTGTCCGACGGCGCGAAGTGTGATTCCGGCAATATTCAGGAGATCTTCAGTCTGGATAATAAGATTGCGGTGTGCGATCCCGTGTATCCGGTGTATGTGGATTCCAATGTGATGGCCGGAAGGACAGGCGTCTACAACGAGGTGAGCGGGACATGGTCCGATGTGATCTATATGCCCTGCACTGCGGAGAACGGGTTTGCTCCCGAGCTGCCGAAGCAGACGCCGGATCTGATCTACCTGTGTTTCCCCAACAATCCTACCGGCGCTGCCATCAATAAAGCGCAGCTTCAGGAGTGGGTGGATTATGCGAATAAGGTGGGCGCTGTCATTATCTATGACGCGGCCTATGAGGCTTATATTTCGGAGGAGGATGTGCCCCATAGTATTTATGAGTGTCAGGGGGCGAGAACCTGTGCCATAGAGCTTCGCTCTTTTTCCAAGAATGCCGGATTTACCGGAGTGCGGCTGGGCTTTACCGTAGTACCCAAAGAATTAAAATGCGGTACTGTGGCACTCCATTCTCTCTGGGCGAGACGGCATGGAACCAAGTACAACGGCGCGCCCTATATCGTACAGCGGGCAGGGGAAGCCGTGTATTCCGAGGAGGGCAAAACCCAGCTCAAGGAACAGGTAGCTTATTATATGAATAATGCCCATTATATTCTGAACGGACTGCGGGAGGCGGGATATACCGTCTCAGGCGGCGTGAACGCGCCCTATATCTGGCTGAAGGCCCCCAATGGCATGAGCAGTTGGGAGTTCTTTGACTATCTGCTTGAACATGTAAATGTGGTGGGGACGCCCGGGTCGGGATTTGGCCCCAGCGGCGAGACTTATTTCAGACTCACCGCTTTCGGCAGTTATGAGAACACCGTGGAGGCGGTTGACCGCATCCGGGCGATGTAGGAGAAAAATTGAGGCAGCAGGTCACCGGGAGGTAATGGCGTAATCGCTGGCGTACATGGCCCGAACCTGCTCTGTCCGGTTATACTGTTCTCCGATACAGAATTCTTTTGACCAGGTCATATAGTAGGCCCAGGGCGTACGGGACTGCTCCAGCATATGGATGTCGGGCAGATAGCCCACCTCCGCCAGAGCGGCCACTTTATTCCGGGTGGTGGAACGGATCAGTTCCAGATATTGTTTTCCATAGTCGGTGGCCTCATATTGGGGGAGATAAATATCCACGGAGATGACGTCCACGCAGTCGTCTCCCGGATACCCTTCTGCAAGGCGGCAGTTCCACACCCAGAGAAGATTATCCAGCCTATGCACATTCGTATAATAGTCAAACATCAGTCTGTACAGATCCCGGGCCACCCGAGGCCCTTTTGATCCCCACCAGAACCAGTCGCCGTCCGCCTCGTGGAAGGGACGCCATAAAACGGGAATATCAGCATCTTGAAAGCGTTTTAACTGTCCGGCGATCACATCCATGTCGCGGAAAAAGGCTTCCCGCTCCGGTGTGTTGTCAAGGAGCACACGGGAGGCGTCAAAATCCGTATTGCGGGCATAGAAGCTCTTGTCCCGTCCGCCGGTGGGAGAGAACCAGTGGAAGCACAGCGCTACGATTCCGTCCGTCTCCGCCGCCCATTTCAGGGCAGTGTCCACAGTTCCCCGATTCTCATAAATTTCAGTCAGGCAGGCTTCGTCCGCGTCGCCGTAATTAATGTTCGGAGAGCAGGAGAGCAGTTCAAATCCTCTGAGCCTTGGCTCTTTTCCCGTGAGCTGTCTGATATGGGAGATCTCTTCCATGGCATTGGTCTGGGTGTGCTGGCCGGTGATGATTCCCTTTCCCGCCGTCTCATACAGTTCGCGTAGCAGCGCTTTCGTCTTTGGAGTGGAACGGGGATTTGCCGGGCTTTCAAGGCGTTCGATCATTTCCATGCACATGCGCCCATTGTGGTAGGGACATTTCCAGGGGTGAACCAGAGCCTGCGCCGGATCGGGCTTTTGGCCGTCGGGCGGGATGCTCTCGATCCACTCGCCGTTTTTCGGGTCTATGACGGATTGTTGGATAAACTGCCAGATTGCTTCCGCCGTCTCAAGATATTCTGTTTTCTTCCGGTCTTTCTGCCATGCATTGTAAAATCCTACCACTGCCTCCGCCTGCACCCACCAGATTTTCTGACGGTCGATCCGGTTTCCCTCGCGCTCGTTGTTCAGGCCGTGCTGAAGGCGGTCGTATGCGTTTCGGTATGCCGCGGCGGCAAGACCGTCTGTCATGGAGCGTATCTGTTTCCCGCATGTTGGCGTGTTCTCGTGTGTCGGGATTTTCGGTGCGTTTCTGTATTCAGAACCTTCCTGTGCCGGCTCTGTCTGCGCCGAACCCTCCAGCGCCAGGCAGGCGCGGTCGATGAGCCATGACGCTTCGATGTTGTGACCGAAGGATTCAAGGTCGATGAGCGAGTGATACTCCGCGTCAAAAAACACATCGCAAATCTGTTTATCAGGATCGTATATCTTTTCCCGAAAGATGCTTAGTATATTGCGAATAGAGGCTTCCACCTCTGCGGACGGGTCTGCCTGATACAGTCCGGTATAGGCTTCCAGCACATGCAGAAGCGTGTTCATGGTGCGCTCTGCCATGACCCCGTTTTCCGAGAGTTTTTCGTTTGAGGCCGGTGTGAAATCCCGGTGAAAGGCCTCCAGATAACCTGCGCCGTCACGGCATTTTTCTTCGATGACACGATAAAGGGCATGGGCCAGATCCAGCGCCTCTTTCCGGCGGCTGGCCCGGTAATAGGCGGACAGTGCGTAAATGGCAAAGGCCTGATTATAGGTGTGTTTTGTGTCATCACATACGCTGCCGTCATAATTTACAGACCAATAGACTCCGCCGTATTGATTGTCAAAGCAGTGCTCAGTTATAAAGCTGTAGGCGTGATCGGCCATCTCCAGCAACTTTGGCTGGCGCAGCAGTTGATAGGCCGACGCGTAAAACCATAAGATGCGGCTGTGGAGAATGACGCCTTTGACGCTTGTTCGGTCAGGGTTTCCCTCACAGTCTGCATATCCGTAAAAACCGCCGTTTTCCCGATCCTGCAGTTTATTCCAGAAAGGGATCAGATCCTTTTCCAGATGGTTTCTGAATGATTTACTTTCCATGGCAGAGCATCCTCCTGCATTTTTATTTATTCTGTATCTGGTTCTGTCTCTAGGATATTCCGCACAGTGGATATTTCTATGAAAAATTGAACAAAAAATTGTACAAATCTATTATTTGGAGCTTGACGGAGCAGCGTTGTCATGGTAAACAGGAATCAGAAACATGAAGCATGGATATGAAGTGCGGAGGGAAGGAAAATATGCAGTTATTTGAATATATCGATGTGTTGAAGCAGCCCTATGATATTTTTTATACGGATTCGGTTCATTCCCCGCTTCACTGGCATTATTACAGTGAGATTCTTTATATGATCAAGGGGGCGGTGACCGTCAACTGCAGTAACCGGAGTATGGTTATCAGGCAGGGGGATCTGTGCTATCTCTATCCCCGGCAGCTTCATGAGGTTGCGCCGGCAAAGGCGGGGCGGGGAGAGGCCTGCGGGCCGGAGACGGCGGAAGACGGCAGTTGCGCAGAGGCGGAGTATGCTGTCATTAAGTTTAATCTGCATA
This sequence comes from uncultured Lachnospiraceae bacterium, assembly GCA_947382415.1. Lineage (GTDB taxonomy): Bacteria > Bacillota > Clostridia > Lachnospirales > Lachnospiraceae > Acetatifactor. Next base: position 35,216 of record CANCYO010000015.1, on the reverse strand, counting down.
CCATGCACATCCCTCCGGCCTGTTTGCCCGGGCTTTATGATCTGTTTCTCGGAAGGACGGCAAAAGACTCCTCCGGTATTGTCGTTTTGGGGGAGGATTTGCAGGGGATGCATATAGCGGAGCTGGTTGACCATACCGTTAAGGAGTATTCAGAGAAAAGGGAATTTTATTCTCTTCAGATTCAGGCGAATCTCTATACGCTGCTGACCATGCTTGCCAGAAAAGCGCCAAAGAGCAGTCCTCCTGCGCGGAAGAGACAGACGGGTGAAGGCTTTTCTTTCGGGCATATTCTCGAATACATAGACGCGCACTCGGGAGATGCGCTGGAGGTACAGGAGCTGGCTCAGATCTGTCATATGAGCTATTCGCATTTTGCAAAACTTTTCAGAGAAAGCTACGGATGCTCCTGCAAAGAATACATCACTTTGATCCGTCTGGGTAAGGCCCAGGATCTGTTGCTGCACACGGACTATGATCTGAGCTATATTGCTCAGGAGACAGGCTTTTTTGACTGCAGCCATTTTATTCGGACATACAGAAAATGGAGAGGGATCACGCCGAAGCAGGAGAGATTGAAAACGCTGACCGGCTGAATGTTTTGGAAGAAAGTCCGGACAAAAACGAGCACAAAAAATCGGGCAAATGATTTTAAAAAAATGTAATCTGTAAATGCATAGGAGGCGCAACATGGAATGGAGTGAAAGTATCAGTAAAGCAATCGATTATATTGAAAGTCATATTACAGAAGAACTGACGATTGCGGATATTGCGAAACACGCAATTATCTCGCCATATTATTTTCAAAAAGGTTTTTCCATGCTTTGCGGTTTTACGGTTGGAGAATATATCAAAAAGCGTAGACTGACGCTTGCCGGAAGCGAACTGGTTTCTACCGACAGGAAAATAATTGATATTGCGCTGAAATATGGATATGATTCGCCGGATAGCTTTACAAAAGCCTTTCTTCGTTTTCATGGTGCTACGCCTACTGCCATACGCAAAGGGGAGGCTATGATAAAGTCATTTGCCCCTCTGAAAATACAACTCATTTTGACAGGAGGTTATACTATGGATTACAGAATTGTTAAAAAAGCCCCGTTTACCGTGGCAGGAGTATCGGCGATATTCAAATACGAAACCGCTGATCATGAAATTCCCGGATTCTGGGAGGAATTTAACCGGTCCGGAAAGAACACACTTATCAAAAGCATGTATGGGATATCCATTGATAAGGATATGAGCGGTAATGAATTTGAATATTTGATTGCCGATAATTATAATCCGCTCGAAGAGATTCCTGAGGATTTTGTCACGCGCCTGATTCCCGAATATACTTGGGCTGTCTTTTCATGCAAGGGTGCGCTTGCAGGTACCGGCTCTTTGCAGGATATTCACAAAAAGATTTTTACGGAATGGCTGCCCCGGAACAGGGACTATGAGATTGCGGCCGGGTATCACATCGAAATGTACAGTGACCCTGGCGACTATGCAAAAGGTACGGCAGACGAAGAGTATTACAGCGAGATATGGATTCCTGTCCGTAAAAAATAAAAGGGAAAACTCAAGTGATCAGATAGCTTGAAAGCATCAATGTTTTGTGCTATATTCAATTCAGAGATACCGGTTTCAGAAAAAAGAAGGGAGGTGTGTAATATGCGCTCAAAAAGACTGTTTGCAGCGGCAGTGGCTATAGCCCTTGCATCTACTCTTTTTGTCATGCCTGTATCGGCGCACGGACATCACAGACAGGCTCAGACGGTTGATACCAGTTGTCCTGTCTGCACGGTGGAGGGATGTACTGAGACGGGAAGGCACAGCCACGATGGAAATTATTATTGCGGATATGACCATGCGGATGGTTACTGCGACGGTTCCTGTGTTCCGGTTCAAAACAGTTCCCGCAGAGGTTGCGGCGGCAGGCATCATCGTTGTCATTGAGAAGGTTCCCCGTCCGGGTCAGGGCGGGGAATTTTGATTTGAGTCTCCTCCGGGAGCTGATGACATCCCCAAAATAAATCCTTGACTTTTACATAAAAATCGCATATTATGGAAAAAGTATAAATGCAGTGAAGGAGACTCTTGCCGGGGAACACGACAGGAATACAGCGTCACCGACTGAGAGCGCTGTTTGTGGGAATGGTAAAGGGAACACTCCGGAGCAGATTATCTGAACCGTCTGTATGGCCCGTCTGTGGATATGGGAGCTAAACGGCGTTAGGGTAGTCCGTCCCACGCGTTAAGTGGAAAAGGTGGATGAACAAAGGGGTTCGTCAATGCGGGTGGTACCGCGGATAGAAACAGTTATCCGTCCCGGAATGCGTATGCATTCCGGGATTTTTTTATGCACACGGGCACCCAAAGGAAATATGTCAGCAGAAGCTGACGGGTGCCCGGCGCGCGCGAGTAAAGGAGGAAGCGGCTATGTACAGGGATTTAACCATCAAAGAGATCGGGGAGCAGCATATCGGACAGACTTTACAGATGGCGGGCTGGGTGGAAAATATCAGAGATCACGGCGGAGTGTCGTTTATCGATCTGCGGGATATGTATGGCGTGCTGCAGGTAGTCATCCGCAGTTCGGAGCTTTTGAAGGGTATCTCCAGAGAGATGTGTATTTCTGTCACGGGTCCCGTGGAAAAACGGGATGCGGAAACCTACAATCCGAAGATCCCCACCGGAACCATTGAGCTGGAAGCGCGTTCCATCGAAGTGCTGGGTAAAGTATACAGGCAGCTTCCCTTTGAGATCATGACTTCTAAGGAGACGAGAGAGGAGGTGCGTCTGGTCTATCGCTATCTGGATCTGCGCAACGCGAAGGTGCGGGACAATATCATTTTCCGCGCCCAGGTCATTGCATTCCTGCGTCAGAAAATGACGGAGCTGGGATTTTTGGAGATACAGACGCCGATCCTCTGTGCCTCTTCTCCGGAGGGGGCCAGAGACTATATTGTACCCTCCAGAAAATATAAGGGCAGATTCTATGCTTTGCCTCAGGCGCCCCAGCAGTACAAACAGCTCCTGATGGTATCCGGGTTTGACCGGTATTTTCAGATTGCGCCCTGCTTTAGGGATGAGGATGCCAGAGCCGACCGTTCTCCCGGAGAGTTTTATCAGCTTGATTTTGAGATGAGCTTCGCCACACAGGAGGATGTGTTCCGAGTAGGAGAGGAGGTGCTCTCAGCCACTTTTGAGAAATTTGCGCCGGAAGGGTATGAGGTGACAAAGGCACCTTACCCCGTCATCAGTTATAAGCAGGCCATGCTGGAGTTCGGCACGGATAAGCCGGATCTGAGAAATCCGCTGCGCATCATGGATTTGACAGAATTTTTCCAGAAATGTACCTTTAAGCCTTTTGTAGGGAGAACCGTGCGGGCCATTCGGGTACACGCGGATATGTCCAAGGGATTCCATGAGAAGCTTTTGAAGTTTGCCACCGATATGGGAATGGGCGGACTGGGCTATCTGGAGGTGGCGGAAGATCTGTCCTACAAGGGGCCTATCGACAAGTTTATACCGGATGAGCTCAAAGGTGTGCTACGGGAGCTGGCGGGTCTGTCCGCGGGAGATACCATCTTCTTTATCGCTGATAAGGAGGAACGGGCAAACTATTATGCGGGGCAGCTCAGAAACGAGCTGGGCGACAAGCTGAATCTTACGGAGAAGCAGGCGTACCGCTTTTGCTATGTCAATGATTTTCCCATGTTTGAGCGTGATCCTGACACCAGGCAGATCGGCTTCACCCACAATCCGTTTTCCATGCCTCAGGGCGGTCTGGAGGCGCTGGAACAGAAGGATCCTCTGGAGGTGTTGGCATATCAGTATGACATTGTGTGCAACGGTGTGGAGCTCTCTTCCGGCGCGGTGCGCAATCATGACATGCAGATCATGGAGAAGGCCTTTGAGATTGCGGGTTATGACAAAGAAACTTTGAAGAGCAAATTTGGAGCCCTGTATCAGGCGTTTCAGTTTGGCGCTCCTCCCCATGCAGGCATGGCGCCCGGCGTGGACAGAATGCTGATGCTTTTGAAAAATGAGGAGAATATCCGGGAAGTGATCGCTTTCCCCATGAGCGGTTCGGCTCAGGATCTGATGTGCGGCGCTCCCGGTGAGGTGACGGAACAGCAGCTTCGGGAGGTACACATCCGGGTACGGGACTAAACGGAGAGATAAGGAGGCAGGAAATGGCAAATGTGATAGATGACGCCACCATCGATTATGTGGGAATTCTGGCAAAGCTGGAACTTACGGGCGAGGAGCGGGAGCAGGCCAAGAAGGATATGGCCGGGATGTTGGATTATATTGACAAGCTGGGGGAATTGGACACCACGGGCGTGGAGCCCATGTCCCATGTGTTTCCGGTGCAGAACGTGTTTCGTGAGGATGTGGTCACAAACGGTGATGCAAGGGATGCGATGCTGGCCAATGCCCCAGAGGAAAAGGACGGCATGTTTGCTGCGCCCCAGACCTTTGAGGGATGAATAGACGGGAGTGAGTATGGTGAACAGGGATATTTTGGATTATACGGCTGTAGAGCTGTCTGAGAAAATAAAAAGTGGAGCGGTCAGAGTCACTGAGGCGGTGGAGGCTGTCTTCGGGCAGATCTCCGAGACGGAGGAGGAGCTGCACTGTTATGTCACGCTGGAGAAGGACAGGGCGCTTGCCCGGGCCGCGAAAGTACAGGAGCAGATTGACGCGGGAGCGTTGACCGGCCCTCTGGCGGGAGTGCCCTTTGCCATAAAGGATAATCTGTGTACGCAGGGAGTGCTGACCACCTGCTCTTCTAAGATACTGGAGAATTTTGTGCCGACATTCAGCGCGGAGGCAGTGCTCAGGCTGGAGGAGGCGGGGGCTGTCGTGATCGGCAAGACAAACATGGATGAGTTTGCCATGGGGAGTACCACGGAGACTTCTTATTACGGCGTCACCAGAAATCCACGAAATACGGCGCATGTGCCCGGCGGTTCATCGGGGGGCTCCGCGGCGGCGGTGGCGGCCAGAGAGTGCTTTGCGGCGCTGGGCTCGGACACCGGCGGTTCCATCCGCCAGCCGGCATCCTATTGCGGTGTGGTGGGTATGAAGCCCACTTATGGCACGGTGTCCCGCTATGGGCTCATCGCATACGGCTCGTCCCTTGACCAGATCGGGCCGTTGACAAAGGATGTGCGGGATTGCGCGGTGATTCTGGAGACCATCGCCGCCCATGACGAAAAGGATTCTACCTCCATGAAAAGGACAGATACGGATTTTTCTTCGGCGCTGACGGAAGATGTAAAGGGTCTGCGTATAGGGATTCCCAGAGATTATCTGGGACAGGGGCTTGACCCGGAGGTAAAGTCCGCGGTGCTTGCGGCTGCGGAAGTGTTTCGGGAAAAAGGCGCCACTGTGGAGGAGTTTGATTTAAGTCTGGTGGAATATGCAATTCCTGCTTATTATACCATTGCGGCTGCCGAGGCCAGCTCCAATCTGGAACGCTTCGACGGCATCAAGTACGGCTACCGCGCGCCGGAGACGGATGAACTGCATCTTCTGTACAAGAGAACCCGCTCTCAGGGCTTTGGCCCGGAGGTCAAGCGCCGTATCATGCTGGGCTCTTTTGTGCTGAGCTCGGGATATTACGACGCTTATTATCTGAAGGCGCTGCGTGTGAAGGCCCTGATCAAAAAGGCTTTTGACGAAGCGTTTGCCAAATACGATGTGATCCTGGGGCCTGTTGCGCCCACCACGGCGCCAAAGCTTGGTGAGAGTCTTTCGGATCCCCTGAAAATGTATCTGGGAGATATCTACACCATATCCGTGAATCTGGCGGGGCTTCCGGGTATCAGCATTCCCTGTGGGGCAGATGGGGAAGGACTGCCCATCGGACTGCAGCTCATAGGAGACTGCTTCCGGGAGAAGACCCTGATTCAGGCGGCGTACACTTATGAGCAGGAGGTGAAATAGTATGGCGAAACAATATGAGACTGTCATCGGGCTGGAGGTTCATGTAGAGCTTGCCACCAAAACAAAGATCTTCTGCGGGTGTTCCACGGCCTTTGGCGGTGCGCCGAATACCCACACCTGCCCCGTGTGTACGGGTATGCCCGGTTCACTTCCCGTTTTGAATAAGCAGGTGGTAGAGTATGCCGTCGGCGTAGGGCTGGCCACTAACTGTACGATCACAAGGTACTGCAAGTTTGACCGGAAAAATTATTTTTATCCCGACAATCCTCAGAATTATCAGATATCCCAGCTCTATCTGCCCATCTGCCGGGACGGTTACGTGGAGATCGAGCTGCCCGAGGGTGCCGGGGAGAGAAGCAAGCGGATCGGCATTCACGAGATTCATATGGAGGAGGATGCGGGTAAACTGATCCATGACGACTGGGAGGGATGTTCTCTGGTAGATTACAACCGCTCGGGAGTGCCGTTGATCGAGATTGTGTCCGAACCGGATATGCGCAGCGCGGACGAGGTGATCGCTTATCTGGAGAAGCTCAGAATGCTCATTCAGTATCTGGGAGCGTCCGACTGTAAGCTGCAGGAGGGCTCCATGCGGGCGGATGTGAACCTGTCAGTGCGTGAGGTGGGAGCCAGGGAATTCGGCACCCGCACCGAGATGAAGAATCTGAATTCCTTCCGCGCTATCGCCCGTGCCATTGAGGGAGAGCGGGCGCGCCAGATCGATCTGATCGAGTCGGGGGAGGCGGTGGTTCAGGAGACCCGCCGCTGGGACGACACTCAGGAGACATCTTATGCCATGCGCTCCAAGGAGGACGCTCAGGATTACCGTTATTTCCCGGATCCCGATCTGCCCCCTCTGTGCATAGACGACGCGTGGCTGGAGCGCATCCGGGCCCGTCAGCCGGAATTTCGTGAGGAGAAGCGCAGCCGTTACAGAGAGACTTTTGATCTTCCTGATTATGATATTGATATCATTACGGATTCCAAGCATATGGCGGATATCTTTGAGGCCACGGTGGCGTTTGGGGCACAGCCCAAGAAGGTGTCCAACTGGCTGATGGTGGAGACTCTTCGCATTTTGAAGGAGCGAGGGCTGGATCCTGAGGATATCACATTTTCCCCGGAGCACTTTGCCGCGCTCATTGATCTGACGGAGCGGAAGGTGATCAATTCCACAGTGGCGAAAGAGGTATTCGAGGTTTTGTTTGACGAAGATATCGATCCTGTGGCTTATGTGGAAGAGAAGGGACTGCGGACGGTGAATGACGAGGGGGCCCTCCGCGGTATCGTGGAACAGGTTCTCGCGGAAAACCCCCAGTCGGTAGAAGATTATAAAAATGGGAAAGAGAAGGCTATCGGTTTTCTGGTAGGCCAGACCATGAAGGCCATGCGGGGCAAGGCTGATCCGGCCGCCGTCAACAGGCTGTTAAAAGAGCTGTTATGATTCAAATCTCGAAATTCTGATCTCAAAATTATTCCGCAAAGAGATAATCGAGAAAGGCAATCGCATTGTCGGGGTGGGGGGCGTTGGCATAGATGCCGACTGCGATCCCATCCCCGGCATTTTTAAAATAATAGGCCCGGTTCAATTTTTCGATGCTCTCTATATAGATGGCCACGGGAACGGGACGCTCCATCTCCTGAGGATTCCTGGGGTCGGGGATTTTGGCGGGATCCAGACCCGAAGCGCCCTGCACACTGCCGTCGTTTTGCCATAGAGCGGCATCCACATAATAAAAGTAAGGTTCGTATTTTTGAATCTGTTCCGGACTCAGCACCTCTCTCAGATCCGTGAAGAGAATGCTGTTTGCGAAGTGGGCAAATTCTTCTCCCGCTCCCAGCATCATATCCAATTGTCTGGCACCGACATAGGTGTCCAGCTTCTGTGTTGTAATATAGGAATCCTCGTCATTGGAATTCAATTTAAAGTAGATGTTTGTGTCCAGAGTGACGTTTACTTTATTCAGATCGATCCCTGCGCATTGTGTATACTCCTCTGTAAACCATTCGTTCTCTTCATAGGGAGAGCAGTTCAGCAGTACCGCGTAGAATGCGGAATCCTTTCTCGTCACGAACTGATAGACTAAAATGCCGATAAAAGTACATGCAAGCAGCGCTATGATCAGGGGCATTCGGTAATAGTCCTTAAAATATTGATATTTTTGTTTTGCAGTTCCGTGTTTGATCGCTTCGCGTTCCTCGCGAAATTCATCCATCACCGGCATATGGCAGATATCCTTCCTCGTATTTATTGAAGCCTTGTCTGACAGCTTGCTTCTATATTATGTATTCAAATTCTGATTCTTATGAAATGATTATCACTATCATAATCAGTTTTCGGGGGAAAGTCAATGAAACAAAAGTAATCTGAATCTAAAAAAAGAATAAAAAGCAGGGTCTGTCTTGCAACTCGGCGAAGGATGTTATATCATAAACCTATCGGCTCTGCGGAAATGATTTTATTATATTAAGAAAAGGACGGGTGGATTAAATGAGTGATACCTATGTGGAATGTCTGGTTCAGGCGAAAAAATCAGGAGCTGCAAAGGCGACGACGATTATTTTGATCGTTCTGACCGTAGTATTTTGTCTTGCAATGTTCATGTTTCCGGTGCTTATGTTGGTTGCCATGGGGACGGGAGTGGGCGCTTATTTTGCAAATTTATATTCAAATGTGGAGTATGAATATCTTTATTTAGACAAGGAGCTTGTGGTGGATAAGATTCTGGCGCAGTCCAAGAGAAAGCGCGTGGCGGCCTACAGTCTGGACCGCATGGAGATTTTTGCCCCCATTCATTCCTGGCATCTGGATAACTTCAAAAACCGCAATGTGAAGGCTGTGGATTACAGCATCGGTCAGGAGCTTCAGCCGGACGGGCGCTATGTCATGTATTATGAAGGCGGTGTGAAGGTGATCTTAAGCCCCTCTCAGGACATGGTCAAAGCGTTGAAAAACGTCGCGCCCAGAAAGGTTTTCAATGATTAAAATTCGGCTTGACAGTGGGCGGAAACTTTGATACACTCATGAGAAATCATAACGCGAACAAATACATACAGGAGGAGAGAAAATGGGACAGATTATTGGCGAAGGCATTACTTTTGATGATGTACTGCTGGTACCTGCGTACTCGCAGGTCATTCCCAACGAGGTGGATCTGACCACCTGGCTGACCAAGCGCATTAAGCTGAACATTCCGATGATGAGCGCGGGAATGGACACCGTCACCGAGCACCGCATGGCGATCGCCATGGCGAGACAGGGCGGTATCGGTATCATTCACAAGAACATGTCTATTGAAGCACAGGCGGAAGAGGTTGACAAAGTAAAGCGTTCTGAGAACGGCGTCATTACAGATCCCTTTTCCCTGACTCCTGAACATACACTGGCGGATGCGGACGCCCTGATGGGAAAATTCCGTATCTCCGGCGTACCCGTCACGGAGGGCCGCAAGCTGGTGGGTATCATAACCAACCGTGATCTGAAATTCGAGACAGACTTCACCAAGAAAATCAAAGAATCCATGACAAGCGAGGGGCTGATCACCGCACCCGAGGGCACTACGCTGGAGGAGGCCAAGAAGATTCTTGCAAAGGCCCGCAAGGAGAAGCTTCCCATTGTAGACAAGGACTATAATCTCAAAGGTCTGATCACCATCAAGGACATCGAGAAGACCGTGAAATATCCGCTGGCTGCCAAGGACGAGCAGGGGAGACTGCTCTGCGGCGCAGGCGTGGGCATCACCGCCAATGTTCTGGAGCGCGTGGAGGCTCTGGTGGCGGCCAAAGTGGACGTAATCGTGCTGGATTCCGCCCACGGACATTCCCAGAACGTGCTGAACTGCCTGAAGATGATCAAGGAAAAATATCCTGATCTGCAGGTGATTGCAGGCAATGTGGCCACCGGGGAGGCTACCCGCGCTCTGATCGAGCACGGCGTTGACGCAGTTAAGGTCGGTATCGGCCCGGGCTCCATCTGCACCACCCGCGTGGTGGCAGGTATCGGCGTTCCCCAGATTACCGCCATTATGGACTGCTACAGCGTGGCCAAGGAGTACGGGATTCCCATTATTGCTGACGGCGGTATCAAGTATTCCGGCGATATCACCAAGGCGATTGCCGCGGGCGGCAGCGTCTGCATGATGGGCAGCATGTTTGCAGGCTGTGAGGAGAGTCCCGGAGAGTACGAACTCTTTCAGGGAAGAAAATACAAGGTCTATCGCGGCATGGGTTCCATCGCCGCCATGGAAAACGGTTCCAAGGACCGCTATTTCCAGACCAATGCCAGAAAGCTTGTCCCCGAAGGCGTGGAGGGACGCGTGGCATACAAGGGCAGCGTGGAGGACACCGTGTTCCAGCTCATGGGCGGTCTCCGCTCCGGTATGGGTTACTGCGGAGCAGCCGATATCGAGACATTGAAGGAGACCGGCAGATTTGTGAAAATTTCTGCGGCGTCCTTAAAAGAGAGCCATCCCCATGATATCCATATCACCAAGGAGGCTCCCAACTACAGCGTTGATGTATAATCCGGCGGGGGATGAAACGGACCATAACGAGTCCGGTTCATCCCCCGCTATCTCTTCTTTTTGGAAATTTGACAAATTTTTATATAGCGATTGCGCACCCACCCACAAATGTGATAACATATATTTAATAATGCCTGAGTCTAACCTTTTGGGCTTTTAGTGTTTGGAGGCCGGTCGTGGAAAATATATCATTTCAGGAATTGGTTAATCGGGAAGAGCTCCAGCGCCTGCAGGATGAATTCTGCAGAGTTGCGGGGGTTTATGCCTGCTGTCTGAATATCTGGCGTGAACCTCTGACAGAAATGTCCAATACCGGTTCAGGCGTGTTTGAGAGACTTTCCCGGGATGAGCTGCAGTCTCTGCGCGTGTCGCCATACACGCAGCGGGCTTTGGACCGGGTGGAACCGGGATCGCTGGAGGATATGGCGGTGGAGAAATTCCCGGGGGGCAGAGCGGCGGCGCTCTCGATCTTTGTGGAAGATGAATTTCTCTTCTATTGGCTGTTATTTGACTGTACCGACCGCGAGGAGGGAAAATTTGCGCAGGTACTGGATTATCTGAGAAATTCCAGTATGGTTTTCTACAAAAATAAAATGGACCGTCTGAATGCGGAACTGGAGAGCCAGAGAAGCATTTCGGAACAACAGAAAATGGGCAGGGATATACAGCGCATAGAAGCCACTACCAGTATGGTACAGCTTTTGGACAGCGATGAGCAGCTTGAGGCGGTGCTGGAGAAGTGGCTGCGGATTCTGGGGCAGCATCTGAACGTGGAGTGCGCGGAACTCTTTCGATTAAATGCGGATGAGCGCAGTATGGATCTAATGAGTCAGTGGTGTAATCGGGGTGTGATCTCAACCCTTGACAGGACCAGCGGGCTGGATGCCTGCACTCTGTTTCAGACGGACAAGCCTTTGGTGTTTTCTACGGGAGCCATTCCCGGGGAGCATATGTGGGAGGCCGATTATTACGGCTGGTCTGCCATCATGGTATTTCCTGTGATGCTGCAGGATGGCGACGGCAAAGTGGTGCTGGCGGTGGAGTACCGCAGCGGGCGTCACAATTGGGACACTTCCGAGGTGAAATACACTGCGGATGCGGTTAAGCTGTTGCAGAGTTTTCTGACCAGACGACTGCAGAAAAAATCCATTTCCGGCTCTTCCGCCGTGATGGAGACGATTCTGGACAATGTGGGAAGCGCTATCTATGTGCAGGAGAAGCGCACGGGAGATATGTTATTTGCCAACAGAAAGCTGCACAATTCCTTTGCCACGCAGCTTCAGGAGAACAGCCTGGGAGCTTTTCTGGAGCAGGGCATTCACAAGGGCAGAGAGGGCGGCGTCTCCGAGCTTTTCCACGAGGAACGGGGACGCTGGTATGAGATGCTTTACAGGGAGATTACCTGGATAGACGGGCGCAGCGCCGTTCTGTATTCACTCTATGATATCACGGACAGGAAACTGTATCAGAGAAAGATCGAGAGACAGGCCAACACGGATTTTCTTACGGGGCTGTACAATCGGATGTGTTTTGAGCGGGATCTGGCCAGACAGATCGATGAGGCTGCAAAGACCGGGGAGAAGGGCGCCATCCTCTATCTGGATCTGGATGATTTCAAACATATCAACGACGGGCTGGGGCATCAGTATGGCGATACGCTGCTGAAGTCTATTTCGCATTCCCTGCAGCGGGTAGAGGGGCTGGAAGGCCGCTGTTACCGCATAGGCGGAGACGAGTTTGTGGTGGTGCTCTCGCCGGAGGCTTATCGCAGGGTGGATGAGATCATGGAGGAGATCAGGGATATCTTCAACAAACCATGGTATCTGAAGGATGCGGATTATTATTGCACTGCCAGCATGGGAATCGTCACTTTTCCGGATGAGGGCGACACCGTGGCCGCGCTGGTCAAAAAGGCGGATGTGGCCATGTATGAGGCGAAGAAGGGCGGCAAGAACCGGCTTACGGAATACAGCGACAGTCTCACTTACGAGTCCGGCAGGCGGCTGGATATGGAGAAAAGTATGCGGGATGCCGCTACGGACGGCTGTCAGGAATTTGAGGTGTATTTCCAGCCCATCATGAATATTCAGGGGGAGAAGCCGGTCTGCGAGGGCGCGGAGGCGCTGATCCGCTGGAACAGTGCAAGGCAGGGCTTTATGGCTCCGGCGGAGTTCATTCCGCTGGCGGAGTATCTGGGCCTGATCAATCCCATTGGAAATTATGTGCTGACAGAGGCCTGCCGCTGCTGTAAGCAGTGGAATGACGGGGGACATCCCGAATATAAGGTGAATGTCAATCTCTCGGTGGTACAGCTTCTCCAGAACAATGTGGTGGAAAACGTGCGCACGGCCATAGAGGAGACCGGTGTCAGTCCGGCCAATCTGACGCTGGAGGTGACTGAGAGTCTGGCCATCAATGACATGGGGCGGATGAAGGAGATTCTGGGGGCTATCAGGGAGTTGGGCGTGAAGATTGCTCTGGACGATTTCGGCACGGGCTATTCTTCCCTGAACCATATCAGGGAGATTCCTTTCGATGTCATCAAGGTGGATCAGAGCTTTGTGCGGGAACTGGCGGAGGACGCCTATTCGCAGTCCTTTATCAAGATGGTGGCGGAGCTTGCGGAGACGTTGGGAGCCAGCATCTGTGTGGAGGGGATTGAAGGTCCCGCCCAGTACAAAGTGCTGCGGGGCATGAAGGTAAAATATGTGCAGGGTTATTATTTTGATAAGCCCATGCCGGCCCGGAGATTTGAAGATATTTATGTACGCCGGTCCCAATAATGGGAAATAATATACATGGAGGAAGATTTATGTTATCATCAAGGCAGGTGTTATCACTGGAACAGGAGTTAAAGAACAATGCGTACCCCGGAAGAGGGATCGTCATAGGGCGCACCCCTGACGGGAAGCATGCGGTGGCCGCATATTTTATCATGGGCAGGAGTTCCAACAGCCGCAACCGCGTGTTCGTGGAGGATGGCGAGGGAATCCGCACACAGGCATATGACCCTTCCAAACTGGAGGATCCCAGTCTGATCATCTATGCGCCGGTGCGTGTGCTGGGGCATGATACCATCGTGACAAACGGCGACCAGACGGACACTGTCTATGACGGTCTTAAGGCGGGCAGGACTTTTGAGGAGTCCCTGAGAAGCCGGGAGTTTGAGCCGGACGGCCCCAATTACACACCCCGCATCTCCGGTGTGCTGCATGTGGAGAACGGCAGTTATGACTATGCGCTGTCTATCTTAAAGAGCAATAACGGCGATCCCGACTGCTGTAACCGTTACACTTATACTTATGACAATCCCAAGGCGGGGGAGGGGCGTTTTATCCATACTTACCTGCATGACGGAGACCCGCTGCCCAGCTTTTACGGCGAGCCGAAAGAGGTGGAGATACCCGATGATATGGATGCGTTCACTGAGATGCTCTGGAACAGCTTAAACGGGGACAATAAGGTTTCTCTCTTCGTTCGTTATATCGATATTGCCACAGGTGAATATCGTACCCGGATCGTCAATAAAAATGAGTAATAAATCAAAATAGATAAAATTTAGAATGAGTTAGACAAAGGAGCAGATCATGAATGAAATGGAATTAAAATATGGGTGCAATCCCAATCAGAAGCCTTCCCGTATCTATATGGAGGACGGCAGCGAACTTCCTGTCACCGTCCTGAACGGCAAACCCGGCTATATCAATTTTCTGGACGCGTTTAACGGATGGCAGCTTGTGAAGGAACTGAAGGCGGCCACAGGCCTGCCTGCCGCCACATCCTTTAAGCATGTGTCTCCCGCCGGAGCCGCGGTAGGTCTTCCGCTGGACGATACGCTGGCCAGGATTTACTGGGTGGATGATCTGGGAGAACTCTCACCGCTGGCATGTGCCTATGCCAGAGCGCGGGGCGCGGACAGAATGTCTTCCTTTGGTGATTTTATCGCATTGTCTGATGTCTGCGACGCGGACACTGCCAGACTGATCAAGAGAGAGGTGTCCGACGGTGTCATCGCTCCCGGCTACACGGATGAGGCGCTGGCGATCCTGAAGGAGAAAAAGAAGGGCGGCTACAATGTGATTCAGATCGATCCTTCTTATGTGCCGGATCCTGTGGAGAAGAAACAGGTCTATGGCATCACTTTCGAGCAGGGCAGAAATGAGCTGGATATCGACAAGGGCCTGCTCTCCAATGTAGTTACGGATAATAAAGAGATACCGGAGTCTGCGCTGATCGACATGAAGGTGGCGCTGATCACGTTGAAGTATACGCAGTCCAATTCCGTGTGTTATGTAAAGGGCGGTCAGGCCATCGGAATCGGCGCGGGGCAGCAGTCCCGCATTCACTGCACAAGGCTTGCGGGCCAGAAAGCCGACAACTGGTTCTTGCGTCAGTCGCCTCAGGTGATGGGACTTCAGTTTGTGGACGGCCTTGGCAGGGCGGACAGAGACAATGCCATCGATGTGTATATGGGCGACGAGTGTATGGATGTGCTGGCGGACGGCGTGTGGGAGAAGACTTTTAAGGTAAAGCCTCCGGTGTTCACCCGGGAGGAGAAGCGGGCATGGCTGGATCAGATGCAGGATGTGACGCTTGGCTCCGATGCCTTCTTCCCCTTTTCTGATAATATTGAGCGGGCTCACAAGAGCGGCGTGAAGTATATCGCCCAGCCCGGCGGTTCCGTGCGGGACGACGCCGTCATCGACTGCTGTAACAAATACGATATGGTAATGGCTTTCACCGGCATCCGGCTGTTCCATCATTAGAATCAGAGGTGGCAGGATGCGGCTGATCGATTTGGAGTCTTATGATCCCATTACCATTCAATGCCATGACAATCCCGACGCGGACACGCTGGGAGCGGGCTACGGCTTATATTGTTATTTTCGGAGCAGAGGCAGACAGGTGAGACTGATCTACAGCGGTAAGAACCGGATTCAGAAATCCAATCTGAAGCTGTTGGTGGAGGAGTTAAAACTGCCCATAGAATATGTGAAGCCTGTGGGTGGAAAACTGCCTCCTGTGGAGGGGCTTTTGATCACGGTGGACTGTCAGTATGGCGCAGGCAATGTCACGGCGCCGCAGGCAGATGCGGTGGCGATCATCGACCACCATCAGCGGGAGACCCGGGATGTGGAGCTTTGCCTGATCAAGCCGGGTCTTGGAAGCTGTTGTACGCTGGTCTGGCAGCTTCTGACAGAGGCCGGTTATGAGATTGACGACGGGGCAGGTCTGGGGACGGCGCTGTATTATGGTCTGTATACGGACACCAATCAGTTTTCCGAGCTCTATAATCCTCTGGACATGGATATGCGGGAGTCGTTGCCCTATGACAAGCGTATGATCAACCTGTTTCGCAATTCCAATCTGTCCCTGCGGGAACTGGAGGTTGCGGGAGTGGCCATGATCCGCTACAGCTATAATGACGACTACGGTTTTTCCGTCATCAAGGCGCAGCCCTGTGATCCCAATATATTGGGGATCATCAGCGACTTTTTGCTGCAGGTGGACGTGATCAGAACCTGTGTGGTGTTTAATGAGGTCAATGATGGATATAAATATTCTGTCCGCAGTTGTATCAGAGAGGTCAACGCCAGCGAGCTGGCAGTGTATCTGGCGGAGGGGATCGGTTCCGGCGGAGGACATTATGAGAAAGCGGGCGGTTTTATCAGCATGAGGCTCTATGAGGAGCGATATCCCACGCTCCATGCGGAAGGGTATTTCAACAATCGTATGGTAGAGTATTTTGACAGTTTTCAGGTGCTCTATTCGGGAGAATATCAGGCGGATGTGCAGGATATGGAGCTCTACGAGAAAAAGCGCATTCCCATTGGGTATGTGGAGGCGGATAAGTTTCTGCCGGTGGGAGTGCCCATCACCATACGAACGCAGGAGGGGGATCTGGAGCTGACTGTGGAGGAGGGTTTGTATCTGCTTGTGGGACTGACGGGACAGGTTACGGCAGTCTGCAGGGCGGAATTTGAACACGCATACCTGCCGCTTGACGAGAGATATACCATGGAGGATTACAGGGCTTCGGCGGAGTATGCGCCTGTGGTCAAGAACCGGGCCGACGGCAGCAGTCTTGTGCTGACAGACCATGCCAGGAAATGCGTTCCCACGGGACAGCTCCGCATCTACGCAAAGCCTCTGGAGCAGGGGGTGAAGGTGTTCACCCTGTGGGATAAGACCAGATATCTGCTTGGCAGGCCGGGGGACTATTTCGCGGTACACTGTGACAATATGCAGGACATCTTTGTGGTGGAGCGGGATATATTTACGCAGAGTTATGACAGGATAACCGGTCAGATATAGAATTGCAGGAAAGGATTGAGACAATGAGTGACAACATGGAAGAAAAGCCGGGGAGGGAGAGCCGGAATTTTATTGAACAGGAGATCGACAAAGATCTGGCGGAAGGCGTGTACGACGCGGTCCGCACCCGTTTTCCCCCCGAGCCCAACGGTTATTTACACATCGGACACGCCAAGAGCATATTATTGAACTATGGACTGGCACAGAAATACGGCGGAAAGTTCAATATGCGTTTTGACGACACCAATCCCACCAAGGAGGACGAGGAGTTTGTGGAGTCCATCAAGGCGGATGTGGAGTGGCTTGGCGCTGACTGGGAGGACAGACTGTTCTTTGCCTCCAATTATTTCGGGCAGATGTATGAGGCTGCGGTGAAGCTCATCAAAAAGGGCAAGGCCTATGTGTCGGATCTGTCTGCGGAGCAGATCAAAGAGTACCGGGGCACCTTTGAGCAGCCCGGCAGGGACGATCCCTCCTGCGGACGCAGCGTGGAGGAGAATCTGAAGCTTTTTGAGGAGATGAAGGACGGAAAATATGCCGACGGGGAGAAGGTGCTGCGCGCCCGTATCGACATGGCTTCGCCTAACATCAATATGCGGGATCCGGTGATTTACCGTGTGGCGCATATCAGGCATCACAATACCGGGGATGCATGGTGTATTTATCCCATGTATGATTTTGCCCATCCGGTGGAGGACGCCATCGAGGGGATCACCCACTCCATCTGTACGCTGGAGTTTGAGGATCACAGACCGCTCTACGACTGGGTGGTGCGGGAGCTTGAGTATCCGAACCCGCCCAGACAGATTGAGTTTGCCAAGCTCTATCTCACAAATGTGGTTACCGGAAAGCGGTATATCAAGAAACTGGTGCAGGACGGCATCGTGGACGGCTGGGACGATCCCCGGCTGGTGTCCATCGCTGCGCTGCGCAGAAGGGGGTTCACTCCGGATTCCATCCGCATGTTTGTGGAGCTCTGCGGTATTTCCAAGAGTCAGTCGTCCGTGGACTATGCCATGCTGGAATATTGTATCAGGGAGGATCTCAAGCCCAAGGCTCCCCGCTATATGGCGGTGTTAGACCCTGTGAAGCTTATCATCGACAACTATCCCGAGGGACAGACGGAGATGATGGAGGCGGTAAACAATCCGGAGAACGAGGCTCTCGGAACGAGACAGATCCCCTTTGGGCGGGAGCTCTACATCGAGAGAGAGGACTTCATGGAGGAGCCGCCTAAAAAGTATTTCCGCATGTTCCCGGGCAATGAGGTGCGTCTCATGAACGCTTATTTTGTGAAATGCACCGGCTGCGTCAAGGATGAGAGCGGAAGAGTGACAGAGGTACACTGCACCTATGATCCCGCTTCAAGGGGCGGCAACAGCCCCGACGGGCGCAAGGTAAAGGGAACGATTCACTGGGTGGCCGCAAAACAGGCCATTTCCGCAAAGGTGCGGTTGTATGAAAATCTGATCGACGAGGAAAAGGGAGTGTATAATGAGGACGGCAGTCTGAATCTCAATCCCGATTCACTCACCGTATTGGAGCAGTGTTATCTGGAGCCTGCCTTCGCAGGGGCAAAGGCTTACGACAGTTTTCAGTTTGTGAGACAGGGATTTTTTAATGTGGATGCAAGAGATTCTGAGGAAGGAGCGCCTGTGTTCAACAGGATCGTTTCTCTGAAGAGCTCTTATGTATTGCCGAAACAGGAGGGATAGAGTAATGAATGGATTATTGTCAGGATTGGGATTGGGAGATCTGGAGAATGTGGATATTTTTGCAGATCCCTCGAAGAAACCGGAGGAGCAGGAGACAGCGCAGAAGCATGTGGTACAGGAGAAGGATTTTCTCTATGACAAGGCGCTGGTGTGTCCTGTCTGCGACGCCAAGTTTGTGAACAAGATCATGAAGACCGGAAAGGCCAAGCTCTTGAGCACCGACAGGGATCTGCGTCCGGTACACGAAGGAGTTGACACGCAGAAATATGATGTGCTTCTGTGTCCTCACTGCGGGTATGCGGCGGTGACCAAGTTTTTTACACAGGTGACATCCACTCAGGCTAAATTTATCAAAGAGCAGATCAGCGGGAAGGTGCAGCTTCATGAGTATAAAGGGGAGACTTACAGCTATGAGGACGCCATCGAGCGCTATAAGCTGGCTCTTGCTAACGCGGTGGTAAAACGCGCCAAAAACAGTGAGAAGGCCTATATCTGCTTAAAGAGCGCATGGGTATTCAGAGGATATGCAAATCATCTGGAGGAGGAGAATCCTCAGGCAAATGCCGATAAGATTCAGGAAGTGCGGCAGCTGGAAGACGTCCATATGCAGAACGCCTATAAGGGCTTTATGGAGGCCAGCCAGACGGAGAGCTTCCCCATGTGCGGCATGGATGAGATGACCATCAATTATCTGCTGGCAGTGATGGCCCTGCGGTATAAAGAGTATGACACTGCAAGCAAGCTGGTAGCCTCCATTATCACTTCCCCTACCGCCAATGCGCGCACCAAGGATAAGGCCAGAGATCTGAAGGATGACATCCTTGCTGAGATGAAGAAGAACAAGTAGTGACGGGACGATGAGGTCAAGAGACAGATAGCCATGTATGATATGACGATCCGGCTGCAATTGAACAGTGAAAAGTGCCTGTATGAGCAGATTTATGAGCACATCCGGCATGAGATATGGGAAGGGAGGCTGCTCGCGGGAGAGCGGCTTCCCTCCACACGTTCTCTGGCGGAATATCTGCAGGTGGCCCGCAGTACCGTGGATTATGCCTACGATCAGCTTCAGAGTGAGGGTTATATCGAGGCGCAGCCCTATAGAGGGTATTTTGTATGTCCCATAGAGGAGCTTCTGCAGTTGGAATCCGGGGAAAAGGGTGTGCCGGAGCGGGAGGATGCCTGCAGGGCGCAGGAGAACGCCGTCTGGCAGTATGATTTTTCTCCCCATGGAATCGATATGTCGGGTTTTCCCTTCAGCGTGTGGAAACGCATTACCAAGAACATTCTGAATGATGGGAACAGTGAGCTCTTTTCCCGTGGGGAGCCCCAGGGAGACGGGGATCTGCGCCTTACCATCTGCCGTTATCTGCATTCTTCCCGGGGTGTGAACTGTTCGCCGGAGCAGATCATCGTGGGGGCGGGAAACGATTATCTTCTGATGCTTTTGGAGAAGATACTGGGGCGGCATGTGGGGATTGCCATGGAGAATCCCACCTATATGAGGACCTGGAGGATCTTTCATTCCTTTGCCTATCCGGTGGTGACAGTTCCCATGGATGAGAGCGGCATGAAGGTAAATGCGTTGGAGCGGAGCGGAGCCCGGGTGGCGTATGTGATGCCCTCCCATCAGTTTCCGGTGGGAACGGTGATGCCCATCGGGCGCAGGACAGAGCTCTTAAAGTGGGCGGATGGCGCACCGGACCGGTATCTGATAGAGGATGATTATGACAGCGAATTCCGTTACCGGGGCAAGCCCGTCCCCTCTCTGCAGTCCAGCGACGAGCACGGAAAGGTCATTTATATCGGTACGTTTTCCAAGGCCATTGCGCCGGCTATCCGTGTCAGCTATATGGTGCTGCCCAGGAAATTGCTGGAGGTCTATAGACGGGACTGCTATTTTTATTCCTGCACGGTATCACGTATCGATCAGAGGGTTTTGAATGAGTTTATCAGGGACGGGTATTTTGAGCGGCATCTGAACAAGATGCGCAAGATCTACCGCGCCAAGCATGATCTGCTGCTGCAGGAGCTTGTGCCCTTTGAGAAGAGCTTTGCGGTATCGGGGGAGCATGCGGGGCTGCACCTTTTGCTTACCGCCAGAGGAGACTGCGGGGAAGAAGAGCTTCTGGGCCGGGCGGCAGAGTTTGGTGTGAGAGTCTATGGTATGTCGCAGCATTGTGTGGAGGCAGTAATGGGACATGCCACGGTGCTTCTGGGATTTGGAGCCATGGAAGAGAGCGCAATCACAGAGGGAGTCGGAAAATTAAAAGAAGCGTGGCTGTGACCACGCTTCCGGGCTGTTGATTCTGTGTTACGGTTTTGTGTGTTAGTTCTGTGTTATTTTGCGGATGCATCCCCGTCATCAAAAAACTCTTCAGAGGTCTCGGTCTCTGCAGGCGCATCCTCGTCGAAGAATTCCTCGACGGCTGCCTGAGCGTCTTCCTTGACCGTCTCTGCCGCCTGGGACACCTTCTCGGAGAGCGGTGTGAAGAAATTGTCCGCCTTGGAGCTGTCTGCCGTCGGGGCAGCATCGGCTTCCTGTTCAGGAGCATTCTCATGACTCAGGGGCACATAAGTACGGGAGGCGCTGTCGTCCGTATCCTCGCTGAAATCGTCGTAGTCCTCATCAGTCTCGTTTAGGAGAGCGGCATCCTTCTTCTGCATATAATAGTAAGCGGCTGCGCCGGCAGCACCGACTGCTGCGGTGAATAATAAGAATTTACCAAACTTTTTTGCCATGTTTGACTCCTTTCCAATAAATACCAGCTTCTTGATTCTATATTAATACTATTTTGCGGAATTGAAAAGAGAATATGTGCAAGTTTTTAAAAATTTCATTTTTTATGGTTCTCCTTTGCGGTTGAAAGCTGCTCCCGAGTGTGCTAAACTAAAAAAAGTCCGCGCAGGAATCCCGCCAGGAATGGAGTACAGACAGATGAACGGCAAGTTTTTCAACTTAAAAAAAGAAAAACAGGATAGAATGATCAATGCGGCATTGAAAACCTTTGCCCTGCATGGCTACCGCCATGCCAGCACGGACGATATCGTCCGGGAGGCCGGTATCAGCAAGGGTCTGCTGTTCCATTATTTTGAGAGTAAGCTGGGGGTCTATACCTTTGTATATGATTACAGTGTGCGCTATATGATACTGGAGCTGGGCAATGTGTCCGCGGAGGAGACGGATCTGTTTGAGCTGATCAGGCAGGCTGAGGCCGCTCGTATGCGCGCCATGCGGGAATATCCATATATGCAGCAGTTTTTGAACCGTTCCATGGCCGAGGATGTCAGCGAGGCGCTGCTGGCGGTGGAGGAAAAGCGCAATATGCTGCTGAACACCTATGAGGACATCTACGGACGTGCGGATTACACCGGACTGCCCGCGGGAGTGGAGGGGGAAAAGCTCCGCACCATGATGGATCTCACCGTCAAAGGGCTGATGACGGAGCGTTTTCTGGATGCCTCCTTCCAGCCGGAGATGCTGTACCGGGAGATCTGCGGCTATCTGGATATGATGAAAAAGCTGGTGTACGACAAGGCTGGTATATAAAAACTCTGATCTATTTTTGCATCTTGTAGTCGGGGTCGGCGGGATAACCGCCCTTTAATTTCTGCATACCTCGCTGAATGGCGTCTTTGGAGTCCTTCCAGTCCGCATCCTTGTTACGATAGTCGAACTTTTCCACCATCCAGGCCACATCGCCGGCCACACGGCTCATATTGTTCTCCATCAGTTCAAACAGCATGGCGTAGAAGGCTTCCTTTTCTTTGTCGGGGAGTTTGCTGTCCGCCGCCTCGCACACGTCGCCGAAATGAGGCAGGCAGAAGCCTTTGCTCTCCCGGACCTTTTTCCGGAATTCTTCATCGTTTTTGTAGAGGTAGAAGAACGTGTCCAGATAGCGTTCATAGGTTTCCGCATAGTGATCGCAGATATAGCAGGATTTTTCCTTTTTGCGCACCCACATGCTCAGGGCATTGCCTTCGCCGGATTTTTTCAACTTGTTTTTCAGGGAGGTTTTGCCCGGTTTAAAACCGGCAAATTCTTTTTTCATTTCATCTATTACGCGCATGTAATGCGTCTTTAAGATCCAGGCGTTGCCCAGGGTGTTGCCATAGTCGAACATTTTCTGGAAATGAGTCTGGCAAAAACCCGCCCGGTCCGTCATATCGCGAATGTCCGCCTCCATGTAAGAGGAGCCGCTTCCCAGCACAAAGTCAAGAAGATCCTGTTCAATGTTGCGTTCTATAAAGCAAAAAGGGCATTCATCTCTGGCATTTACGGCATCGTTTAAGGGAATTGTGTATAACTGTTCTTTCATCTGGGTTCCTTTCCGGCCCTGGCCTGACTATTTTGAACGATCTTTTAATCTTATGGACTTCTAATCTTATTTTACTTCAAAACATAATTTCTGGCAACATTACATAAATATTACAGGTTTGTAACGAATTGTAAGTGAAAATTAAGAAAAATTTTGTTGTATTGTGTCGAATTTCAAGATAGTATTATAGGCAGAGATAAAAGGAAAGATGTGATTATTCTTGGTGTTTAGCAGTATTGAATTTCTGCTCTTTTTCCTTCCGTTTTTTTTCATTCTGTACGGAGTGACCCCCAAACGCTGTAAAAATATCACGCTTCTCGCGGGAAGCCTTGTTTTTTATACATTGGGCGAGGCGCGCTATCTGCCGCTTTTGTTGGCGTCCGTTGTGGTAAATTACTTTGTGGGAAGGTTTTTGGGAGCGGGAGTAAATTATAAAAATAAACGCAGCGCCGAGCTGAGGTACAGAGAGGCGAATCGCAGAGAGTGGCGAAAGGCGGTGCTGTTTTTTGCATTGGCGGGCAACCTGGGCACATTGCTCTTATTTAAGACATCGGGAGAGATACTTCCGCTGGGACTGAGTTTTTATACATTTCAGATCATGTCGTATCTGATAGACGTCTGCCGCGGGGAGGCGCCGGCGGAGCGTTCTTTTGTCAGGTTTGCGGTCTATATTACCATGTTCCCAAAGCTGGTTTCCGGGCCTATCGTAAGTTATGGGGAAGTGTCGGAGGCTTTGGAAAACAGGCATTTGTCCTGGCGCAATGTGCAGCACGGACTGAAGCTGTTTACGCTGGGGCTGGCAGCGAAGGTACTGTTGGCGGATCGGATAGGGCTTTTGTGGAACGATGTGCAGGTGCGGGGATTCGAGAGTATCTCCACGCCGCTGGCGTGGCTGGGGGCTTTTGCCTATTCCATGAAAATCTATTTTGACTTCAGCGGTTATTCCCTCATGGCCATGGGACTTGGAGGGATGATGGGATTTTCCTTGCCGGACAATTTCAGGACGCCTTATATGGCCAGATCTGTGCGCGACTTTTACCGCAGATGGCATATTACTCTGGGCCGGTGGTTTTGCGAATATGTCTATATCCCTCTGGGAGGCAATCGCAGGGGCGAGCTGTGTACGGTGAGGAATCTGCTGATCGTGTGGGCGCTGACAGGTTTGTGGCACGGCGGAAAGGGGAATTTCCTGCTGTGGGGCATCCTGTTGTGGGCGCTGATCGTTATGGAACGGCAGGTACAGACTTTTCTGGAGCGGCATCCCGTGGGCGGTGAGAGTATCTGGAAGCAGCTCACAGTGTTTCCGCATCTGTATCTGTGGGCAGTGATTCCCGTCACATGGATGTGCTTTGCCATCACGGATGTGCGGGAGTTGGCCGTGTATCTGGGGAGGATGTTCGGCGCGGCACCCCGGTATATGGTGTTTCAGAATGATTGGGGCAGGGCGCTGCATACCTACGGCGGACTGTTTGTGCTTTGCATCCTGGCATGCACCCCGGTTATACGGAGGCTCTATCGCAGATTCCGGGACAGTATGGTAGCCAATGTGGCGCTGGCGGCGTTGTTCTGGTTCTGCGTGTGGCGGATTATGGTTGAGGGCAACAATCCCTTCCTGTACTCAAATTTTTAGACAGGAAGGTTGTGAGGAAGATTGGCAGGAGAGAAGATGGCGCGAAGCAGAGCGATAGACGGGCAATTACAGGACGGCAAGTTACAGGACGGGCAATTACAACGCGGCAGGCGGAGAAAGTCCTCTGCCGCGGATAAGATATACCCGCTGTTTCTGGTGTTGTTTGGCTGTATCTTTCTGACGGTTACAGGCAGTTGGAATATGTATACGGATCCGCTGGTGAGCGGCGGGAAAAAGCTTTTCAGTGCATTCAGCGCGTCCGCAGGTCTTTGGGGCGACAGCCGCGGACCGGCAAAGGACGGGAATACAGATCACAATGAGAGCGGCGGTCCGGGACAGCAGCAGAATCTTCAGGGTGACGGGGAGCCACAGGGAGACGGGAATTATCAGGGAGACGGGGAACCACAGGGAGATGAGAAGCTTCCCGGAGATGGAGAGAAGCTTCAGGGGAACGGGGAGAATCCCCCGAAAGAAGGAGAATTTCCGGGCTCAGAGCCGGAGGATGAGACCGGATCGGAGGAGCCCGAGGGTGTGAGTTATCAGACGGTGGAGGACGATTATTTTGCGGATGCGGTATTTATCGGCGACTCCCGCACAGTGGGATTGTTCGAGTATGGAGGACTGGAGGAGACCAGTACCTTTTACGCGTCCACCGGACTGACTGTACACAAGCTGTTTACGAGTAAGATTGTGCCTGTTCCCGGTCAGAAGAAGAAAAAGATAACGGTGGAGGAGGCGCTTTCCCAGAATCAGTTTGCCAAGGTCTATCTGATGATCGGCATCAATGAGATGGGAACCGGGACGCCGGAGACCTTTCTGGAGAAATACGCGGAGTGTGTGACTCATATTCAGGAGCTGCAGCCGGATGCGATCATCTACCTGCAGAGCATTATGTGCGTCACGGATGAGCGCTCTTCTCAGGGCGATTATATAACCAATGAGGGCATCAATGTCCGCAACGAGGGCATTGCCGCACTGGCGGACGGCGAGCGCATTTTTTATCTGGATGTCAATCAGGCAGTGTGTGATGAGAACGGGGCCATGAAGGCGGACTACACTTATGACGGAGTGCATTTGAAAGCTCAGTATATCCCGCTGTGGAAGGACTATCTGAAAACTCACGCTGTGACACTTGACGTTTCTCCTTAGACCCGATATGATGGAAAAAGGTATGAAATCATAGGAGCGGTCGGCAGTATAGTCCGACGGTGCGGAGGAGGAGCATTTCATGAGTGGGAAGAACAAAAGGCCGGTATTGGGTGAGAAGGGCATTTACGACGTCAGGGGTCTGGGGACGCCCAGAGTGGCAATACTGGGGCTGCAGCATATGTTTGCCATGTTTGGCGCGACGATACTGGTGCCCATGCTGACAGGACTGGATGTGTCCACAACACTGCTTTTTGCAGGTCTTGGTACACTTTTATTTCATTTGATCACCAAAGGCAGAGTCCCGGCGTTTTTGGGCTCTTCTTTTGCTTTTCTGGGAGGCTACTGGGCCATTGCTCCCATGGTGGACGGTGCGCCCAACACAGAGCTGCTGCCCTATGCGTGCTTCGGCGTAGCCTGTTCCGGGCTTCTGTATCTGCTTCTGGCGCTGTTGATCAAACTCTTTGGCGCGGAGAAGGTGATGCGCTTTTTCCCGCCCATCGTCACAGGGCCGCTTATCATCGCCATCGGCCTCACGCTGTCCCAGACGGCTATCGACAATTGTTCGGCAGACTGGCTCATCGCTGTGGTGGCCATCGCACTGGTGGTGATCTGTAATATCTGGGGCAGAGGTATGGTAAAGATCGTGCCCATCATCATCGGTGTGGCGGGTTCTTATCTGTTGGCGGCTGTGCTGGGGCGCGTGGATTTTACACCCGTGGCGCAGGCGGACTGGATCGGGCTGCCCATCCATTGGGACGCTACGGTGTTTTCGATCTTCAAGGACGGTGATGTATCTCTGATGATCACCGCCGTCATTACCATCATGCCGCTGGCGCTTGCCACCATCGTGGAACATATCGGTGATATCTCAGCTATTTCCTCTACTGTGGACAGAAACTATATTGAGAATCCGGGTCTGCACCGCACTTTGCTGGGGGATGGAGCCGCCACGATCCTTGCCTCTCTGTTCGGCGCTCCGGCCAATACCACCTATGGGGAGAACACGGGAGTTTTGTCCCTCACCAAGGTGTTTGACCCCATGGTCATCCGGCTTGCCGCGGGCTTTGCGATCCTGTTTTCCTTCTCGCCCAAGGTGGCCACATTGATCGGCTGTATGCCAACCGCCACGGTGGGCGGCGTATCGCTGGTGCTCTACGGCATGATCTCCGCGGTGGGTGTCCGCAATGTGGTGGAGAGCAGGGTGGATTTCTCCCGGAGCCGTAATATCATCATTGCGGCGCTGATACTGGTGCTGTCCATCGGCATCAAATACAGTGCGGCTGGCGCAATTGCCTTTCAGGTGGGAGAGCTCACCATCAGCCTGTCGGGTCTGGCAGTGGGAGCGTTGGCCGGGATCATATTGAATGCGGTTCTGCCTGACAAGGATGCGCAGGGGCGGAGAAAGTAAAGTTGCAATAGGGAATATCATAAATGCAAAAATCATGGCAGCGAATGTAATAAATGTGAATATATTAGATATGAGCATAACGGAAGCGAATCCGGGAAGCAGGATTTGCGGAGGAGCGGAATGAAGCTTGTTGATATGCACTGTGACACCATATCGGAGATATTGAAGTACAGAAGGCAGGGAGAGTCCTGTGCGCTTCGGAACAATACGCTTCACATTGATTTGGAGCGTATGCGCGGCAGCGGATATCTGCTCCAGAATTTTGCGTTGTTTGTGGATGCAGGAGAGAAATATTCCCCTTGGGACGAGGTCTGCGCCCTGTATGAGGTGTATCGGGAAGAATTGGCGGCCAACGAGGATATTGTGGCTCCGGTGTATCGCTTTGAGGATATCGCAAAGAACCGCGCCGCAGGAAAACTGTCGGCGCTGCTTACTGTTGAGGAGGGAGCGGTCTGCCAGGGAGATCTGGAGAAACTGAAGCGTCTCTATGAGATGGGTGTGCGGATGCTGACGCTGACTTGGAATTACCCCAATGAGCTGGGCTATCCCAATCTGGACAGCCGGATTGGTAAGCAGGTCTGGGCGCGCTGTAAGCGACTGCGGGAGGGCGGCTGTACCGAGGCAGAGAAAACGGATATTCAGGCTGCTCTGGCACAGTATCTGGGTACTCCTGATACAGAGCGGGGACTTACGGAGCGGGGGCTGGAGTTCGTGGACTGCATGGAGCGGATGGGTATGATCGTGGATGTATCGCATCTGTCGGATGCGGGATTTTACGACGTGCTGCAGCACACCCGAAAGCCCTTTGTGGCCAGTCATTCCAATGCCAGAGAGGTGTGTGGCTGTGTGCGGAATCTGACGGACGATATGATACGGAAGCTCTCGGAGCGGGGCGGCTGCATGGGCCTTAATTTCTGTGCGGATTTTCTGGAGACTGTGCCTGCCGGACGGGAGAACCCGGGCACGATTGAATCGGTGGTGCGCCATGCAAAGCATATCGTCAGAGTGGGCGGCGTAGAGGTGCTGGGCCTTGGCAGTGATTTTGACGGTATTGACACCAACAGGGAGCTGCCGGGGGCGCAGAGCATGGAGCGTCTTTGGGACGCCCTGCATGAGGCCGGATTTACGGAGAGAGAGCTGGATTTGATATTTGGCGGGAATGTACTGAGGGTGTATGAGGAAATTCTGAAACAGGGAATGATTTAGAGTCGCTGTATTTGTTACAAGGGAGCGTATCTGTCGGGAGGTCTTAAAGAGTGTCTTATAATGAACTGATGATAAAATCTTTATCGGATTTATTGAAGTTTGATGGGGCTAATAAAGAGGTATTGAAATATCCGATTTATGGTACGCTCATTTCTAAACCGCAAAACCATTTTGGATTTTTTGGACTGACGGAAGCTTATTTATTGATTGCATTGTTGCGGGATGATGGCAAGACTATTCATTGGACGGCGCGTATTCCGTTGGAGGTAAAAAAAGTAATCGTCAAGAGGAGCATGATTCCGATGCAGAGCCTGATTGACATAGAGTTCATTCAGGGCGCTCCCTGCAGGATCAGAGTTTCCAGAAGGGTTCATAATATTCCGGCTCAGGAGGAATGCGTTTTTGCATTTATAAAATGTCTTGAGGAAAAAGTCAATAAGGAATCTGAGCTAAACAGTACAGTCGTGTGAAGGTCTTCATGAGAGCTTTCATGAAAGAGGAGGCAACAGATGGATTTAACAGGCAGAATTTACAGAGTGAATCGGATTGACGGCGATTACGCTTATCTCCTGCAGGAGGAGAAGGAAGACGCGGAGGAAAAATGTGTGGCGAGGGCACTGCTGCCTGCAGAGATCGCGGAGGGCAGCAGACTCCTGTATGAATGTCTGCAGTATGAGCTCCTGTGAGTATGAGCTTTTCGTAAGTCTGCGCAGTCTGGCAGGAAGTTTTTTGTCGTATAAATAAAAAGGTAAAAAGGTAAAAAAGTAAAAAAAGAAAAAAGGCAACAAAAAATGGAAGCAAGGAGGCTCGAACTCCTGACCTTTCGCGTGTGAGGCGAACGCTCATCCCGGCTGAGCTATGCTTCCATGCATTCTATTATAGCACGTCTGATGGGATTTGCAAGTCAATTTTGCAAGTGGTTTTCAAAACTATTTCTCGAAATATTCACTCGATTTGATGTTGTAATTTTATACAAAACATGGTATAAATATATTATTATACAGATGCTGACACGACCATATAAAAATTTGTGGAAATATGGAGAAAGTGCAGTATAGAAACAGTATAGGAGAGGTCTGTAATACCATGAGCGACAAAGCGAGTATAAGCAAAGAAAACACGGAAGCATTTCATATTATCTCTGACGGCTCCTGCGATCTGCCGCCGGAGCTGGCTGTCGAGAAGAATATCACGGTGGTTCCGTTTTATGTATCGTTTGATGATGAGCATTATGAAAAGGAGATTGCGGAGGTGGGGATTCGGGACTTCTATCAGAGAATGGTGGACAATCCCAAGGTGTTCCCCAAGTCCTCCATGCCCTCCGTACAGGACTTTATCGATGTGTTTACGCCGTATGCGGAGGCGGGGACTCCTGTTATCTGCATCTGTATCACCACAAAGTTCTCAGGTTCCTATCAGTCGGCCATGAATGCCAGGGAAATGGTGCTGGAGGAGCATCCCCAGGCGCGGATCGCGGTGATCGACTCTACGATCAATACGGTTTTACAGGGACTGTATGTGCTGGAGGCAGCCAATATCAGAGACAGCGGTGCAGATTATGATGCGGCTGTGGCGAGGCTGGAGAAGATCAAGAGTACCGGACGTATCTTTTTTACAGTGGGAGACATGGAGTATTTAAAGCATGGCGGCCGTATCGGCAAGGTGGCCGGTGTGGCGGGCAGTGTGCTGGGCATCCGCCCGGTCATCACGTTAAAACAGGGAGAGATTTTCCCCTCCGGAATCGGCAGGAGCCGCAAGGGCACCACGGGGAAGTGTATCGATCTGTTGTTGAATTATCTGAAGGAAGAGAACGCCGGATTTGAGCGCTTCAGCATTGCGGTAGGCTATGGATATGACTATGAGGAGGCACAGGCCTTCCGGGACAGGACGCTGGAGATCCTGCATGAAAACGGTTATGCCATCGAGGATATTCCCCTTTATCAGATAGGTGCAACGATCAGCGTACACACGGGGCCTTATCCTCTTGGCTTTGGTATTGTGGAGAAGGGTGTACTCTAGAGACTGCAGGCGGCCCACAGTTCCCGTACATTGGAAAAAGCATAGTCTGCGGGATATTCGGTGGAGGCCATATCTTCGGGTCTGGCTTCCCCGGTGAACAGGACGCAGGTGTCCACGCCGCCGTTGATGCCGCAGGCGATATCGGTGTAGAGACGGTCTCCCACCACCAGAGTCTGTTCTCTGGTGAAGCCGAAGCGCGCAAGGCACAGTTCTACGACTGCAGGGCTTGGTTTGCCCAGATAGGTGGGCCGCCTGTCCGTGGTGTCTGTGAGCATCCGGCAGATGGCGCCGCAGTCAGGCACAAAGCCGAAGTCGATGGGGCAGCGCAGGTCGGGATTCGTACCGTAAAACGGTATATCCATGGTGAGCAGAACCTTGCTTGCCTGGGTCAGCTTTTCATAATTGAGCTCGCTGTCATAGGCGACGACTGCGCAGGCGATATCGTCCTCGCAGCGTTCCGTGACGGTGAGCTCATTTTTGCGCAGTTCGGCGATAAAGGATGCCGTGCCCAACACATATATTTTCTGTTCTCTGTAATTTTCAAGCAAAAACTTAAGGGTCAGATAGCCGGAGGTGACAAACTGTTCCTCCGTGGTCCGCAGATCAAACACATCCCGGAAGCGGCGGACATAATCCGCACTGCTTTTGGTGGAATTGTTGGTGATAAAGCAGGCTTTCCCGCCTGCAGATTCAATGTATTCCAGAAGTTCTCTGCTGCCGTCGAGCAGCGAGTCCCCCACGGCCAGTGTGCCGTCGATGTCAAATAAAAAAAGTTTTTTTGATTTGAGGGACTTCAAATCTTTTATATGATTCATATATTGTTTATCCTCGTGAAATTTATTGTTATTCCAATACGCCCAATACAGTCAGACTGTCATTCGGCATATATGTTACCATAATGGTCATTGTATGGCAAGTGAAAGTAGTGCTCTGCATATTTAATTGATGCTACAAGAATAAAATACATAATATTAATATTGTGATAATAATTGTAGAAAAATAACAATATATGCGTTATAATATTAAAATAAAAACGAATGGAGAAATATATGTTTATTCATAATACCAATGGTTTTTTTGTGGCAGTAGATGGTCCAAATGGTGTTGGCAAGTCTACCCTTATAGAAGTGATAGAAAGTAAAATGGTATCTGCAGGATATGATGTATATACGACAAAAGAGCCAGCAAATACAGACTTGGGCTCTTTTGTAAAAAAGTTTGCAGAAAGCCATTCTGGAATAAGTTTGGCTTGCTTGGTCGCAGCAGATAGATATGAACATATAGCTAATGAAATTTTATTTGCTTTAAAGAGCGGGAAGCTTGTGATCACGGACAGATATATTTTATCGTCTCTGATTTTGCAGGAGATGGATGGGGTAAGTAATACTTTTATTCTTAATTTAAATTCTGAAATTATAAAGCCGGATCTACAGTTGGCTGTTTATGCAGATGTGCAGGTTATACAGAGAAGATTGTCGGAGCGAAGAGAGTTGACACGATTTGAAAAAGGGGATCGGTCAAGTCAGGAACTTTTTTATATGGAAAAGGGTATTGCAGAATTGGAAAGTAGGAACGTAAACGTGATGCGCATTAACAATAATGGTAATTTAGAAATTAATGCGGAGAAAGTAATTTTGCAAATAATTAACAGTTGGAGATTAAAATAATGAATAAATTTGTTTTATTGAATTCTCCAATGTTTGAGAATTCTGAAAAAGAGAGGGAGCAATATTTACCTCCGTTAGGATTAGGTTACATAGCGACATATCTTGGAAGAGCCGGAATCAATGTTGAGATTGTGGATTGCGTAAAGGAAAGAAAGTCCGTATCGGATATAGTTGCGTACATTCAGTACGTTAAACCCCAATTTGTAGGTATAAATATTTTTACTCAGAATTATGCGTTAGTAAAGCGTATTATTGAAAGTATAGAAATAGATTGTGAATGTTTTATAGGAGGGCAGGTAGTTAAAAGTATATATCGAGAAATTTTACAATGGAAAGTAAAGAATAAATTGAATATTGTAATTGGTGAAGGAGAATTAATTATACCACAACTTGCTTTAGGGAAATGTACACAAGAGCCGGAAGAAAAAAGCGGCTCAATACTTGTTTACAGGGTTAATAAGGATTCAATATACTTTCCCAATGATATATCAGACATATTTCTAAACAGAGAATATATGCGCGATGAAATGATAACCAACCATTACGGTGAGAGGGAGATAGCTATTATAACTTCGCGAGGATGTGCATATGATTGTGCATTTTGCGGAGGAGCCAAAAGTTTAAATAAGGATGTTACAATTAGATTTCGCACAAAAGAAAGTGTTGTAACAGAAATAGAGGAAATACTGTCAGCATACCCAAATGTTCAGAGTATCCGAATTTTGGACGATTTATTTTTGCGTAGTAGTAAAAGCATAGACATGGCTAATTATATTTTTGGACAATTTCCTGAATTAAGCTGGCGTGGAATGGCTCATGTGGTACCGCTGGCAAGTGCAATAGATAAAATCAATAGTCTTAAGACTGGTCGATGCAAAGAATTGTTTATAGGTATCGAATCCGGTTCAGAGTTAATGAGAAGAAAGATCAACAAAATGGGAGACTTAACTGGTATTGTAAAGGTGTCACGAGAAATTTTAAAAAATGGAATTGACTTAAAAGGATATTTCATATATGGTTTTCCTAAGGAGACAAGAGCGGATTTCCAGAAAACATTTGAACTGGCTGCAAAATTAAAGGAAATATCTATTAATACTCCAGGAAAATTCAGGACAAGTGTGTTTCAGTTTAGACCATATCACGGAACTCAACTATACAATGAAATAATGCAAGACACAGGTATTATCCATGAATGCAAATTTAATGAAGCGATAAGCGGTTTTAAAGGAAGGGCTCAGTTTAATTTTGACTTTGGCAATTATAGTAAGGAATCCGATGAATTGTTAAATGAATATATTATAAGGACACAAGCACTTACAGAGGGATATAATGATTGAACAAATACGAAAATGTCAGAAATGTGGATTATGCTTGAACCAGAAACCATTGCTGGATGCAGAAAGAAAATGTCAAATATTCTGGGTAGGCTTGTCTGCCAAGAAAATGATATCGGACTATGAAATTCCTTTATCACCGACAACTAATACCGGAATGCTTATTCAAAGGATTGAAGAAGTATGTAAAGAGGTCATAACTTATAAAACGAATCTGGTAAAATGCCTGCCATTGACAGAACAGCAAAAACTTAGATATCCCAATAAAAAAGAGATTGATTGCTGCTTTGAACATTTACTTTGTGAAATAAATGCAATGTCCCCTAAAATTGTTTTTTTATTAGGGGAAAAAGTATATGTATCAGTTGCAAAGCATTTAAAGATAGATTTCGAAAAATGGGATGAGTTTAAGTATCACTATAAAGAGTTTAAAGGAACTTATTATGTTCCGATACATCATCCCTCTTATATCTATGTTTATAAAAGAAAAAGCATAGACGATTATATTGAAGGAATAGAAAAGATTGTTAATGAATTGTTGTGACACAATTCCTAAATTTGACTGAGAGGAATAAAGAGTAATGTATTTGTACATATTGATTGTTTTTCTAATATTATTTACCACACTATGTATTACAAAGAAAAGTGAATTGCTTAAAAATTTATTATATTCAGTGTATTTTATAATCACCTTATGGATAAACATTCCTTGTTTTGTTAATAAAAATAATTTCGACAATTTCAATGGCAATTTATTAATGTTACCATTTAAATATATGGATGAATGGGGGATTTTATATCCAATACTGGCAAATATCGTATTGATGGTGATAATGTATCTGTTAACAAAACAGGTAAATACGGCTACATATACACATAAAGAAATAAAAAAGAAATATGATGATTTTGGAAAAGATGCAATTGAATTATATATTATAGGTAAAGACTTGGATTTTTTAGGTAATGATAAATACAAAAAGCAAACAGACAGAATAAAACATTTAAATAATAGGTGCACTTTATTGTGTGAATCAACGAATAAAGAAGAGTTATTGTGTTTATATAAAAGGATTAGTAAAGAAGGTGTAAAAATAAGGTTTTACAAAGATAATGATAATTTAACCAATTTGAAAGGACAAATTAAGCTGGATCAAAATGGACACAAACAAGCAATTTTCACATCAAAAGAAAACGATAGTAATAGATATTCTCTCTTATACATAAAGAATCAATTTTTGGTTGAATCAATTATAGAGCGTTATAATGAAGTGTATGAGAATTCCGTGGTACCTGAAAAGTAAATTTATCATTAATGCAATTTAAGTAAAGCTTAGAAACTGCAAAAGACTGTGCCTAAATGAATTTGCCCAAAGGCACAGTTTTCTATTTGTTAATCTGCCAATTTTATTAAATGACATCCAGAAGAAAACAGAAGTGTCTATAGTAATGACCGTAAATTTATGATAAAATAAATCCGAATCGGCAGCGTAGAGATAAGACGTTATAATATGCAGAGGATGCGGCGAAATCCCATAGCGGAGCCGGAGACAATCGGGATAGAGCCTCCCGATGCAGTGGAGGACAGGCAGGCGGACGCTCAGCCTCCTGACGGCGAGGCTGAGACGGATGAGCCGTCTATGTAGCAGACCGCGGAGGAACTGCTGCCGGAAGGCGTAGATCATATAAGGTTTCGCTGGGGAGAGCGAGGTGATATGATCGAGTCGGGGTATCTGGAATTCACATATTGGCTGAATGAGGAATACAGTTGGGTGTGCTTGGGCAAAGAGGGAGAGTCTGACTGGATCTATATGGAGGGCGGCAATGCTGCCGGCTGGGTGGAGGTAAAGCCCTTTGGATATATTGCGGATATGGGAGAGGATGTGGATTCTCAGGATGTGTTTGAGGGGTTGGAGCTTTTTGGTTAAAACGTAGAATGGAGGTGACAAACTATAAATAGTCAA
The DNA here is from genome assembly GCA_947382415.1 of uncultured Lachnospiraceae bacterium. Taxonomy (GTDB): domain Bacteria; phylum Bacillota; class Clostridia; order Lachnospirales; family Lachnospiraceae; genus Acetatifactor. Next base: position 30 of record CANCYO010000015.1, on the reverse strand, counting down.
GAGGTTTTTAAAAGTTTTTTGTTTTCATAA
>CANCYO010000014.1 GCA_947382415.1 uncultured Lachnospiraceae bacterium | reverse complement strand
AAGTGCATCCATGCACTGCAGAACCTGAAACGCGCATCCGTGCGCGTTTCACCCTGACTTCCCGAACCGCACTATAAGAAAACGCACCAATCCCCGCCAATGCCGGCAGCAGCCTCCCAGACTCCCACTGCCTCGATCCCGGCGGAATGCAGCAGGCACAATGTCTCAGGATAAGATAGTCTAAGAAAAAGACGGGAAGGGGCGTTGTATGATAAAACAATATGTGAAAAAACATTATACGAATAAAGGTAATGTTGGAAGAATTGGGAGCGCAAAAAGGATGTGGGGATTTGGGTTGTTGGTGGCAGCGGCGGTATTTGTGGTTGCCTGCGGGTGCGGTAAGCCTGCGGGAGGTTCGCAGGGGACGGTGGAGCTGACGGTTTTGGCGGCGGCTTCTCTGACGGATGTGTGCGCTGAGATTGGGGAGCGGTATGAGGCGGAGCATGAGAATGTCAGGCTGAATTTTTCTTATGGGAGTTCCGGCGCTTTGCAGGCCCAGATTGAGGAGGGGGCTCCGGCGGATATTTTTTTGTCTGCGGCGGTGAAGCAGATGGATGCGCTGGATGAAAAGGGATTGATGGATTCTGACTCCGTTGTGGAGCTTTTGGAGAATAAGATCGTGCTGGTGGTGCCTGCGGACAGTGGTGTGGAGATCGGTTCTTTTGAGGAGGTTGCTGCGGATAAGGTGAGAATGGTTGGCTTGGGTGAGCCGGAGAGTGTGCCGGTGGGGCAGTATGCCGAGGAGGTTTTTGCTTCGCTGGGACTGTTGGATGCGGTGAAGGCCAAGGCAAATTATGGTTCCGATGTGCGCGCTGTGCTCTCCTGGGTGGAGACCGGAGATGTGGACTGCGGTGTGGTGTATGCCACGGACGCTTATAGCACGGAGGGGGTAAAGATTGTGGCGGAGGCTCCGGAGGGTTCCTGTAAGCGGGTGGTTTATCCTGTGGGGGTTGTGAAGGGCAGCGCTCATGCGGAGGAAGCAGAGGAGTTTGTGGAGTATCTGCAGACGGAGGAGATTCTGGAGTTGTTTGAGAGCTATGGTTTCTCGAAGGCAGACAGCGGGAGACAGATCGGGCCGCAGTGATTGGCGGCGGAATGCGAGGAGAAATGGATTATACGCCTTTGTGGATTTCGGTGAAGGTGGCGGTGACCGCCACCGTATTCACCTTCTTTTTGGGACTGGCGGCGGCCAGGCTTGTGATGGCTTTGGGGAAGTGGAAGGGCGTGGTGGATGGAGTTTTTTCCCTCCCCATGGTGCTTCCGCCTACGGTGGTGGGATTTTTCCTGTTGCTTTTGTTTGGCAGGAACAGTGCGTTGGGAAAGCTGTTGGAGCAGTGCGGTGCAGCGGTGATCTTTACCTGGCAGGGCGCGGTGATCGCGGCGGTGGCAGTGGCGTTTCCCATTATGTATCGCACGGCCAGGGGAGCGTTTGAGCAGGTGGATGCTGATTTGATTCATGCGGCCAGGACTCTGGGGATGTCTGAGATCAGGATTTTCTTTCGGATCTTGCTTCCCGTGGCCCGTCCCGGAATTATGGCGGCGGTTATTCTGGCCTTTGCCAGAGCCTTGGGGGAGTTTGGAGCCACGATCATGATCGCGGGCAATATTCCCGGAAAGACGCAGACCATGTCTGTGGCGGTCTATACAGCCATGCAGAGCGGGAACAGGGAGCTTGCGTTTCGCTGGGTGGCGGTGATCATGCTCATTTCCTTTGTGTCCGTGTTTTTGATGAATTATATCGTGGAACGGAACAGAAAAGGCAGGGGAGGTGAGTGACGATGTCCCTGTTTGTGGATATAGAGAAGACGCTGGGTTCCTTTCGCCTGAAAGTTTGTTTTGAGACTGAGGGGGAGGTTTTTGCTATTTTGGGAGCCTCCGGCTGCGGTAAGAGTCTGACGTTAAAGTGTATTGCAGGGATTGAGCGGCCGGACAGAGGAGTGATCAGACTGGATGGGAGGACGCTTTTTGATTCTGAGAAGCGAATCAATCTGCCTGCCAGAAAGCGCAGGATCGGTTATCTGTTTCAGGATTATGCCCTGTTTCCCAATATGACGGTGTTTGAGAATATTTTGTGCGGTACGAGGGATAAGGAGAAGGCCGGAGAGCTGGCGGCGCGGTTTTGCCTGGAGGGAAAGGAGGGGCTTTATCCGGCCCAGCTCTCCGGCGGGCAGAAGCAGAGGGTGGCGCTGGCCAGAATGCTGGCGGCAAAGCCGGATTATCTGTTGTTGGACGAGCCGTTTTCGGCTTTGGATAATTATCTGAAGGCCAGGTTGGAGCGGGAGCTGATGGAGATATTGGATGAGTATGGCAGGCGGGTAGTGTTTGTCTCTCATGACAGGAATGAGGTTTATCGGCTGACGGACCGTATCGCGGTCATGGAAAACGGGAAGGTGGCGGATATCAGGCCTAAGCGGGATCTTTTTGAGGCGCCCCGCACACTGGCGGCCACTTTGCTCACCGGATGTAAGAATGTCAGCAGGCTGGAGCCGCGGGAGGATGGTTTGTTTGCACTGGATTGGGGAATCTGTCTGAGGACGGGGAATGAGGGCGATGTGTCGGAACAGACATGGAGGTATGCGGCTGTGCGGGCACATTATTTTGAAGTTGTGGATGAGGTGTCGGAGCAGGATGCATATAATACTTTGGTTTGTGATATCATTCGGGAAATTGAGGACACTTTTTCCATGGTGATCCTTTTTCGGAATTGTTGCGGGGAGCAGACGGGGGATTATTCGGTTCTTACCGCTGAGTTTTCCAAGGAGGAGTGGAATGATATTCGAGAGCGTGTTATTTGCCGGGGCGGGTCTTTGTGCCTGCGCATTCCTGAACAGAAAATTATTTTGATGGAGAGATAAATGCAGGATCGTTTTGGAAGACGCATCGATTATCTGCGGATATCGGTGACGGATAAATGTAATTTGAGATGTAAATATTGTATGCCGTCCGGAGGTGTGGAGCTCATTCCTCATGAGGAAGTGCTGTCGCTGGAGGAGCTGGCCAGGGTAACGGGAATCATGGCGGGGCTGGGGATTCGGAGTGTGCGTTTTACCGGCGGTGAGCCCCTGGTGCGCAAGAATCTGGTGAGTCTGGTGAAGGCGGTTCATGAGATGGAAAATATCGGGGAGATTGCGCTTACTACCAATGGTGTGCTGTTGGAGGAGCAGCTTCCCGGGCTTGTTGAGGCAGGGATGACGGCGGTAAATATCAGTCTGGACACGGTTGATCCCGGGATTTTTCGGGAGATTACGGGGGTGGATGCCTGTGGGAAGGTGTTGGCGGCGATTGAGAGTTGTGCTGCGGCAGGCATCCGTGTAAAGATAAACTGTGTGCCCTGCAGGGAGTGGAATGCGGGGAGGCTTGCGGAGGTGGCCGCGCTGGCAAGGCGTCTGCCTGTGGATGTGCGCTTTATTGAGCTGATGCCTGTGGGCTGCGGCAGGCAGTTTCATGGGATTCCTTCTGAGGAGGTGCTGGAGGGGCTTGTGTCCCGATACGGGGAGGCCCGGCCGCTTCCGGACGGGGTGAAACGGGGGAACGGGCCCGCACGGTATTATGAGTTTGATGGATTTATTGGAAAGATTGGTTTTATCAGTCCCATGTCCCACAGGTTTTGCGGGGAGTGTAACCGTATTCGTCTCACGGCGGAGGGGCGGCTGAAGCTCTGTTTGCAATATAATGCGGGAGTGGAGCTGAAACCGCTTTTGCGAGGCGGAGGTACAGATGAGGAGCTTCGGACGGCGATTCTGGCGGCAGTGGAACAAAAGCCCATGCATCATGATTTTGATAAGATGGGCGGGGATGCGGATGTGCAGGATTCGGATAATAGGAAAATGGTGCAGATAGGCGGGTAGTGTGGAAAAAAGTTTGGTGGAAAGGTGAGGTTAATCAGGATGGGAAAAGTAGTTGCGGTGTGCATCAGTGAGAAAAAAGGCACAGCTAAGCAGAATGTGGGTTCTGCGGAATTTGTGGAAAATTTTGGTCTGAAGGGGGACGCCCATGCGGGAAAATGGCACAGGCAGGTGAGCCTTTTGTCCTTTGACGAGGTGGAGCGCTTCCGGGCCAGGGGGGCGCAGGTGGCGGACGGAGCCTTCGGAGAAAATCTCCTGGTGGAGGGCTTTGATTTTAAGACATTTCCGGTGGGGACGGTTTTTACCTGTAATGACGTGGTGTTGGAGATTACCCAGATCGGCAAGAAATGTCATTCGGAGTGTGAGATATTTCATCAGGTGGGAGACTGTATCATGCCAAGGGAGGGCGTGTTTGCCAGAGTGCTGCAGGGAGGCGTTATCCGTGTAGGGGACGAGCTTTGTCTGGGGGCGAAGCCCTACCTGTTTACGGCGGGTATCGTCACTGCCAGCGATAAGGGAAGCAATGGGGAGCGGGAGGATGCCGCAGGTCCGGCCATCCGTGAGCTGATCGAGCCTGCGGGGTATCATGTAAGGAGTCAGCGGATTCTGCCGGATGATGAGGAGGCGTTGTATCAGGAGCTGGTGCGTCTTGCGGACGAGGAGGGGGTGGATGTGGTCTTCACCACAGGAGGCACAGGGCTTTCACCCCGGGACAATACGCCTGAGGCAACGCTTCGGGCGGCGGATAAAAATGTGCCGGGTATCGCCGAGGCCATTCGCGCCTACAGTTTGCAGATTACGCCGAGGGCCATGCTGAGCAGGGCCGTGAGCGTGATACGGGGACGGACGCTGATCGTCAATCTGCCGGGAAGCCCCAAAGCGGTGAGGGAGAGTCTGGAATATATTCTGCCTACGCTGGAACATGGCCTTGAGATCATGCGGGGAGACGCAGGAGAATGCGCCAGACAGTGACCGGGGGTATCGGCAGGGGCGTCTGTGGAATGTGGGACAGAGAGAAGGGAGACAAAGGTTTGGACAGTACAACAGTAAAGCTTACGGCAAGGCTGGTGCGAAATGACACCGGGGCGGGAGAGCCTGCTGCAGGGGAAAACGTGGAGCGCGATATCCTGCGGGAGCACCGTCTGGAGATTGTGGTCAACGAACAGACCGTGGCGCGGCTGGTCTGTACGGGGGAGGATCTGGAAAATCTGGTGGTGGGCCGCCTGATCACGGAGCAGATCATTGCGGGAGCGGAAGACATCGAGGGCCTTTATCTCTGCGAGAGCGGTAATCGGGTCAGGGTGTTTCTGAAACGGGATATGAAGTTTTGTGCAGCGCAGACGGAGGAGCCTACCTGCTGTACGGACAATGTGGTGTTGTTGCAGCGGGAGGAGGCTGTAGATAAGGCACAGCCCGGGACGGCGTATGGGACGGCGCAGAAGCCGGAATGCAGACTGTCCGGGCCGGGCGTTTGGAAGCCGGAGTGGATATTCGGACTGGCAGACGCCTTTGCGGAGGATTTTCGGCTGCATAAGCGTACCGGCGGCATTCACGGCTGTATGCTTGGCAGAGAGGGAAGTGTGCTCTATCGGACGGAGGATATCGGCAGGCATAACGCCATGGACAAGGCCATCGGTTACGGGGCGCGAATGGGCATTGCGCCGGAGAGCTGTATGCTTTTTACTACGGGGCGGGTGCCCACGGATATGGTGCGAAAGGCTGTGGCAGCGGGAATTCCGGTGCTGGTGTCGAAGGCGGTCCCCACTTTGGAGGCGGTGGAGATGGCGCGCAGATGCGGTCTGGTTCTGATCTGCAGGGCATGGCCGGACAGTTTTGAGATTTATTCGGATGGAGGTTTAGGAGATCAGAATGAATAAAAAGATTCTCTGGATTACAAGAACGGCAGTCTTTATCGCGGTTTTGATTGTGTGGCAGTATATCACTTCGTTTTGGAGTAACACCTTTCTTACGGGGACAGGCGTCAATCTGCTGCTGATCCTGGCTGTCATGACCGGCGGTCAGGCCAGCGGTTTTACAGTTGCTGGCCTGTCGCCGGTCTTTGCCAGATTTTTTGGTATCGGACCACTTTGGTCGCTCATCCCTTTTATTGCCATGGGCAATCTGACGCTGGTGCTTTTATGGCATGTTCTGGGCAGTCGCAGGAGCGGGATACGGCGGGCGAATTACCTGTTGGCTGCTGTTTTAGCCGCTGTCGCTAAGTTTTTGGTTCTCTATATCGGAGTTGTGCGGATAGCGGTTCCCTTTTTGCTGCATTTGCAGGAGAAACAGGCGGCTGCCATTTCAGCGATGTTTTCCCTGCCTCAGCTCATTACCGCAGGGGCAGGGGGTGTGCTGGCGGTATTCATCCTGCCGGTTTGTTTAAAAGCAGTAAAGTATGAGAGCTGACTGATAAGAAGTTGACAAAACGTACATATTGTATATAATGTATATATACAATAGCGGGCGGCGGACAGGAGCGGAGCGCGAAGTTATGGATATCATTATCACAAATAATTCGGACAGCCCTATCTATGAACAGATTGAAGAGCAGATCCGCGCAATGATCATAAGCGGGGAATTGAAGGCGGGTGACGCTCTTCCTTCCATGAGACTGCTGGCCAGAGAACTCCGGATCAGTATCATCACTACAAAAAGGGCGTATGAGGATCTGGAGCGGGAAGGATATATTGAGTCCTTCACCGGGCGCGGCAGCTTTGTCAAAGCTGTAAGCAGCGAACGAATGCGGGAGACACTGGTCTTTGAGCTGGAGGAGGCGTTGCAGATTGCCATTGACAAGGCCAAGCTTGCGAAGATTCCGCTGGAGGAAGTGGAGGAACGTCTGCGCTTATTGTATACCGCGGAATGAAGCGGTATCTATCTGGTTTTGGAGGCAGTTTATGGGAAATGTGATCGAAGTTTCCGGGCTTGTGAAAGAGTATGATGATTTCAGACTGGATCATGTGAGTTTTCAGGTTCCCGAGGGCGGAATAACAGGGTTTATCGGGCAAAACGGCGCGGGCAAGACCACCAGTATCTCAGCGATCCTTGAGATCATCAAAAGAGACGGCGGTATGGTCAGGGTGTTCGGTAGGGAGCTGGACGGAACGGATTGTGCGTGGAAAGAGGATGTGGGAGTGGTCTTTGATGAAATGGGCTTCCATGATTTCATGACGCCGTTGCAGATCAACCGGATGATGAAATATGTCTACAGGAACTGGTGTGAGGAGGATTTTGGGGCCTGGCTCAAGCGCTTTGGGCTGCCGTGCAGAAAAAGATGCGGGAAATTTTCGCGGGGTATGCGGATGAAGCTGCAGATTGCCGTGGCCATGTCCCATGGGGCAAAACTGCTGATCATGGATGAGCCCACCAGCGGCCTTGACCCGATAGTGCGAAACGAAATACTGCAGATATTTCAGGAATTTGTGTTGGAAGAAAACCACACCATTTTTTTGTCCAGCCATATTACGGGAGATCTGGAACGCATAGCGGACGAGGTGGTCTTTATCGATCACGGGCGTATCGTTCTCGCGGGAAATAAGGACGAGATTCTGGAGAGCCACCGTCTGTTGAAATGTAAGAAGTCGGATGTCGTGAATGTTGGGCAGGAGGATATTGTTTCTGCGCGAAGTTCTGCTTTCGGAAAAGAAATTCTGGTGAGAAATAGAGGGAACTATTTTAAAAATCAGGATTGTGTGATGGAACAGCCTTCGCTGGAGGATATCATGATCTTCTATGTAAACAGGACAGAGCTTCCGCAGGCGGGAGGCGTGGTATGAAGGGCCTTATCTTAAAGGATTTTTATTGTCTGCGCACCACGGTGAAAACTGTGGTATGTGTGAGTATATTTTCCTTTTTGCTGTGTATCATGTGTATCTTCAGCATCCGGTATGGCAATCTGGCAAAGCTGTCGCAGGAGTTGGCGGAGGATGGCATGAATGCGGCGGAGGCTGCTATACTGTGGAGGATTTTGTTGTCGATGATTATTTTCCTTCCGATGTCTCTGTCCGGCAATGTGGTACAGTGCTTTCTGGAGGATCAAAAGTTCGGTTTTGGCAGGGTGGAGGCTTCACTGCCGCTGTCTGCGTTTGCTGTGGTTACGGCCCGGTTTGGCTTTATATTAATCTTTGGCGGCACCGTGTTTTTATTTTCCACCTTTCTGGCTCTGGTGAGTGGAGCGCTCAGCCCCGATTTTACGGCATCGGAGCTTGTGCGGTTTAACTCTGCGCTGGCGGGTCTCCTTTTAGTTGTGGTTACAGTCACTATGTTTGTGATGTATGTGACAGGCAGCAGATGGGCGGATATGCTCATGGCATTGCCTGTTTTTGCGGTTGTTCCGGCGATGATGTTTTCCGTTGCGGAAAGCGGAGAGGGTATGGAGGCGGCTATGATTGGGGAGATACTGCAGTGGGTGGAGTTAAAGGCAGGATTGTTTGGACTTCTGGGTATTTTCGCGGCGGCCTGCGCTTATGCGGGAAGTATTTGGACCGTCAGGAAGAAGAGGGGGATCAGATAATGGCGGCTTTTTTGTATAAAGAATATGTTGCCGTCCGCGGAAGGTGGATTGCAGGTATTCTGTTGACCCTGACTTTATTGATCGGGATTGCGACGGCTTGTGTGTCAGATGCCGGGTGGGTCATGGCGCTGCATATTCTGGTATCTACTCTGGGTATGTGCGGTATGCTGGCGGTGTCCATGGGGCTTTTTTATCAGGTGGCGGGAAGCGAGAGCACGTGGAAACAAAAGGCCTGGCTGCAGGCTTTGCCTGTCTCGGGGAAAACTTATATTGCAGCTAAATATTGGTTTGTATTAATTCTGTTTTATGTGGTGTATTCCTGTTGCCTGTTCTGGCATTCAATGATATCTGTGAGACTGCTGCCTGGGGAGCTGGAGAGCCGGGTGGATGCTTTATATTCTTTTCTGCCCGCTTTGATGTTCTCATGTATTACTGTGGCGGCGCTGGAGTTTCCCTTTGCTCTGTTGTATGGGAGGCAGAAGGCGGAACTGGTCAAGTCCGGTATTGCCGTGTGTTTTGGACTGGCGCTTGTGCTGTGGTTTTTCTTCGGGGATATTTCTGTGTTTGACAGGCTGGGAGAGCTGATGATCTATGTGGGCAGACATCCTGCGGTAATGATGGAGGTCAATTTTATTTTCAGTGCTGCGGGGCTTGCGGGCTATTACGGATCTTATTGTATTACGGTTCGCTGTTATGAGAGGGAAGTGGGATATGGAGACGAATAAGGAGAATCGGGGGAAATTATACAGATCCGTGGGTGTTTTTCTAATCATTGCATTTATGCCTGTGTATATTCCGACGCTTGTGTTTGTGGCGAAGGGAGTGCCCTATACGCTGGAAATTACGCTGGCGGAGGGCAGTGTGGAGCGCGTGATCAATCCGTCCGTGAATTTTCTTCTGACCTGTTCCATGCTCTGTCCTGCCATAGCCATGCTGATCACGAGACTGATCTGCAGAGAAGGATTTGTGTTTCACGGGGAGGGCTCTATGATGCTGGGCATGGTGTTTCGGGATAGAAATTGGGTCTGGTATCCGGCGGCGTTTATTCTCCCGTGTATCTATACGGAGGCGGCCCGCGGCACCGTTCTCCTCATGCATCCCGAGTGTTTTGACCAAAGCTATGTGCAGGAGATAGGAATTACGCCGGTTTTCCTGATGTGCTATCCCTTTATGGGGATGATTGGCACGGCTGTGGCTTCGGTGGGAGCTTTGGGCGAGGAGGCGGGTTGGAGAGGGTATATGATGCCCCGGTTAGAGAAGCTCTTTGGAACTGCAGGCGCAGTGGTCATCGGCGGCGTCATCTGGGGAGCGTGGCATTTTCCGGCACTGTTTCTGGGACACTGTTTTGGGCACGGTTACTTAGGAGAACCATGGTCCGGATTTGCGTTTTTTACGCTCTTTACCGTAGTGGCCAATGGATGCCTTTATTTTATGGTTAAAAAAACCGGCTCTCTCTGGCCGGCGGTATTTTTTCACGCCGCCAACAATGGCGTCTGCTCCATCGCGCAGCTTTTTTCTGACCTGGACAGGGTCTGGGGGATTTCGGCTGCGAATCTGGGGCTGTTTGAAACGCTGTTGATGGCGGCGTATCTGTTTGTTTTTATGTCAGTGGCATACATTGTGGACAGGAGGTATGGAAAGGCTACAGTTTAAACTTGCCTATCTCCATGTCGAGACGGCCTACGATCTCTTTATTGACGTCCGCCTTGCCGCCGATATCTTTGACTCCGTCGGACAAGCCCTCGGACATCTCGGCCACGGTGACGATGCCTTTTGTGCTCTCCTCTACGGCGATGCTTATATTTGACATGGTCTCTTTTATATAGTCTATGGTCTGTTTGAGATTTTCCGAATCGTCGGCAAAATGCTCCATCACTTCATGAATCTCATCTGCATTGCTGCTGTAATCATCGCTCATGGTCAACAGCTTGTGATACCCGTCCATAGCGGTATTTTCCATGAATTCGATCATTTTTTCCGCCTCGGAGGCCAGCTCTTCCACAGATGTGATGACATCGCTGCTGACCTGTTTGATCTTTTCGGCGGTGGCTGCCGAGTCTGATGCCAGCTTTCCGATCTCGTTTGCCACGACTGCAAAGCCTCTGCCGGATTCACCGGCTCTTGCCGCCTCTATGCTGGCGTTCAGTGCCAGGAGATTGGTCTGGTCTGTAATATTGATGATGTTTTCCGTGAGAATATTGATCTCTTCCACGGATTTGGCCTGTTCAATCTTGGTGATTACCGATTCGGCCATTTCTCTTGCCAGAGTACGGGCATTTTCCCGGTCGGCTGCGGCGTCCTTATGGATTTTCTGCGCTTTTGCGGCTATCTGTTTTGTGGAGTCGTTTCCTTCCTCGGCTTTTTCAGAGATATTGTTGATGCGGTCATATACGTCCAGCACAGATGTGTTGATCTGGTTGAGCGAGGCTGTGGATTCCTCCATTGCGGCACTCATTTCCTCCATGCTGGCCGAAATGTCCAGAATATTCTCTCCGGCGCTTGTGAGATTTTTTACGATTACTTCCGTGGATGTGTTCAAAAGGCCGGAATCCTTGGAGACGTTGACCATGATCTTATGGATGTATGCCAGTAAATCATTGACGTTTTCGGCCATAATTTCCATCTCGTCGCCGGTCTTTACCGTCAGGGTATGGGTGAGGTCGCCCTCGTTGCACACCAGTTCCCGAAGTTTTTTGTTGACCGTTTTGATACTCCTTGTCACGCTGCCGATGACAAGGCTCAGAAGGATCAGGGAGATCAGGATGCTGAACAGGCTCATAAGCAGGATGCCCGCGCGTGTTTCGTCCATTTTTTTCACGATTTCCGACGCGTCAAAATCGCTGCCCAGTATGGCTGTGATCTGATCGTTGGAATCTCTGATGGGCACATAGGCGGTGATCAGCTTACCATCCTCCGTGTAATCAATATATTCCTGCACATATTCCTGTCCGTCAAATACCGGCGCCAGCTCAGAGTAGGGCGTCTCAAATCTGTCGCCGATGGCGTTCCAGTTGTCGCTCTCGTCGGTATCTACACCGTAATATACTGCCTGCCCGTCCGTTTTCAGGGTGTACAGATAGGCCATTCCACAATCCCGTTTAATCTTGCGCAGATGGTTTTGCAGCTCCTGATAGACAGCAGTATCTTCATCACCGTTGTCCAGTTGTTCCAGCAGATCGCCGTCAATCCGGGCCACTGCCATTCTCGCCGCAATCCTTGCCTGTTCCACGCCCATATAGACCATATCGGCTTTCATCTGTTTGAGAAAACTGTAGCTTAGAAGGCTGATGATACATATGACCAGTAAATTTGTGACGATCATGATCTTTAGTTTGATGCTGAGTCCTCTGGTTTTCATTTTCATAGATTTCACTTCTTTCTTGATTGTGAAGTTTTTGTTAAGTTCACTTTACCATAATAAAGTGAAAAAGACAAGCTTTCCCGCATAAATTATCAATAGGTCGTAACGGAGTGAGGTTATAAAATTATAAGAAGATGTTTGTGAGATTTTTATTGTTTTTGATCTGCACTTATAGTATGATAAAATATGACAGAAACAGAGCCTGTGAGCTGCTGTGAAGAGTAGTTTTTTCGGAACTTCTGTTGATAGGGAGGGTTTCATGTACAAAGAGAGAGTGTTGCAAAAAAACGAAATGAACGAAAAAACCACGAAGTTTCTGGACAAGTTCGTGAAGCGTGTGAAGGCGAATCCGCCCGGGGTATGTCCCATTGCGGTTCAGCTGGCATTCCTTCAGAGCTCAAGGAGCCAGACTTGTGGTAAGTGCGTTCCCTGCCGGGACGGACTGGAGCAGGTGGAGCATATGATGCGCCGCATCCTGGAAGGTGAGGCTGATATGGAGACCTTTGACAATATGGTCGAGCTTGCAAAGATGATCCAGGATTCCGCAGACTGTGCCATCGGCTATGAGGCGGCCAATATCGTGCTGCAGAGTGTGGAGCTGTTCCACGACGAATATATGAGTCATATTCGGGATCACAGATGCCAGAAGGACATTGGCCAGAAGGTGCCGTGCATCTCTTATTGTCCCGCGAATGTGGACATTCCGGGGTATATTGCGCTGATCGGTGAGCACCGCTATGCGGATGCCATCAATCTGATCAGACATGACAATCCGTTTCCCACGGCATGTGCGTTTATCTGTGAGCATCCCTGTGAGGAGAAGTGCAGAAGAGATCTGATAGACAGCCCTGTGAATATCAGAGGGCTTAAAAAGTTTGCGGTGGATCAGATCGCGGCAGATCAGGTGCAGGTGCCCGAGTGTAATGTGGCCACCGGCAAGAAGGTCGCCGTGGTGGGCGGAGGTCCCTCCGGCCTGACAGCCGCCTATTTCCTGTCCCTGATGGGGCATAAGGTGGTAGTGTTTGAGGAGCGGGAGGCGCTGGGCGGCATGCTCCGTTACGGCATTCCCAACTACAGGCTGCCCAAGAACCGTCTGGATGAGGATATCAACGCGGTGCTCTCCACCGGTAATATCGAAGTGCGTCTGAACACTGCCGTGGGCAAAGACGTCATGATGGAAGATCTGCTGGAGGAGTATCATGCGGTCTATATCGCCATCGGCGCTCAGGTGGGCAAATCCGTGAAGGTGGAAGGTATCACGAGCAATGGTGTATACTCTGCGGTAGATATGCTGGGCCAGATCGGCAGAGGCAATATTCCTGATTATACGGGCAAGCGTGTGGTGGTCGTGGGCGGAGGCAATGTGGCCATGGACTGCGCGCGTTCCGCTATCCGCTGTAACGCGAAGGAGGTCACGGTCATCTACCGCAGACGGCAGATCGACATGACGGCGCTGCCCTCCGAGATTCAGGGGGCCATCGAGGAAGGCGTGGAGCTTCTGACCCTGAACGCGCCCGTCGGCATCAAGGCTGACGCGGAGGGGAATGTGTGCGCCTTTGTGGCACAGCCTCAGATGATCCATCTGTATGACAAGCAAGGCAAGCCCTCGGCAGTCAAGGCCAACAAGGAGGAGATAGAGGTTCCCTGCGAGATCGTACTCATGGCCATCGGACAGGATATCGTGTCGGAGCCTTTTGAGAAATACAGTGTGAATCCCCGGAGAAAGACCTTCGAGACGGAGGCTACCACCCGCGTGAAGGGCTATGACAAGATTTTTGCGGGCGGCGACTGTGTATTCGGACCGGCCACGGTGATCAAGGCCATCGCCGCCGGGAAGATTGCGGCGCTCAATATAGACGAATATCTGGGGTATCATCATAAATATCTGGACGAGATCGATATACCGGAGCCCCGTGAAAATGACAGAAACCATTATGGCCGGGTACATCTGACCGACCGCTCAGCCCGGGAGAGAAAGACGAATTTTGAGCCTATCGAAAACGGCCTGTCCTATGACGAGGCCATGCAGGAGTGCAAAAAGTGCCTGAGATGCGACCACTTTGGCTGTGGAGTAGTGGAAGGAGGATTGCCATGGTAAACATTATAATAGACGGTATTTCGCTTTCCGTTGATGAGTCCCTCACTATTCTGGAGGCGGCGCAGACTGCGGATATCAAGATTCCCACACTGTGTTATCTGAAGGACGTCAATGAGATCGGCGCCTGCAAGATGTGCGTGGTTGAAGTGGAGGGCAGGGACAATCTTGTAACCTCCTGCAATACAAAAGTAAAAGAGGGTATGGTGATATCCACCGGATCGGAGAAGGTGGTAAAGAGCAGAAAGCAGGTGCTGAACCTGATGCTGGCCAATCACGACGTGAGATGCTTTTCCTGCGGAAAGTCCGGCGACTGCCGGCTTCAGGATCTGGCCAACGAGTATGAGATCACCCAGTCCTGCTATGAGGGAGTGGCTCCCCGTCTGGCGGCAAAGAAAGAGAATCCGTTCCTGACCTATTATCCCGAGCTGTGCATCAATTGTCAGAGATGTGTCAGCACCTGCAACAAGGTGGTGGGAAACGGTACGCTTCACAACGAGAAGATCGGTACCAGAACGCTGATAGACGCGCCCTTTGGGCCTGACTGGAAGGTTACGGACTGTGAGTCCTGCGGCAACTGCGCCAGAGTCTGCCCCACGGGAGCGCTGATCGCGAAGAACCGCAAAAAGTACCAGGTGGGCAAGGTGAACAAGGTGCTTACCACCTGTCCTCACTGTGCTACAGGCTGTCAGTATTATCTGGTGGTGAAGGATAACGAGATTGTGGATGTGGAGCCCGCAAACGGTCCCTCCAACAAAAATCTGTTGTGTGTAAAGGGAAGATTCGGTTCCTTTAATTTCGTGCATTCTCCGGAGCGTTTAAAATATCCGCTGATCAAGAATCATGAGACAGGGGAATTTGAGCGCGCCACATGGGATGAGGCGCTGGATCTGATCGCGTCGAAATTTACGGAGATCAAGAAGCAGTACGGCTCTGATTCGCTGGCCGGCTTCGCATGTTCCCGCTCGCCCAACGAGGACTGCTATATGCTGCAGAAAATGGTGCGCTGCGCCTTTGGCACCAACAATGTGGACAACTGCGCCAGAGTGTGTCATTCCGCCACTGTGGCAGGACTGGCCATGACGCTGGGTTCCGGTGCAATGACCAATCCCATCGCCGATATCACGGAAGACGTGGACGTTATCATGCTGGTGGGTTCCAATCCCGAGGAGGCCCATCCCGTCATCGGTATGCAGATCCGTCAGGCCGTTGAGAGAGGCACAAGACTGATCGTGGTGGACCCCAGAGATATCGGGCTCTCTAAGAGCGCGGATATCCATTTGAAATTAAAGCCCGGCACCAATGTGGCGTTTGCAAACGGCATGATGAATGTCATTATAAACGAAGGACTGGCAGACGAGGAGTTTATCAGAACCAGAACAGAGGGCTTTGAGGAGCTCAAAGAGATCGTGAAGGAATACACGCCCGAGAAGGTTGCCAAGATCTGTCATATCGATCCGGATCATCTGCGGGAGGCGGCTCTCATGTATGCCAAGGCAGAGAAGGCTCCCATTATCTACTGTCTGGGTGTCACGGAGCATTCCACAGGAACAGAGGGCGTTATGTCCATGTCCAATATGGCCATGCTGGTAGGTAAGATCGGAAAGAGCGGCTGCGGCGTCAACCCGCTTCGCGGACAGAACAATGTGCAGGGCGCCTGCGACATGGGCGCTATGCCCGGAGATTTCCCGGGATATCAGAAGGTGACTAATCCCGAGGTGGTGGCCAAGTTCGAGCGGGCCTGGGGCGTGAAGCTCTCCAACAAGCCCGGCATGCATGCCACAGACGTATTCGGCGCCGCCATCCGAAAGGAGATCCGCGGTCTGTTTATCTTCGGTGAGGATCCTGTGGTCACCGATGCGGACCAGAATCATATCAGAAAGGCTTTGGAGAGTCTGGACTTTTTCGTCCTGTCGGATCTGTTCATGACGGAGACGGCGCAGTATGCGGATGTGATCCTGCCCGGAACCAGCTATGCGGAGAAGGAGGGAACCTTCAGCAATACAGAGAGAAGAGTGCAGAGAGTGAGAAAGGCCGTGCAGCTTGAAGGCGAGATGCGTCTTGACACGGATATCTTTATCGATCTGATGAACCGTATGGGCTATCAGCAGCCCCAGCTCACCTCCGAGGAGATCATGGACGAGATCGCGTCCGTGACGCCAATCTTCGGCGGTATCAGTCACAGAAGGCTGGATAAGCAGGGAGCGCTTCAGTGGCCCTGCCCGGACAAGAATCACCCCGGCACTCCCATCCTTCATGTGGGCAGATTCTCCAGGGGACTTGGATGGTTTTATCCTGCGGAATATACTCCCAGCGCAGAGCTGCCCGATGAGGAATATCCGTTTATCATGATGACGGGACGTATTCTGTATCATTACAATACAAGAGCCATGACGGGCAAGACTCCCGGACTGATGGAGAAGGAGGGACATTCCTTTATCGAGATCAACACCGAGGATGCCGCCAGACTTGGCATCGAAAACGGCGGGAAAGTGAAAGTTACCTCCCGGCGCGGAAGCATTATCTCCACTGCAAGAGTGGGCGAGAAGGTATCTCCCGGCGAGACCTGGATGCCTTTCCACTTCCCTGACGGCAACGCCAATGTGCTCACCAACGCCGCTCTGGACAAATATGCCAGAATCCCGGAGTATAAAGTATGCGCGATCCGGGTGGAACGTGTAGAGCAGGAGTGATTACGGCGCGGCCGGTTGAAATGCAGGAATAGATACGGTGGAATCGTTGATAAAATTGGTACAAATAAATCAGTACAATAAAAAATAAGATCGGAGGAGAAGAGAGATGCGTTTTTTTATTGACACTGCGAAGGTGGAGGATATCAAAAAGGCAAACGACATGGGTGTGATCTGTGGCGTGACTACCAACCCTTCCCTGATCGCCAAGGAGGGCAGAGTGTTCAAGGAGGTGATTGCGGAGATCGCCTCCATCGTGGACGGCCCCATCAGCGGTGAGGTGAAGGCTACCACTGTGGATGCTGAAGGCATGATCGCGGAGGGACGTGAGATCGCTGCGATCCATCCCAATATGGTGGTAAAGATTCCCATGACGGCGGAGGGCTTAAAGGCCTGTAAGGCGCTTACCGCAGAGGGGATCAAGACCAATGTGACTCTTGTCTTTTCTGCCAATCAGGCACTGTTGGCAGCCCGTGCCGGCGCCACCTATGTGTCTCCTTTCCTGGGACGTCTGGACGATATCAGCCAGAGGGGCGTGGATCTGATCCGCGAGATATCCGAGATTTTTGCGGTGGCGGATATTGATACTCAGATCATAGCCGCCAGCGTGCGCAATCCCATTCATGTGACGGACTGCGCGCTCGCCGGGGCGGATATCGCAACGGTGCCTTATTCCGTGATCGAGCAGATGATCAAACATCCTCTGACCGATGCGGGTATCGCCAAGTTCCAGGCTGACTACAAGGCCGTGTTCGGGGAGTAAAGCAGACTTTATCCCTGACAGGCGGAGGTTTGCAGGAGTTCTTCCATCTCCTGTATTCCCTTGCGCTGGGAGCTGATAATGGCGCTGAGAATGGGCTGAAGCTGGGGACAGATGCAGTAGCGCAGTGCGTTTTCTGACATGTGGACGGCTCCCATGTGGTGCGGGATCATCTCCCGCAGGAAGTTATCGCTGACATTGTTGTCGGAGCAGGCCATATCCATCTCAGTGAACATGGTGTGTACAATTTGCTGAAAATGCCGCTGATACAGGCATCGGTCGATCTTGGAATTGATCAGTGTGCTGCAGCGGCATTTTGCGTCCAGCATATCCTGAATACTCCGGGTCTGTTCGGAGATAATGTTTTGGGCGATATTTTGCAGGGGAGCGCAGTCCGTGTAACGGAGAACATTTTTGGACATTTCAATGGCAGCCTGATGGTGGGGAATCATCTGTACTATGAAATTGTAGGAGATGCTGTCAGAAAGTCGTACGCATTCCATTTCCTCGAGCATTTCGTCAAGAATAGCGTAAAATCGAATCAGATACGCTTTGACAGGATCGGTAAATCTGCATTGTTCGGTCATATAGCTCAGTCCTCTGATCATTGACGCCGGATGCAAAATTTTGGCTTCTTTGTCATATGCTATGCCACAGGAGAAAAGAAGTGCATGGGCCGTTTTGGAACAGAGCAAAACAGGCAGATCTGCATTTGCAGATCTGCCTGCTTCGTACTCAGCGGGGAGCCTTTTATTTCATGCTCTCTTCCTGCTTCTTGATCATACGACGAACCATCTCACCGCCGATAGAACCGGCCTCCTTGGAAGTAAGGTCACCGTTGTAACCCTCCTTCAGGTTTACGCCCAACTCAGATGCAACCTCAGTCTTGAAACGATCCATAGCTGCCTTTGCTTCAGGCACTTCTACTCTATTGCTTCTGTTTGCCATTTGTGTTTCACCTCCAAATACATTTTTGTTTTTTTGATTTTTTTTTCTTCTCTATTTTCAAGATAGGCCATGATAACTCACGGCTTATCTTGGTCTTAGTATGAGCGGCAAAAAATTTTTTATGAGAAAAAAGTGTTGGTAACTTTTTCTTGTTTTTTCCGGTTTTCTTGTCACTGGGAACGATCTGTGTTATGCTTGAGTAGCGTTGACGGGAAGGCATGACTGCAGACCGGAGCAAAGACCGGAGCAAAGATCAGAGCAAAGATCAGAGCAAAGATCAGAGAGAAGAATAGAGAAGATAATAGAGGATAATAGAAAGGATAAAGGAAAGGAGAATGGAATATGAAACAGTACGTTCCGCATCCCATTGATCTGACAAAAATTCGTATTGACAAAAGTCTTGCGAAGGATATTGAGAGAATTGCACAGGATATACATGATACATGGGCTAAACAGAGAGCGCTTCAGGGATGGCAGTATGGCGAGCGGTATGACAGCGTGTTGAAAAAGCATCCCTGTATGATGGAATATGAAGATCTGCCGGAGTCGGAAAAGGATATGGACCGCGCAACCGTGGAACAGACCATACGGATGCTGCTCTGGCTGGGATATTCTATTGAGAAAAGGGGATGACCATGAAAGTAAGAATCGCCTTGGCAGGAGAATTGCCAAAAGATCAGCAGATGTTTGGAAAAATCGATCTGCTGCTGGGACAGCTCAGCGGTTATCTGTGTAAAGATGAAGTAAAAACCGATATACAGCTGCTGGTCAGTCCTTCCTATACGGGAAGCGCGTGGATGACATGGAATGAAGCCCATCAGTTTGCACTGTGTACCTGTTATATGAAGAGCGATGTGGAGATGGCGGAAGAGACGGAGCAGACGATGACGATTGATACCTCTCTGCGCAATCTGCTGGGAGAGACCATGTGTGACAGGGCGGATGCGCTGCTGATCGTCTGGAATGAGAATGTGACGGAGTTTTTGGGGGCGACATGGGAGCTTATGCGGATCGCCTATGAGAGAAAGGCGCCCTGCATCTGGATATCCACTAAGACGCAGCAGGTCTATTGTCTCTGGGAATCCTATTATAAAAAGTACAGCCCCAATTGTCTCAGAGCCATGAGCGCAGCTCTGCCCGGCGGTGAATTTAAGCCTGTGCCGCCGGATGAGGACAAAGGGCGGCTGCTGTCCTTCTGGAAGAGGCGCCGGGCGGCTTATCTCAGGAAATATAAGGCTGACAGGACGGTTCATCCCCATGAGGAGGATAAACTTATGAAGCCGGATTTTGAGATGGAGGAAGAGGCTTCGGGCGGCAATGAAGTCCGAAGGATTCTGTTACATAAGTTTGAGCAGTTTGACGCGGTGGCGATAGAATTAAATTCCAGATTTCAGGCAATGATGTATCAGAGGAGTATTTTGCCTTTTGTGGCATCGATTGCTCTGGCGGTGGGCTTTTACACGGAGACGCTGCTTGTAAAACCTTTGTCGGCATTGTTCCCCGGGGTAGAGCTGACGGTCACGGTGTTAGCCGCTTTTCTGGCAGGCGCCGGATTCCTGATGCATGGATATCTGAATATATATGTCTATTGGCTCTCGAAGAGTAAGCGGGTGGAACGGTGGCAGAGGGAGTTTGTGAACAACCGTTATATTGCGGAGCTTTTGCGTGTGCTGATACACTTTGCGCCATACGGCGTTGTGCTGGATATGCGCAAGCTGTGCGCGGGGGACCGGGAGATTTATATGCGGATCAGACACCTGACGGATGATGCGGAACCCCGCAGGCAGAAGCTGGACCGGAGGAATGTGCATTATGTGCTGCAGCATGTAAAGGAAATGTTGGAGGATCAGATGGCTTATCATGAAGCCTCTATAGGGAGATACAAAAATATTGTGGGTTCTCTTGAAAAATCAGGGCAGATTATTTTTTATATCGGACTGTTCCTGGCTGTTGGACGGGAGTTTCTGCAGTTTCTGATGGCGCTGAAGCCCATTGCAAACAGCGTGATGCCTGCTGACGCCCTGTTTTCACAGGCTGTTCTGGAAGGGTTTTCCCTGATAGACTGGGACGGCGCGGTGAGTGTTGTGAGGGCCTTTCTGAATATGCTGGCTCTGCTTTTGCCCGCATGGGCCGGATATTTCACCACAAAGGTTCAGCAGAATAATTTCCGGTATAATCTCAACAATCATCAGCATATGCTCCCTCGGCTGCGCGCCATGCATGAGAGAGTGGAGAACGCCATGAAGCAGGAGGACATTCCCATTGAGGTGTTTAATATTCTGATCGAGGAGCTGGCAGAGATCATGCTGATTGAAGACACCATCAGTTGGCAGCAGCATTACAGGAATTCCGCCATAAAGCCGCTTTGACAACAGACAGAATAGATATTGGAGGGATTGGGATGTGTACGGCAGCAACTTACCGGACAGAGAGTTTTTATTTTGGGCGGACACTGGATTATGATTGTTCCTATGGGGAGGAGATCACGGTGACTCCGCAAAACTATCCCCTTCGTTTTCGCTATATGGGCAGCATGGAGCAGCATTACGCGCTCATCGGCATGGCCCATGTGGAGGAGGATTATCCGCTGTACTATGATGCGGTCAACGAGAAGGGACTTTGCATGGCAGGCCTGAATTTTGTGGGAAATGCGTATTACAGGGAGCCGGAGGAGAGCAGAGACAATGTGGCGGTCTATGAACTGATCCTGTGGATATTGGGGCAGTGTGCCACCGTGAGAGAGGCCAGAGCGCTGCTTGGGCGGATGAATCTGGTGGGTACGGCCTTTGGTGAGAATCTGCCCACGGCACAGCTTCACTGGATCATTGCGGACAGAGAGGAGGCCGTGACGTTAGAGTCGGTGCGGGAGGGTCTGCGGGTCTATGACAATCCGGTGGGTGTACTGACGAACAATCCGCCTTTTGATATGCAGATGTTTCAGTTGAATCAGTATATGCATCTGTCTGTGAAAGGGCCGGTAAATCATTTTTCCGAAAAGTTGGATCTGCATGCCTACAGCCGCGGTATGGGGGCGCTGGGACTGCCGGGGGATCTGTCTTCCACTTCCCGTTTTGTCCGCGTGGCCTTCACGAAGCTGAATTCCGTCTCGGGAGAGTCCGAGGCGGAGAGTGTCAGTCAGTTTTTTCATATATTAGGTTCGGTAGACCAGCAGAGAGGCTGCTGTGAGCTGGAGGACGGACAGTATGAGATTACGATCTACACCTCCTGCTGTAACGCGGACAGGGGTATCTATTATTACACGACCTATGAAAATCATCAGATCACAGCGGTGGATATGCACAGGGAGAAGCTGGACGGCAGCGTGCTCACGAGATATCCGTTGATCTGCGGGGAGCAGATCAGACTGCAGAACGGAAGCATTTGACAAAAAGAGTTGGCGTTGGAGAGACGGAAGATGGATTTGTTTGAGTATATGAGACAGAATAATATGGAAAAGGAATCTCCTCTTGCGGCCAGGATGCGGCCCCGTACGCTGGAGGAGGTGGCGGGACAGGAGCATATCATCGGCGAGGATAAGCTGCTGTATAGGGCTATCAAGGCAGACAAGATCAGCTCAGTCATTTTCTATGGGCCGCCCGGAACCGGCAAGACCACGCTGGCCAAAGTGATCGCCAATACCACCAGCGCGGAATTCACTCAGATCAACGCCACGGTGGCGGGCAAGAAGGATATGGAGGCGGTGGTGGAAAAGGCCAGAGATATGCAGGGTATGTACGGCAAGCGCACGATCCTGTTTATTGATGAGATTCATCGCTTTAACAAGGGCCAGCAGGATTATCTGCTGCCCTTTGTGGAGGACGGCACAGTCATCCTCATCGGAGCCACCACGGAGAATCCTTATTTTGAGGTAAACGGGGCTCTGATCTCCCGATCCATTATCTTTGAATTAAAACCCATTCCCCGGGAGGCGGTGCGGGAGCTATTGAAGAAAGCCGTGTACGACGAGGAGCGGGGCATGGGAAGCTACGGAGCGGTCATTGATGATGATGCGCTTGATTTTCTGGCGGATATTTCCGGCGGAGACGCCAGACAGGCCCTGAACGCCGTGGAACTGGGTGTCATGACCACGGGGCGGGGTGAGGACGGCAGAATACATATCACGCTGGACGTGGCCCAGGAGTGCATTCAGAAACGCGCTGTGAGATATGACAAAAACAGCGATAATCACTATGACACCATCTCCGCCTTTATCAAGAGTATGCGGGGGTCCGATCCGGACGCGGCGGTGTATTATCTGGCCCGGATGCTCTATGCCGGGGAGAGCGTGACCTTTGTGGCCAGGCGTATCATGATCTGCGCGGCGGAGGATGTGGGAAATGCGGATCCGCAGGCTCTCATGGTGGCTGTAAACGCCTCTCTGGCAGTGGAGCGCGTGGGTATGCCGGAGGCCCAGATCATTCTGGCTCAGGCGGCGGCCTATGTGGCCTGTGCGCCCAAGTCAAACGCCGCGGTGGAAGCAATCTCACAGGCCATGCAGGAGGTGGGTCGAAGCGGCGGGCTGCCGGTTCCGCCCCATCTGCAGGACGCACATTATAAGGGGGCTGCAAAATTGGGACATGGTACAGGTTATAAATATTCTCACGATTATCCGAATCATTATGTGGAACAGCAGTATCTGCCCTATGAGCTGAGCGGCAGAGAGTTCTATAAACCCTCCGGAAACGGTTATGAGGTGAAGATCCGGGAACATATGAGCCGCATTCGCAGGGAGGCGAAGGAGCAGCAGGAATAGCGAATCGACGAAGGAACGGCAGGACTGGCGGGCCGGGATCAGAACAGTTCCCGGGTCAGATACTGGTAGATGGCTTCGCTCTTGGTCTGCCAGTTGTCACAGATGGAGGAGGCGATCTCTTCTGTGGGGACGGAGAGCGTGAGGTCTATCAGTGTGATATCATGTTCCTTTGCCACGAGATGTGCCTCGTATTCCCCGGAGGTGGATTTGTAGTAATGGCTCTGCACGGCCACGTCGTTGCGCAGGGCCATTTCGTGTTCCTGAAAGTAGGCGTCGATCTCCTGTCTGATGGATTCGCTGATACGGCTGCCAAAATATTGCAGGGTCTGGGCGCCTTCCTGGGTGATGGCCAGGTGAGTGCGGTTTCCGATGGTTTGGGGAGAGATCATCCCGGCATCGGTGAGCTCACCGATGGCCTGCTGCAGCGTCAGATAGTTTGTATACTCCCGCTCCAGAATAAAGTCGCAGAGTTGTGCTTTGGTCAGAGGAAAAGTCACCCGGTTCAGCATATAGAGTACGATCAGTTTATAGAGTGTGAGAGGATCCTGAAGCATGGCGTCTCCTTCCGATGACAATATTGATTGTATGATGCCGGTAAATTTAAATCCGGTACAGGTCTCCCTGCCGGGCGTCCAGTATGCGCATTTGTCTGTGCAGTGCGTTTAGTACACTTCGTTTGTCCAGGCTCCAGAGCGGCGCCAGCAGATTCTTCCGGGGTCCGTCTCCGGTGAGACGATGAATGACGATCTCGGGAGAGAGGCGTCTTAAACAGTCTGTCAAAAGCTTCAGGTATTCGTCCCGTTCCAGAGGCCGCAGGACAAAAGGACTCCCTGATACCGGAGGATCGGACTGCTGCGCCAGATACTGTGCGCCTAAATCCGTGTCTTTTAAGATATGCAGGAGTTGAAGCTTTATGCCGAAGGGAGCCATTCCGTTCAGATACCGGACGCTTTGCAGCATCATTTCCGGGGTCTCTCCGGGGAGCCCAAGGATCAGATGTACGATCACAGGAATGTCTGCTTCGTTCAGCCGGCCAAAGGCCTCCTCAAAACAGGACAGAGGGTAGCCGCGCCGGATAAAGGCGGCGGTCTGTTCATGAATAGTCTGCAGCCCCAGCTCGATCCATATGAATTTATCTGGATAATTTCGTTTTAATTCTATGAGAAGCCCTGTGACTTCTTCGGGCAGACAGTCGGGTCTGGTGGCAATGGAGATGCCGCAGACCCAGGGACATTCCAGAGCCTCTGTGTAAATCTGCCGGAGATGGGACACAGGCCCGTAAGTGTTGGTGTAGGCCTGAAAATAGGCTATGAGACAGGCATTTTCATCCGGCGAAAACATGTCCGGTGAAAGCCTGTCCGGCGAAAATTTATCCTTTAGCCGGGCAAGCCCTTCAGCCAGTTGTGTCTTCATGCTTTTTCCCATGACGTCTACGGCAAAATCTCCGCTGCCTCCCGCACTGCAGAAGATGCAGCCCCGGGTGTCCAGAGTTCCGTCCCGGTTGGGGCAGGTCATATGGGCGTTCAGGGCGATTTTGTAGCATTTGCGGTGCAGGGTATTTTTGCACCATGCGTCCAGAGAATAATAGGGCTTTCCGTGCCATTCCTGCTGCATGGCCGGCCTTATCGCTTTATATGGGATTTGACTGCCTGAGCCACCAGCTCTGCCACTCTGGGATCGAAGGCCTCGGGCATGATATTGTCCTCGTTTAATTCCTCGTCGGACACAAGCCCGGCAATAGCCTCTGCGGCAGCCAGCTTCATCTCTTCTGTAATCTGTGTGGCACGGCCCTCCAGCGCACCCTTGAAGATACCCGGGAACGCCACCACATTGTTGACCTGATTGGGGAAATCGCTGCGTCCGGTTCCTACGACTCTGGCTCCCGCGGTCTTGGCGATATCCGGCATGATCTCGGGTACGGGATTGGCCATGGCAAAGAGGATGGCGTCCTGGTTCATGGAGGCCACCATCTCGGGGCTCACGATGCCGGGGGCAGATACGCCCACGAAGATATCCGCGCCTTTCATGGCGTCGGCCAGAGATCCGGTCTCGTTGTTCAGATTTGTGACTTCCGTCATCTTTTTCTGCATCCAGTTCAGGCCCTCGGTATCTTTGGAGACGATACCGACTTTGTCGCACATGATGACATTGGGGAAACCGTAGGTCAGGAGCAGTTTGGTGATGGCGACGCCTGCGCTGCCTGCGCCGTTTACCACTACCCGGCAGTCTTCCTTCTTCTTGCCGACTACTTTCAGTGCGTTGATGATGCCTGCCAGTACCACGATGGCCGTGCCGTGCTGATCGTCGTGAAATACGGGGATGTCCAATGTGGCTTTCAGGCGTTCCTCGATCTCAAAGCAGCGGGGAGCGCTGATGTCTTCCAGATTAATACCGCCGAAGGCCGGGGCGAGCCAGGTCACAGCCTTGATGATCTCCTCGGTGTCCTGGGTGTCCAGACAGATGGGCACAGCATTGACGCCGCCAAATTCTTTGAACAGCACAGCTTTGCCCTCCATGACGGGCATGGCGGCGTGAGGACCGATGTTGCCCAGCCCCAAAACGGCGCTGCCGTCGGAGATAACGGCCACCGTGTTGGCCTTCATGGTATATTTGTAGGCGGCTTCCCTGTCCTGTGCGATGACCTTGCAGGGCTCGGCCACACCGGGGGTATAACAGAGTGACAGATCCTCTCTGGAATTGACGGGTGCCTTGGCCTTGATCTCTAATTTGCCGTTCCACTGTTCATGCAGCTGTAGAGCCTTTTCGTTCGTTGTCATGGGAATACCTCTCTTTTTATAATATATAACTCAATAATATGTAACTCATTATAGACCAGCGGATGTTTTTTTGCAAATATTTCCACTATAGACGTTTGCTTTCTGTGGATAGTATGCTATAATAAATAACTAGCGTAAGACGCAAACCATTTTAAAAGTGTTTTAAGCTTTTATACCTGACAGGAGGACAAAACATGTATTCATTGGATGATGTAAAGCTTGTTGACCCTGAGATTGCGCAGGCCATTGTGGATGAGCAGTCCAGACAGAACAGTCATATCGAGCTGATTGCTTCCGAGAACTGGGTGAGCAGGGCGGTTATGGCTGCCATGGGAAGCCCGCTCACCAACAAATATGCGGAAGGGTATCCCGGAAAGCGCTATTATGGCGGCTGCGACTGTGTGGATGTGGTGGAGAATCTGGCCATCGACAGAGCCAAAGAGCTTTTTGGCTGTGACTATGCCAATGTGCAGCCCCATTCCGGCGCACAGGCCAATATGGCGGTGCAGTTTGCGGTATGCCAGCCCGGCGATACCATCATGGGCATGAATCTGGATCACGGCGGACATTTGACGCACGGGAGCCCGGTTAATATGTCCGGCAAGTATTTTCATATTGTGCCGTACGGCGTAAACGACGAGGGCTTTATCGACTATGACAGGCTGCGCGAGATCGCATTGGAGGCAAAACCCAAAATGATTATCGCCGGCGCATCCGCCTATGCGAGAACCATTGACTTTAAGAAGTTCCGCGAGGTTGCGGATGAGGTCGGAGCGGTACTTATGGTGGATATGGCGCATATCGCCGGTCTGGTAGCTGCGGGCCTGCATCCCAGTCCCATTCCCTACGCCGATGTGGTGACCACTACCACCCACAAGACCCTGCGGGGACCCCGCGGAGGCCTGATCCTCTGCAATCAGGAAGCGGCGGACAGATTTAATTTCAATAAGGCCATTTTCCCGGGGATTCAGGGCGGTCCTCTGATGCATGTGATCGCAGCCAAGGCAGTCTGCTTCAAGGAGGCCTTAAGCGATGAGTTCAAGGCATATCAGAAGGGAATTATCGACAATGCGCAGGCTCTGTGCAGCGGCCTCCTGAACAGAGGGATCAGGATTGTGTCCGGCGGTACGGACAATCATCTGATGCTGGTGGATCTGACCAATTACGATCTCACCGGTAAGGCTGTGGAGAAACTTCTCGACGCCGCGCATATCACCTGTAACAAGAATACCATTCCCAATGATCCGAAGTCTCCTTTCGTTACCAGCGGTGTGCGTCTCGGCACTCCCGCGGTGACCTCCAGAGGTATGAATACTCAGGATATGGATCAGATCGCCGAGGCTATCGCCATGGTGATCAAGGGCGGTGAGGAGAAGGTGCCCGAGGCGAGAGCCATCGTGCAGACGCTGACGGACAAGTACCCTTTGACTTAAGGCTTATGGGACTCAGGGGCGATTGACCAGCCCTGCGAACATAGGGATATTTTCAGCGCCGGTGATGACAAAGACGAAGGGGCGGTCGGCGATAAAGTCGGCCTGCTCCCTGGACATAGCGGCTCCGCAGAGTGCCATGGAAGTATATGCGGCGGCCTCGCATCCCTCCTCATCGATCCGGACTCTTGCGGCGTGGTTGACCTGGGAAAGCCAGGCGGGGGCTGCGGCGCTGAGCATGGCGGAGAAATCGGCCGTATTCGGGTCGAACACATCGGTCACTCCCATTTGTTTCAATTGGTCCGTCAGGTCGGTATCCCAGGCGACGTCGAATTTGGGAATGGACATGTTGACAGTGATAAAACGGACATCCTCCCATTCGGAGGGGCGCATGACCAGACCGGTCAGGCCGGAACCATCCTGCAGGAGTTCTTCTGTGGAGGAGTCTTCATCCGGCAGCAGCAGCCACATATCGCAGCCGTCCGCAAAAGGCAGTGATATTGCGGCAAAGGAATCCCCGCGGTAATAATTCATGACTGTATGACGGTTCATAAATTCGCAGGTGATATCTTCCGCTTCGGCGTGAAAGACAGCATCCGCGGTGGCCTTTTTGGAGAATTCATCCTGCCAGCGTCCTCTGTAATAGAGGGTGGAGGCCAGAGCAAGGACGGTTTCATCAGAAAATTTGTGGCCGGATATCTGTTGATCCAGAAGACCGCCGGTGTTTTCACTCAGCCATTTCTGCAATTCCCGGTTGAGCTTGTCGGAGTCCATTTTGCCTTGATGGACGGAGGCGTGATGAGATTTGGACAGAGTCTTTACCGTGTCCTTTTTGAGGGAGAGGCTTTTGTCCGCCCACAGGGAGGCTGCGGGCCGGAGGGTTGAGATTTGACTGTCACGGCAGTTTTCCTCCCAGAGTTCCTCCACATAGCTTCGCAGCGACAGGGTTTCCGTCTCGCCGAGGAGAGACAGAAGCTGCGTCCGGCTCTCGCCCGCTGTGGTTTCGCTGAGCATGGCAAGGGCCATGTAAAGGTTTACGGGGGAACACACCCGGTTTTCTCCTTCTGTATTGTTCAGAAGCGTGGAGATCATACAGGCATAAAAGTCTTCAGGGGATTCAATTGTGGGATTTTCAATGTCAGGCAGCACTGATTTCAGAATTTGAATATCCCTTTCCGCGGATGGAGCCGTGGGCGGAAGCTCTGCGGCAGTCGGCAGAGAGGGGGCTTCGGAGGAACCGTTTCCGGCTCCGGGTCTGCCGCAGCCGGCCAGATTTGCGGCCAGCGCTGACAGGATAAGGATCATAGAGATCGCTTTTTGAGATTGTTTAAACAGTTTCATGGCATACCTCCTGTTATGTAAAAATGAGATTTAAATGTACCCTGGTACAAATGCACCTTAGTACAAATGTATCTAAGTACACTTAGTACATAAGAAAAATGTCTTCTTGATATATAAAACGAAAAGCGTGTAAGAGAGTTCTCTTCTGTGGAATTTTTGTGAGTCTCTCCGAAACTTAATGTACGAGTGAAAAAGACTGCGGTCATATCCCGGATGGTTGGCGTATACGCATTAAGAGCATGGAATAATGACGGCAGAATAGAAGGGTAAGAACAGAGAATAAACCTTAAAAACAATTATTTAGGAGGACAAAAAGATGATGAATGAAAGAGACTTGGATGTTTTAAACATTTTGTGGAAGAAGCAGGAGCCTATGATCGTGACGGAGATCGTAAATGAGGGATCGGGTCTCACTCAGAGCACAGTGACGGCGGTCTTGAGAAAGCTTCTCCATGCGGAGCTGGTGGAAGTGTCAGGCGTCACCCACAGCGGCAAAGTGTTGAGCAGACAGTACAGCCCTACCGAGGCTTCCAGAGAAGCGATCATCAAGCATATGCTGGATGAGCTGAACCGTTTCAGCAATATCGTGACGCTGGAAGATCTGAAGGAGCGTCAGAAACAGCAGAAGCAGCAGAAGAAACAGCAGTCCTGACAGGACTGCTGTTGTAACTTCAGCCTGAATGGGCAGGTTATATTTTATGCTTGTATTTCCTGAGAGTATATGTTAGAATATCTTTCGTCAGAAAACAAGTGTCCGCTCTGCGAACACAGAAAGGAATACTATGGGAGAGGCAGCCAAGTATTTTGTGGTGCGCCGAAAGGCGGTTCCCGAGGTGTTGTTGAAGGTGGTTGAGGCAAAACGTCTTCTGGAGTCGGAGCGGGTTGTGACCGTTCAGGAGGCGGTGGATGCGGTAGGTATCAGCCGCAGCTCCTTTTATAAGTACAAGGACGATATTTTTCAATTCCATGACAATTCCCAGGGGACGATTCTGACTCTGACTTTTCAGATGGAGGATGAACCGGGACTTTTGTCCGATGTGTTGAAGATCATAGCAGAGTATCAGGCAAATATACTGACGATTCATCAGAGTATTCCCATCAACGGAATCGCATCCTTAAGTCTGAGCGTTCAGGTGCTCAAAACCACGGGAGATGTCTCCCGGATGATTGAGCGGATGGAGATCCAGAAGGGCGTCCATCATGTCAAGATACTGGCCCGGGAGTGAAGCCGGGGCAATGTGTAAGCGATGGAAAGCGATGCGAATGAAAAGCGAAAATACCAGAAAGAATGATAAGGGAGAAGACAGGCATGGTTAATGTAGCGGTATTAGGATATGGCACCGTGGGCAGCGGTGTGGTGGAGGTCATCGGGAAAAATAAGGATATGGTGAACAAGAAATCCGGACAGGAGCTGAATGTGAAATACATTCTCGATCTGCGGGATTTTCCCGGCGATCCTTACGCGGATAAGGTGGTTCATGATTTTGAGCAGATCGTGAATGACGACGAGGTTGCGATCATCTGCGAGACCATGGGCGGTGTGGGCGCCGCTTACCGGTTTACCAAGGCCGCGCTGGAACGGGGCAAGAGCGTGTGTACCTCCAACAAGGAGCTGGTGGCAAAGCATGGTCCCGAGCTGCTGCAGATTGCCCATGCCAATAATTGCAATTATCTGTTTGAGGCCAGTGTGGGCGGCGGGATTCCCATTATCCGTCCCCTGAATTATTCTCTGACTGCGGAGCGCATTGAGGCGATTACCGGAATTCTGAATGGAACCACCAATTATATCCTCACCAAGATGGAGCGGGAAGGCGCGGATTTTGCCGACGTGCTCAAAGAGGCTCAGGAGAAGGGTTATGCGGAGCGCAATCCCGAGGCGGATGTGGAGGGCCACGACGCCTGCCGTAAGATTGCAATCCTGTCTTCGTTGATGATGGGAATGAATGTGGATTCCGAAAAGATTTACACGGAGGGTATCACCCGGGTGAGCGCGGACGATTTTGTCTACGCCAGGGCTGCGGGCAAGACCATCAAACTTCTGGCAAAGAGCACGGCGCTGGGAGAAGATCAGGTGATGGCCATGGTTGCCCCCTTTATGCTGGATCGGGACAATCCCCTCGCCATGGTGAACGATGTGTTTAACGCAGTGCTTGTCACCGGCAATATGCTGGGGGATTCCATGTATTACGGACGCGGTGCGGGCAAGCTTCCCACTGCCAGCGCAGTGGTGTCCGATGTGGTGGACTGCGCCAGACATCTGGGCAAGATCATCATGTGCTTCTGGGAGGAGAAGGATGCGGGGATCGCAGACATATCCGAGCAGGAGAGCCGTTATTTTGTGAGAGTGAAAGCGTCCGCCAGAGAGGCGGCGGAGGCTGCTTTTGCGGGCTGTGAGACGCTTGATGTACCCGGGCGCGAGGCGGATTTTGCCCTTTTCACAAAGCCTGTGAAGGAGAAGGACTTTGCGGCAAAATGCGAGGCTCTGGGCAGTGACGTGGAAAGCCGCATCCGCTTATATTAAAACAGGAAAGAGATTTGAGGAGTAGAAATTATGTCTAAGGTAGTGAAATTTGGCGGAAGCTCTCTGGCCAGCGCAGAGCAGTTTCAGAAGGTGGGAAAGATCATTCGCGCGGACAAGGAGAGGCGGTATGTGGTTCCGTCCGCTCCGGGAAAGCGTTTTTCAAAGGATACCAAGGTTACGGATATGCTGTATGACTGCTATGCTCTGGCAGAGAGCGGCAAGAAGTTCTCAGGGGAGCTTCAGGAGATCAAGGCGCGCTATGAGGAAATCATTCAGGGGCTGAAACTGGAGCTGAGTCTGGACGAAGAATTTCGGACCATTGAGAAGAATTTTAAAGACAAAGCCGGTTCCAACTATGCGGCGTCCAGAGGCGAGTATTTAAACGGGATCATAATGGCAAATTATCTGGGCTACGAGTTTATCGACGCGGCCACAGTTATCTTTTTTGACGAGAAGGGCGATTTTGACGCGGCAAAGACCAACGAGGTTCTCTCCGCGAGGCTTGCAGAGTGCAAAAAAGCCGTTGTGCCCGGATTTTACGGCGCTCAGCCCGATGGAACGGTGAAAACCTTCTCCAGAGGCGGGTCCGATGTCACCGGCTCTATTGTGGCCAAGGCCGTGAAGGCGGATGTGTATGAGAACTGGACGGATGTGTCCGGCTTCATGACCGCGGATCCCAGGATCATAGATAATCCGGCGCGTATCGACGTTATCACCTACAGAGAACTGAGAGAGCTCTCCTATATGGGAGCCAGTGTGCTGCATGAGGACGCCATTTTCCCTGTCCGTCAGGAGAGCATCCCCATCAATATCCGCAACACCAATGATCCCGAGGACAACGGGACATGGATCGTGGGCAGCACCTGCCAGAAATCCAAATATGTCATTACCGGCATCGCGGGCAAGAAGGGATTCTGCTCCATTAATATCGAGAAAGATATGATGAACGCGGAGATCGGTTTTGGCAGAAAAGTGCTGCAGGCCTTCGAGGATAACGGCATCTCCTTTGAACATGTGCCCTCAGGCATCGACACCATGACCGTGTTTGTCCATCAGGATGAATTCATGCACAAGGAACAGCAGGTTGTGGCGGGCATTCACAGACTTGCCCATCCCGACACGATCGAGATCGAGTCCGATATCGCTCTGATAGCGGTTGTGGGGCGCGGCATGAAGTCCATGCGCGGGACGGCGGGCAGGATCTTCGCGGCGCTGGCGCACAATCACATCAATGTCAAGATGATCGACCAGGGATCTTCCGAGCAGAATATCATCATCGGCGTGTCCGACGAGGATTTTGAGACGGCAATCCGGGCAATTTATGATATTTTCGTGGTGACGAAGTTGTAAGGTATTCAGATGGTATCAGGCAGCCGACTTTGGGGTTGGCTGCCTTTCTGTAAATATAGGAAAATAATATGGAAAGATACAGAAGGGATCCGGAAATGAAAGCATTTCAATTGAAGATCATGATCAAAAACTCTAAACCGCCTATCTGGCGCAGAGCGATCGTTCCTGCGGGAATCACGTTCTCCCAGCTCAGTATGATCTTAAACGAGGTCATGGGCTGGTGCGGGTATCATTTATTTGAGTTTGAATTTTATCATCTGGAGCTTCGTGTTGTGGAGCAGGCGGAGGAATATGAGTTCAGTTATGAGCCCTTTGATTATATAGAAGCATCCACTACCTTTATCAGAGAGTATTTGGAGAAGAACGACTGGTTTACTTATACATATGATCTGGGTGACGACTGGCAGCATCGGGTGACTGTGGAGAAGATCATCGAGGATTATGCGTATGACTATCCGCAGGTGATTAAATATAAGGGAGACTGTCCGGTGGAGGACTGCGGCGGTATTTATGGGTACTATGACTGTCTGGAGATTGTCAGTGACAGCAGCCATCCCGAATATGAGGAAAGGCTGGAATGGATGCAGTCGCAGGGATATCCCCGGGAATATGATCCGGACGAAGTGAACCGGACACTGCGGGAGAGCTTTTTCTACAGGTGGGGAAAAGGAGAGAAGCGTTGCCAAAGCGATATTTATGAGGAGCATTTTTCGGGAAAAACCGGATTGAACGCTACGAAGCGGGATAAAAACAAAAGCATTTCCGTAAACAGGTCAGGGAAGCATCTGATGGAGGAGAATCTGCAGCGTTTGGCGGAACAAATGAAACGTGAAGCGCCGGAGCGGCAGTTTCTGTCAGACATTTCACTGAAAGATATTTTTTGAGGACTATGATAAAGACGATATTGTGGAGATGGCGGAGACGAAAGGTTTAAAAAATCTTTCCCGATGCCGTAGAGAGATTGCTATAGAGAAGCTGATAGCATATATATTACAGCCGGAGGTGATGAAAACTTATTTTCTGTGGCTGCAGGACGATGAGTTGGAGGAATTTGAGAAGGCCGCAAAAGCCAATGAAATTTATGATACGGAGAAGCCGGATCGGTTGATTTTTTTGTGTGAGGCCGGTTATATCGGTATGCTGCCGGATGGACGGGTGATGGTGCCGGAAGAAGTGAGGACAGCCTATCAGTCATTTCAGGATCAGGAATTTGCGGAGAACAGGAAGAAAAACTGTTATTTACTGTGCTGTCTGACGGTGGTGGGGCTCCTGTACGGAATCGCACCCATGTCTGTTCTGCAGAAGCTGATAGCCCTGAATACGGCAGTGAAGATGACAGAGGACTGCAAAGTGCGCAGGGCGATAAAGAATTCTATATTCCGACTCTGGAAGAAATATGGAAGCTTGCAACGCGGGGATGCATTTTTGACAGTGCAGAGGCAAAAAGGTTAAGACGCTTCCTGGTGAAAAATACGGATGCGGATCAGGACGAGGCGGATTTTATCTGCGACGCGGTACAGAGAGAGATTGCCGCAGACTGCAGGATGGAGGATATTTATCAGATTTTTGAAGATTTGGAGGTGGATCTGAAGGATGACAGCGGGGTCAACAGGTTGATGGAACTGGTCAATGATTTGTGGAATAATACCAGAATGCTGTTAAACAGAGGTTTCACGCCAAACGAGCTCTCCGCCAGAGCAGGAAGGTTTTTGCTGCCTCTGCCCGAAAAAAGCAAGGTGATCGAATTCCGGCAGGGCGGGAAGAAGAAAATATATCCAAATGATCCCTGTCCGTGCGGATCGGGGAAAAAGTATAAAAACTGCTGTAAAAATAAAGATTATAAACCTCAGTAAAAAACGAGAGCCAATCAGCGTGGAGTGATTTTCAGCCGATTGGCTCTGTTTTATATTTTATCTTAAATCATCCTTTTCAGACTCAGTGCTTGCAAACAGGCCGGAAATTTGTTATAATCCTAAAATGACTGTGACTATGTCCGATGCCTGAGAGTCTGTTTGCGCTGACTCCGGCAGATTTGAGATAGAACCGGCACAGATATGAAGGAGGAAATACACATGAGTTTACAGGTGGAAAAGTTGGAGAAGGGCATGGCAAAGCTCACCATTGAGGTGTCTGCGGAGGAGCTGGACAAGGCTATCGACAGTGCGTATCGTCAGAACAAAAATCGGATCAGCATTCCCGGTTTCCGCAAGGGCAAAGCGCCCCGCAAGATGATCGAGCAGATGTACGGTAAGGAGATATTTTATGAGGATGCAGCCAATGAACTGATTCCCGGGGCATATGAGAAGGCGCTGGAGGAGTGCAGCGAAGATATCGTGTCCGCGCCCAGGGTGGACGTGGTGCAGATCGAGGCCGGAAAGCCCTTTATCTTTACCGCGGAGGTAGCTTTGAAGCCTGAGGTGACGCTGGGCAAGTACAAGGGTGTGAAGGTTCCCGCTGCGGATCTTGCCGTGACTGAGGAAGATATCGATAAGGCGATCGAGAGAGAGAGAGAGACCAATGCCCGCACGGTCAATGTGGAGGACAGGGCCGTAAAGGATGGAGATATGACGGTCATTGACTTTGAAGGCTTTGTGGACGGTGTGGCTTTTGAGGGCGGAAAGGGTGAGAACTATCCGCTGACCATCGGATCCGGGCAGTTTATCCTCGGTTTTGAGGAGGCGCTGATCGGCGCGGAGCTGAACGCGCAGGTGGATGTGAATGTGACTTTCCCTGAGGATTATCAGGCCCAGGAGCTTGCAGGTAAGCCCGCAGTGTTTAAGTGTACTGTAAAAGAAATCAAGGAAAAGATTCTGCCCGAGCTGGACGACGAGTTTGCCAGCGAGGTGTCCGAGTTTGACACCATGGCGGAGTATCGCGAGGATGTGAAGAAAAAGCTGGCGGATAAGAAGGCCGCAGCAGCCAAAGACGCAAAAGAAGAGGCTGCCGTGGA
Source organism: uncultured Lachnospiraceae bacterium (assembly GCA_947382415.1). Lineage (GTDB taxonomy): Bacteria > Bacillota > Clostridia > Lachnospirales > Lachnospiraceae > Acetatifactor. The sequence continues at coordinate 17,044 of CANCYO010000014.1, read as the reverse complement.
CGCAGTCATCGAGGATGCCAAGATGGAGATTCCCGACGCCATGCTCGACACGCAGCAGAGACAGATGGTGGATGAATTTTCCCAGAGAATCCAGTCTCAGGGGCTGTCTATGGAGCAGTATATGCAGTTTACCGGCATGACGCCCGCCAGACTGCTTGAGCAGGTTCGTCCTCAGGCGCTGAAGCGGATTCAGTCCCGTCTGGTGCTGGAGGCAGTTGCCGCCGCAGAGAAGATGGAGGTCTCCGAGGAGGAATTCCAGGAGGAGTTAAAGACCATGGGCGAGGTTTATCAGATGGAGCCCGACAAGGTGAGAGAGCTTCTCGGCGAGAACGGTGCAAAACAGGTGCGTGAGGATATCTGCATCAAGAAGGCTGTAGAGTTTGTTGTGGAACATGCTAAAGAGGAGAAGGCTTCCAAGAGCAAAGCAAAGAAGGAGACCGCGGAGGAATAACACCGGCAGCGGACAGCGGCGAAAGTTGTACCTGAGCGGATCAGGTACAACTTTTCGCATATTACAGGAGAATAAAACAGACTGTGAAAAAGACGGTGCTTTTGCCCCGGCGACATTAACTTTTTATTAAATTCAACCGGATTCCATTGAAAAAATGTATACGGTGGGATAAGATGGTAAAGATGGAAGTAAATTTGGATATAGAGGATTTGAAAATGAAAGAGTCTGATCGTTCAGGATCGGAACAGACAGGAGGAAGACACATGAGTTTAGTACCTTACGTTGTCGAGCAGACCAGCAAGGGAGAGCGGTCTTATGATATTTATTCCAGACTTTTGAAGGACAGGATCATCATTCTCGGGGAGGAAGTCAATGAGACGACTGCCAGTCTTGTGGTGGCCCAGCTCCTGTTTCTGGAGGCGGAGGATCCCGAGAAGGATATCCATCTGTATATCAACAGCCCCGGCGGCAGTGTGACCGCGGGTATGGCGATCTATGACACCATGAAATATATCAAATGCGACGTGTCTACTGTCTGTATCGGCATGGCTGCCAGCATGGGGGCCTTTTTACTGGCCGGCGGCGCCAAGGGCAAGCGGTATGCGCTTCCCAACGCCGAGGTGATGATTCATCAGCCTCTGGGAGGCACTCAGGGCCAGGCCACGGAGATTGAGATTGCGGCAAAGCATATTCTGCGCACCAAGGAAAAGCTGAACCGTATGCTGGCGGAGAATACCGGAAGAGATTATGAGACGATCTGTGCGGACACTGAGCGGGATAACTGGAAGAGTGCGGAGGAGGCCTGCGAATACGGGCTGATCGACAAGGTGCTCACCTTCCACGCGGCTCCGGACGAGAAATAACCAAGTGAAAATCAAAAGGGTAGGAGTATATTATGGCTGGAAAGAATACTGATAACAGTATCAGATGTTCCTTTTGCAACAAGACCCAGGGGCAGGTGCGCAAGCTGATCGCGGGGCCTGCCGGCGTGTATATCTGCGACGAGTGCGTGGATATCTGCACGGACATTCTGGAGGAGGAGCTGGAGGACGAGGAAGTAGAAGAGGCGCAGCGCACGGAGATCAATGTGCTGAAGCCCAGAGAGATCAAGACCTTTCTGGACGAGTATGTCATCGGACAGGAGGCCGCCAAGAAAGCTTTGGCCGTGGCGGTGTACAATCATTATAAGCGCGTGACAGCGCCCAAGGATCTGGACGACGTCGAGCTTCAGAAGAGTAATATCATCATGGTAGGGCCCACGGGTTCGGGCAAGACTTATCTGGCCCAGACGTTGGCCAAGATTATCAATGTGCCCTTTGCCATCGCGGACGCCACCACATTGACCGAGGCCGGCTATGTGGGCGAGGATGTGGAGAATATCCTGCTGAAGCTGATTCAGGCGGCGGACTATGATGTGGACAGAGCCCAGTACGGCATTATCTATATTGACGAGATTGACAAGATCACCAAGAAGGGCGAGAATGTTTCGATTACCAGAGATGTGTCCGGCGAGGGCGTACAGCAGGCGCTGCTCAAGATCATTGAGGGAACCGTTGCCAGCGTACCGCCTCAGGGAGGGCGCAAGCATCCACATCAGGAGTTGATACAGGTAGATACCTCCAATATTCTGTTTATCTGTGGAGGAGCTTTTGACGGGCTGGAGAAGATCATTGAGACCAGACTGGACCGGAAGTCCATCGGATTTAACACGGAGCTGACGACCAAGTCCCAGAAGGAGAGCAGCGCGCTGCTCCAGGAGGTCACGGCTCAGGATCTGGTGAAATTCGGACTGATTCCGGAGTTTGTGGGGCGCGTACCTATCTGCGTATCGCTGGAGGGACTGGACAGGGATGCCCTTGTGCGCATCCTGAAGGAGCCCAAGAACGCGCTGATCAAACAGTATCAGAAGCTCTTTGACATGGATGAGGTGGAGCTTGACTTTGAACAGGACGCCATTGAGGCCATTGCGGACCAGGCTTTCGAGAGGAAGACCGGAGCCAGAGGCCTGCGTTCCATCATGGAGAGCATCATGATGGATATCATGTATGAGATACCTTCAGACGAGGGTATTGAGGCCTGCGTTATCACCAGGGAGGCTGTGGACGGGGGGAATCCGCTCACCATCCGCAGGAAACCGGCGTGATCATCAAGAATGTAAATTTGGAGACGGTGTGCGGCGTCACCAGTAAGTTGCCCGAGAATGTCCACCCGGAGGTGGCGTTCGCGGGCAAAAGCAATGTGGGGAAATCCTCTCTGATCAATGCGGTCATGAACCGCAAGTCGCTGGCCCGGACCAGCTCGCAGCCGGGCAAGACGCAGACCATCAATTATTACAATATCAACAATGCTCTGTATCTGGTGGATCTGCCGGGTTATGGCTATGCCAGAGCCAATGAGAAGGTGAAGGCGCAGTGGGGAAAAATGATAGAGGATTACCTGCACAGATCGAAGCAGCTTAAATGTGTGTTCCTGCTCATCGACATCCGCCATGAGCCGGGCAGCAACGATGTGATCATGTATGACTGGATCAGGAAGCATGGTTATCAGCCCATCATTATCGCCACCAAGCTGGATAAGATTAACAGGAGTCAGATTCAGAAGCAGCTTAAGCTGATCAGGACGACTCTGAAGGCGGATTCGGACACGACGATCATTCCCTTCTCCGCGGTTACGAAGCAGGGGAGGGAGGAAATATACGGGATTTTGGATGACATTGTGGAGGCAGGTCTATGATAAAGTACCTGAAAGCGTTGACTAATTTGGCAGTCTCTCTGGTAATATTTCTGGCAGTGATCTTTCTTGCGCCCAGGCTGCTGGTGTTTTTTGCTCCTTTTGTGGCAGGCTGGATTGTGGCATGGATCGCCAGTCCGCTGGTGCATTTTTTTGAGAAGAGGCTGAAAATCCGGCGAAAGGCGGGCAGCGCGGTGGTGATTGTGCTGGTAATCGGCCTGGTGGTGTTCTCGCTCTATCTGGTGGGCGGTAAGCTGGCCAAGGAGGCTGTGGGGCTGATCAATGCCCTGCCGGAGATGTGGGAGAACGCGGAGGAGGATTTTCAGGAGATATCCCAGAATTTTGCCGTCATTTACAATAAGCTTCCTCAGGATGTCCAGCAGAGGCTTGCGGGGCTTGGAGGGGATATCACGGCCTTTTTCGGCGATATCGTTGGCAGTATCAGTATGCCCACCATCGCGGCAGTGGGAAATTTTGCAAAACAGCTTCCTTCCATTCTCATCGGAGTCATTATGGCGCTTTTGTCCTCCTATCTGTTTGTGGCGGAGCGAAACAATATTACGGCATGGTTTTCACGTGTCTGCCCCAAGTCCATACAGGATCGGTACCGCATCGTCAAGCGCAGTCTGGTGAAGGCGGTGGGCGGTTATCTCAAGGCACAGCTCAAAATTGAGCTGTGGATGTATCTGCTGTTGGTGATCGGGCTGGCCCTGCTGCAGGTGGATTATGTGCTGCTGATTGCCTTTCTGATCGCCTTTTTGGACTTCATTCCCTTTTTTGGAACGGGGACGGTGCTTGTGCCATGGGCAATTCTGAAGATACTCAGCACAGATTACAAGATGGCTGTAGGCCTTTTGATCATCTGGGGCGTGGGACAGTTGGCGCGCCAGTTGATACAGCCCAAGATCGTGGGAGATTCCATCGGCGTGGCACCCATTCCCACTCTGTTCCTGCTCTATATCGGATACCGGCTGGGCGGCGTCGTGGGCATGATTGTGGCGGTTCCCCTGGGGCTTATCGTCTATACGATGTATGAGGAGGGCGCTTTTGACACGACCCGGAACAGTATTCTGATTCTGGTGAACGGTCTGAATCGTTTCCGTAGACTGGAGAAGGAGGATATGGCAGGATTGGATGCCCGGGACAGGAAGGAAGGGCGGAGCAGCCGGGACGACGGGGGCGGAAAGGGGCCCCTTGCGTAATATCAGGCTTCTGCTCCAGTATGAGGGAACCAGGTATCAGGGCTGGCAGAGGCAGAGTTCCACGGACAATACCATACAGGGTAAGCTGGAGGCGCTGCTTTCCAGAATGTGCGGGGAAGTGATCGAGGTGCAGGGAAGCGGCAGGACGGATGCGGGTGTGCATGCCCGGGGACAGGTGGCTAATTTTCATACGGTATGTCCCATGTCCCTCGAGGAGATGCGCGCCTATATCAATCGGTATCTGCCGGAGGATATTGCGGCGGTGGAGATCTCGGAGGCGGCTCCCAGGTTCCACAGCAGACTCAATGCTCAGGGCAAGCATTATGTGTATCATGTCATAAACAGCGATGTCCCGGATGTGTTTTGGAGGCGTTATGCGCTGGAAGTGCCGGAGCCTTTGGACGTTGCGGCCATGGAGCGGGCGGCGGCGTTTCTTTTGGGAGAGCATGATTTTAAGAGTTTTACCTCGGCGAAAAAGGGCAAAAAGTCCACCGTGCGCCGGATCGATGAGATCTCCATAACCGGAGAGGGAGCGCTGCTGCGTTTCTCATTCCGGGGAAACGGTTTCCTGCATCATATGATCAGGATCCTCATGGGAACGCTTCTGGAGGTGGGCATGGGAAAGCGTACGCCTGAGAGTATGGCGGAGCTCCTCGATGCCCGCGACAGGGAGCAGGCAGGGCCGCTGGCGCCCGCAAAAGGACTTACGCTGGTGGAGGTTTTTTTCTGAAAGCACTATGTCAAAAAATATTATTCTATATTATTGAAACTTTTTCCCCTCAAAACAGTCTAATAGTTTGAGGGGATTTTTGCGTAGTTATGCGGGTTTTCGACAGTTTATAAAATTTTAAGAATTTATTTGCAAAAAATATGCAGCATTCTGCTAGACTTAGGGATGTTACAGAGTGAAGGGTTGTAAATTTCATGATTTTTCCCTTTTTCATGAATTGCAATCTCGCCTTGCAAGACGGAAAGAGTTATGGCTGAATTTGAAAAAGACGAATTGCATTTGAAAATCGATGAAAAAATTGACAGGTATGAGAGGATGTTGTTTGGCATTGCCTATCTGAGGCTGGAGCACAGGCAGGATGCGGAGGACGCCGTTCAGGAGACTTTTTACCGGTATCTTCTCCATCTGAGATCCGGCAGGGATTTTGCGGATGAAGAGCATGAAAAGGCATGGCTGATCAAAGTCATGGTCAACCGCTGCCGGAAATACCGGCGCAGCGCCTGGGTGAGGCATCGGGCGGCTGAACCGCTGGAGGATCAATTGGAGAACCCTCTGGTGCGCAGGGGATTGGAGCCATCGCAAAATACGGCGGAGGCCGCTGGCGGGCAGGCGGCTCCTCCCGAGGAGGAGATGCTGCGTAGGGAGAGCGGGGAACAGATTCTTTCGGCTGTGAGGGCGCTGCCTGTGAAATATCGGGATGTGATCCACCTGTTTTATTATGAAGGCATGTCGGTGCGGGAGATGGGGGTGCTGCTTGGGCGGAAAGAGTCCACGGTCACTTCACAGCTCACCAGAGGGCGTGAGCTTTTGCGTGAATCCTTAAAGGAGGAATTTGATTTTGCGTAAATTTCAGGATGCGTACAGAGAGGCCGTGGATGGCCTGCCGATGCGCAGGCTGACTGCGGAGGAACTGCTGAACGGCCCTCCGGAGAGGTCGCGCGGAGGGCAGAACATATGGATCAAGGGAGCTGCGGCAGCGGCAGTCCTGCTCTTGTGCAGCGTGAGCACAGTGACGGCGGTGAATTACCACAAGAGCCGGATCAGCATAGAGCAGCAGGGGTATTCCCTCACCAGTGTGGCTGAAGACAATAGTGAGGCAGCAGACACCGGCGGAGAGGCCGGAAATGGAAAGTTTGGAAATGTAGAGAGCGGTAACGAAGCCACACCGCGCATGGCCGCCTATTCTCCTGAGGAGGGCGGAGCGGACGACGAAGGGTATTTTGTGGAGACCATAGAAGAACAGAGGGAGTACAGTTCTGTTGAAGACTTCCGCCAGGCAGAGCAGATCACCATGGCACTGCCGGAGCCGCAGTGGCTGGGCGAAGAGGAGGCCGTGTGGCAGATTTATGTGATGGGTGAAGGCGATTCGGTGACGGCCATGCTCTTTGGCGGAGACGAGAGGAGCTTTATGATGCATCAGTGGGACACACGGGGACTTGCAGGATATGCTTCTTCTACCGCTTACACAGGCGAGAGCGCCAACGAGCGGAATCTCACCAACAGTCAGGGACTGACCTATGTGGTGTTTGACTCTGTGGAGGGTGGGGAGATCATTTCCACCCATGCGGTGATCTCGGCGAACGGAAGAGAGCTCTGTATGGATTTTCAGGGATATGACGGGGCTGTGATCGAGAGGGTACTGAGTACGCTGGATTTGAGCGTTTATTATGCGGATTAGAGTGTGAACTTGTTTTGAGATGTGATGAGGTGAAAGTTATGGAGAGAAACCTTGTGGTGTATAATGATAATACGGGAATTTCGGAGAAGATGGGGGCGCTGTTTGCAGGAGAGAGTATTCACATGCAGGTGGCGGGCAGCCTGGAGGAGCTTCTGGAGCTTCTGGAGGCGGGAAAGATGCATCTGGTGCTGATCGATGTGGAGCTGGACGGCAGAGGCTGGTGCAACGGGATTGAGGTGCTGGCCCATATCCGGAAGAAGAGCAGTATACCCATCATTGTTGTTTCGGCTCAGAGTGCGGAGACGGCCAAGATCATGGCGTTGAACGCAGGAGCGGACGATTATGTGGTGGCGGGATGTAATCCTCTGGAGCTTCTGGCACGGGTGAAATCCCAACTGCGCCGTTACAGTCAGCTCGTAAATATGTGCAGCAATATAGACCGCATATACAGGGTGGACGGTCTGGTGGTGAACGATCTGTACCGCAGCGTCACGGTAGACGGCAGAGAGGTGAAGCTGACGCCCATTGAGTACAAGATATTAAAGCTTTTGGTGCAGGAGCGGGGCAGAGTGCTCTCCATCAGCCAGATTTATGAGTCCATCTGGCATATGCAGGCCATTGGTGCAGATAATACGATTGCGGTGCATATCCGCCATATCAGAGAAAAGATTGAGCGCAATCCCAAGGAGCCCTATTATCTCAAGGTAGTCTGGGGAACGGGTTACAAGGTGGGATAGCGGAAAGGAGCGTAAGAGACGCGGACATGGAAGTTGTGAAGGAGAGAAAATGGCAGGGGATCAGCGGCAGCACACTGAAGCTGTTGGCCGTTGTCACGATGCTGACGGATCACATTGCCGCGACGGTGCTGGCGCGCATGCTGCGGGCGGGAGCCGGTCAGGAATTATATATGGTATACAGCGCAATGCGTCAGATCGGGCGCATTGCGTTTCCAATTTATTGCTTTATGCTGGTGGAAGGGCTGGAGCATACGCGAAACAGATGGCGGTACGCCGCAAGGCTGGGGATTTTTGCGCTGATCAGCGAGATACCCTTTGATCTGGCGTTTAGCAGTGAGGTGCTGGAATTTGGTTACCAGAATGTATTTTTTACATTGACCATAGGGCTGGTGACTCTGATTGTTATTGAAGAGATTGGGAAGCGTCAGGGCGGCTCTGAGGACGGGGAACGGAGGACTTTTGCGGGCGTAGTCCTGACGGTGCTCACAGCGGCGGCGGGCATGGGGCTTTCCGCTCTTTTGCGGACGGACTATTCCTGTTACGGCGTGGCATGTATTCTGGTTTTGTATTTTTTCCGCAGGAGACGGATGCTGGCGCTTGTCATGGGTTACGCGGCTTTTGTACTGTTTTTGGGAGAGATTGCCGCTCTGCCGGCGTTTCTTGCTCTGGCGCTGTATCGGGGCAGGAAAGGGTATTCCTGCAAATACTTTTTTTATGGATTTTATCCCCTGCATCTGCTTTTGCTGTATTTGACCTGTGTGCTCATGGGAGTGGCGGCATACTCTGCAATATGATAAAAATTTGACATATTTTATGAAGGATAGGGATTCTTTCGTTGACTAATTGTGCAAAATTGTGTAAAATAGATTTCAAGCATACAATTTTACATAGTAACGGAGGATGTCCAAATGCAAATGCCAATTTTTGAAAAGTATATTGACGAATTGATTGAGAAAAGTACGCTGGATGTTCCGGCATGGAACATTGAGAAAGCAAGAGAGGGGAAGGCTTCCGGCTGGAATTATATCGACGGATGCATGATTCTGGCCCTTCTTGAGATTTACAATGCCACAGGCGAGAAGAAATATTACGAGTTTGCAGATGCTTATATCAATCACAGAGTGCAGGAGGATGGCTCCATCAACGGTTATTCTGTGGAAGAGTACAATATCGACAATGTCAATGCAGGAAAGACGCTGTTTTCCCTGTATGAGATCAACGGCAAGGATAAGTATAGAAAGGCTATCGATCTGATTTACAGCCAGGTACAGAACCAGCCCCGCACACAGGAGGGGAATTTCTGGCACAAGAAGATTTATCCCAATCAGGTGTGGCTTGACGGCATGTATATGGGACAGCCCTTTTACATGGAGTACGAGACCAAATTTAATGATAAGAAGAACTACAGAGATATTTTTGATCAGTTCGCAAATGTGGTAAAATATGTCCGGGACGAGAAGACCGGTCTGTATTACCATGGCTATGATGCGTCCAAGACGGCTTTCTGGTGCGATAAGGAGACAGGCCTCTCCCAGAATTTCTGGCTGAGAGCGCTGGGCTGGTATTCCATGGCGCTTCTGGACACCCTGAACAAATGCGAACCCGGCGAGGAGTGGAAGGCAGAGTATGACAATCTGAAGCAGGTTTTTGTGGATCTGATCGATTCCATGCTGAAATTCCAGGATGAGAGCGGTATGTGGTATCAGCTGCCCGCCCGCGGAGGGGAGGAGCCCAACTATCTGGAGACCAGCGGCAGCGCGATCATGGCGTATTCTCTGCTGAAGGGTGTGCGTCTGGGCTTTTTGCCTGAGAGCTACAGAGAGTATGGATTGAAGGCCTTCAACGGTATCTGCGACAAATATCTGAAGGAGAAGGACGGTGAGCTGAGCCTGGGAGGCATCTGTCTGGTAGCGGGGCTTGGGCCTGAGAACAATACCCGCAGAGACGGTACGTTTGAATATTATATGTCGGAGCCCATTGTGGAAGACGACGCCAAGGGTGTGGGACCGCTGCTTCTGGCATACACGGAGATGCGCAGGCTGGCAGACTAAAGTGAATTGAATTTTGTTTTTCCGGGAAGGGCAGAGGGTGGTCAAATGAAAAGCAACTTTTTTTCTTCTTTGAAATTTAAGATCGTGCTCATGACAGGAGTGATGTGCGCGCTGTTATCCGTTATTCTGACGGTGTTTCTTGTAAAGTCGGCCAAGGTTAATTACAGTGAGATCGTCCATAATTATGTATATGATCTGACGCTTGCCTACGGCAGGGAGATTGAGACCCTGGTGGAGGCCGAGGGAATCGAGAATACCTTGAAGGCTGATGTTCTGGAGGACAAGTTGGCAGACGCCAATATCATCGGCATGGAGTCTTCCTACGCTTATATCACTGACGCAGAGGGAATCATGTTGTATCATCCCGAGAAGGATAAAATAGGCCAGAAGGTGGAGAATGTTGTAGTCAACGGTCTGGCGGAAGATCTGCAGGCGGGTGTCACCCACGAGCCGGCGGTGTGCGAATACGGTTATAAAAACAATAAAAAGTATGCGGGATATTTCATTGATGAGGCAAGAAACTTTATTCTCGTTGTCACAGTGAATGAATCGGAAGTGATGGCGCCCTTTGGGGAGATCGTCCTTGCGGCCAACGGATTTAATGTCGCATTCGGCATTACGGCTGTTGTGGCGGTGCTGGTCATCATCACCATTATGCTCTCCTCGCTGCAGTTTGCGGTAAGTTCCGTAGGCAGGCTTGCTGATCTGGATTTTACCTCGCTGGATGAGGAGAAGGAAAAGAAATATGTAAAACGCAAGGATGAGATCGGCAATATCCTGCGCGCGGTAGTGGCTCTGCGGGGCAGTCAGGCGGAGGTGCTGAGCGGGCTGCAGAAACAGGGCGGCGATCTCTATGGAGAGGCTGAGCAGCTCAGCACTGCGGCGGAGGACACCATCGCCAGTGTGCATGAGATTGAAAAAGCTGTTTCCGAGATGGCGACAGGGGCTACCATGCAGGCCGAGGAGACGCAGCGTGCTACGGAAAATGTGATTGATATCGGCAATATGATCGAGGCGGCTTACGAGAGCACAAAGGTGCTGGCGGATGATGCGGACAATGTGAGAAAACAGGGACAGGATGCCAATCAGATCCTGAACGAGCTGGTAGACGGTCAGAAAGTCATGGTGGACAATATCAATGATGTCTATTCCAAGACCCAGGAGGCCAATGTCTCTGCCAAGAGAATTTCCGAGGTGGTTGAGTTGATCACAGAGCTTGCCAGTGAGACCAATCTGCTCTCCCTGAACGCTTCTATTGAGGCGGCCAGAGCGGGAGAGGCAGGCAAAGGTTTTGCGGTGGTTGCCGAGAATATTAAGAAGCTGGCGGAGCAGACCACAGAGTCCGCTACGGATATCAATGCCATTATTCAGGAGCTGGAGATCCGGTCTGAGGAGACGGTGGAGAAGACAGACGCTGTGAAGACCATTGTGGACAGACAGGAGGCGGAGATGCAGCGCACGGCGGATATCGTTCACGGTGTTATCTCCAATATCAATCAGCTGATTGAGCGTATCGATGATATTGCCGGTAATATTAAGCAGATAGACCAGGCCAAGGAAAACGTGGTGGATGTCATTCAGAATCTTTCTGCCGTATCTGAGGAGAACGCTGCGGCGACGCAGGAGACCAGCGCTTCTACCGTGATGGCCATGAATACCATGGAGACCATTGCGGACGATGCGGTGAAGCTCAGAACCATAGCCGAGGCTCTTGAGGAAGGCATACAGCGGTTTAAGCTGTAGGGTAGAATGGGCGATATCACAGGATGCCGAGATGTTCCAGCAGAATTTTGACACCCATGCAGATTAGAATGATGCCTCCGATGAGTTCCGCTCTGTTCTTGTATCTGGAGCCGAAGACATTGCCTGCTTTGACGCCGGCAGCGGAGAGCAGGAAGGTTATGATGCCGATGAGACACAGGGCCGGCAGCAGATGTACCTGCAGGAAGGCGAATGTTACGCCCACAGCCAGAGCGTCAATACTGGTGGCTATGGCAAGCAGAAACATCGTTTTTATATCTAATGAGTCACTTGCGCTCTCCTCGTTTTTGGAGAGCGCTTCTTTTATCATGGAGATACCGATCGTGCTCAGCAGGATGAATGCGATCCAATGGTCGATGGCGATGATCTTTTTATCAAAGCTGCTGCCCAGCAGAAAGCCCAGAGCCGGCATGAGGGCCTGAAAGCCTCCGAACCAGAGCCCGACAGTGCAGGCTTTGTGCAGATCGGCTTTTTGCATGGCCAGGCCCTTGCAGACGGAGACGGCGAAGGCATCCATGGAAAGGCCTATGGCGATCAGGGTCAGTGTGAACAGATTCATATAAATACACCTTCTGCCCGCTCCCGCGGGCGGCAGTTTATTGGTTGGAAAGAATCAAGTGCCTTATCCAGTTATATTATATGCGCTCATCCGTCGGGAAGGTTCCGGAAAATGAATTTCGGATAATTATACTGAACCGGCGTTGATATGTAATGAAATATATGCGGGCCTGTGCATAAAAAAAGAACCGTCCCCACAGGGAACGGCTCTTTATGTTTGTTGGCAGTGGTGATTAAGCTACAACTGTTACGTTGGTAGCGCGAACCTTGCTGCTGTTCTGAGGATCGCTCTCGGTATCGAAGGAAACCTTCTGACCTTCCTCAAGGGACTTGAAGCCCTCTGCATTGATTGCGGAGAAGTGTACGAAAACTTCCTCGCCGGTTGCATCGTTGGTGATGAAACCGTAACCTTTCTGAGCGTTAAACCATTTAACTGTACCGTTGTTCATGTGGTACCTCCTTCTTTTGGGGCAGTGCCCGTTTCAGTAATGTGATTCTAAAACGTAGGACAGTAAAATCACATATTTTTGCAAACCATTCTTAACCTTTTCTAAATCTGATAGAAATAAAAGTAACAATGACTTACAAAAATATGTGAGTTCAATGACTTTCATTTAGAATACGTTGACAGTATAGCATCAGTTTTGCATCTGTGTCAAGTATATTTTTATGCCTAAATGCAAAAAGTATTTTTAATAAACGCTATGGCGGACAAGGGGTGAGTTTATGGATATGTTTGTTTTAGGAGCTATTGCAGTTTTGGCGGCTATGGCCGGGTTCTGGGCGGGCAGAAGCGTTCAGTGGCAGCTTGTGGAGGCGGCGGAGGCCGATGTGGAGGAGAGCCGGGGAAGCGTCGTAAACACAGGTGCGAGACCGGAGGGAAAGACAGAGAACCGCAGACAGAGCAAGACGGTGTCCTTGGGACGGGAAATCGGCAGTCCGGTGGCGGGACAGGTCAGTGTGTTCGAGGAAAACGGAAGATGTAAAGTGCGCATTCTGCCGGATCAGGGCAGGGTGTATGCGCCCACCTCCGGCAAGATCAGACATCTCTATCCCATGGGCAGTGCCATGCTTTTGCAGACGGAATTCGGCGCAGACATTCTGCTGCGGGCGGGAAGCCATGTGGATGAGATGTGCAGTGACTGTTATCACTGTCGTGTCATGGAGCACGAGTATGTGAGGAAGGGGACGCTTTTGCTGGAGTATGATCCCGCGGGTATCGGCAGAGAGGGCGCTGATCCGGAGATTGTTCTCAGTGTGGAAAATGAGGAGGAACTCGGAGGCATGACTGTGACGGGGCAGGGGCGCATCAAGGTCGGGGAGCCTGTTTTGTATGTTGCCTGCGGTAAGCACTCGGAGTCGTATGAAAAGCTTCCCTGAATTCCCGAAAAAAGCTGCGGGAGCTGCCGAAGCCTGCGTCCAACGCAATGTTGGTGACGGAATCCTTCGACTCGGTCAATCGTTTCCGGGCATACTCCAGTCGTCTGGAGTTTACATAGCGGGGAAAGGTGGTCTGAAACTTTTCTGAGAACAGCCGGGAGAGGTGGAAACGGCTGACGCCGAATTCCCGGGCCAGAATCTCCAGGGAGAGTTCCTCTGTGAAATGCCCGTCCAGATACAGAAGGACGCGCTGCTCCAGCTCCGGATTTGTTCCGTTTTTGGTTTCCTGAAGCCGTATGGGGGCGGAGGGGGAAGTGAACAGCTCCGCCAGAAGCAGCGTCAGATAGCCCTGTGCCAGATTGCACAGATAGGGGGGGACCGGTTCCTGACGGTCATATCCATCCGTGAGGGAAAGCAGGGACGCCGACGCAGTCTGGCTGTGACGGGAGAGCAGTCCCAGATCAAAGCTGCCCTCCGCGGGCAGATAGTTCAGGAAATAATTCTGGTATTGAGGGCAGAAATCGGGTTCAAAGATGCACAGAAGGATGCGGCTGCCCTGATGCGGATCGGTGTAGAGACTGTGCAGGCGGTTGGGGAAGATCAGGATGCCCTGGCCCGGTGTTAAAAAGCTGCGCCCATGGCTTCCGGCCACGAGGAGACCGCCCTCCAGCACCAGAATCATTTCCACCTGCCGGTGAAGATGGGAGGAGAAAGTATTGTTTACAGAGGTATACAGCCGCAGACGTTCGCTGCGGTTCTGATAAAAAAAGCTCATGGCGGTCTCCTAACTGTTTGGTGCGGCATGTCAGCAGATGATTTGTTCATAGCGCAAGAAATGTCATATTCATTTTAAGCCAATTAATCAAAGAAAGCAAGAATGATGCGCAATAAATGGCATAATTGTGTGGGGGATGTGGCACGAATTGGCAGAACAGAGATGGTATAATCAAAGTATCTTAAGCATGAGCAAAGGAGGATGTTATGGACAAGGCAAAGATTCAGAAAATGTGGGTTGCGGACCAGGGGGACGGAACGTACATAAATCCCATTCTCTACACGGATTATTCCGATCCTGACGCGATCCGGGTGGGGGAGGATTATTTCATGATTGCTTCCAGTTTCTGCAATACTCCCGCAGTGCCCCTGCTGCACTCCAAGGATTTGGTGAACTGGAAGGTGATCAATTATATCATTGATAAACTTCCTTTTGAGCGCTATCAGGAGCCGGTACATGGCTGCGGTACATGGGCGCCTTCCATCCGCTTCCATGAGGGTGTTTACTATGCGTTTATTCCGTTTCCCGACGAGGGTATCATGATGTGCAAGACCGAGGATCCCTGGGGCAGATGGAGCGAGCCCGCGTTTGTCAGAAAAGTGACGGGATGGATCGATCCCTGTCCGTTCTGGGACGATGACGGAAAGGCCTATATGGTAACGGCGTTTGCCAGAAGCCGGATCGGATTTAAGAGCTTTTTATATATGTCTCCCATGGAGCCGGACTGCTCCGGAGTGTTGGACGACGGACAGTTTATCTATGACGGACACGCCACACAGCCTACCATTGAGGGACCCAAGCTCTACAAGAGAAACGGATATTATTATATTTTCGCCCCCGCAGGCGGCGTGAAGCCGGGCTGGCAGGCGGTGCTGCGCTCCAGGAATATCTATGGTCCTTACGAGGAGAGAATCGTGCTGCGTCAGGGGAATTCTCCGGTAAACGGCCCTCATCAGGGCGCATGGGTGGACACGCCAAACGGAGAGCATTGGTTTTTGCATTTTCAGGATGTGGGCAACGCGGGACGCATTGTTCATCTTCAGCCCATGCGTTGGGAGGACGACTGGCCGGTGATCGGCGTGAATGATGCGGACGGTTGCGGAGAGCCGGTGCTTCGTCATAAAAAGCCGGATGTGGGCGGCGTCTATCCCATAGATGCGCCGGAGGACAGCGACTTTTTCCAGGGGGAGAAACTGGGCCTGCAGTGGCAGTGGAACGCCAATTACAGGGAGGAATGGTATGATCTGAAGGATGGACAGCTCATTCTCAACGCCCAGACTGTGGATGGGAAGCGTCAATTGTGCGATGTTCCCAATCTGTTAATTCAGAAATGGCCGGCACCTGATTTTTGTATAACTACCTGTCTGCATCTGGAAAAGATGGCTGACGGAGATGTGGCGGGTATGGTATCTCAGTGCGGACATTATACCGGTCTTGCGGTGGTGCGGGAAAACGGCGGGTATCGTTTGCAGCAGCGCACCGGAAACTGGACGAAAGATGATGAGCAGCGCACGGATATGGGATCTCTGGAGGAATTCGGAATTTCGGGGGATGTGATTTATCTGCGTATGCGGGTGAGAGAGGAGAAGCTGGTATCTTTTGAGGCCGGGACGGATGAGGAGCATCTGAGTCCGCTTGGCGAGGCTGTCGAAGCCGCACCGGGACGCTGGGTGGGCGTCAAGGCGGGATTGTTTGCCATTAATGAGAGCGGACAGACCGGAGGCAGTGTGGCGGCAGATTATTTTGTGTTTGAGAAGAATTGATCTAAAACGGCGTAGCCTGCGGGCTATGCCGTTTTTATGGTGTGCCCGGCGGCGCACGTATTTAACGGGTGAAAGTCCCGAATCCGCCCGGTAGTGGGAAGGATATAACCGAAGGCAAGGGTGTCCGTCGTGAGGTGGAATCTGAAGGAAGCTGTAAGCAAACTCTTGATTCGACGAACAGGAATCACATACAAGGCTCGGAAAAACGGATAAGTCTGCACAAAGAGATGAAGTCCAAAAGTTGCTGGAAGTACGAGTAGATATGGCGGATAGATGAGAGGAAAGAGCGCGCACCTTAAGCGTGGAGGTCTCACAGGCGGTCTCATTTGTCGTAGTAACAACGAACTGTGAGAAGTCAGCAGAAGCCATAGTAGTGAAGAAGTTCCTGTAATGGGAATGGAGCGATGGGCTGAACAATCAATCAGTTGAAGTACGTTCCACCTCGTAGCCGGAGCACCGTCTGTCGATGATTTCAAAGACGGCAAAGGCAAAAGGGGCAGAAAGGCTCGGATTTGGGTTTTACTTTGACACATTTGCCAAAGGATATAAAGCCAGACCACACCTGAAAGCGGTAGCAAAGATCAAGGCGCAGATGAAGGAATATACACGCAGGGGCTGGGGAGTAAGCAATGCTTATAAGATTGAGAAACTTAACCGGCTTATCCGGGGATGGATAAACTATATTAAAATCGGCAGCATGAAAGGCTTGTGCGGACGGTTAGGTAGTCAAATCCGATATCGACTTCGAATGTGTAGAGTCAGTGACAGAGATAAATCCGGTAAGGGTATATAAACTAGAATTTACTTTGGCATTTAAGGGGAAAAATAAAAAAGCCGGAAACTATCTTGTAGCGCCCGACATTTTCTGATTAAATATTCATACTGGTACTGCCATAACGGTAGGCGGCTGGTTCTTCTGCGGAGGGACTGTGACCCTCCGATCACAATGTATCTTCGATACATAGAAACCTGCCTGCAGGAATCTGGGAAAGGAGGGCTGAGTGGATGTTGACGATTGAAGGATTGATTTCAGTGCTTGGCTTATGCCTGACCTGCTTCGGTCTCGGATACGCCATCGGAAGCAAGGATAATAATAAACCACAAAAATAGCCGCCCCCAGTCTGACAAACTTTAGCGGCTATTTTTGCTAATATGAATTCGGACTAGCCGTCTATCGGCAGTACCTTTATGTAAATATATCTTAGCAGATTTATATGGAATTGTCAAA